>CALUHC010000012.1 GCA_944320355.1 uncultured Prevotella sp. | reverse complement strand
TACAGCACCATCAGCCGCGAGAGCATAGTGAAGCGCATCAAGCGCTACGCCGGCGAGGAATACTCGTTCGAGGAGTTCGTTGCCAACGACAAGCGCGACGCAGGCACCGTGACCCGCAGCGTGGACGTGAGCAGCCGCACCATCCACAACTACCAGCTGCCTCCGCGCATCCACAAGGGCAGCCCGCTGAAGTAAAAAGCCAGGATGGAGTAGAAAGGAGTTAACCGAAGTTAGATGACCTGCGGTCATCGGAAGTTAACGGACAATAGCTGGGAAATCAGTGGCAAAGCATTCGTCCGCTAACTTCCGCTAACTTCGGGGCGAAGCCCCAAACTCCCGTTAACTCCATTTGACTGTACCATTCTTTAAACCCAATATAATTATGAGACGACAGATATTTGTATTATTCGCTTACGCGTGCTTCGCATTGGTGATACATGCCATTTCATCATGCACGCAAGATGAAGATGACGCACGGCAGGCCGCTGCGCCAGCCGACGCACGGCACACGCCGATGACGTTCGCCATAACGCACCCCGCCCAGACCCGCGCCACCGATGCGGGCTTTGAGGACGGCGACAAGATAGGGCTGTTCGTGGCCGAAGAGGATGCCCCGCTGGAGATAGGCGGCAACCTTGTGAACAACGAGCCGCTGACTCTGAGCGGCATCGCGTGGACGGCCTCGCGCACCCTCTACTGGGACGACGGCACATACACCGCCTACGCCTATTACCCCTACACGCAGCCCGTAAGCTCTATAGAGGACCAGCCGTTCAGCGTGAGCACTGACCAGCGGGCCACCGACGCCGAGACGGGCATGAGCGGCTATGAGGCCAGCGACCTGCTCTATGCACGCACTGCGGGCGTGAGCGCGTCGGCCGAGCCAATACCGCTCACCTTCCGCCACATAATGAGCAAGCTCACTATCCGACTCGTGAAGGGCGAGGACTTTGAGGGCGATATGCCCACCGAGGCCGATGTGTATGTGCACAACACCGTGCCAACGGCCACCATTGACCTCAGCGCCGGCGTGGCCACGCGCTATGTGCGCGGCACACGCGCCACCATCACCGCGCGCCAGCAGAGCGACTTCACCTACACGGCCATCATCGTGCCGCAGCGCGTGGAGAACCGTATGCCGCTCATAGAGGTGATAATGAAAGGCGTGTCGTACATATACGAGAGCACATTCCAGTTCAAGCCCGGCACAGAGCACCTCGTCAACCTCGTAATCTCCGACAACCCCGACCAGGTGAAGATAGAGATAGGAGGCGAGATAGAGCAGTGGCAGTGAAGAGTTAAAGGTTAAAAATTAAAAGTTAAATAAAGAGTGCTTTGGTTGCCTGCCGGGCCGCGAGCCCCACTCGTCTAAGAAGCTGTTCGGATTTTGTCAACTGTCGAGTTGAGCTAGATTTTCGAGGTATGTTTGTCCGTCTGCAGAGGAGCATAGCGGGCTACGCGACGAAGCAAACGGGCGAGCATGACCGAAAAAGCACTCAAGACAGCAGAAGCAGAGCCGACTTTGATAAAATCAAAACAGCTTCTTAGACTGTCGCCAATGGCTTGCGCGCCGCCCTTTGACGCACAGCCCACGACCTGTCAGGCCATTTTGGCATACAAAAACACAGTGACAGAACAAAAAATGCGTATGCCGCCGCACCGCCTACGGACGTATCAAAAAACAAAGGTTGCCGTTTGGGCCCGCAAAACGGTCTGTTTCACCCGATGAAACGGGTCGTTTCACAAGCCAAAACGGCTCGTTTCAGAGGGCGAAACGGCACACACCGCAATTCCACTGACTATCAGTGGGTTACAACGACAAGGCGACTTGTGCGCCGTGTGCCAAAAAACAAAGCTCACGGCCGTGCCGGACAAAATGATGCCGCGCAACCTGGCCTTCCCGGCAACAAGCCGCGACAGAAGCGAAGCAGAACAATGTATATGGCAAAAAGATGGTCTGCCACTGGGTTCAGGCACGGCGTTTGCAGTACATACTGCAACAATGTTGTTCCCGCCTGACGGAAAAAGATGCAAAAGTTGCTGCCCATCCTATCAGCATTGACGCTCATACTTGCGGGCGTGGCCGTGGCCTTGTGGCTGCGGCCTGCCCGCAATGTGCCTGGCAGCAGCGGCGATATGCGCTTCGGAGTGCATGAGGGGCTGGAGCTTGTGGGGCTGGTGAACAGCCGTGGCAAAGTGACCTACGTGGTCTACGACGCCGAGGGCAACCGCGTGTTCAGCGTCCCAGTGCGCAACTGCCTGCTCGACGTCCGGTTCCGTGGAGGCCTGCTGCGATTCCGCGAGAACGCCACGGGACGCGAAGGCTGCATAGACCGCACCGGCCACATAACCTTCACCGACAACGCAAAGGCAGCACCCATGCCCGCCGAGAGGGCTGCCGCCATAGACGAAAACACGCCGGCCAAGGCCAAGGCAGGCACCGCGGAGCGGCACAACGCCGGCAACGCCACAGCCACAGCCGGCCTGAGTGACAGCCAGCTGCGCAGCATGGCACGCTCCAACCCGTTCTACAAGGAAGCGGCAAAGGTGCTCTCGGGCAAGCTCGACGAGTCAGACGGCCAAAGGAGACGGGTGATACTGAACTACTGCGAGCACCTGCGCACGGCCTACAACACCAAGGACATAGACTTCCTGCGGCAGGTGTTCAGCGACCGCGCACTGATAATAGTGGGCAACGTGGTCAAAGACGCACCGGCTGACGGTGCGGGCGGTCTGCAGCCGGGCGGGCGCGTGGAGTACTTCCTGCGCACCAAGAAGGAATACATCAGCCGCCTCAGCCGCGCCTTTGCCGCCAACAGCCGCATCGACGTGGCGTTCTCCTCGTTCCGCATCATGCGCCATCCCACCGTCGACGGCATCTATGGCGTGAGCCTGCGACAGCTTTACAAGAGCGACAGCTACGCCGACGATGGCTACCTGTTCCTGCTCTGGGACTTCCGCAACCCCTCCATGCCGCTCATTCATGTGCGCACATGGCAGCCCGCCTCGGCCGTAAACGCCGACGAAGGGCCTATCAACATAACCGACTTCAACTTAGAATAGCCCCCGACAGCGATGCACAGACCAACCCGACGCACCCACCTCGCAACCGCACTCATGGCGCTGTTCCTCGCCCTCTCGGCCTTTCGGGCCTCGGCGCAGGAGTTTAGCGTGACAGCGTTCCGCACGCTGCCCAACGACGTGAGCGCGTTCATATCGCCAGTGCGCGACCTCAACGGCGACGCCTGCGCGCTCCTGAAGGTGATAGCCCCGGCCGAGTTCGCCTTCTCCACGCCCTTGGGCATAGTCATGCGACGCGACGAGGTGGGCGAGATATGGCTCTACCTGCCAGCCGGTTCGAAGAAGATAACCATCAAGCACCCACGTTGGGGCGTGCTGCGCGACTACAGATTCGCCTCACCGCTTGAGAGCCACGTCACCTACGAGATGACCATTGGCACGCCAACAGAGGCAACAGCAGTGGAGCGCGACACGGTGATACTGACCAAGACCATCACCGACACCATAACCGTAGGCACGCACAAACCACGCCTGCCGCTATCGGCCGACGTGCTGCTCACGGCAGCATTCCATGCCAACGGCCCCTCGTGGGGCATCATGGCCACGCTCATGCGCCGCCACGGAGCCTTCGCCCACATATCCACCGACCTGCGTTCCACCGGCGACACTCGCACGGAATGCGACGAGCAGGGCTATGTCGACATGAGCGGCGCGCTGCCTTATTACACCGGACTGACACGCCACTCGTCGTTCACCGTCACCTTCGGCCCCGTGCACCGGCTGTGCCGTTGGCTCAACCTGTTCTACGGCATCGGCTACGGGCGCAACGCCACGGCATGGCAACTGGACGACAGCGAGGGCGGAGGCTGGGCGCTCAACCGCGGATTCACCCACAAGGGCATTGCGGCCGAGGCCGGAGCGCTGCTCCGCATAGGCCGAGTCAGCCTCTCTGCCTCGGCCATAACCATCGGCGGCAAGCACTGGCAGGGCAGCCTGGGCATAGGAGTGAACCTGGGTAAAAGGTAAAAAAGCAAAAAGGTAAAAGGGTAAAGCCCAGCCCCGAATGGCGCAGGCATCCAGGAGAACGCTCGGAGTCATCCCACCACTCTCAGCTGCCTCAGTCCTCCCAGCTCTCCCCAAACTCCCAGCCCCAATCTCCCACTTCTCCCAGAAAAAAGGAAATGAAGACAAGACTACTCATACTGACAATGGCAATCGTGGCCGCCGCGTGCAGCCCGGACAACGCTCCGACCAACATAGCCCCAAAGGTGACGGCCACCGGAGTGACCGACGTGACGCGCGCCGAAGCCACCCTCTGCGGCAGGGTGGAGCTGCAAGGCACCACGGCCATGCCCGAACTGCACTTCGCCATCAACCGCAACGGGCAGGACGAGACCATCATCACACAGCAGCCCACCGTCATCGGCGACAGCGTATCACAGCGCGTCGACGGGCTGACACCCGGCCGGGAATACCACTTCTACCTGCAGGCCACCAACGGACGCACCACGATGAAGAGCAACAGCCTGACCTTTAGCACCGAAGCGAGCAAGGTACCCACGGTGAGCGAGGCCACAGACATAACGCACAACGAGGCGACACTGCACGGCAAACTGGACGTAAAGGACACGAGCGAGGCCGAAGTGGAATGCCTGCTGGGCACAGACAACAACCTGGAACCGGTGTCTGACAGCATCATATTCACCCCCGACAGCATAACAGTGCGCCTCACCGGGCTCACCGCCAACACGACGTACTACTTCTGCCTCACGGCCAACGACGGCTATTCCGAGACGCACAGCGACACACTCTCCTTCACCACGCTGCCCAACACCAAGCCAACCGTGGGGCAACCTGTGCTGCTCAGCTACGGCCCGACAAGCATGGTGGTGCAGTATGTCGTGCCCGACAACGGCGGCGAGCCGCTCACAGCCACCGGAATTTATGTCACCGAGACTGCCACGGGCAACCGCCGCCGCGTTGAAGTGACTGACAACATAAACAACGACACGATATCCCCTGTGCGCATCGGCGACCTTGAGCTACTCACTTCCTACGAAATCAGCGCCTATGCCGCCAACAGCATCGGCGAGGCAACAAGCGAACCGCTCACGCTGACCACGGGCAACGCCTTCGTGCTCGATGCCCCCGGACAGTTGGCAAGCCTCATAGGCAGCGATGTATATAAGTTCACGGAACTGGCGTTCGTTGGACCGATGAACGGCGACGACCTGCGCTGCCTGCGCCGCATGATGGGACGCGAGCCGACGGGCGCCGCCGGGCAAGGCCGCCTCGCCGTGGTAGACATGACCGACGCGCACATAGTGGAAGGCGGCGGCACGTATGGCTCATCGCGATACACAAGTGACAACGTGGTGGGCTACGGCCTCTTTGCCGACTGCACCGCGCTGACCACGGTGATTTTGCCCGCCGACGCCACAACCATTGAGGAAAACGCACTGCGCGGTTGCACCTCTCTGACCACCCTCACCATACCGGCCACGGCCACCAAGGTGAGCCCTTCTACCGGATGTTCGGCCCTGAAGTCTGTCAACGTATCGGCAGGCAGCACTGCCTTCAGCAGCCGCGACGGGGTGCTGATGGATGCCGCGCAGACACAGATAGTGTGGTTTCCAATGGCCAAGACCGGCGACTATGTCCTCCCGGAGAGCGTCACCGGCATAGGCGACTACGCTTTCAGTGAATGTGGCATCACCCGCTTCACCATGAATGACGGGGTGAAGAATATGGGGCAGGCTGCCTTCTACGGCAGCCGGGTGGAGGAAGTGACCCTGTCTGACGGCCTTCGCACAGTGCCGACAAGCACATTCCAAAACTGCACCGCCCTGCACACCGTCCGCCTCGGAGCCTCAACCGAACTGATATCCGACTATGCCTTCCACGGCTGTCCGTTGCGCCACCTGTATGTAGACGCGCCCTATCCGCCAGTGTGCAATGCCAACGCGTTCACAACCTCGTATTCCGACCTGTTCAATTCGTGCGTGCTTCATGTACCGGCAGGCCGCAGCGGCTTCTACAAAGCCGACAGCGACTGGGGTAAGTTCAAGAATATCGTGGAAGAGTGACTGACTTTTAGTGCAGAGTTTAGAGTGATGAGTGAAGAGGTTTGATTACCTTCTGCACAGAGTTTAGAACGACGAGTGAAGAGGTTTGATTACCTTTGGAGCGGAGTTACGTTATAAACAAGTCAAAGCTATTGTCCGTTAACTTCCCGAGCGGAACGCAGTGGAGCGATAACTTCCGTTAACTTCTTTAACTCCTCAAATGAAACAGAGCGGCAACTACCGCTGACTTCTTAAACTACAAAATAAGAAAGATATATGAACATAGCTGAAATTGAAGAACTGAAACTGCAAGTGGAGCGCAAGTACGGCAAGGTGCTCGGCACCAGCACCGACTTCTACGACTTCTCGCTCGTCATGGAGCGGCTCACCGGCAACCACATATCGCCCTCCACGCTGAAGCGGATGTGGGGCTACGTGAACGACACCCACAAGCCGCGGCGGCTGACACTCGACCTGCTGTCGCGCTACCTCGACTACGAGGACTACCAAGCCTTCCTGCGATGGCTTAAGACAAACACCAAGTACAACTCGTCGTTCTTCAGCGCCCGGCAGCTCATCAGCAGCGAACAGGCCACCGGCACCACCATCGAGATAGGCTGGAGCCCCAACCGACTGGTGCGCCTCCGCTACCTTGGCGACAGCCAATACGAGGTTGTGAAGTCCGAAAACAGCAAGATGAAGGCGGGCGACAAGTTCATGACCGGCTGCTTCATCATGGAGCAACCGCTCTACCTGCCGTACATTGAGCGCGAAGGCGAGCGCACCCCGCCGTTCATAGCCGGGCGCAACGGCGGCCTTACGGTAATCAGAATATTCGAGAACGGACTTCCATGACTGCCAATGAAATGAACAAAAATGACACTTCGGGCTATACCGACGACATCGCCGACGAGATGGGCAAGGCCGCGCCGCTGCCAACAGAGAACGCGTTCAGCGACATGGAGCAACGCTACGTCTCAGCCACAGGCCACACACGGCTGCTCACAGCCACGCGATATGGCAAGCGATATATGCTGAAATGCCTGAAAAAGGACTTCCTCTATACGCCTGTCTACCGCTACGCGCTCACCAAGGAGTTCGAGATAGGACTGCAGCTCGACCACCCCAACATCTGCCGCACCATAGGACTGGAGGAAATAGAGGGCCTCGGCACCACCATAGTGATGGAATACATAGACGGCGACACACTCGAAAACATCATCGCCAACCGCTCACTCACCGCCCCGATGGCACGCCGCGCCGCCGAGCAGATGGCCTCCGCGCTCGACTATATGCACAGCAAGCAGATAATGCACCGCGACCTCAAGCCCTCGAACATAATGATAACGCACAACGGCCAAAACGCCAAGCTGATAGATTTCAGCCTGTCCGACAGCGACAACTTCAGCGTGCTGAAGCAAGCCGCAGGCACTTCGGGCTACATCGCGCCAGAACAGCTGCTGCCGGGAGCAAAAGCCGACCCGCAGGCTGACATATATTCGCTCGGCATGGTGATACGCGACATGGCCGAGGCCACTGGCGACCGCACACTGATGCGCATAGCCAAAGCCTGCACACAGCGCAATGCCACCGACAGACCGACCTGCCGCGCACAGATATTCGCACGCCCAAAGCACAGCCGGATGAAGCTGTTCGCCGCCATCTTGCTCTCTGTCGCCGTCGCTGCACTGTCGCTCCACATAGCCTCCACGCTGCGGCAACGCGCCGCCCTCTCCTCACCCGAGGCGGAAGACACATCCGCTGCACCAGACGGCGACGGCAACCAAGCCCTTGACTACAGCCTGTGGCCTCAGTAGGAGGCACAACGCCCACCCTTTGTTTCCAGACACTCGCAAAACAAACGGCGCGTCTTTGCGCCCCACTGACTACCAACAGGGTATAGGAACTGCAAAATACTGTCAGCCACAGAAGCTGCTTTGATTTTATCAACAGCCTCGAAAAGACACTCTATTCGGCAGGCACAAAAGACAAGTTTTATAAAATCAAAACAGCTTCTAAATCCTCACCGCCGTCCCACTGCACGTGACCATGATCATGGAGTTGCCCTGACCTATGGTCTCGTAGTCAATGTCTATGCCTATGATTGCGCTCGCGCCAATGCCGCGGGCGCGCTCCTCCATCTCGGCCATGGCGGTGTCCTTGGCCTCGCGGAGCACCTTCTCGTAGCTGCCCGAGCGGCCTCCCACAAAGTCGCGGATGCTCGCGAAGAAGTCCTTCACGAAGTTTGCGCCGATGATAGTCTCTCCTGTGACCACCCCGAGATACTCTCTCACGGGATGCCCTTCGATGGTCGATGTCGTTGTCAGTAACATATTTCCTTGCTTTTAACCATTAAACATCATTCAAAAACGCAATCATTCCGATGCGTTTAGCTCGTGGCGGCCCGGCCCGAGCACCACGATGAGGAAGCCGCCCGAGCGGCGCGCGCGCGCCTTCTTGCCGTCCACGGTGAGCCTCCTGCCGCGCCGCGGCATCCACACCTCGGCCTCCGTGTTGGCCGGAATGTCTGCCACGAACCGGAAGCAGCGCCCCTGCTCTTGGCGGAACGCCACCGACACGTCGCCGCGTATGGTCGGCACGGTGAGCGACGCACTGTCCAGCCAGCCAGGCTGCGGCTTTATGCGTATACGGCCAAAGCCCGGTTCGAGCGGCTCCACGCCCATCAGCTTGCGCACTATGACGTTGGCCGGAGCCGCGCCCCACGGGTGGTTCCAGTCCTGGTTGGGCTTATATACGTTGTCCCAGGCCTCGGTGGTGATGGTGGAGCCTATGCGCAACATATTGTACCAGCTGCGGCGGGCGGTCGACGTGAGCAGGCTGAGGGCGTAGTCGGCCTCGCCCGCGTCGTAGAGCGCGTCGAGCAGGAACTGCGCCCCGTAAACACTGCAGCCCATCTTGCGGCTCTTTATGAAGTCTATGACGGCGCGGCGGTTCTTGCCGTCGGCCAGGCCGAAGCCGAGGGCGAACATATTTGAGTGGAGCGAGCTGTGGTCTGTGTCCACACCGTCCTTGTATATGCCCGTCCGTGGATGGCGCAGCAGCGTGTTCACGGCCGTGCAGACGCGGCTGGCCTCGGCCTCGTAGAACCTGCGGTCGGCCTCCCTGCCGAGCACACCAGCCACTCGGCCCATCAGCTTCAGTGCCTCGTAGTGGTAGGCGTTCACCACCGTGTTGTAGTCGGTGAACACGAATCCGTCGGCCTCGCCGCCGTCTTCCTTCTCCACCCCGGCCGCTCCTGTCTGCGGCCAGTCCACGATGTCCTTTATCCTCTTGCCCTTGAAGTGGATTGACTCATACACTTCCTTTGTGGCTTTGCCTGTGCGCGTGCTTATCAGTCCGTTGTCCTCGCGCAGCGCGAGCAGCGTCTTTGCCTTCAGGTCGCCGTAGACCGAGGCCAGCAGCAGGGTGTCGCCGGTGTACATATAGTCGTTCCACGCCATGATGACCGACTGCAGAATCCACTCCGTGGGCCACGTGGGGTTGTAGATGAGGTGGCGCACGCTGTGGCGCGCCATGGAGTATTCGCGGTCGGTGGCGTAGTGGCTGAGCTGGTTTATGATGGCGTCGGCCTCGTAGGGTATGCGCTCGCGGTCTCCGTCAACGTATGTTCCGCAGAACGACGTAGCGCGGACGGTGTGCTTGCAGAGCTGCCACACCTTGTTGAGCACGCTGTCTGACGAGCTGAAGCGCGCGGCCTGGTCGTCGAACGGGTATGAGGCCACGTGGCGCACGAGGCCGCGCAGCTGCGCAGCGGGGCTGATGCCCTCTATCTCGCAGTAGCGGAAGGGATATACCTCGCCTATGTATGGCGGCATCAGTATTGGGTCGACGCCGCTCTCGTTGCGGCGCGGCGTGGTGTTGCGGCGGTCCTTGCGCGGCTTCACCCGATAGGTATGGGTGCCGCGCAGCAACGGCAAGCGATAGGCGGCGTATCGCTGCGAGCCCTCAGGGCGGCGATTGACGCGCCCTGCCTTGAGCTGTTCGCCGAGATGGATGGTCAGTGTGTCGCCCTCGGCTGGGGTGGAGACGGTGAGCGACAGCCAGCCGAAAGCGTCGGTGGAGAAGTCGGCCAGCACGGCCTTTCCGTCCGCAATGGTTGTCACGGCGGGTTCCTCGTCGGTGAGGGTGAGCGGATAGCGCGATGGCGAACCGTCGAGAACGGCGGCTGTGCGGAACGCCTTGATGTCCGACGCGGCCTCGCGCCCGTTGCTGTCGAGCGTGTAAACGCGCCAATAGTATGTCGATGACGGCTTCAGGTCTGCCCCGCCATATACGGTGCTTGCGGCCCCGTGCTCCGCCACGCGGCCGCTCCGCCATGTGTCGGCGACTCCCTTGGCGCACAGCTCGGGCTTGGTGCTCACACACACCTCGTATGCCTCGATGAACGCTCCCGGCTCCGGCGAGCTGTAGGCCCACGCAAGGCGTGGCCTGGCCGTGCGCACCTCGGCCGCCTGCCACGGCTCTATGGCCGAGCCTGCCTCGCCGAGCGTGAGCGTGGAAGGCCGCCCGCCGATGAACACGCGGTCGGTGTGCTCTATGAGGTCCGTCATCAGGTGGACCGGCTTCTGGGCGTGCAGGCAGCATGGCAGGAAAACCATCATGGTCACTATCAGTGGTCTTGAGTTTTTCATTTTGGTCGTCTCTACAGTTTGTTTCAACAAGTTATCTCGCCCGAGCCGTAGCAGCGGTGGTGCTCCTCGTCGTAGATTACGCAGAACTGCCCCGGCGCCACGCCTTGTATAAGCTCTTCGGCATGGACGGTGAAGCAGCCCGGTGCGGTATGTTCGAGCGTGGCCGGGTGGAACTCCGGCGTGTGGCGTATCTTGAACGTAGCCCGTGTGGGCAGCTCGTCGGCCGTGAGGAAGTGGAAATCATGTACGGGGAAGTCGCGCTTGTAGGCCGTGAGCGGCTCGAAGCCGTGGCTGACGTAGAGCACGTTTGCGGCCACATCCTTCTTCACCGCATACCACGGGCCGCCGCCGAAGCCCAGTCCGTGGCGCTGGCCTATGGTGTGAAACCACAGCCCGCGGTGCCGTCCTATCTTACGGCCCGTCTCTAATTCCACCACGTCGCCCGGGTTCTCGCCGAGATAGCGGCGCAGGTAGTCGTTGTAATTGACCTTGCCCAGGAAGCAGATGCCCTGCGAATCCTTGCGCCGGGCGTTCACCAGGTGCTCGCGCTCGGCTATGCGGCGCACCTCGCCCTTCATGTAGTGGCCTATCGGGAAGAGGGCCTTACGCAGCTGCCAGTCGTATATCTGGGCCAGGAAGTCGGTCTGGTCTTTCACCGGGTCGGGGCTGGTGGTGAGCCACTTCAGGCCGTCTATGACCTCGGTGCAGGCATAGTGGCCCGTGGCTATGAGGTCGTAGTCGTGGCCGCGCTTCTCGTCGAAGGCGCCGAACTTTATCATCCGGTTGCACATCACGTCGGGGTTGGGGGTCAGCCCGGCGCGCACCTTGTCCATGGTGTAGCGCGTCACCCTGTCCCAATACTCCCTGTGGCAGTCCACCACCTCCAGCCTGCAGCCGTAGCGGGCGGCCACTGCCGTGGCCATCTCCATGTCTTCCTCCGACGAGCAGTCCCACTCGGTGTCCTCCTCCGGCCCTATCTTTATGTAGAAGCAGTCGGGGCGGAGGCCTCGGCTGGCCAGCTCATAGACCACCACCGAGCTGTCCACACCGCCGGAGAGCAGCACGGCAATATTCTTTTCGTTAAGGTTCGTTTCCATATACGCCCGCAAAGATAATACATAATATTGAGAAAAGGAAGCGGAAACGGCCAAAATGTCTGCACGAAACCTACCGGAAAGGCCAACGGGAAGCGGCGAGACCGCTCTCGGCTCGCCACGCGCAAACAAACGTTAAAACCGTTAACGGGACATCAAAAAGACTGCCCACAATCGCGTCATTGCGGAGAGAATGCCGCAATGGCGCAAATAACGCGAAAATGGGTGTGCAATTATAACTCGTTGGGAGACATGAGAGTTACTGGAGTTTTGGGAGAATTGTGCAACAATCATGGCCCAGATACCTGCCGGAAAACGACCGAAAACAGTGCTTTCTTGCCGAAAACGGCTTGCGATATGTGCCGTTTGGCATTGCAACATGGCGCATATAGCATTGCAATACGTGCCGTTTCGCAATCACGGACGGCACATATCGCGCCACAAAGCGGCCATTTTGTCAAGATATTTTACCCGACGGTATTTCCCGTTTTCTATTTCACACGAAAACGAAATGTTAAATCCGAAAGGGCGCGGACAGCCGGACGGCAGGCAAACCATGGGAAAAGCAATCTGAAAAGCACCGGCAAAACAGGCACAGGATCAATAGTCTCGGTCCAAAAACCAAATAACAATGCAATGATATAATGGGAAAACAGTATATTTGCAAAATTAATATTTAATACAAACAAAAGCATGAAAAGTATATTGGACGGTCGGTCTGCCTTGAAGAAGGAAATCGACAAGATCGCTGAAGTTGCCGGCTATCTCTGGCAGAACGGCTGGGCAGAGCGCAACGGTGGCAATATAACCGTAAACATAACCGAATACATTGACGACGAAATAAGGCAGATGCCCGCCATCAGCGAGGTGAAGCAGATTGGCGTCACGCTGCCAAGCCTGAAGGGCTGCTACTTCTATTGCAAGGGCACTGGCAAGCGTATGCGCGACCTTGCGCGGTGGCCCATGGACAACGGCAGCGTCATCCGCATACTCGATGACTGCGCAAGCTACGTGATAATAGCCGACAACGCCGTGATGCCCACGAGCGAATTGCCCTCTCACCTCACCGTGCACAACCACCTGATTGAGACCGGCTCAAACTACAAAGCCACCGTGCACACGCACCCGATAGAGCTGGTGGCCATGAGCCACAGCAAGAAGTTCCTGGGCAAGGACGTGCTCACGCGCATACTGTGGAGCATGATTCCCGAGACGAAAGCCTTCTGCCCGCTGGGCCTGGGCGTGGTGCCATACGAGCTGCCCGGCTCGAACAAGCTGGCCGACGCCACACTGAAGGAGCTTGAGGACTATGACGTGGTGCTGTGGGAGAAGCACGGCGTGTTTGCCAAGGGTCTCGACGTGATGGACGCCTTCGACCAGATCGACGTTCTCTCCAAGAGCGCCAAGATATACATCGACGCCAAGTGCATGGGCTTCGAGCCTGACGGCATGACCGACGAGCAGATGGCCGAGATGACAAAGGCATTCAACCTGCCCAAGTAAAGTGGCCGACAGCAGCCACAGGCAAATAAATTCTTCTTCACCAAAATAAAAGCTTTTGACATGAGCCCGCAGCCATACGGTTGCGGGCTCACGTTTTCTCAGAAGCAGTCTTGATTTCACCAACTGCCAGTTTGACTTGGATCTGCGAGGCTTATTTGCCCGTTTGCTGGCGAGCATAGCAAGCTATGTGACGACGCAAGCCGGACGGATATGGCCGAGGATACACTCTAAACGCATCCATGGAAATGCAAATCCCCGGCCATTCCGAAGAGGTACGGCCGGGGATTTCCATGCTAACAGTATGCGTGATGTCTTTCCGCTCAAACCAGCTGGGGCAGGAACGACGAGATGATCAGCACGATGATGCCGATGATGAGCACAGTGATGGTCTTCTGCGAGCAGCCTTTCCACTCCTTGAGGATGATGCCCCAGACGTTGCTGAACACCACGTTGAGTGCCATGAGGATGCAGAACGAGAGCGTCATCAGCGTGGGCGACTCGGTGAGAAAGCCCTTGCCGAGCGACAGGCCGAAGAACTGGCTGTACCAGAGGGCACCGGCCAGGGCGCAGAACACGAGGTTGTTGCCCCAAACAGAAGCCTTCTTGTAGTCGCCCCACGTCTTGTTCTTGCTGTTCTGGTAGAAGCAATACACGGCGTTGGTCACGAATCCGCCGAGCGTCACGAGCATCGTGGCGGGCAGGGTCTTGTAGATGTCGGGCGTGAGGTCGCCGAAGTTGATGCCCTTGCCGAACTCCAGACCCACGTTGAAGCAGCCGCTCATGAAGCCGGCCAGCAGCGCGATGGCCAGGCCCTTGGGGAAGTTGAAGTCCTTGACGGCGGCCTTCTTCTCCTCCTCAGACAGCGACGAGGCCTTCATTGAGCCGGCCACGCCGATGATGGCGATGCCCACCAGCGTGACCACCACGCCGAGAATCACGGAGAAGGTGAGCGAGCTGAGCGCATTGAGCTCGGGGAAGAACATATTGAGCAGCACCGGACCCATGATTGTGCCGAGGCCGGCGCAGGTGCCGAGGGCTATCGACTGGCCCAGGGCAACGCCGAGATAGCGCATGGAGAGGCCGAAGGTGAGTCCGCCTACTCCCCACAGCACGCCGAAGAGGATGGTCATCCAGATGTTGAACGAGGCGTCGGCCGTGAACAGCTCGAAGAGGCTGTGGCCTGCGGGAACGGCCAGCAACGCGCCCAGCAACGGCAGCACGAGCCACGCGAACACGCCCTGCACAATCCAGTACGACTCCCAGCTCCAGTCCTTAATCTTGTTTATCGGCACGTAACAGCTCGACTGGCAGAACGCGCCTACTGCGATAATGAGCAGTCCTATGATTATGTCCATTGTATGTATGATATGACGAAGCCCCTCTTCCGTCTCCCCTGTGGGGAGAAACTGCTGCGCCGCCCTGTCTGGCGGCAGGCAAGCACTCTCCCCACGGGGGAGAGACGGAGAGGGGCATTCTATGTTTTCACACTAAGAGTTATGCGCGCTTGGAGGTCACGTCGGCCTCATACTTCTCGATGTCGGCGATGAACTCCTCGCCCACGGGCACGTCGTTGCGCAGGCAGAACTCGTCGTAAACGGCGTTCCAAGGCAGAGCCTTCTCCTCCTCGAGCAGTGCCAGGCGCTCGAAGCCCTTGCCCTCGGCCTCATACTTGCGCAGGGTTGCCAGCGGCTCAAGCAGTGCGCGGAGCATGCACTTCTGCGCAGCGCGGCTGCCGATGACGTAAGCTCCGATGCGGTTGATGGAGGCATCGAAGTAGTCGAGGCCGTAGTGAACGCGGTCGAGAGCGCCGGCGCGCACAATCTCCTGGAAGAGGTCGAGCGTCGGGTCGTCCATGATTGTGACGTGGTCTGAGTCCCAACGCACAGGGCGGCTAACGTGGAGCATCAGCTCGGGCACGTAGAGCAGCATGGCCGACACCTTGTCTGCAACGCTCTCCGTGGGGTGGAAGTGACCCGTGTCGAGCGTGATGAGCTTGTTGTTCTGCGCTGCGTAGGCTGTGTAGAAGTCGTTTGAGCCTACGGTGAAGCTCTCAAGGCCGATGCCGAACACCTTGGACTCGATGCAGTCCTTCATGTTGTCATACTTGGTGGCGAAGATCTTGTCGAGCGAGTCCTTCAGGAGGCTGCGGTAGAGGTACTTGTTCACGGTCTGGTCCTTGCTTCCGTCGTGCACCCAGAGGTTCATGATGCAGGGGTCGCCCTGCGCCTTGCCCATTGCCTCTGAAATCTCGCGGCAACGCTTGGTGTGCTCAATCCAGAAGTTACGGATGCCCTCGTCGGGGTTGGCCAGCGACAGGTCGCCGCTCTTGGGGTGCGAGAACGATGTGGAGTTGAAGTCGAGCTTCATGTTGTTCTCCTTCGCCCACTCTATCCAACTCTGGAAATACTCGGGCGTAACCTCGTCGCGGTCTACTACCTTTCCCTTGAAGTCACCGTATATCTCGTGGAGATTCAGGCGGTGAGTGCCGGGGATGTACGACTTTGCCTTGATGATGTCGGCGCGCAGTTCGTCGATGTTGCGTGCGGCTCCGGGGTAGTTGCCTGTGGCCTGGATGCCTCCGGTGAGAGCTCCAGCCTGCACTTCGAATCCCTTCACGTCGTCAGCCTGCCAGCAGTGGAGGCTGAGGTGGAAGTCCTGCATCTGCTCCAACACTTTCTCTGTGTCCACTCCTACGGCTGCATAGCGCTCTTTGGCTATCTCGTAAGCCTTCTTTACTAATTCTGATTTCATTTCGCTTTAGGTTTGATTTTTTGGTTTATTTTTGTTTTGATTGAATTTATATTAAGGAGTTAAAGAAGTTAACGGAAGTTATCGCGCCGTTTTCTTTAAGGAGTTAAAGAAGTTAACGGAAGTTATCGCTCCACTGCGTTCCGCTCGGGAAGTTAACGGACAATAGCTTGGACTTGCCTATAACGCAACTCCGCTCCAACGGTAATCATACCTCTTTACTCGTCACTCTAAACTCTGCGCTGAAGGCAATCATACCTCTTCACTCGTCACTCCAAACTCTGCGCTGAAGGTAATCATACCTCTTCACTCGTCACTCTGCGTTCTGAGCTGAAGCGTTACTTCTTGCTCTCCACTATCTTCAGGAACCGCTCGTAGGCGTTGTCCCACGCGTCCTTGTCGGTCGGCTCAAAGCGTTTCAGCTCGATGCTGGCGGCGATGATGCGGCGCATATCCCAGATGTCGGCCACATCGCCCGAGGCCTTTGCCTGCAGCATGATGTTGCCGATGGCCGTTCCCTCCTGCGGCCCGGCCAGCACCTCGATGCCGAGCGAGTTGGCCGTGAACTGGTTGAGGTATGCGTTGAGCGAGCCTCCGCCTATGATGTGAAGCACGTCGATGGGGAATGCAGCCATCTCGCGCAGGTAACTGAACACTTGGCGGTAGCGCAACGCGAGCGACTCGAATATGCAGCGGCATATCTCGGCATAGCCCTCGGGCACCGGCTGCCCCGTCTGGCGGCAGTAGTCCTTGATGGCCTCCACCATCGAAGAGGGGTTGGCGAACATCGGGTCGTCGGGGTTGATGATGCTGCGGAAGGCCGGCTGCTGCATGGCAGCGGCTATCAGCTCGGTGTGCGACTTGGGGGCGTCGGTCCACTCCTTGCGGCAACGCTCGTAGAGCCACATCCCGCAGATGTTCTTCAGGAAGCGCGTGGTGCCCTCGATGCCGCCCTCGTTGGTGAAGTTGCGCTCGTAGCTGAGGTCGTTTATGATGGCGTTCTTTGTCTCGATGCCCATCAGGCTCCATGTGCCGGAGCTGAGGTAGGCAAACCGCTCGTCCTTGGCAGGCACGGCGGCCACGGCGCTCGCCGTGTCGTGACCGGCCACGGCTATCACCGGTATGGCTCCGAGCCCGGTCATGCGCTGC
Organism: uncultured Prevotella sp.; assembly: GCA_944320355.1. GTDB lineage: Bacteria > Bacteroidota > Bacteroidia > Bacteroidales > Bacteroidaceae > Prevotella. The sequence continues at coordinate 30,106 of CALUHC010000012.1, read as the reverse complement.
ACCTCCTCTGTGAGCACGCCTATCTCTGTGGCGGGGTTTGTCATGCGCCCGAAGTTGTCGCGCGTCAGCCCCACGCTCTCCAGCAGCTGCTCGTCGAGCTGCTTTGTGCGCGGGTCGAGCATCTGGCTGGTCGAGGCTATGGTGTATTCGCACACCATCTTGCCTGTGAGCATATAGCTCAGCGCGTCTGGCACGAACAATACCTTGTCGGCGTTCTGCAAGGCCGAGTCGCCGTTCTTGCGCATGGTGTAGAGCTGGAACAGCGAGTTGAAGTTCATGAACTGTATTCCCGTGATGTCATACACCTTCTCCTTGCCCACGGCGTGCTCGAAGTAGTATTCCATCATGCCGAAGGTGTGCGGGTCGCGATATGCGATGGGGTTGCGCAACAGCGCGCCGTCGCCGCCCACGCACACAAAGTCCACGCCCCACGTGTCGATGCCGATGGAGCGTATGGGCAGCTCGCGCTGCGCGGCGAGCTTCAGCCCCTTGATTATCTCGAAGTAGAGAGCGTAGATGTCCCAATAGAAATGGCCTCCGACCTCTATCAGGTTATTGTCAAATCGTGTGAGTTCCTCAAGCTCAATCCTGCCCCCGTCGAGGGTTCCTATGATTGTCCTGCCGCTCGTAGCGCCCAAGTCGACAGCGAAGAAACATTTTTTTTCTTCCATGTTTTGATAGTTACCAGTAATTGTTTTAAATGTGATCTACATTGCAAAGGTAATGATTTTGTCTCTAAAACCGTCATGGTTATTTGATTTTTGTGCCAAAAAATTTGCGCGGCACCCCGCCCCGCAGAGTGCGCCGGCCGGCCATTGGGGTGAGACCTGCGGCGAGTCGAAAATCACGGCCTGCCACCTTGCAATGCGAAACGCGCCGTTTCGCATTGTGAAACGGCGCGTTTCGCACGACAAAACGGGCCGTTTTGGAAGCCAAAACAACCCGTTTTACAACGCATTGAATATCAGATGGTTACAAGCCTTGCGGCGGTCTGCCGGAAATTAGGGGCAGAATGGCCAACCTATCTGAACAAACTATGGCTATTTTACTATCACCTTGCGCCCGTCGCGGATGTAAATGCCGCTCTTCAACCCATCGAGCGAGTCGCCCACATACTGTCCGCTCAGATTGTAAACCTTGCCATCACATTTCTTTTCGAGCGTGGTGTCCTCTATTCCGTCAACCACGTTCTCGGCGTAAGTGATGCCGATGTAGCTTATGCGCATGGTCGATCCAGACGAGCCGAAGTAGAAGTCGAGCGTGCCGTCTGCGCTCATGTTGAGCACATAGCGCACCTTTCCGCCCAATCCATCAGCGTTGGCCGAATTGTCAAGCTGGTTACCAGCCACTTTCTCTCCTGCCACAAAGTCAACCCTGTTGCCATCTTTGTCATAGTACCATGCATTGGCCGAATTGACATAAATACCGCCCGTGCAGGTGTAGTCGAGCGTCACCTGGTCACCTTCCTTGAGGTTAAGTATTGAGAGCACAGTGGTGTTCTTTGCCGAATAGAACAAGACAAGACCGTGAGACGCGTCGAGCGACGCCGAAATCTTTTCACTGAGAGCCAATCGCCCGTTGAATTCATGACCGGCAAAGGTTCCGTTTTCTTTATAAAGCGTGGCACCGCTGTTTGTGGTCAGAGGATTTTCAAAATCGAGATTCTGCACATACATAGCTTCGTCCTGCTGCGCCCAGTCAAGGAAAAGATACTTCTCATCAGCTGTCATGTTGGCTATCTGTAATGCGTTCATAGCCTTATCGAGAGCTGCCTCCTGCGCCTTTATCAACCCATCGGTCTCTGCAGACTGCTCAGAGGAGAGCGTGCCGACAAAAGCCTTGGCGTCACTTATAGCCTGCCGCAACGCATCGTGCCCCTCCTTATAGTCCGGGTCGTCCAGAATAGCCTCTGCATTGGCTATGGTTGCCAGCAGCGATGTGTATAAGCTGTTGCGTTTCATGAAAGTGGAAATGGCCTTTTCGAGATCGCTGCGCCCGGCATCAAGCGAGGCGGCAATAGTCGCTGTGTCGCGCACGGCCACTGCTGTGTCCACCTCAAATGTCAGAGAATCTTTCCAGTAGATGTATTGGTCTGAGGCCAAAAGCACACGTGCGGAATCGATGGTCTCGCTCAAGTTTGTCCTGGCGCTCTCTATCTCACGATTGGTGAAGTAGTCTTTCACATAGTCTTCCGTAACGCCTATTATGCGCAGGTCGGTTCCGTCAAGATCGACACGGTTGCAAACATCTGCCGGTATGTACACTCCAATAGTGAGCTTGCCCGGGTTTTCAAGTTTTGAATAAACTGTATAGGTGGTAAGGTCGTCAGGATCTATCGGATACATTTCCACAGAGTCCTCGTTGATGAAGATCTTCAGACCACGTATCTCAGCCAGACGGTCCAAGTCATCATGCTTGTTGGCATACTTGGCGGCACGTACCTTCAGGCTGAACATATAGTCACCGGCAGGCATATCGCCAAGTTCCTGGTACAGTCCGCCCTCGGCGAGGATGAAGCTGCCGTTGATTTCGCGTTTCATCCATATCGAAGTGAACGGCTCTACAACATCTCGCTGTGTCCAGCGGTCGCCCCATGCCTGCCATCCGTTCTCTCCACCAACTGTGGTAACGTTCTTTCCGAGAGGCACGTCTTGCTCTTCGAAGTCGGCAGCCGTGATATAGTCGTTTATGTTCACGGAGTTAGCATCAAGGAACTCCGACAACGCGTCGTCCCATACAGACATCATGTCCTGCCAATACTGAATGTCATCCAATTCATAGGCACTCTGAAGCTCACCCTTGTAGGTTTCCAATATATCACGAGCATTGGGCAGAAGAGGGTTGTTCAAATAAGCATCAACACGCTCTGTGAAAGAAGCGAGGGCACGATCATCCACCACTTCTTGAGCTTCAAGCACTTTAAAGTCGTCAAAACGAGTATACACGTAGGGTGCAAAAAAGTAGAACACTATATAGCCATCCTCCTGCGGAGTATAAGCATACGACATTGTGACCCAATCATAAGCATATTGCTGGCTATATGCAATATCAACAGAAGGCGTAATGGAACCATCGGTGTTAAAGAAAATGTTTTGGTAGTTCTTCACATTCTCGCCGACTGATACTGTTGTTGTCGTAGGCTCATACCCTTGCACACTGTACGCAATGTAATAGGTCGTACCGGCCTGCACGGGCACACTTCGCCAAAGCGAGCTACCTGTGCCCGGGCCGTTATCCTTCATGTTCACGAACAGGCAGTCGCCGCCGTCAGGTCCGCCCTTGTCAACGTAGAAGGTATCCGTGTTTACAGGGGTGCCGCCGTCGGTCAACCAGCCGTCCAATCCCTGCGAGAAGTCGCCGTTGGAAAGCAGGTTCTCGCCACTTGTAATCTTGTAGCGTCCATCGTCCGTATAGACGTAGTCGCCGGCGTTCTGAGCCTGCGCGGCCATCGTGCAGGCAAACAGTGCCAATGATAGTGTAAGTTTCTTCATAATAGATATTGTTTTAAAGTTCGTGTTACTGGTTCCCGGGATTTTCTCCCTCTGCCTGCAATGTTAATAAATGCAGGCAGAGGGGATATTATAAATTAGTACCGATTGTTACAAATTTGTTCGGAGGTCATAAATCGTAGGCGTGATAGAAGGGCATGAACACGGGAATGGGCGAATCGGGATGCCCGAAGATGCCTGTCATGCCTTCGTTCCACTGTTCCGTGAGCGGAACGATGTCGAAGTTGCCCTTGATCTTCATGCCGTTGAGCTGCGATATGCCCGCAGGCCACTCGTACTTGTTGTATGCCGAGGCGGTGAACGTGTTGAATCCCACCACGATTCCCTGCTCGTGGTTCTCCACGGCAATGTCGGCATCGTCGGTTACGATGGCGAATCCGTTGCCGAGCGTGTCGGAGAACACGGCCATGTCAACGTGACGGCGGTTGCCGGGGTAGTAGAGGTCGCCCGAAGTGATGCTCCACTGTCCGTATTCGCTCAGCGCGTCGCGTCCGGGATATGACGCGTAAGGGCCGTTGCCGAGGTAGCGCAGCTGCGACATGGTCTTTGGCAGCATCATTGCCACGCCCGTTTCAATGCTCTCTCCGCTGCCGTGAGCGGTCAGGTCGAAGGCATATCCTATGATCCCGCCGGGCTTGTTGGTCAGCGTTATGGTGCCGTCAACGTAGCGTGCCGAGTCGCAGGCAAAGCGCACTGCGAGCGTTGTTCCCTCTCGGTCGGCCCTGGTCACCTGCACGCTGCCGCTGTCGAGCAGGTGCTTGTCCCAGAGTTGGTGCAGCTTTGACGAGCGGCGCGAGGCCCGTGTGGCCTTTTCGGCCATCGACTGCTTGCGGCCTACGCGTGCCATCACCATGTCTTTGATTATCTCAACGCCGGCGGCGTTGCGCAGCGAGAAGCCGTCAGAGTCCATGGTGTAGGCCGTGGTGGTGGTCACTCCCCTCTTAACCTTCACCTTGTTCTTGCCGTCTGCCGCGATGACGCGGTCCATGAGTGCGGGTGCTCCGTCGGGATTTATCCTCACGGACTTCTCGTATATCTGCCTTCCCTGCCCGTCGGTGGCGGTGATGGCTATCCAGTACTTGCTTGCTGTGAGCGGTTGCGGTATGGACGGGGTGATGTTTATGAGAGTGGAGTCGTGGGGAGCGCAGGCTATGTCGAGCGTTCCGCGGTCGAGCTCGCGGCCGTCGCCCATCAGCTGCCAGTCGAACCTGATGTCCGACAGGTCGGTGAAGTCGAAGCGGTTGAGCACGCGCAGCGGGTTCTCGCGTATGATTACGTTCGAGTAGACCTTGCGCGCCTGGTAGTAATCGGTCTGCGGCGTGCGGTCAGAATAAAGGATTCCGTCGGTGCCTTGGTTGTCGGCTGTGTCGTAATATGTGTCAGGTGTCTGCCATACAAAGTGCGTGTACTCATGCTTCGAGGCCAGCGGCTTGTTGCTCTTCACGAGCAGTCCCTGGTCGAAAAGCTCCCAAACGGAGCCTCCGAGGATGGATGGCGTGGTGGCCATGGTCTCATATATGTCTTGCATTTGGCCGAAGTCTGTGCCGAGCGCGTGGGCATATTCGGTGGCGAGCATGGGCCGGTCGTACAGTTCGGAGAACGGTTTCACTTCCTGCGGGTCGGGATAATGCGGTGAGACTATGTATGGCGAGTTGTGCGAGTTGAAGCCGTGCTTGGCGTCAAACGCCTTGTACTCCGTCGCCCAGTCCCTGTAAACCGAGGGGGTCATGGGGAATGTGAACGGGCGTGTGCTGTCGAGCGAGGCCACGTATAGGCCCGTCTGCAGACCGATTTCGGTCACCGGGTTCTCGTTGCCCACGCTCCAAACCACCACCGAGGGGCGATTCTTGTCGCGGCGCAGGGTCAGGTAGGCTCTCTTTTTAAGCTCGCCGAGGAACGTTGAGTCCGTTAGGTTGGCCTCTCCGAAGCCGAAGGGCACCTCGCACATGACGTACATTCCGATGGAATCGCACAGCTCCAGCAGGCGCGGCGCGGGCGGATAATGCGACGTTCGCAGGAAGTTCATGTTCGCGTCCTTCATCATCTGCAGGTCGCGCAGCATCTCCGCCTCAGTGATGCTGCGCCCGTGGATGGGCGACAGGTCGTGGTGTGTCGCGCCGTGGAACTTCACCGGCTGGCCGTTTATGCGGTATATGCCGTCGTTCCACGCTATTTCGCGTATTCCCACGCGGTCCTCGTATGTCTGCACGGTGCGTCCGTTTACCTTCAGCCTGAGGCTCAACTTATATAAATAAGGTGTCTCTGCCGTCCACAGGTGGGGCGAAGCCACCTTGCATTCGGCCGCCATGGCGCTGTCTGCCGCCTCATTTGAGCGCAGCGTGGCCACGCGGTTGCCCCGTGCGTCGGTCAGCTCTCCCTCCAGCATGGCCTTGTCCTTGGCGCCGAGACCGGCCACAATGGCCTTCACGCTCACCGTTCCGTCCATTGCCGTCTGCACGGTCACGTCGTCGATGTGCGTCTTTGGCAGGGCGAACAGCAGCACGTCGCGCGATATTCCGCAGAGCGACCAGTCGTCGTTCGTGTCAAACTCGAATCCACGCGGGCGCGTGTTCACCCTCACGGCGAGCGTGTGGTTGCCTCCGGCGCGCACATATTTGCTGATGTCGAACGTCTGGCGGTTGAACGAGCTGTGGAACGTTGCCACCTCCGTTCCGTCGATGTAGAACGTATATCCGAAGTTCACGCCCTCAAAGCTGATGTATATGCTGCTCCCGGCCCAGCCTGCGGGTATGCTGACGGGGCGGCGGTAGAGGCCCAGGCCGGCCCTGACCTTCTTGCCGTATGTCCTCCTGCCGAAGCCCTGCAGCTCCCAGTTGCCCGGCACGCTGATGGAACTCCAGCCTCCGATGTTGAAGCCGGGGCGGAAGAACAGCGAGTCGCTGCCTGCCGATGTGCCTGCTATGTACTTGAAGTCCCACTGTCCCGCGAGCGAGCGGATGTTGTCTGCCTTGTTCGTGGTGGGCAGTGCCACCTGCGCTGTGGCCGTGGTCGCCGCCAGCAGCAGTGCGATGCTGAATGTGTTTCGTTTCATTTTTCAGTCAAGCTATTTTATTGTCACCTTTGTGTACTTGCCGTTCTTGCGTATTATATATACTCCCGTGGTCGGGCGTCCCGTCACTTCGCGGCCGTCGAGCGTGTATATTCGTTGCACGCCGCTGCCCGCAGCGTCGTCTTCAACAGACGTTATGCCCGAGGTGTTGGTAACGTTCACGCGTATGGTATCGGTGGGATTGATGCCGTCGTAGCTGCCCGACAGTCTGACGGCAAACTCATACAGCCCCGTCTGCTGTGGCGTTCCGCTCAGCGTCACCGTACCTGCCGTGCGGTCTTGCTCGAAGGTGAAACCGTCGGGAGCGGTGAAACTGCTTATGCGTTCGCCGTTGAGGAACACCTGATAGAGCATGGCACTGGTGCAGTTTCGCAGCCGGCACACCGTTGTCTGCATGGCGTTGCCTATCTCTACGGTCTGCTCCTTGGCTCCCTCCACGGCCACGAGGCGGGCCGCAACGGAGTCGGGCAGGTAGTAGCCGAGGTGGGGCGGCTGGTTGTAGGCCACGTTCTGCCACGCCACGGCCATGCGGTACACGTGGTCGTGCATCAGCGTTGGCACGCGCAGTTCGGTCGGAGTGGTGGTGGAAACGATGTTGATGGTGGCCGAGTCGGTGGCGCAGCACCAGATGACCTCCTCGCGCCAATCGCCGAAGAGGTCGGCCGAGAGCACCGGATATGCCTTGGATCCATTCTTGAAAGAATGGTTGGGGGCACTGAATATGCGCGTGCTGCCGCTTCCGTTCCACTTGGTCATGTTCACACCGTCGAGCAGTTCGTCCCAAGGATCGTCATCCCAGTATATGCGGAAGCAGTATGACGGGCGTGCGTTTTCGCCCGAAGCCACCACTTGGTCATTGATGTCGTACACGTCGTAGTTGGCCGCTGACCAGAACAGACCGCCCCTGTGGTCGGGCGAGAGCACGGCGGCCATGCCCCGTCCGTTGTCTCCGCCGGATGTGTGGTGTATGAGCAGCTCGCCCGTAGCGGCGTCGCGCACGTGCCACCCGTAAGGACTGCTTTCATGGGGCATCATGAACTGCAGGCCCGGACGGTCGGGCATGAACACTCCGAGGTGGTGGGCGTCGCCGTGACTCAGGCCTGTGGAGTAGAGCAGGCGGCTGTCATTGTCTATCGCAGCGGCGCCGTACATTATCTCATCGCAGCCGTCGCCATCGACATCGCCCACGGCTATGCTGTGGCATCCCTGACCGTATGCGGTATAATGCGTGCCAATGCCCGATGTGTTTGAGGTGTGGGTGTAAGTCGTTTTGTTGCCTTCGGCATCGGTCACCTCTGTCCTTGTGTCGTTGACAGAGGCGTGCAGCCACTTCTGTTTCAGCTTGCTGCCATCGAAATCCACGGCCCAGAGGTATGAGCGGGTGTAGTATCCGCGGCACATCACCGCGCTCGGGTTGCTGTCTGGGCCGTCGAGATAGGCCACGCAGGCCAGGTATCGCTCGCCGCGGTTGCCGTAGTCGTCGCCCCACGGGCCGTATCCGCTGGCGCGGCCGGTGGTGAATCCGCGGTTGGGATTGTACCAGATGGTGTGCAGGGCGCGGCCCGTCTGCCCGTCGAACACGGTGAGGAACTCCGGCCCCGACATCACGTGGCCGCTCGCATTGCGGTGGTCGGCAGTGTTGTCGGTGGCGCGTATGGCCTCGTCGTCGGCCGCCTCGGTGGCATAACGCCCTGTTCCGTCTATGGTGCCCGGCCCTGTCTTGCATATCAGCTCGGCCTTGCCGTCGCCGCTGAAGTCGAAGAACATGGGCATGGAGTAGTGCGAGCCGGCCCTGATGTTGCACCCGAGGTCTATGCGCCACAGCCGCTCGGGCTTGTCTTCGTTGCCGAGCCCGGGTGACAGATGGTAGCAGTCGTAATATACGTTGCCCGTGAATCCGCTGGCCGAGTTATCAAGCGCGTTAGACGGAGTCCACTTTACGAGCAGCTCGTACTCCCCGTCGCCGTCGACGTCGGCCACGCTTCCCTCTTGAACATAATAATGATAGTAGTCCGTGCTGTCTTTGTCGGCATAATAGTACGAGCCACCTTCCGGCCGCTCGAATGTCATTGTCTTGTATGTGTCGGCCCATGTGGCGGCTTCGGCAGAGGTCTCGGCCACCTCGCCGTCCACCCTCTTGGCCACCTTATATACAGACGAGGCCGAGCCGGCGGCGTCGTTGTAGTTGGTGGTGCGCAGCCCCTCGGCTATGGTTTTGCCGTCGCGTATGAGGTCGAAGGTGACGTTGTCGCCCTCGTTGCCGAGCAATCGCCAGCTCACGAAGTTGCCGCCCGAGTGGCGCATGGCCACCACGCCACGCCCGAGGCTCTCCATCTGGCTTGCGGGGGTGTGGTTCTGGGCCGTGACCGTGTTGAGGCTCAAGGCCAATACGGCAGAGGCGAAAAGCGGTTTGTTGCGTAAATAAAATCGTTTCATGTTCATATCGGTTTTTAGTTGTTTCTATCTGCCTGCAAAGATATTATATATTATGTATAACGTCAATTACACATTCGTACCATTGATTACAAATATGTACGAAAGCGCGCCGAAATGCGTTTCTCGGTCACGCAAGGAGGGTATATCAAAAGCACGTCCAATGACCCCAACCCACTCCCCTGCCCTCTCCCAAAGGGCGAGGGAGTGGTTTGCGCTATGCCCGTCGGCTTTCGCGCAGCCTTTTTTACCTTTTTACCCTTTTACCTTTTTACTTTTATGATCGGCGAGGGAGTGGTTTGTCCGTGAACTGAAGTGAAAAAGGATTGGCACAACAATTTTGAAGGACAGTAAGAAGCTGTTTTGATTTTATCAAATATGTCTTTTATCCCTGCCGTCTTGAGTGCATTTTTGGTCATATTCGCCCGTTTGCTTCGTCACATAGCCCGCTATGCTCCTCAGCAAACGGACAAATATGCCTCAAAAATCCAGCCCAATCCGGCTGTTGATAAAATCAAAACAGCTTCTAAAACACGGTGATTCAGAATGCCTGCGGTGGCAAAAGGCAGCTACTCCCCCGCCCTTTTGGGTTAAGGAAGTGACACATAAACGCATATTTCGACACTCCCCGGCAATGCAACCGTGGCCCTGTCCATGCCGGCGCAAGCAAGGCGGCAAGTAAAAATGCTTGACATTTTAACAAAAGGAAATAGAAACGACAATGCCGCAAAAAGCAAATCATCTTGACAAAAACGCCCCGCAATTTTCACGAACGGGCCGTTCCGGATTGCGAAACAAGCCGTTTCGCACTGCCATATAGCCTGTTTTGCAAGTCAAAACAGCACATATTGCAGACCATTTCCAGCCAAAAAACAAAGTTTTCAGCCTGTTTTTGGCATATATTAGGGTAGAGATTATTGCACAGTCCTTCCCAAACTCACATAACACCAGTGTCTCCCAACAAGTTACAATTGCACACCCGTTTTCGCGTTATTTGCAGCCAAAGCCACGTCAACACGCAAAAACGCCATTTTTGAAGGCATTGCCTCCTGCCATTTAACAACCCGTAAAAAATCCGAAAAGGCACAGCGGGTGCCACTGCCTGCCATACATACGCACTGCAAGCCTCGCTGACGGAGAGGCATCCGGGCCGGCATCTGCCGGAGCAATACGCACAAATATAAGTCTTGCAGATTAAATTTATTTTTCTATCTTTGTGGCGTAATGGCAACGCATACGCTTCCAGACATGAAAAAACTACTGCTTTTATTCTTCGTGCTGGCCGTCACGGCCGTGCGGGCGTCAGACGAAGATATCATGGCATACCACCTTTCAAGCCAGCAAGGCGGCCTGCCCAACAACAATGTGCGGAAAATCTACCAAGACTCTGCGGGCTTCATGTACTTCCATACACTTTATGGCACATACAGGTATGACGGATACAACTTCAGCGAAGTGCCTGATTCTGTGCTGGCACAGCTGAACTCCACTGCAGAACGGCAATTCCGTTCCATCGGCAAGGAGCGCTTCCGCGACAACCGTGGCAACCTCGTGGCCATACACGAGGACAGCGGACTGCTCGAACACACCGACCGCACCACAGGCGAGACCATACGTTTCACAATCTTCGGGCCTGGCCTGAAGAAAGAGACAGACAACCTGAAGTGCCGCGTGCTGACCGACAACGAAGGGCGGGTGTGGGCATCGGTGAACGGCAACGGGCTGTTCGTATACGATCGCAGGCAGCACAGCCTGCGCCACATAACCAAAGACAGCCCCGGCAAACTGATAGGCAGCAACTATGTGGTGTACATGACCGCCGACCGCGACGGCAACATCTGGGCGGCAGTACAGAACCAGGGAGTGACCTGCCTGAGGGTGGTGCCGTCACAATATGTGCGCAAGCACATCGGCAATGACGACGCAGAGTGGGCGCAAGACATAAAAATGATGACCCGACTGCCAGGCGGCGACATTCTCATAGCCAACAAGCGCAAACTGTTCAGGGCCGACCCGCTGCTGCATCGTGTGCAGGAAGTGGCCTCGCCATGCCAGAACGTGCTCGCCGCCGCCACCGACTCAGAGGGACGCCTGTGGCTCGGCACACGCCTCAACGGAGTGTTCGTCGACGGAAAAGGCTATGGCCACGGACGGGTGAACGGCCTCCTGCCCGACGGCAAGGGCCGAATGTGGAAATGCGGAATAAAGAGTCTCGTGGCCGCAGCCACGCTGACGGCAGGCGGAACATACTCTGAGCGCACATTCCGCCTGGGGGCAGACTCGCTGATTCCGCGCACACTGGCCTTCGACAGGCAGGGACGAATGCTCGTGGGAGCCGAGACGGGGCTCTACCGCTTCACCCCCGACAGCCTGCTGGCCGACTCGTCGCGCTACGAGCGCCTGCTGGCCTACCCCGTCTATTGCCTGTTCACGGACAGCCGGGGACGGCTGTGGATAGGCACGCACGGCCACGGGGCACTGCATGACGACGGCCGCGGAGGATACAAGCAGATAGCGTCAGTCAACGGACTGACAGACAACAACGTGCAGTCTATCAGCGAAGATGCCACAGGGCGCATCTGCATAGCCACCCAAAGCGGCTGCGCATATTACTCACCGGGCAGCGGCGGCATGCACTACCTGGCATTCCACAATGACCTGTCGATGAACTTCTTCAACAAGAACTGCGCCATACGGCTCGATGACGGGCGCATGCTGTTCGGCACTGTGGGCGGCCTTGTCATCGTGGACCGCGACTTCAAGCCGGCCATACCTCCTGTGGCACTGCCAAGCATCACAAACATAGAGGTGGACGGAGTGTCTGTCAGTGAGCAGCCCGGCAAGATGTCGCCACAGGGCATCACCGCCACTAAGTCGATAAAACTGCGCCACAACGAGAACACTGTGACGCTGCGCTTCTCGAACTTCAACTATATGCACCTTGCCCCAACGAGCTTTTCGTATATGCTCGAAGGCTACGACGATGACTGGAGCGTGCCGTCCGAACTGAACTTCGCCACATACAAGAACCTGCCGCCGGGCAAGTATGTGTTCAAGGTGCGCTGCATGGGCGGCGACGGCAGGTGGACAGAAGGCGAAAGCCTGCTCACGCTCACCGTGCTCCCGCCGTGGTGGCTGACGTGGTGGGCCTTCATGCTGTACGCGGCGCTGCTGGCCATAGGGGCAGTATTGGTGTTCCGATACTTGCGCACGCTCTATCGACTGCGCCGTGACATCGCTGTCGAAAAGCGGCTCACGCAGTTCAAGCTCGACTTTTTCACAAACATCTCGCACGAACTCCGCACCCCGCTCACCCTCATATACGGCAACCTGGAACGCATAAGGCAGGTGGGCGGCAGCATAGGCGACTTGAGGCAGCCCATAGACCGCATGAAGAGCAACGTCAACCGTATGCTCCGACTGGTGAACCAACTGCTGGAATTCCGCAAGATGCAGGAAGACCGGCTGCAGCTCTCACTCGAGATGACAGAGGTGGTGGGCTTCCTCCGCAACATCGTGAACACCTTCCACGACACCGCCGAGAGCCGCCGCGTGGCGCTGCAGTTCCTTCCGCAGAGCAAAAGGCACGAGGCGTTTGTGGACCGCGGATACCTTGACAAGATAGCATACGAGCTCCTCAACAACGCAATGAAATACACTCCGCCGGGCGGAAGTGTGGAGTTGAGGCTCAAGACGGAGCCGGGCAGGATGCAAGTCATAGTGGCCGACACGGGCATTGGCGTGCCGGAAGACAAGCGCAGCACTATATTCGACAGATACAGCCATGGCAACCACCGCCGCGACAGCCTCGGCATCGGCCTCAACCTGGTGGCCGGGCTGGTGGAGACACACCACGGCACGATAACGCTCGGCGACAATCCGGGCGGCGGAAGCGTATTCACCGTGACGCTGCCCACCGGCAAGGAGGAGTACAAGGAGAGCGACTTCATGGCAGAGGGCGGTGATGTGACAACCGACAACGTGGCGGAAGGCGGCTTTGCCGAACCCGTTGGCGAGGTGACCATGCCGCCGATGAACGACAGGAGGGTGCTCGTGGTAGAGGATGATGACGACGTAAGGGCCTACCTGAACCACGAACTCGGCCGGTATTTCTGCGTTGACACCGCCACCGACGGGCAGGATGCCCTGGAAAGAATTGGGGCGCTGGCAGACGGAGCTGACTACGACCTCGTGGTGAGCGACGTGATGATGCCGCGCATGAACGGACTCGAACTGTGCGGGCGACTGCGCTCTGGCAGCCGCACCTGCGCCATACCAATAATACTGCTCACGGCTCTCGGCGACGTGGACAGGCAGGCCAAGGGGCTGGAAGCAGGCGCCGACGCTTACATAGTGAAGCCCTTCAGCATGCAACTGCTGCTCGCCCACTGCCGCAGGCTGCTGGAACGAGGCGCAGGCACGGCTCCGCAACCCTCCGGCGACAGCAAGAAGGCAAAAACAGTCGCGCCGCAAATCATCACCGACGAGCGAGACCACAAGCTGAAAGAGCGCTTTGCGGCCTACGCCGACGCCCACCTGGCCGACCCGGGCATATCGGCAGAGAGCTTTGCCGACGGCATGGGGATGAGCCGCACAGTGTTCTTCGCCAAGTTCAAGGCACTGACAGGCAGCACACCAAACGAATATATACGCGAGCAAAGGCTGCAACGTGCTGCCGAAATGCTGTCGTCTGGCCCGGTTACGGCTGCCGAAGTGGCCTATCAGGTTGGAATGAAAACACCGCAATACTTCTCAACCTGCTTCAAGAAACGCTTCGGAGTGACTCCGGCGCAGTGGCAGGCCGGGGTCAGGGCAACACAAGAATAAGATGCGGTTTGGGGAGTATCAACTTGGCAGATTGAGCCTGCGGCATACCGCCTGAAGCCAATCAAAAATAGAAAGCCAACAGTCTTGTCGTGCGAAACGCGCCGTTTCACAATGCGAAACGGCGTGTTTCGCACGACAAAACGGGTCGTTTTGGAAGCCAAAACGGCCCGTTTTACAACACATTGAATATCAGATGGTTACAGACCCTGCGGCGGTCTGCCAGAAATTATGGGTGGAAGTGTCGGCCAGGCTGTGCACGGCAGGACTGACGCTTGTGCAGAATGCCAGCCCCACAACCGCGGTGCCCCATCCTGCCGGCCGCCGTCATGCGCAATGCCATGGCCCCTGCAAATGACCGCTTAGCCATGGGCTGTGCCTTATTATATTATGGTATATGCTGCCATTGTGCGCAGGCCGAGGGCCCTGGGGCATGAATTGTAAACGATTACGTGGATGTTTTTGCAAAGTCGACATTGCAATCCGGATGTTTTTACTATCTTTGCACCACGAGAAATAACCAATCAATTAAAACACCTAAGATGTCAACATTAACACTTTCAATCGTGGTCGTCTTTGTGTTCGGCTATCTATGCATAGCCCTCGAAAGCCTGACCAAAATCAACAAGGCAGCCGTAGCACTGCTGATGTTCGTAGTTTGCTGGACACTGTTCATGGTAGACCCCGCCGCCTACCTCGATTCCGCCGTGGGTGGCGACGTGGCCTCTGCGGCCGGCAGCGTGATAGAGCGCCATTTGGGCAGCACCTCCACCACGCTGTTCTTCCTGATGGGAGCCATGACTATAGTAGAGGTGGTAGACCAGAACGGCGGCTTCAACTTCGTGCGCGGCGCCATAGCCTCCAAGAGCAAGCGGGCGTTGCTGTGGCGAATAGCCTTCATCACGTTTTTCCTATCGGCCATTCTCGACAACATGACCACCGCCATCGTGATGGTGATGATACTGCGCAAGCTGGTGTCTGACCACAAGGACCGCATCATATACGCCTCGCTCGTGATCATCGCCGCCAATGCCGGAGGGGCGTTCTCGCCCATCGGCGACGTGACCACCATCATGCTGTGGAACAAGAGCCTCATCACGGCGGGCGGAGTTATCAAGGAACTGTTCCTGCCGTCGGTGGCGTCGATGGTGGTTCCGGCCCTGCTGCTGTCTTATTCGCTCAAGGGCGAGCTTGCGCCCATTGACGGCGCGGCAGCCGCCACTGTGTCGGGCGACTTCTCGGAGGGCCAGCGCAAGGCTGTGTTCTTCGTCGGTGTGGGCGGCCTCATCTTCGTGCCCATCTTCAAGTCCATCACCCACCTGCCTCCGTTCGTGGGCATACTGCTCGTGCTCGGCGCGCTCTGGACGGTTACCGAGATATTCTACCGCAGCGTGCACAGCGATGGTGACGAGTCTATGCAGAAGCGTGTTGTCAACCTGCTCTCGCGCATCGACCTCAGCACCATACTCTTCTTCCTGGGCATCCTGATGGCCGTGGCCTGCCTTGAGACCATCGGCGTGCTCGCCGCGGCGGGCGACTGGCTCAACACTACGTTCGACGGCAACCACTATCTCGTGACGGGCATCATCGGCGTAATGTCGAGCATCATTGACAATGTGCCGCTCGTGGCAGGCTGCATGGGAATGTATCCCATGGCCGAGGTGGGCGACATGGCCCAGGACGGCATCTTCTGGCAGCTCCTTGCCTACTGCGCCGGCGTGGGAGGCTCTATGCTCATCATTGGCTCTGCGGCCGGAGTGGTGGTCATGGGACTTGAGAAAATCACCTTCGTGTGGTACATGAAGCGTGTCACGCTTATCGCCTTCGCCGGCTATCTGGCCGGTATCGTGGTCTATTGGCTTGAGCGCACCTTCCTGTTCTGACGCTTACGGCACGCCGCGCACCGCCCTGCCGCATGGACCTGCACGCAGACTGACAGGGCGGTGCGCCACTGCCTGCCGCAAGAAAGGCACACCGCCATGAAGCAAAAGCAGTCGGGCCGGAACACATCGATGTGTTCCGGCCCGACTGCTTTTGCGCTTGCGCTTTGTCCCGACGGCGGCCTTGCGCCCCTAACGCCGCCTGCACAGGCGGCTTCACCCCCTCTGGCGGAAGTCGCTCGGTGTGCGCCCAGTCTTTATCTTGAACTTTGCCGAAAAGTAATCGGGCGACTCGAAGTTCAGCCTGTATGCTATTTCCTTCACGCTCAGGCTGGTGGTGCTCAGCAGTTCCTTGGCCCTTTGCAGCTTCAGTTCCTGCTGGTAGGTGGCCGGGCTTATCCCTTTGTACTTCTTGAACAGCTTGCGGAAGTAGGAATAGCTCACCCCAAGCTCCTCTGCTATCTGCTGTATCGTGACGCTGCCCTCCAGTGCTTCGCGTATCCTCAGCAGCCCCTTGTTGATCATGGTCACGTGATTGTAGTTCCGCCCAAGCACAATGTTACGCTCAAGCGCGTACATCAGGCCAATGAGATGGTTCACTATGCCGGCCAATATCTGCTGCGAGTGCGCCTGCTCTTTCTGCGCCGTGTCGTAAGCGCCCTTGTATAGCCTTATTATTTCGCCCGAAAAGCCGATGTGGTAGATTGGCTTCTCCTTGCTAAGGAAGCCGGCCGACACGCGGTCGTCCATGTTTTTGCCCCTGAAACCTATCCAATAGCACTTCCAGCCACGGTTCATCTCCGGATGGTAAGTGTGCCACTCGCCGGGGAAGAGCAGGAAGAGATCGCCCTCTTTTATAGTTGTCGCTTCTTGATGCGCGCTGGCGAACGTTCCCTCTCCCTCCACAACATAGAGCACTTGGTACTCGTTGAGCGTGCGTCCTTTTCCAATTTCAAAGAAATAGCCATCTGCATGACCCCGTGTGGGGTACGGGTCACCGGGTTTTATCTCTTCATATCCGACGGTGCTAACAGTCAGTCCCCACTGCAAATCAAGCTCTGTGGCTACAAGATATTTGCTTTTTTGCATAGTTTTTAATGTCTGTCCATGTAGGCACCCAGCCCGGTGTCAATCATCGCCACATACGTCATGCGCCTTCATCTGGATTTTGTCATCGACAGCTTTCCACCCGCAGGCCGGTGCATCGTCTGCTTGCAAAGATAATGGAAATGCCAAAAATGGCCAAGAGAATGTAGATAAATTAAGATTTATTTGTCTTATTGATGTCAAATTCAAAGCGCAGCCCGCCTTCCAGATTATTCACAGCCGATATCGTTCCGCCGTGCAATATCACGGCGTTCTTCACTATGGCGAGGCCGAGCCCCGTCCCGCCGAGCTTGCGGCTGCGCCCCTTGTCCACGCGGTAGAACCGCTCGAAGAGGCGGTCGAGGTGCTGGTGGGCCACGCCTACGCCGTTGTCGCTGAAGGTGAAATGCCACTGCCGCGCGTCTTCGCGGGCGGTCAGCGTGATGGTAGTGCCGTCGCCGGCATACGATATGGCGTTGTCGGTGAGGTTACGGAATATGCTGTATATCATCGACTGGTTGCCGTTGATGAGTATGGAGTCCGGCAGCCGGTTGTCGAATGTCATGTGCCGGCGTTTCATCTCCAGCTCCGTCTCCCTCATTATCTGGCCTACCGTCTTGGCGACATCCACCGGCTCGAAGGCCATCTGGTCGTGCGCGTCGTCGAGGCGGTTGAGTGTCGATATGTCGGAGAGCAGGCTTGCCAGTCTCTGGCTCTGCGCGTAGCAGCGGTCAAGGAACTGCTTCTGTGTCTCGTCGGCCATCTCCGGGTTGTCGATGATGGTCTCAAGGTAGCCCTGTATGCTGGCCACCGGTGTCTTGAGCTCGTGCGCTATGTTCTGCGTGAGCTGCTTTTTGAGCACGTTCTGCTCCTCCTTTGTGTGCTGCAGGCGCTTGTATATCTTGATGATGTGCTCCGAAATCTCGCCCAATTCGTCGTCGGGGAACTCAATGAGGTCCTCCGTGTCGAGGCTCTCATTGTGGTCGGCGCGCCGCGCGAAGATGCGCAGCTTGGTGATGTTGTCGTCGAGCCGGCGTATGAAACGGTAGAGCACGAACGTCAGCAGCGCCACCATTATGACGGTGAACCAGATGTAGTGCCAGTCGGCCTGCAGCTTGGCGGTGAGGTCATTGTCGTAAGGCAGCGAGCTGCGGATGACGTACCGGCTGTCGGGGAAGTATGTGGCAGAGTAGAAGAAGTCGCCATCGAGCGTGGCGCTCTTTCGGTTTATGTCGTATCCGGAGCCCTTTCTCAGTGCTTCCCTTATCTCGGGGCGGCCTGAGTGATTGTCCATTGCCCGGTAGTCTTTCTCCTTGCTGTCGTAAATCACGTTGCCGTCGGGGCTGACCATCGTCACCCTGAGGCCTGTGATGAAGTGCGTCTGGACATATTGCTCTATGTTCGCGTCGCTCACGCTGTCCATGCAGTGCAGCGCGTCGTCCATGCGCGCGTTGTAGTCCTGCAGCTTCAGGTTGAGCATATCTATCTTATACTCGTTCTCGCGCACCTGATGGAACGCGATGAAGAGCGCGGCGAAGACGATGAACAGCGACAGCACGCTCCAGAAGAGCTTTCCGCCTACGGTCATTTTGTTCATTGGCAGTGAGGGCGTTATTGGCAGCCGGCGGTGGCTGCTGTGTCGGTCAGGCATCGAAGAAATAGCCGAAGCCAAGCCTTGTTATGATACATTTGGAGAAGCGGCCTATCTTTTTGCGCAGCCGGGTGATGTTCACGTCAACGGTGCGGTCGAGCACCAGCACGTCCTGCGGCCAGATACGGTTTATCAGTTCCTGCCGCGAGAACACGCGCCCTTTCTCCTGCAGCAGCGTGCGCAGCAGCTCGAACTCGGTCTTTGTGAACGGCACCTGCTCGCCGTCTATGCTCACCGTCTTGTTGTCGAGGTTCAGTTCCAGGCCCTGATACTTCAGCACCGTGGGCGGCTCGGCGCCCTGCGCGTCGGCAGTGCGGCGCAGCACGGCCCTTATCCTTACCATCACTTCGCGGATGGAGAATGGCTTTGAGATGTAGTCGTCGGCCCCGAGGTTGAACCCGGTGACGGTATCGTTCTCCGTGTCGCGTGCTGTCAGGAATATGATTGGTATGTCCTTGGTGGTCTCTTGTGCCTTCAGCTTGCGGGCAAGGGCGAAGCCCGACATCTCGCCCATCATAACATCGAGCAGCAGGAGGTCGAAGGTTGGCAGGTCGAGCGTGAGCGCCTCTTCGGCCGAACCGGCCGTTTCCACTTCATAGCCCTCGGTTTCGAGGTTGAACTTCAGGATTTCGCACAAATCCTGCTCGTCGTCAACAACGAGGATGCGGTGTGTCTTTTTTGCCATATCTTACTCAAATCTTTTTGCAAAAGTACGCATTGTTTTATACATTGCCGCGTCAAAAGTGTTACAATTTGGTTACGGGACCAAGGGGGAAGGTTGTCTTTTTGAAGTCAAGGAAGTTAACTCCTAAAAACGACTTCCTCCCTATCCCGCTGCCACCAGCTCCGTGGAGAGATATCTCTCGCCCGTGTCGGGCAGCAGCGCAACCACCATCTTGCCCCCGTTCTCGGGTCGCAGGGCCACACGTGTGGCGGCGGCGAGGGCCGCGCCCGACGATATTCCGGCGAAGAGGCCCTCGCAGGCGGCCAACCGGCGGGCCGCCGTCATGGCCTCGCCGTTGCCCACCGCCACCACCTCGTCCACCACGGCGGCGTTGTATGTCGCTGGGACGAAGCCCGCTCCTATGCCCTGCAGCTTGTGCGGGCCGGCGGCCTTGCCGCTCAGCACTGCCGAGGCTTCCGGCTCCACGGCCACTATCCTCACGCCGGGCTTCAGCTCCTTGAGCCTGCGCCCTATGCCCGATATGGTGCCGCCCGTGCCCACTCCGGCCACGAACACGTCAACCAGCCCGTCTGTCTGCCGCCATATCTCCATGGCCGTGGTGTCGTAGTGGCACTGCGGGTTGGCCGGGTTGGTGAACTGCCCCATGGTCACCGCGCCGGGCGTGGCCGCGCGCAGTTCCTCGGCTCGGCGTATGGCGCCGCCCATGCCCTCGCCGCCGGGGGTGAGCACCACCTCGGCTCCGTATGCAGCGGCCAGCTTGCGCCGCTCCACGCTCATGGTCTCGGGCATGGTGAGCACGAGGCGGTAGCCCCTTGCGGCGGCCACGAGGGCGAGGCCTATGCCCGTGTTGCCGCTCGTGGGCTCCACTATCGTGGCCCCGGGGCGCAGCAGCCCGCGCCGCTCGGCGTCGTCTATCATGGCCAGGGCTATGCGGCTCTTCACACTGCCGCCGGGGTTCATGGCCTCCACCTTGGCCACTATCGGGCGGCCAAGGCCCGCCTCTGCCGAATACCGGGGCAGCTCCACCATCGGCGTGTTGCCTATCAGCTCGGTGAGTTGTCTTGCTATCTGTGTCATAATCATTCTTGTTTTTGTGTTGTGGGGCATCCGGTTTTGACAATGCCTGCGCCGCCCCACGGGCACAGCTTATCTTCTACAAAGATAAGGAATTACTTCCATACGGCAAAGGGCTGCGGGCTTTCTTGTCGCCACGGGGCTCTCCGCATAAGTTTATTTAACGTTTCGCCCGGCCTGTTTTTAACACGACCTGAGTGCGCCAAATAGCGTTCGGCACACTGCCCGACGGCGTGTCGGAGTGCCGTTTCGGGCGCGTTGTTTCGCAATATGTGCCGTTTCGGGTTGCGATACAGGCCGTTTCGCCTTGCGATATGTGCCGTTTTGCAGGCCTAAACGGAATGTTTTGCAGCCCGTTTCCGGCCAGGAAACAAAGTTTTCGACCGCTTTCTGCCAAATATTCGGGCTTGTTTCATTGCACACTTTGCGCCGTTTTCGCGCAAATTCCGTGACGCACAGCCTGTTGCGATTGCACGCCCGTTTTCGCCGTATTTGCCGCCTTGCGGCTTTTCTTCGCGGAAACGCGATTCTCAGAGGGGTTTCGCAACGCGGCCTTAACGTTTGTTCTCACTTGTTAATACACTGCGATTGCCGTGACACTCGCCCTCGCCGTTGCCCTTGCTTATGGCGGTCCCTCCGCAGGCGGACGTGCCCCGCATCCCCGAATCTGCCGGCCGCTGGCAGAGGTTGCGCCCCGTTGGGACGGACGGTGGCTGCCTCCGTTTTCATAAAAGACGTTAATTGCTTGCCGGATTGAGCCAAATGATATAAATTTGTAACTCGGAAAAATTTTTAAACTCGATATTATGATAGACGTAAAAGCAACACTTAGTGCTGCCGAAGAGAAGATGGAGACAGCCGCCATGTATCTCGAGGAGCAGCTGTCGCGCGTCCGTGCCGGTCGCGCCAACGTGGCAATACTCGATGGCATAAGGGTGGACTCATACGGTTCGATGGTTCCGCTCAACCAAGTGGCCAACATCTCCACCCCCGACGCGCGCACCATAGCCATCCGCCCGTGGGACAAGAAACAGATAAGGGCCATAGAGAAGGCCATAATGGACTCTGAGGTGGGCATCACGCCCGAGAACAACGGCGAGACGATACGCCTGGCCATACCGCAGCCCACGGAGGAACGCCGCCGCGAACTGGCCAAGCAGTGCAACAAGATGGGCGAGAGCACCAAGGTGCAGGTGCGCAACGTGCGCGCCGAGGTGAAGGACAAGCTGAAGAAAGCCATAAAGGACGGACTCTCTGAAGACAACGAGAAGGACGCCGAGGCCGAACTGCAGAAGATCCACGACCGCATGATAAAGAAGGTGGACGAGCTGCTCGCCGCCAAGGAGAAGGAGATAATGACTGTCTGAAGGAAAGGTAAAAAGGTAAAAAAGGCAAAAAAGTAAAAGGCTGCGCGAGGGCTGGAAAAGGCAAAAGGATATAAAAGCGGAGACCGTGTTATGGTCAGTCGCCGTGCAGCATTGATGGGGCTTGACGTGTCCTTGGTTCATTTCTTGCCCTCGTGCCGTTTTGCTTTTTAGCCTTTTTTGCTCGTTCCTGCCTCCGCGCAGCCATTTACCTTTTTACCTTTTTACTTTTTTACTTTTAAAAGATGTTTGGTCTCGTAGTAAAGAACACCGGCAGCTGGTACACCGTCAAGACCGACGACGGGCGCATGGTGAACAGCAAGATAAAGGGGAACTTCCGCCTGAAGGGCATCCGCAGCACCAACCCGGTGGCCGTGGGCGACCGCGTGCAGATAGCGGAGAACGCCGAGGGCACTGCCTTCATCACCGCCATAGAGGACCGCCGCAACTACATCATACGCAAGTCGCCCAACCTGTCGAAGCAGAGCCACATCATAGCGGCCAACGTTGACATGGCCCTGCTCGTTGTCACGGTCAACTATCCGCAGACATCGACCACGTTCATAGACCGATTCCTGGCCTCGGCCGAGGCCTATCGCGTGCCGGTGGTGCTGGTGTTCAACAAGACCGACCTGCTCACCGCCGACGAGCGCCGCTACCAGGACATGATGATAAGCCTCTACGAGACCGTGGGCTACGAGTGCCGCGCCATATCAGCCGAGACGGGCGAGGGCGTGGCAGAGCTTGTCGGGATGCTCGCCGGGCGCGTGTCGGTGCTCAGCGGCAACAGCGGCGTGGGCAAGTCGACGCTCATCAACCGCATACTGCCCGGCGCCAACCTGCGCACGGCCGAGATAAGCGACGCGCACAACCAGGGCACGCACACCACCACGTTCAGCGAGATGCTCGAACTGCCCTCCGGCGGATACCTCATCGACACGCCGGGCATAAAGGGCTTCGGCACGTTCGACATCGAGCCGGGCGAGCTGTCGGGCTATTTCAAGGAGATATTCCGCTTCTCAAAGGACTGCCGCTTCAGCAACTGCACCCACACGCACGAGCCGGGATGCGCCGTGCTGAAGGCCGTCGAAGACCATTACATAGCCCAAAGCCGCTACAACTCATACCTCAGCATGCTTGAGGACAAGGACGAAAACAAATACCGCGAAGCATTCTGAGCCTCGCGGTATTGCGTATGATTAATTTCCGCAGCAATATCATTTCAACACTATTTTCTGCCTTCAGCGGTCGCCTAACGGTTCTGCGAGCCGGCGTTCATGACTGGTTGTGCCGGCTTGCCGGCGCAAAGCGCCACCATGAGGTTGCACACCATGGTGGCCTTTTTGTCGTCATCAAGTTGCACAACCAGCTCGTCAGCCAGCTTATCGAGAGCCATCTCCACCATTGACACTGCACCCTCCACTATCTTCTCGCTGGCTGAGATTATCGCCTCAACCTGCTGCCGACGCAACATCACTGCGGCAATCTCAGGCGTATAGGCAAAAACGGGTATGGAGATCCACAGCCACCAGCATTCTCAAACGCCTTCCGGCATGGATCGCCCCGCACGCCAAAGGCTTGCGGCAAGGCTGGCAAGCGCTCTGCAAATGTAGCAGAGGGACGCGAAAAACCAAGCTGTTTGTTTTGTATTGTCTGCCGTTTGCACTACCTTTGCACCATGATTTACCCCAAGAACTTTGAGACGAAGATTGGCTTCGACGAGATAAGGGCACTGCTGAAACAACGGTGCCTCTGCGCGATTGGCAAGGAGCTGGCCGACGGCATGGCCATGAGCGACAACGCGGCCACCGTGAACGAGTGGCTCGAACAGGTGAGGGAATTCCGCCGCATAGTGGCTGCGGCAGAGTCGTTTC
Organism: uncultured Prevotella sp.; assembly: GCA_944320355.1. Taxonomy (GTDB): domain Bacteria; phylum Bacteroidota; class Bacteroidia; order Bacteroidales; family Bacteroidaceae; genus Prevotella. Next base: position 6,656 of record CALUHC010000012.1, on the reverse strand, counting down.
CCCTGCAATACTTCTTCGACGTGAGGGAGTCTGTGGCGCGCCTGCGCCTTGAGGGTACCCACATGGAGGAGGATGAGCTGTTCGACCTGCGCCGCTCGCTCGAAACAATATGCGGCATAGTGAACTTCCTCGACAAGGGCGAGACTTCGGCCGACGGCGAAGAGACAAGCTATGCATACCCCGCGCTGCACCGCATGGCCGACGGTGTGGCCACGTTTCCGCAACTGGTGCGGCGCATCGACGACATCCTCGACAAGTATGGCAGGATAAAGGACAGTGCGTCGCCAGAGCTTCAACGCATCCGCGCCGAACTGTCGAGGACCGAGGGAAGCATCTCGCGTACATTATATAATATATTGCGCTCGGCACAGAGCGACGGACTCGTTGACAAGGACGTGTCGCCCACGCTGCGCGACGGCCGCCTGGTCATCCCCGTAGCCCCCGGACTGAAACGCAAGATACGCGGCATAGTGCACGATGAGTCGGCATCGGGCAAGACTGTCTATATCGAACCGGCCGAAGTAGTGGAGGCAAACAACCGCATACGAGAGCTGGAAGCCGACGAGAGACGCGAGATAATACGCATACTCACGGACTTCGCCAAGCTCGTGAGGCCGCACGTCCGCGAGATACTCGACTCATACCACTTCCTCGGACGCATAGACCTGGTCCGCGCCAAGGCCGAACTGGCCGAGCTGACCGGAGCCATAGAGCCCAAGGTGGGCGCACAACCGCACATAGACTGGATAAAGGCCGCCCACCCGCTGCTGCAACTCTCGCTGCAAAAGCAGGGCAAGCGCGTGGTGCCGCTCGACATAACGCTGACCGGCGAGAAGCGTATCCTCGTCATATCCGGACCAAACGCCGGCGGCAAGTCGGTTTGTCTTAAGACCGTAGGGCTGCTGCAGTATATGTTGCAATGCGGATTGTCCATCCCCGTGGGCGACCGTTCGGCAACCGGAGTGTTCAGCAACATAATGATAGACATCGGTGACGAGCAAAGCATAGAGAACGACCTGAGCACCTACTCAAGCCACCTGGCCAACATGAAGGCCATGATGCGCCAGGCCGACGGCCGCACACTGCTGCTCATCGACGAGTTCGGCAGCGGCACCGAGCCGCAAATCGGAGGCGCGATAGCCGAGGCCGTGCTCAAGCAATTCTGCCGGAAAGAAGCCTTCGGCGTGATAACCACACACTATCAGAACCTGAAGCACTTTGCCGACGAGCACAAAGGGGTGGCCAACGGGGCCATGCTCTACGACCGGAACGAGATGCGCCCGCTCTTCCAGCTGGCCATAGGGCGGCCCGGAAGTTCGTTTGCCATCGAGATAGCCCGCAAGACCGGCATCCCCGACGAGGTCATACGCGATGCCTCCGAGATAGTCGGCTCAGACTACATACAGAGTGACAAGTACCTGCAAGACATCGTCCGCGACAAGCGTTACTGGGAAAACAAACGCCAGACCATACACCAGCACGAGAAGACATTGGAGCAACGCATAGCCAAGTACGAAGCCGACATCAGCGAACTGGAGCAGAGCCGCAAGGACATACTGCGCCGGGCGAAGGAGCAGGCGGAGGAACTGCTGCGCGAAAGCAACCGCCGCATAGAGAACACCATACGCGAAATACGCGAGAGCCAGGCCGAGAAGGAGGAGACAAAGCGCGTGCGCGAGGAGCTGAAGGCCTTCAAGGACGAGGTGAGCGAGATAGACACCAAGGCCAACGACGAGCTGATAGCCAAGAAGATGAAGCAGATACAGGACCGCAAGGAGCGGCGCGAGAAGCGGAAAAAGGACAAGGAAGCCGAGCGGCAAAAAGCACAAGCGGACTCCGCCGCTGCACAAAACGCAAAACGCGAAGCCGCCGCACGGCAGCAGCGACCGCTGCAGACGGGCGACACTGTGAGAATCAAAGGACTCTCGTCTGTAGGCCGCATAGAGTCAACCGACGGCAAGATGGCCACCGTCATCTTCGGCGATATGCGAACAAAGATGCGCGCCGACCGCCTGGAGCGCGCCGAGATGCCCCAAAAGGCAGAGGCCGCGACACCCATACTCGGAATGAGCCGCGAGACACGGCAGGCCATAGACCAGCGCAAGCTGAACTTCAAGCAGGACATCGACGTGCGCGGTATGCGCGGAGACGAGGCTCTCAACGCCGTCACGTACTTCATAGACGACGCCATTCTCGTTGGCATGGGACGCGTGCGCATACTCCACGGCACAGGGACGGGGGCACTGCGACAACTCATACGGCAGTATCTCGCCACGGTCCCCAACGTCGTTTCCTATCGAGACGAGCACGTACAGTTCGGAGGGGCGGGCATCACTGTGGTAGACCTCGAATGAGCATGGACTTGAAAACACGATGAAGAATGCCGGGACAATCGCCTTTTCGCTACATGACGAAAACGGGATTGCCCCCTTTTGTGTCATTACCTGCGAACTCAAAGCCCTCAAAAGCAAAAGCGCCAAGCGCTGACGGGTCGCCGATGCGCCGCGTTATGACGTGACGAACCATGGCTCCGCGACACATCTTGGCATATACCACGACCGTCTTCAGCCGCCCGTCGCGCCTCACCATAAACTGCGGCGTGACCACACGGACGCTGCGTTCCACCCTACGCCAGTCGAAAAGGCGACGCATTTCCTTGCTCGCGAGGTCGAGCAGCACGCCACCATCGGCATTCACCGAGTCTATGAGCACGTCCGTAAGCAGCGGTTTCCAATAATCAAACATACTCACGCCGTTGCCCGGCAACACCACGTCACCCTCCAGCCGGTAAGGCTTTATCATGTCCATAGGCCTCAACAGGCCGTAGAGAAACGACGTTATCCACAAGTGCTGCTGCGCAAAATCCAACTCATCGGCAGTCAAGCTGCCTGCATCGAGATACTTGAACACAATGCCTGTATAGGCTAACACAGCCTGAAGCCCGTCTCCCTCATCATGGAAACGCATATAACGACGTCGACTTTCACGCGCTATCTCCATGCCACACCCCAGCATCTCGCTTATTTCTTCGTCTGAATAGCGCAGCATCTGCATGGCGTTCGCCGCCGCCCGGGCGGCAAACATCGGCTCGGTCCGCACCTCCGGCACGCAAGGACAGCCGCCGTCCATGTCCTTGGCGCAACCTATCAATATCTGCATGGCTTGGCTAATAACATACAAAACATATCACAACGCCTCCATATCGGCAGGCGACAAGCCTGTAATGGCCATGATCTGGGCATCATCCATGCCCATGCCCCGCAGCTTTCCCGCAACGGAAAGAGCCTTTTCAAGCCCACCGACGGCACGCCCCTCGGCCAGTCCAGCCTCCTTTCCACGAACCAAGCCTTGTTCAATACCTTGTTCAATCCCCTGCTCAATGCCTTGCTTTATGCCCTGCTTTATGCCCTGCTTCATGCCCTGCTCGATACCTTGTTTCATGCCTTGCCTCATGCCTTCTTCCATCCCGCGGGCCAGGCCTTCGGCCATGCCTTTCTCCAATCCTTCGGCAAACTTGCCCGACACAAGGGTCTTCTCTGTGCGGATTATGTCCCAGAACTTGTCGTAGCTGAGCAACTGGTTGCGCGTATAGGCCGACTCCTCCACGGTCTCAATGGCCTTGCGCACCTCGGCGTTGTCGAGCAATTCCTGCGGAATGTGCTCGGTGTTCTCGTCTATCTCGGTGAGATAGCGCAGCCAAAGCACCTGCATTTTCTTCTCCGTGATGGTATGCGGCCTGAACTTCGGCAGTTCCACGAACACCAGCTGCAGGCCGTCTATCACCTTGTCCGAATGGGCGTCATGCACAATGTGGTATGGATGATAGTAGTCCTCGACATCGGGCATGAACACATCGTTGACAAGGCTGAGCGCATACACCGGCTGCAGCAGCTCGTAATTGTGGCTGCGGTCGAGCTGGCGCACGTATGCCTTGGAGGCGTTGAAGAGCACACGCTGCTCGAAGCTGCGCGTCCATACCATCTGCATCTCCACGATGAACTGCCGCCCGCGGCTGTCCTTACAGCGCACGTCAACGATGCTGTCCTTGTGCATCGGGATGTCGGGCACCAGCTCGGGCTGCATATATTCCACCTCGGTCACCTCGTCGCCGGCATCGAGCGGAAGCATGGCGTTGAGGAAACTGATTGTTATGTCTTTGTGCTCGCCGAACACTTTCTTGAAAGTGAGGTCGGCCTTCGGGTCAAGATACTTCTTCATAAAACGACACTTGCTTTGATTAACGCAACGGAAAGCTCCACAGGGACCGTCCGTCACAGTTTCTTGTACACGAGATCAAGCTCCGTGTACTTGCGTTCCCGGGCGTTGTTCCAGTGCTCCATCAGGCCGAGCGGGCCGTCGAGCGGCTTGCCGTCCTGCTCTGGGTCATAGCGTGTGCCGCTCACCGGCGACGGGATGGTGGCCGCCTCGCGCAGGTATTCGTCGCAGTAGTTGAAGCTGCCGAACTCCGGCCACTCGCCGATGAGCATATCCATGCCCACGGCATCGCAGGCCAGCGGGTCTTGCGAGGCGATGAGCGAGCAGCACCAGTCGCCGTTGAATGGTTCCTTCTGCCACTTCGGGTTGGGCTTTCCGTTCACGTCGCGCGAGCCATACGTGCCGTCTATCAGGTAGAGCAGGCACTTCTGTCCCAGGTCCTTGTGGCCTATGAAGTCAACAAACGTCTTGTAGCCCGGCGTGCCGTGCTTCTTGTCGGGGCTGAAGTTGTTGTGCGCGTTCTTGCGCCACTGCAGGTTTATGTCCGTCGCCCCATACCAGTTCTTGGCCGTCAGCGTCACGCCCGGCCCCTTGTGCGTCTTCAGCAGCGCGCTGTTTATCAGGTAGTCGGCGTCCACTATGCACTTGGCCAGTCCCCGGGCCAGCCGCCCGTTGTCTGCCGAGTACTTGATTTGCTCCTCGTAGTAGTCGCACTTCTGGCGGCCGTCGCCGCCTATGTTGTCTATGAACGCCACGCCGGGGAACTCCCTGTGGCACTTGTCATAGATGCTGTCGGTGATGGCGCGGCTCGGCTCGCACACCACTATGTCGGCCTCGGCCACCCCGCCGTCGATGACAAGGCTGCGCAACAGGGCGAGAGTGACAAACGGCGACGAGTTCAGCTCTATGGTGTCGCGGTGGGTCAGGGCGTTGTTCATGTTCAGCTTTATGGCTATCTTCTCGCCCTCCTTGTAGCCCCGGTCGCCGCGGCCGTGCTTCACGTTGAAGTCGCGGAACAGAGCCTGCCACGCCTCGCGCGCCGTCCTCGCGCCAGTGAGCTGCACCACGGCCTCGCGCACCATGGCGTCGGCCTTCTTCTGGTCGTTCCAGCGGTCCTCCACCCACAGGCCCGTCTGTCCGTCCCACTTGGCCACCCCGGGACTGTGAATCCACGCCACGCGCCCCGGATGGATGCCAACGCCGCGCCCTATCGGCTCGTTTGGCTTCACGAACAAGCGCGGCTGGGCAACCGACTGTACACTCACGGCCAATGAAAACGCGGCCACGGCAACGGTCTGCACAAACATTCTGCCTATCCTATACATATACTAAAACACCTTTAATAATTATCCTTGAGAATGAATACGGCGCACACCGCCTTTGCAAAGTTACGCAAAATATGCGAGAAAACCGCTAAAGACCAATAGGTTATAAGGTAAAAAAATAAAAAACGCACGGACGAAGCGCAACGGCCATGCATAAAAACAACCACAGATTGCGCCGATATACACGGAAAGGAATTGTTGTATGTGTGATTACTCGGATTTAGCTGGGCAGCGACAGCTGCCCTTTCCGTGATATCCCGCATTGCTTCTGTGGCATCAGCGACTTGCCGTCATGCATCGTTCCGTGTTCTCTGCGCAATCCGTGGTCGCACAATTCAGCTTTTAAAAGTAAAAAGGTAAAAGGGTAAAAAGGTAAAGAAACGAGTGGAAGGAACGTTGCAACCATAGGCATAAGGTAATGTCTGAACTCCTGCAACTACAGAACTCCTGACTACAGAAGTATCGTCTGCACTCCCGTCTCCCGCCTCCTGCCTCCTGAATTTTAACACTTCGTGAAACGCCGAAATAGAAACGTGAAACATTTTCGTGGCGATATATTTGGCCAAAAACGGCAGGCGATTTTATGAAATGGCACGCTTCGCAATCCGAAACGGCACGTATTGCAGTGCGATATGGCCTGTTTTCATTGCAAAACGGCACGTTTTCGCAGCCCGTCTTCAGCCCAAAATCACGGTTTTCAGCGGTTTTTCGGCAGATATTCGGGTGTAGTTTATTGCACACTCCTCCCAAAGTTCACACAACACCCATGTCTCCCAGCGAGTTGCAATTGCACACCCGTTTTCGCGATATTTGCCGCCAAGGGGCGGCTCGCCTGCGAAAACGCAAATCTCAGAGGCTTTCTTCGTGTTGTCTTTAACAACTGTTGCGATATGCAAACGGCGCGACTGTCACCACGACCGCGCGCAAACAAAAAAAACGGAGCACCGACACTAAAGCCAATGTGCTCCGGATACAAACGCTTATGAGGAGAGCCTCTTGTCGGATTCGAACCAACGACCCCGAGATTACAAATCACGTGCTCTGGCCAACTGAGCTAAAGAGGCGGGTGGGCAAGCTACTTGCATCGCGCCGCTACAACCAACTACCTTTGCTACG
>CALUHC010000011.1 GCA_944320355.1 uncultured Prevotella sp. | reverse complement strand
ACGGGAGTTAGGCTCCATAACGGTCGCCCGGAGTTAGCGGACGATAGCCATTGGAAGTTAAAAGTTAAAAATTAAAAGTTAAAAGGAGGTGAACAGTTGGAAAGTCAGAGACATTTTTTCGCTACGCCCTGGCAACACGTGTCTGTACTCCTGTCTCCCGTCTCCTGTCATTTGTCCGCTAACTCCATGAACAAGCGCAGCGAATGATAACTTCCGTTAACTCCGGCTAACTCCCCGCATTTGGCAGAATGTGGACAATCACTATTATAATTGTATGGCAACACGGCATACCCCATCATCACCCGAGGCAAAACACAAAACTTAGAAGCTGTTTTGATTTTATCAAATATGTCTTTTATCCCTGCCGTCTTGAGTGCATTTTGGGTCATATTCGCCCGTTTGCTTCGTCACATAGCCCGCACGTGTTGTTGAGCGAAGCGAAAAATGCTCCTCTGCAAACGGACAAATATGCCTCAAAAATCCAACTCAATCCGGCAGTCGATAAAATCAAAACAGCTTCTTAGTTTTTTGCTACGCGCCGCGCAAAGCGAAACACGCCTGTAAGTCATTGATAATCAATGGCGTTGCAAAACGTGTCGTTTTGGCCTCTAAAACGTGCCGTTTCAGACTGCAAGACGTGCCGTTTTGGAACTCAAAACGCCCTGTTTCGCAAAACCAAACGACTGGCATTGATTTTTGATACATTTCGGAAGGCTTTTTGAGGAGTTATTTTGAAGAGTCAAAGGAGCTTCTGTTGAGGAGTTAAACCCAAATCAGTCATTAGACCGCCAGGAATATATTTTTGTTACTTTTCAGGCTTTCCAAGTGCTTTCGCCCTGCCAGCGGCATCTTGTCTGCCGCTTTGTCTCGACGTAGCCCGCTACACCTTCGACAAAGGCGACTGCCAATCTGCACGCCGGCAATACGAAATCACCTTGGACTCTAATGACCGATTTGGGTTAAAGGAGTTAGAGCAAGTTAGCGCTCCGTTTCACTTCGCTGTGGAATTAAAGGACAATAGCTTTGTGGGCAGCACAGCCTAAGCCCCACTTGAGGAGGTTTGGTGGAGTTTCTCCTTACCCACCAAACACAAAACTATTGTCTGAACTCCTGCAACTCCTGAACTCCTGACTCCTGAGGTAATGTCTGCACTCCTGCCTCCCGTCTCCTGCCTCCTTCAAACAGCCCGTGACTGAGGCGCACGGCGTCTTCGTCGGGGCGGTTGCGCAGCAGGTAGGCTGGCACTGCGGAGGCCACGGCGGCCTGCGTGTCGCTGATGGCAGAAAAGCTGAGCGCGTCGTGCGCCGTGAGCGAAGTGGCCTCAAGCAGCCGCCTGAAAACATCTATGCCACCAAGGCGGACCGCCTCGTTCGCTGCGGCCTGCTCCATAAAGAAGAGCGTCCGCAGCCGAGCGCCCTCGTTGAGGTAGCAGGGCGTCTTGCCGCTCCATGGCGTGCCGAATACCATCACCGTGCCGTCGGGCATAAGGCGGAAGGCCGGCTGGTCGTCGTTGAGCAGGCGTGCGCCCGCCACGTGGCTCAGCCACAGCTGCGAGTGGGTGCTCTTGCCTATTCCCGAAGGGCCTATGAAGGCACAGCCCGAGCCGCCCACGACAACACAAGACGCGTGGACGAGAGCCACAGAACGGAACGCCGCGCTGTATATGAAAGCAATCATTATGATGTCGTTGAGCGCAACAGCCGCGCACGGGCCGCCGGGAGTCCAGTCGGTCTCCACTCTGCGCCACCTGCGGTCGGCCTCCACCCGGAACAAAGGCCCGCCCATGCCGAACGTCAGCTCCACGCGCCAGCGGTCGGGCTTCAGCCACATACGCATCCGCCTCCCGTCCTTCACGGCAGTGTGGAGCGGCTCGTCAGCATCGTCACCGAGCCTGCGGCCGGTCAAAACGTGGCAGAGCAGACCGCCCGGACGGCCTGTGCCACAGACCACAAAGGGCAAAAGATTGGGCAGGCCGGCAACAGCCGCGCCACAATCAACGTCCATGCACAGGCCGGCAATGGACAAACTCACTGTCTCTCCTTGTAACATGTGGGTGTAACTCCGTACTTAGCGACAAACAACCTGTAGAAAGTCCTTATGTTGTTGAAACCGGCATCGGCGGCAATGGCCTTGATGGGAGCCAACGGCCGCTCGCGCAACAGCTGCGCGGCATAATCGAGCCGCAGCCCGTTTATGTAGCCCGTGAGGCTGGTTCCGGCATACCGCCTCAGCAAGGCGGCCACGCGGTTCTTGTTTATAAGCCCGAGGCGGATGTACTTCTCGCGCGAAAAAGTAGGGTCGAGAAACAGACGGTTGTCCACTATGGTGCGGTGAATGCGCTCAAACAACTCGCGCCCACCGTCGCCTTCAGCGCACGGTTGCCCCCCGGTCATACAATAGTGGTCTGCCATTGGTTTGCTCCTGGGTTACATTTCCATCCGGGCCTGCACTGCCCGCAGGCCCGGATGGCCTCTTCCTATCTACGGACAGGCACCTGCTCTTCGCTCCACCGCTCAAAGTCGGCGGCCTCCTCGAAAGTGTCTTTGCTCACCCCGCCTATGGCCACCGATATATTTCCCATGCTGGTCACGAGACAACGGTCGCGCGAGATGCGCACAAGATAGCCCTCAAAACCGGAAAGGATGCCGGAAGTTATGCGCACCAGGCTGTGGCCGGCGGAATAATAGTCAAGCGGATGGGACATGAAGCGGATGCGGTTCGGGCTGACTCTGGCCAACTGCATGAACGGCCTCATCACCTTGTCGGGAATTACCGCCGTGCGCCCTGTGCTGCAATCATTGACAAGATAGAGGCCCGGGGAAATCCTGCTGAGGCTGGCCTGTATGCGGCGACAGTCGCCCTGCACGAAGACGAGACCCGATATGGTGGGGCGTTCCTCCTTCTTCACGCCCGATTTCTTCTTTTTGTATATCACCGTCTTGTGCACAAAGGTGTTGAACTCCATGCGCAACCGCTCGTTGACAACAGCCGTCTTGGCATGATGCACAAACAAATAGCACCACGGTTCGGCACACTCTGCGGCGGCACACATTTCCCTTTCCGCGCCAGCCATATCTGACCCGCCATCTGTTTCGTCCACCCGGACGTTAGGGAAAGCATCTGAACTATACAGTGACTTCGACACTTTCACTAACCTATGTTACTGCCTGCACTGCCATATAACGCAAGTGCCACGGCCGCTTTAATGCTACTCATAATCGGTTTTCCCTCCTTCTTTATCAGCACTGCACAGGCCTTGCCAAATGTTTCACACAGCTTTAAAGACATAACTTCCATATAACATATATCGCTCCGTCTCTTCACGAGAGACGGATTGGCTATGCAAAGGTATGGAAAAAATATCATATTGAAAAAAATATGGCAAAATAAAAAACGGTTTTTGAAATATTTTGTAACTCGTGTGCTCAGTATTTATATGTGTCCCGCTACGGCATCGCTTATGCGAAAATATGTCTTTTGTTGCGCAAACACCAACGAGAGCAGGCGTAAGACGCTGAAAATCAGTATGTAAATGTTTCAATCCGTCTCTCGTGAAGAGACGGATTGACTATTTATACATCACGAAGCGTCACAACTTCCTTAATATCAAACCGTTTGCCCGGTCTATAACCGAGTTGTCAAGCGAGGCGAGATAGATGCGCGTTGTGTTCTCCGAATCATGCCCCATACCCTCGCTTATCACCGCGATTGGTATGTTCTGGCTCTTGGCCACACTCGCCCACGAATGGCGGGCCACATACATGGAGAGCCGCGTAGACAGCCCCACCCTCGCAGCCACCTTCTTCAACTTCTTGTTTACAAGATGTAGAGCGTTCTCATACTGCTGCCGCTCGTCGCCCTCACGCCTTATTATGGGCAGCAGCCTGCCGCCAGGACAGGCCGGATACTTGTCAACAATCTCCTGCATACAGCTCTCCCACTTTATGAACAGACGCTGGCCGGTCTTCCTCCTGCGGTATATGAGCATACCGTCGCGCAGATTGCGCTTGCTGAGATAGGCCATGTCAACGAACGACATACCGCGGGTATAGAACGAGAAGAGGAACATATCGCGGGCAAAGTCGAGAGACGCGTCGGTGGTGAAGTCCATGCACTTCAGTCGTTTCACATCCCTGAAGGGTATGGCCCGCTTCAGAGTCTTGTCAACCCCGGTGTAAACGTTCTTGAACGGATTGCGCTGCACGGTGAGATTCCTGTCGACGGCGCGGTTGTAGGCTGCCCTCAGGATGCGCATATAGAACGAGATTGTGTTCATGGACAGCCCGCGCTTTTTCAGATATCCCTCGTAGAGCATAATCATTTCCGAGTCAATGCTGTCCACCATCACATCTGCATTGCCCCTGAAGGCCATGAAGCTGCGCAACGCCGCCACGTATGTCTCAGACGTGCGCACCTTGCCCACCTTCTTAAAGTCGTCAGAAAGGCTTTGCATGAAATATGAAAACGAACGCTGCCTATAGCCAAGGTTGAAGCGGTCTACCACCATGTCGACAGTGAAATCGCCCTCTTTGGCCAGCGAGGCAATGATGTTTGCAAAGAGACGCTTGTCGCTTTCAATGCGCTCTATCAGCGTGCCGAGCACACCGACACGCCTCACGCGCACTCCCCTATATGCCGGTCTCTGCTCCTTGGGATCCCATTCCGACGGATAAAGCTTGTAGCCTGTCTTCACTATCCGTGACTCCCTGTTGTGAATTACTTGGTAGTAAACACTACCCGGATTGCCTTCCACTCGCGAAGGCCGAAACTTGATCTTTACTGATGCCATTGGTCTTTGCACATTTATAACTCAATAAAAAAGTGTGCAAAAATAAATACTTTAACGGCATCACAACCCAATACCGACACAATCATGCACCGACAGCCCACCTGCCCGAAGGCAAAACGAAGGCTATCGCCGCCAAACCACGGAAAAGGAATGGCACAAAGAGCAAGCCGGCGGCACGACAGGCGCCACCCGGCAATGCCCTTGTGCGCACACGCCAGGCCGGGTCAGCACTCAAGGATGTGGGCCGCCAAGGCGTCGGCGGCCTGAATGACGGACACAAGTGGCACATCGCCGGCCGCAGAAATGTTGCACTTGGTCTCGTAACTCTGGAACGAGAGATCCCAAGCCGACATATGCCAGCGTATGGCCAGTATCTCGTCGTTGGTCAGTTCGAGGCCGAGACGCAGCAGCATGACCACCGACTTCTCGCCGTGGCCGAGCGGAAAGCGCGAATAGTCGGCCTCGTAGCCGTCGTAAGTCTCCCAACGGTTGTTGGCGTCCTTGCGGTATTTCGTCACCTTGCGGTATATGTTGGCCTTGCAAACATCGTGAAGCAGCGCTGCCAGCGTGACGCTCTCAGACGGCAACCGCTTCTCTATGTCGGGCCTCAGGGCCACCATCTGCCCGGCAATGCGCACTGCCGTGCGGTAGACATTGAGCGAATGCTCCAGCAGTCCGCCGTCGTGGCTGAGATGCCGGTTTACCGATGCTGGCGCGGTGAAGAAGCCCGCCTTGTCGAGATAGGCCACCACGGCATCCACCCCGGCACGCTCCGTGGAACGGAGCAGCGATATAAATTCGTCTTTCGGGTTCATAGACAGTAAATGGTTTGGTAAGAAAAGAAACGGCACCGTGCCGTAATCCCGATTGCAAATATACGCATTTGCGGTCTAAAAACGGCCACAAACGCCGCCTAAATGGATAAAAAACATTATCTTTGCGCCGGATATGCTGCGCTCGGCAATCAGTGAACAAGTTCACATTGCGCTCGCTCGGTATATCTTTGCATTCAATTTACCGCAACTAAAAACAAACGACAAACCATTAAAACAACCGAGAAATGAAGAGACTGATCATCGCAACGCTGTGCCTCGCGGCGGGCATCGGCACATCGACGGCGCAAGACTACAAGGTGAAAGTACAGGAAACGGACGAGCAGATGGAGCGCGGACGCTTCGAACCGACGTGGCAGTCGCTCGCGGAATACGATGTCCCGGAGTGGTTTCGCGACGCGAAGTTCGGCATCTGGGCGCACTGGGGACCGCAATGCGTTGAGGCCAGCGGCGACTGGATGGCGCGCAAGCTATATCAGGAGGGCAGTTATCAGTACAATTATCACGTAGAGCACTACGGCCACCCGTCGGAATTCGGCTTCAAAGACGTGCTGCCGCTCTTCAAGGCCGAGCGGTGGCAGCCCGACTCACTGGTGGCCTACTACAAGAAAATAGGCGCGAAATACTTCTTCGCCCTTGGCAACCACCACGACAACTACGACCTGTGGGACAGCAAGTACCAGCCGTGGAACTCGAAGAACATCGGCCCGAAGCGCGACATCCTGGACGGATGGGCGCGGGCGGCGCGGGAGAACGGGCTGCCCTTCGGCATAAGCCTGCACGCCGACCACGCCTGGACGTGGTACGAGCCGGCACAACGCTACGACCGCAGCGGCAAGAAGATGGGCGTGCCATACGACGGCACGCTGACCAAAGCCGACGGCAAAGGCAAGTGGTGGGAGGGCTACGACCCGCAAGACCTATACGCGCAGAACCACGAACTGAGCCGCGGCAGCTGGGCCGACGGCATGATTCACCAACAGTGGGCGTGGGGCGAGGGGGCAAGCCTGCCCTCGCAGAAGTTCGTGACGAACTTCTACAACCGCACACTCGACGCCATAAACCGCTACGACCCCGACCTGCTGTACTTCGACGCCACGGTGATGCCCTTCTATCCCATCAGCGACGCGGGGCTTAGGATAGCCGCCCACTTCTACAACCACAACGCAAAGGAGCGCAAGGGCAGGCTGAGCGCGGTGATGTTCGGCAAGATTCTAGATGAGAAGCAGCGCGAGGCCATAACGTGGGACGTGGAGCGAGGCGCGCCGAGCGAGATTGTGGCGCAGCCCTGGCAGACGTGCACCTGCCTCGGCGACTGGCACTACAACACGCGGACATACGAGCGCGGGTCGTACAAGTCGGCCGCGCTCGTGGTGCGGCAGCTGGTCGATGTGGTGAGCAAGAACGGCAACCTGCTGCTCAGCGTGCCGCTGCGCGCCGACGGAACCTATGACGAGAAGGAGAAAGCCATACTCGACGAGCTTGGAGAGTGGATGGCCACAAACGGCGAGAGCATATACGGCACGCGCCCCTGCGCCGTGTTTGGCGAAGGCCCCGTGGCCGAAAAGGGCGTGGCCCTGAAAGCGCAGGGATTCAACGACAGGCAGTATCGCGACATGGACAGCCGCGAGATTCGTTTCAACCAGACCAAGAAATACCTCTACGCCACACCGATGGCATGGCCCAAGGACGGCCGCCTGACCATACGTTCGCTCGCCACGGGCAACAAGTTGGCCACGAAGAAGATAAGCAGCGTGTACCTGCTGGGCTACGGACGGCTGAAAGCCGTGCAGACGGCCGAGGGACTTAGTGTGGAGCTACCCGCGGCAACCAACCGCATAGCCCCCGTGCTGAGGATAAAGAAGTGACGGAACAGCCTGCCAAACCAAAACGTCAACAATCATTAATTATGTTAATTCACGGATAGAAAAAGCCTCAGAGAATCGCGTTTCCGCGACCGAAGGCTGAAAAAGCCACAAATAACGCGAAAACGGGCGTGCAATTGTAATTCACTGAGAGACACTGAAGTTACGGTGCTTTTCGGAGGACTGTGCAACAAATTGCACCCGAACAAATGCCGAAAAGCAGCCTGAAACAGGTAGTTCCGGCGGGAAACGAACTGCAAAACGTGCCATATCGCATTGCGAAACAGGCCATATCGCACGCCAAGACGGCACATATCACAACATGAAACGCCCCGTTTCGCATTGCGAAGCGGGGCATTTTGGTTTTTCACCGGGTGTTTTTGTAAAGACATCCTACTTGACGATGCTTTTCGTTTTCCATTTCGACAGAAAACGAAGTGTTAAATTTTAGGAGGCAGGAGGCGGGAGACTGGAGTACAGACATCACTTCAGGAGACAGGAGTTTTTTGTTTAGGAGGCAGGAGTTCAGAAGTTGCAAGAGTTCAGACAATAGCTTTTGGGTGTGGCTGCCGCACTTCGTCTTCATAGCTTTTTACCCTTTTACCTTTTATTTTTTACTTTTCACTTTTAAAGGGGCAGGAGTTGCAAGAATTCAGACGACAGTTTTGTGGAATGACCGCCATACTTCTGCCGCACGGCTTTTTACTCTTTTACCTTTTTACTTTTTTACCTTTAAAGGAGGCCGGGGAACCGGAAACGCTGTGCGAAATGACTCCCAACAAAGACAAAGCCTCCCGCCACGATGGGCGGAAGGCCTGTCTGTGCTGCCCTAACCTCTCCACAGGGAAAGTTTGAGGGGACTCCCTACTCCTCTCCGAGCAGTATCTTCATTATCTCAACGGCTGCCTTGGCCACCGATGTGCCGGGACCGAAGATGGCGGCCACGCCTGCCTTGTAGAGGAAGTCGTAGTCCTGGGCGGGAATAACACCGCCGGCTATGACCATGATATCCTCGCGCCCCAGCTTCTTCAGCTCGTCGATGAGCTGCGGGATGAGCGTCTTGTGACCTGCGGCGAGCGACGATACGCCCACCACGTGGACATCGTTCTCAACTGCCTCGCGCGCTGCCTCGGCCGGAGTCTGGAACAGCGGGCCCATGTCCACGTCGAAACCGCAGTCGGCATAGCCCGTGGCCACCACCTTAGCACCGCGGTCGTGGCCGTCCTGCCCCATCTTCGCCACGAATATGCGCGGGCGGCGGCCTTCCTTCTTGGCGAACTCTTCGGTAAGGCTGCAAGCCACCTCAAAGTCCTTGTCGTTCTTGCTTTCTGATGAATACACGCCTGAAATAGTTCTGATTATTGCTTTGTAACGGCCTACGACCTCCTCGCAGGCATCGCTTATCTCGCCGAGGGTGCAACGCAACTTGGCACACTCTATGGCGTGGGCGAGCAGGTTGCCCTTGCCCGTACGCACGCACTCGGTAAGCTCGGCCAGCGCCTTCTTGCAGGCTTCATTGTCGCGCGTGGAGCGTATCTTGGCCAGCAGCTCCTCCTGCTGCTTGCGCACGGCGGTGTTGTCAACCTCAAGGATGTCGATGGGATCCTCGTGGTCAAGACGGTACTTGTTTGTGCCGACAATCACCTGCACGCCACTGTCGATGCGTGCCTGTGTGCGTGCGGCAGCCTCTTCGATGCGCATCTTGGGCACGCCGGTCTCTATGGCCTTGGCCATTCCGCCCAGCTTCTCTATCTCCTGTATGTGCTCCCATGCCTTGTGCACAAGCTCGTTGGTGAGCGACTCCACGTAGTATGAGCCGGCCCACGGGTCGATGTGCTTGCACACCTTGGTCTCGTTCTGGATGTAAATCTGCGTGTTGCGGGCTATGCGGGCCGAGAAATCGGTGGGCAGGGCAATGGCCTCGTCGAGCGCGTTGGTGTGGAGCGACTGCGTGTGACCAAGCACTGCGGCCATGGCCTCGATGCAGGTGCGACCCACGTTGTTATACGGATCCTGCTCGGTGAGCGACCAGCCGGAGGTCTGCGAGTGGGTGCGCAGAGCCATAGACTTGGGGTTCTTGGCTCCAAAGCTCTTCACAATCTTGGCCCACAGCAGACGGGCGGCGCGCATCTTGGCAATCTCCATGAAGTGGTTTACGCCGATGGCCCAGAAGAACGACAGGCGCGGCGCGAATGCATCGATGTCGATGCCGGCGTTCACTCCGGCGCGGATGTACTCCATACCGTCGGCCAGCGTGTAGGCAAGCTCGATGTCGGCCGTGGCTCCGGCCTCCTGCATGTGGTAGCCGGAGATGGAGATGGAGTTGAACTTGGGCATATACTGCGACGTGAACTCAAAAATGTCAGCGATGATCTTCATCGAGAAGGCTGGCGGGTATATGTAGGTATTGCGCACCATGAACTCCTTGAGGATGTCGTTCTGTATGGTTCCGGCCATCTCTTCGAGCTTTGCACCCTGCTCAAGTCCGGCCACGATGTAGAAGGCGAGCACCGGAAGCACAGCGCCGTTCATGGTCATGGACACCGACATCTTGTTGAGAGGGATGCCGTCGAAGAGCACCTTCATGTTCTCCTCGTTGCAGATGGACACACCGGCCTTGCCCACGTCGCCAACCACGCGCTCGTTGTCGGGGTCGTAGCCGCGGTGTGTGGGAAGGTCGAACGCCACAGACAAGCCTTTCTGGCCCGACGCGAGGTTGCGGCGGTAGAAGGCGTTAGACTCCTCGGCGGTGGAGAATCCGGCATACTGGCGTATGGTCCACGGGCGGAAGGGGTACATCATGGAGTACGGGCCGCGCAGGAACGGCGGTATGCCGGCCGCAAAGTCGAGGTGCTCCATGCCCTCAAGGTCTTCTTTTGTGTAAACAGGCTTGACGTCGATGTGCTCCGGTGTCTTCCAGTTCGGGGCAATTCCGTTGGCCTTCTGCCAGTCGGCGCCGTTGGCTGCCTTTATTCCGGCAAATATATCTATGTCTTTAAAGTTCTTTCTCATGACTCTTTTGGTGGTTAGTTTATTCCCAGTTTGGCGTTATATTCCTTAAGAGTGGCGAGCACGTCGCACTTCACGTGAATGAAGTTCTCAATGCCGGCGGCCTTCAGTTCGTCCATGCAGGCGGGAGCTCCGGCCACGATGAACAATGCACGGCCGGCAAGGCAGTTGAACGCCGGAACGGCGTATGTGGCATATTCGTCGTCGCTTGAGCACAGCACCACTATGTCGGCACCGGCCTTCATGGCAGACTCAACGCCTTCTTCGACAGTGTCGAAGCCAAGGTTGTCTATTATCTTGTAGCCTGCGCAGGCAAGGAAGTTGGAGCTGAACTGGGCGCGGGCCTGCCTCCATGCAAGGTTGCCGATGGTGAGCATGAACGCCGTGGGCACCTTGCCACTGGCCTCTGTCTGCAGGCGCAGCTGCTCGAAGTCGGCAGCAAGGCGCGAAGACTCGATGGCCTTGAACGGAGTCTCCTCCTTGGAACCACAGCCACAAGAGCAGGAAACGGGTCTGCGGCCGTCGGAAGTCTCGGTGAAGTTGGGGAACTGGTTGGTGCCGAGGATGAACTCCTTGCGCTTGGCTGCGTCGCCGTGGCGCTTGGTGTTGGTGGCGTTGATGTCGTCCTGCACCGTGCCTTGCTTCACGGCAGCGAGGAATCCGCCCTCGTCCTCCACCTTGAGGAACAGCTTCCAGGCAGCGTCGGCAAGCGAGGTCGTGAGTTCTTCGATGAAATATGAACCGGCGGCGGGGTCAACCACCTTGTCAAAATGGCTCTCCTCCTTGAGCAACAGTTGCTGGTTGCGGGCTATGCGCTCGGAGAAATCGGTGGGCTGCTCGTAAACAACATCGAACGGCTCAACCACAATAGAGTGGACACCACCAAGAGCCGCGCTCATTGTCTCGGTCTGGGTACGCAGCAGGTTGACGTAACTGTCGAACATGGTCATGTTGTATGTGGTTGTGGTCGCGTTGACACACATACGGCAAGCGCAGTCGCACTTAGGCTCATACTGCTTCACTATGTCGGCCCACAGCAGGCGGGCGGCGCGGAACTTGGCTATCTCCATGAAGTAGTTCTGCGTGATGCCCATATTGAACTTTATCTTGCTGGCTGCCAGAGTTGGCTCGACACCTGCCTCCACCAGCTCAGAAAGGTACTCATTGCCCCACGCGAGAGCATAGCCAAGCTCTTGCACGATGTAGGCGCCGGCATTGTTGAGCGATGCGGCATTGACAGCTATGCAGCGGAATTTGGGATAATCCTTGAATACTTCGATGAGCTGCGGGGCCAGCGAAAGGAGCGGTGTAACGTCCTTTCCCTTCATAACAATCTTCTCAATCGGGTCCCAGTCGATTGAGCCTACAATCTTTTCCTTATCATAACCCTTCTTGTCAAAATAATCGACAAGGAGCTTTGCCAACTCCACCGAGCGGCGCTTGCACGTGCAGAAGTTAAGCTCAACGCAATCGCACTGTATCCCCTCAAGCAAAGTTTCCACGAACCCGGCGTTCACACAGTCGCCACAGAAATGGAATCCCAACGAGTCAACACCCTTGTTGAGGATGTCAAGAGCCTTGGCGTTGGCCGCCTTGGCGTCCTTGGCGTCGATGTTCTGACGAACGTACCACGAGTTGTTGTCTTGCTTGTTGCCGCGCACGAACGGGAATTCGCCCGGAAGCGCATCGGGAGTCTTCAACTTAAGAACGTCTTCCCGGCGATAGAAAGGCTGCACGGAAAAGCCTTCGTCTGTTCTCCATACCAGTTTCTTGTTGAAGTCCGCGCCCTTGAGATCCACCTGAATCTTGTCAAGCCACTCTTGGGTCGTCGGAGCCTGAAACTCGGCAAAGAGTTTCTCTCTGTTGTTTGACATAGCTATATTAATTATGTTAGAGTAATTGTAGCGACTGACGGCAGCCAATACGCGCCACGCCGCGCTGACAGCGGCACGACAAGAACGCAGGAAACGATTCCGGCGATGTTGCCCAACACCACTTAGTCGTGCAAAGATATACAGAATATCTGACATTCTGAAAAATATAAGACGAAAAAGAACGGCAAGCGTGAAAAATTCAAAAACTTAACATTGAGGCTCAAAATAATGGCACATAAATTAGCTTTTGAGCGATATTTTGCCTAATTTTGCACCACTGAATAAGTTGACATTTTCTTTATGGATTGGCTCATAAATCTATTTACGACCACTGACTCCGTGGCGCACATCGCGCTACTCTACGCCATTGTAATCGCCGTAGGCGTGCTGCTCGGCAAAATCAAAGTGGGAGGAATCTCACTCGGGGTCACATTTGTGCTCTTTGCCGGAATCGTTGCAGGCCATATCGGCATGACTGCTCCCGCCGGAATACTTACTTTCCTACAAGACTTCGGCCTCATTCTGTTTGTGTTCATGATTGGACTGCAGGTAGGCCCGGGCTTCTTCGAGAGCTTCCGCAAAGGCGGCATAACATTGAATATGCTTTCCATCGGCACAATCCTGCTAAACATCGCAGTGATGTTCGCCTGCTACTTCATATTTTTTGACACTGGCGACCCTAAGAACCTGCCAATGATGGTGGGCACACTGTTTGGAGCCGTGACCAACACCCCTGGTCTCGGAGCGGCAAACGAAGCGCTGGAAAGCATATACCCGCACGGTGGCGCGCCACAGATTGCATCAGGCTATGCCTGCGCCTACCCGCTCGGCGTGCTGGGAATAATAGGCGCGACCATCGCGCTGAGGTACATCTGCCACGTAAGCCTCGACAAGGAAGAGGAGCAACTGGACAAGGACTCAGAGGAAGACGTACACGTGAAACCTCACAACCTGACACTGAAAGTATCTAACTCATATCTGGCTGGGCGCACATTGCAGCAGATTCACGACTTCCTCAACCGTGAGTTCGTGTGCTCCCGTATGTTGCACGACGGCCACGTATACATCCCCAACAGCAAGACGAAACTTGAGACAGGCGATCTCGTATTCATTGTCTGCGCCGAAGCCGACGCGGAAGCCATCATAGCATTCATCGGCCCGGAGATAAAAGTGGAATGGGAAAAGCAAGACCAGCCTCTCGTGTCAAAGCGAATACTTGTCACCCGCCCGGCCATCAACGGAAAGACTCTCGGCCAAATGCACTTCTCCTCGGTATATGGAGTGAACGTGACCCGCGTCACGCGATTAGGAATGGACCTGTTCGCCAATCCCCACCTGGCTCTCCAAGTGGGCGACCGGGTGATGGTTGTAGGACCGGAGAACCTCGTCAACAGAGTGTCGAGCGTGCTCGGCAACTCCATCAAGCGCCTGGAGTCGCCAAACATCGCCACCATTTTCATCGGCATCATCGTCGGAATAATATTCGGGAGCATACCTTTGGCCGTCCCGGGAATGCCAATGCCGCTAAAGCTCGGCATCGCCGGCGGCCCGCTCGTGATAGCCATACTCATCGGGCGCTACGGCTACAAGGTGCACCTCGTCACATATACCACTACGAGCGCCAACTCCATGCTGCGCGAAATAGGCCTCGTGCTGTTCCTCGCCAGCGTAGGCATAAAGGCAGGCGAAGGATTCTGGGAGACCGTTGTGCAAGGCGACGGGTTGAAATACGTCTACACAGGATTCATCATCACTGTCATACCCATACTGATAATGGGCACCATAGCAAGGCTGAAATACAAATTCAACTATTTCACCATAATGGGAATGGTGGCCGGAACATACACAGACCCACCAGCATTGGCATACGCCAACCAATCGTGCTCCAAGGAAGCACCCGCCGTTGGCTACTCCACTGTCTACCCGCTATGTATGTTTCTCAGAATACTCACAGCCCAGCTCATTATCCTGCTGTGCTGTGCATAGCCCGGACAACCACGAAAGAATTACCTTAATTTAATTATTTACTTAACAGAAATGAACAAACTCGGATTACTGTTGAGCTTCATGCTGACCTGTGCGCCATCAATGATGCGAGGCCAAATGGCCCAAAGCATCAAGTTGAATGAGGTCATGACAAACAACGCCACAAGCCTACAAGACGAATACGGGCAGCGGGAAGCATGGGTAGAGATAGCCAACATCTCGTACTCAACGTACAATGTCAGGGGAATGTTCCTGACCACAGACCGCTCCGTGCTCGACCCAGAGATGAGCGTTCCGGAGCGCATCAAGCGCATGAGCATAATCCCCAGCGGTGACCCACGCACGAACCTTAGCGCCAGGCAGCATCTGCTGTTCCACTGCAACAGCGCGCCCGCTGCCGGAATGACCCACCTGTCGGTTAAAATCAACCCAGACAAGCCGACTTGGATTGGCCTCTATGATGGCAACGCCACCCAGCTCATCGACTCTGTGACCGTACCCGTGCTCGCCGCCGACCAGTCGTATGCCCGCGAGAGAGACGGCGCGGAGAAATGGGAAATAAAGCCGATGGATGCCGTAACGCCTGGAATCTCAAACTACATCAACGTTGACGAGTCGAAGATTGCCAAGCTGAAGCGAGAAGACCCCTACGGTATCGGTATCACGTTGCTGTCCATGGGCATCGTGTTCTTCTGCCTCACGCTGCTCTACCTCTTCTTCAAGGTGTTCGGCATGATACTGAAACACCGCTCGGCAGCAAAGAAAGTGGCAAACCTACAACCGCTCAAGGCAGGAGTGAAGACCGTGGAGAAGACCGTAGAGCTGGGCCACAAGACAAACGTGCTGCTGCAAGACGGACTCAAGTCGAAGGGAATAGACAAGGAGACATACATCGCCGTCATAGCCCTTGCGCTGCAACAGTACACCAACAACACACACGACGTGGAGAGCGGCATCATAACCATAAAGCCGAAAGACACCACGTGGAACGACGAGTATATACAAATGACACAATTTCACGAATAAATTAACCCAACAACCCAAACAAACATAAAGCTATGAACAAGTTTCAATACAAAATACAAGGCGTAGACTACGACGTAGAAATAGAAGAGCTTGAAGGCAACGTGGCAAAGGTCAACGTCAACGGAATACCTTTTGAGGTGGAGCTGAAGCAACCCATCAACCCTGCGCAGGCCATACGCAAGCGCCCCGAAGTGCAGCAACCACAACCGGCCCCCAAGCCCGCTGCACCACAGCCGGCTCCTGCCAACGCCGCCACAGAGCAGCCGGCGCCTGCTGCGACAGGCTCACAGGTGAAGTCGCCGCTGCCCGGCACCATCACCTCGGTATGCGTCCAGGTGGGCGACAAGGTCAAAGATGGTGACACCGTGGTTGTGCTCGAAGCCATGAAGATGCAGAACAACATCGAGACCGAGTTCACCGGCACCGTCACTTCCATATCCGTTAAACAGGGCGACTCTGTGCTTGAGGGCGCAGTGCTGCTCACAATAGCATGATCTGAGTATGGGATTCACAGACTTTCTGGTAGAGAACTTCAATGAGTTTCTCACCTACACGGGCTTTGCCAACGCCTCGGCGGGCAACATCATAATGATTGTGGTGGGGGCAATACTCATCTACCTTGCCATAAAGAAAGACTTCGAGCCGCTGCTTCTCATACCGATAGGGCTCGGCATCATCGTAGGAAACATTCCATTCAAAGCCGACGCAGGCCTTGAGGTAGGCCTCTATGAGGACAACTCCGTGCTCAACATCTTCTACCAAGGCGTGCGCCAGGGATGGTATCCGCCACTGGTGTTCCTCGGCATCGGCGCCATGACCGACTTCTCGGCACTCATCGCCAACCCCAAGCTGGTGCTCATCGGAGCCGCCGCACAGTTCGGCATCTTCGGAGCGTACATGGTCGCTCTCGGCCTCGGCTTCGAACCAAACCAGGCAGCGGGCATAGCCATCATTGGAGGAGCCGACGGCCCCACGGCCATCTTCCTCTCGTCAAAGCTCAGCCCCAACCTCATGGGAGCCATAGCCGTGTGCGCATACTCATACATGGCACTCGTGCCGCTCATCCAGCCGCCACTCATGCGTATGCTCACCACTAAGAAAGAGCGCCTCATCCGCATGAAGCCTGCACGCCAGGTCAGCCAGACTGAGCGCATACTCTTCCCCATCATCGGTCTGCTGCTCACTACGTTCATCGTGCCTTCAGGCCTGCCGCTGCTCGGAATGCTCTTCTTCGGCAACCTGCTGAAAGAGTCCGGCAAGACAACGCGCCTGGCCAAGACCGCCGGTTCGGCTCTCAACGACATCGTGGTAATGCTGCTCGGCCTCACCGTGGGCTGCTCCACGCAGGCAAGCGAGTTCCTCACAGTCAACACTCTCTACATCTTCATCCTCGGAGCGTTCTCGTTCATGGTGGCAACGGCCAGCGGAGTGCTCTTCGTCAAGGTGATGAACATATTCCTGCCAAGGGACAAGAAGCTCAACCCGCTAATCGGAAACGCCGGCGTTTCAGCCGTGCCTATGAGCGCGCGCATAAGCAACAACATCGGCTTGGAGTACGACCGCCATAACTTCCTGCTCATGCACGCCATGGGTCCCAACGTGGCCGGAGTCATCGGCTCTGCTGTCGCAGCAGGCGCACTGCTCGGCTTCATGTCATAGCTATTTGCTTTCATTCTCATAACTACGCGGTGTCTCCCCATTCGGGGAGGCATCGTTTTTTTCTGCCACCACACATCTTAAACCCCAGAAAGTACAACAGCCAACCGCAACACACCCAAACATATTTGTTAAACCCAAACCGGTCATTAGACCGCCGAATATCTATTACCTGGCTTGTTGCCGGCTTTCCAAACGCTTTCATCCTGTTGCCGGCATCTTGCCTGCCGTTTTCTCTCGGCGCAGCCCGTAACACCTTAGACAAAGACGGTGGCCAATCTGCACGCCGGCAAGACGAAATCACTTTGGACTCTAACAACCGATTTGGGTTAAAAGAAAAGATGCAAAAGACAAAAAAGGTGAAAAGAGCTAAGCATCCCCCAGCAGTCCAAGTGATAACCACTCCCTCACCATTTGGGAGAGGGATGTGAAGTGGGTTATAGCCACCAAATGTGCATATTGACACAGCATCCGAAGAGAAGACTATAATCATGAGATTCACATTTTGACCTTATTCCATTCAAGTTGACAAAATGCAGACATTCATTTTACATTCATATTATACTCCCATACGTTTACATCCCCTTGCCGACCTATTGTCTTCCATGTGCAACAGCATACAAACCGTGTTTTTCGACCGTATGGCATCCACCGCGTAACCACCTGGCAATCAAGGCGTTGCAAAACGAGCCGTTTTGGGCATCAAAACGGCTCGTTTCAGACGATGAAACGGCCGGTTTCGCAACGCGAAACCGGCCGTTTTAGAAACCGACTTATGCCGGATGGATTTTTGGCCGGACAAACGCCGGCTCGCAGACGGTAACAGACGGTACTGCCGTAGCACAGACAAACCCCATCAAGGGCAACGCGCATATAGTGCAACAAGCGGCATATACCGCTACCCATCAACCTCCCACGACATTGGGCAAAGCACCATTATGCAGCAAACTCCATCACAGCAGATTCACCACAACGCGCTACTCACCGCCCCCGCCGAGGGCATGATAGAGGTTTATCACCCCCTGTATCTCGTCAAAGCGGTCCTGCACCTGCGTCAGTTCGGCAGTGAGCAGGTCGCGGCGGGCGGTGAGCACCTCGAGATAAGAGGCACTCGTGCTGCTCTCCATCAGGCTCGTAGTACTCTTCACGGCGGCTTCCAGATTCTCTATCTGCTCGCCGGTGACGTCGAGCCGAGCCCTCGCTGTCTGCCATTGCTGCAGCGCGTCGTTCACCTCCGCGCCCGCTTTGAGCAGGCTCTGGCGGAACTGCAGCAGGGCTTCCTGCTGCTGCGACTTGGCAATGCGCAGGTTGGCGATGTTCTGCCCGCGGTTGAAGAGCGGCTGCGTGAGCCCGGCTATGGCGCTGAGCAGCCAGTTGCCTGGATTTATTATCGCGCTGCCGTCGGTGTTGGTCCAGCCCGCCTGTCCGCTGAGGGTTATGCGCGGATAGAACGCCGAGCGCGCCGCGCCGGTGGCATAGTGGGCCTGCGCGAGGGCAAACTCAGCCTGCCTGATGTCGGGTCTGCGCGCCAGCAGCTGCAACGGCACACCCACCGCCAGGCGGTCGGGGAAGCGTTGCCCGGCCAGGGTGCCGCGCTCTATGTGCTGCGGCATCTGCCCTATGAGCGTGGAGAGCGAGTTCTCCTGCGCCCTTATCTGCTTCTGTAGCGTCAGTATGGCGGCATCGACGGCCAGCTTGTTGGCCCGCGCCTGCGCCACGGCGGCCCCCGTGGCCTCGCCCACGCGCATCTTTGCCTCATAGGTGCGCAGGTTTTCCTCCCACACCTTGGCCGTGCGCTGGTTTATGTCGAGCTGCGTGTCCATCAAGAGCAGGTTGTAATAGGCGTTGGCTATGGTCGATACGAGCTGCGTCTGCACCGCCTGGCGGTAAGCGTCGCTCTGCAACAGCGCGGCCTTGGCCTTGCGCTTGGCGTTGGTCAGGCGGCCGAATATGTCTATCTCCCACTCTGCCGACGCGCCTATGTTGTACGTCTTGGCCGGCTTCGAGCCGTCATAGCTGCTCAGCTGCCCCTGCGGCGATAGCGTGGCCGACGGCAGGTAGGCCAGCCGCGAGGCCATGAGCGTGGCCTCGGCCTGCTCCACCCGCAGGCTGGCAACGGCCAGGTCGGTGTTGTTTTCAAGCCCGGTGCGTATCAAGGACTGCAGGGCGGGGTCGGTGAACAGCTCCGACCAGTGCAGCGTGGCTATCGAGGCGGTGTCGGCCTCGCTCACACCCGGGCCATAGAGTCCGTCGGTCTGCACCTCCGGACGCTTGTAAGGCTTGTATATGGAGCAGCCCGCCAGCAAGAGGGCCGCTCCGAGGAATATCACTATGCGTTTCATTTCTTCTCCTTTTTCCGTTTTTCTATTGCCTCCATCTCACTCTGAACCTCCCAGTCGGGATACGGAAGGAACTCCACGGGGCGCACCTTCTCCTGTATGAACTGGAACAGGACGAAGAACACCGGCACGAAGAGCAGGATGGCAAGCGTGCCGAATATCATTCCGCCGATGACGCCCGAGCCGAGCGACGAGTTGCCGTTGGCACCGGCTCCGCTGGCGAACATCAGCGGCAGCAGGCCGAATATCATGGCGAGGATGGTCATCAGGATGGGTCGCAGGCGCACCTTGGCTGCGGCGAGTGCCGCCTGCACGAGCGACATACCCGACTTGCGGCGCTCGGCGGCGTACTCCGTCAGCAGGATGGCCGTCTTGGACAGCAGTCCGATGAGCATGATAAGACCCGTCTGCAGGTATATGTTGTTCTCCAGACCCATCAGCTTCGCGAAGAGGGAACTGCCCATGAGACCGAACGGCACGGACAGAATCACCGCGAAAGGCACAAAGAAACTCTCGTAGAGTCCGCACAGGATGAGGTAAACAAACACCGTACAGATGAGGAAGATGATGGCCGTGTTGTTGGTGGTCTGGCTCTCCTCGCGGCTCAGTCCGGAGAACTCGAAACCGTAACCGCGCGGCAACGACGACGCGGCCACCTCCTGTATGGCCTTGATTGCGTCGCCCGAGCTGTAGCCCTGGGCGGCCTCTCCGTTGATACCCATCGCGCTGTAGAGGTTGAACCGGCCCAACGACTCGGGGCCATACACCTTTGTCAGCGTCACGAACTGGCTCAGCGGAGCCATCTTGTTGTCGCCCACACGGGTGTAAACCTTGTCGAGCGACTCTGGCGTTATGCGGTATTCGGGCGATGATTGTATCATTACGCGGTATAGTTTGTTGAAGCGGTTGAAGTTTGATACGTACTGGCCGCTGTAATATCCGGCCAGTGTAGAGAGCACGGCATCGGCGGTTGTGCCGGCGCGCTGGCACTTGGCTGCATCCACCTCGACGAGATACTGCGGGAAGTTCACGTTGAACGTGGTGTAGGCCGAGCCTATCTCGGGCCGCTTCTGCAGCTCGGCTATGAACTGCCGGCCCACCTCGTAGAGGTCGTTCACGCTGCCTCCGGCGCGGTCTTGCAGGTAAATCTCGAAGCCGTTGGCCACACCGTATCCGTCGATAAGCGGCGGAGCCATGGCAAATATCTGCACGTCTGGCATATCGGCGGCTATGGCATTGATGCGCGCCAGCACGGCCTTGATGCCGTTCTCGTCCTCGTTCTTGCGCTCAGACCAGTCGGTCAGCTGCGCGATAATCATTCCGCTCGACGGCCCGGCGCCGCCAATGAGGCCATAACCTGCCGTCTCCGAGGCTATCTTAATTTCGGGCATGCTGTCCAGCCGGGCCTCTATCTTCTGCATGACGGCCGAGGTCTGCGCCACCGAACTGCCCGGAGGCATGGTCACGTTGACCATCACCGAGCCCATGTCCTCGTCGGGCAGAAGGCCGGTCTTGGTGGTGTTCATCATCCACGCCAGCAGTCCGGCTGCGCAACACAGCAGCCCCACGGGCAGCCAGCGGCGGCGGATGAAGAACAGAACGCTGCCTATGTAGTGGTGGGAGACGACACTGAAGGCCACGTTGAACGCCGTGCGGAAACGCGCCGAGAAGTTCTTCTTGGCCGTGCCGTCCTCGTTCAAGTGGGGCGCGAGCATCAGGGAGCACAGCGCGGGCGACAGAGTGAGGGCGTTGACGGCCGAGATTGCCACGGCCGCAGCCATGGTAAGGCCGAACTGCATGTAGAACGTTCCGGACGTTCCGCCCATCAACGACACGGGGATGAACACCGCCATGAACACCAGCGTGGTGGTGATGATGGCCGAGGTGATGCCTCCCATGGCGTCGATGGTGGCCATGTAGGGCGACTTGTAGCCCGCATCGAAGCGCGCCTGCACCGCCTCCACCACGATGATGGCATCATCGACAACGATTCCGATGGCCAGCACGAGGGCGAAGAGCGTAAGCAGGTTGATGGAGAAACCCGCCACCGACATGAACGCGAACGTGCCTATCAGCAACACGAGGATGGACACCGTGGGGATGATCATCGACTTAACGTCTTGCAAGAAGATGTAGGTGATGATGACCACGAGCAGGAACGCCTCGAAGAGAGTCTTGATAACCTGCTTCATCGACGTGTCGAGGAAGTCCTTGGTAGAGTAAAGCTCGGCGAACTCGACGCCCTTGGGCAAGTTCTTTGACATCTCCTCTATCTGCGCGTCGATGTTGTTTATCACCTCGGTGGCGTTCGACCCGGCAGTCTGATATACCATGAACAGCGCTCCGGGCTTGCCGTTGGTCATGCTGCGGTAGTTGTATGCCTCGTCGCCCAGCTGCACGTTGGCTATCTCCTTGAGCCGGAGCACCTCGCCGGTGGGCAGCGACTTGATGACTATGTCACCGAACTCCTCGGGCGTTACAAGCCTTCCCTTGTACTTCATCGTGTATTGGAACACGCCCTCATAGTTCTCGCCAAATGAGCCTGTGGCCGACTCTATGTTCTGCGCCGAGAGAGCCGTGGTCACGTCTTGCGGCACAACGCCATACTGAGCCATGACGTCGGGCTTCAGCCAGATGCGCATACTGTAATTGGAACCCAGCAGAGTGACCTCGCCTACGCCCGTTACTCGCTTCAGCTGCGGTATAACGTTTATCTGCAAATAGTTGTTGAGGAACTGCGTGTCGTAGCTTCCGTCGGGGCTCCATAGCGTCACCGCCTTGAGCATAGACTTCTGCTGCTTGTTCGTCACCACGCCGATGCGGGTCACGTCGGCCGGCAACTGGCCTTGCGCCTTCGACACACGGTTCTGCACGTTGACCGCCGCCATGTCGGGGTCGGTGCCTTGCTTGAAGTAGATGGTGATGTAAACATCGCCCGCGGTGGACGCGGTGGAGTAGATGTAGGTCATGTTCTCCACACCGTTGATGGCCTCCTCCAGCGGCACTATGACCGACTTCTGCACCGTCTCGGCGTTGGCTCCGGGATAGCTCGTGGTCACCTCGACCGTTGGCGGGGCTATGCTCGGGAACTGCTCGATGGGCAGCGTGAAGAGCGCGATGACCCCGACGAGCACTATCGCCACCGAGATGACGATGGAGAGCACGGGGCGCTCTATGAATGTCTTTATCTTCATACTTCCTCCTCAGCTTATTTCTTTATGGTGATTGCCATTCCGTCTTGCAGCAGGCCCGCGCCTTCTGTCACTATGGTCTCGCCGGCCTTGAGTCCGCTGCGCACGATATACTTCTTCCGGTCGTTGAGCGGCGTGACCTCGATGCGGGTTGACCGGGCCTTGCCGTCCACCACACGATACACGAACACCTTGTCCTGCAGCTCGTAGGTTGCGCCCTGCGGTATGGTCAGCGCGCCGTCCGTGCGCTGCGTCACCAGCACGTTGCCGGCGCCGCCGCTGTGCAGCAGGCCCGAGGGATTGGGGAATACGGCACGCAGGCTCACCGCTCCCGTCTGGCTGTCTATCACTCCGCTGATGCTCTCCACGCGGCCCTTGCGGTCATACACCGTGCCGTCGTTCAGCCGCAGGCTCACGTCGGGCATGCGCTTCAGCGTCTCCTCCACCGTGCCGTAGCGGCGAATGAGGGCCAGCATGTTGTTCTCCGGCATGGAGAAATAGACGTACATCGACGAGTTGTCGCTCACCGTGGTGAGCGGCGACGACAGCGACGAGCTTACAAGCGCGCCCACGCGGTACGGGATGGTGCCCACAACGCCGTCGGCCGGACTCTTCACCACCGTGTACGACAGGTTGTTGCGGGCGTTCACCTCCTGCGCCTCGGCCTGCGCCAGCTGCGCCTTGGCGGCCAGGAGCGAGTTTTCCGCCGTGCTCAGCTCGAACTGCGAGATGACCTTCTGGCCGAAGAGCTCGCGCTTGCCGTCGTAGGTCAGCTGTGCCGTTGCCAACGCGGCGCGAGCCGCCTTGACGTTGGCCACGGCCGTCTGCAGGGCTGCCTTGTAGGGCACTTGGTCTATGATGAACAGCGTCTGGCCGCGGCTCACACGCTGATCCTCCACAACCCTCACGGCCGTGAGCTTGCCTTCCACCTGCGGATAGATCTGAACGTCCTGCCGCCCGCGTATGGTCGCGGGGTAGTCGGCGGTGGTCTCTACGTTCTCCCTGCCCACCTTTGCCACGGGATAGGCCTGCTGCGCCGTCTCGGGCGCACTGTCACGGCACGACACGGCCAGCAAGGCCGCACCGCACAGAAAGATAATCCTGAATCTTTTCCTATTCATATTTACGAACATTAGTTTGCCGACACAAAGGTCAGCATATTCCTCCTGATACGGAACAACCGCCCCGCCGAACCGTAAAAAATGGCTACCGAAGCGTAAACGAGCAGAGGAAAGGAAGCCCACACCAACCTACCCCAACCTTTAAAAGTAAAAAGGTAAAATGGTAAAAAGGTAAAATGAATATCCGCAAACGCCCTAAGCAAACGGATGCAGGCATCCGCCACTTGTAGAGACGCGGCGTGCCGCATCTAAAGGATAAGTCTTGCTGTTTGCGGTCTGCTTCATTTGCGTATTGTGGAAGGGAGACGCGGCACGCCGCGTCTCTACGAGTGGCCGGCTGCGGACGCTCTGTAAAATGGCTTATAGGATGATTGCGGATATTCATAAAGGTAAAATGAATGTCCGCAAGTTGTCAACCTCGAAGCGCATTGTCCCCTCCTTTTCCAAAGGAGGGGCGGGGGTGGTTTGTAAAACAATGTCACAACCAATGAATAGAAACATTGTATATCAACTTATTTGACAAACCACCCCTGCCCCTCCTTTGGAAAAGGAGGGGACAAGTGGAACGCCATTCCAAACCAATTTGGCAAAATGCGGACATTCATAAAAGGTAAAAAGCCATGCGGAAGAAGCGCGGATACCCCACCGCCCCTCCCCCAAAAGCGGTTTGGGCTGCACTATCCACGGGCTATTGTCCTCTGACTCCCTAAGCGGAGTGAAACGTAGCGATAACTCCTTCTAACTCCTTTAACTCCTAAAATTTAACAATTCATTTTTCCTCGAAATAGAAAACGAAAAGCCACGTTGAGTAAAATATCTTGACAAAAACGCCGCGCCGCACTGCAAGACGGGTCGTTTCGGATTGCGAAACGACCCGTCTTGCAGTGCGATATGCGCCGTTTCGGAACGCGAAACGGCGCATATCGCAAGTCTGTTTATGCCAAAAAACTCAGTTTTAGACCCTTTTCCGGCAGATATTCTGGTGCGGATTCTTGCACAGTCCTCCCATTTCTCTCATAACTTCCATGACACTCAGCGAGTTAAGATTGCACGCTTATTTTCTCGTTATTTGCCACCGGGAATGTTTTTCCCGCAAACACGCGATTCTCAGAGGCACTTATCGTGCCGGAATTAACACAATTAACAAACGTTTAGTCGCGCACGAACGTCATGCCGTCAGTCGCCGTCACCGTTGCCAATGGCACGCCAGATGCCAGCTGCCAGAGCAGCACCGACAAACGGCCCGACAATGAATATCCACAGCTGCGACTGGGTCTCGCCACCAGCAAACACAGCGGGAGCTATGGAGCGGGCGGGATTTACAGACGTGCCGGTGATGGGTATGCACACTATGTGCACCAGCACGAGCGACAGACCTATGGCCAGCCCCGCAAGGTTGCCCGCACCCCGGCGGCTGTCTGTTGCTCCGAGAGCCACCAGCACGAACACGCACGTGAACACAATCTCGGCCACAAGGCCGGCGCCAAGACTCACACCGGGCTGGCAGGCATTGGCACCGGTGGTGGTGGCAAACGCGCCTCCCTGCGCGATATACGACGCGAAACCGGCATCGATGCCCGTCACTATGGCGTAAATGAGCGCCGAACCTATGAACGCGCCTATCACTTGGAACAGCATATACATGGCCGCATCCCTTCCGCCGATGCGCTTGCTGAGCAGCATGCCCAGCGTTATGGCCGGGTTGATGTGGCAGCCCGATATGCCGCCTATGGCGTAGGCCATGGCCACAACAGACAGTCCGAAGGCCATGGCCACGGTCAACACCTGGGCGGTGGTGCCGCAACCGAAATTGAACACTGCGCTTCCGCAACCCATAAGGACGAGCACCATCGTGCCCACCATCTCTGCCAGATACTTCTTCATAATCGGATTGTTTAGTTGTTTACTTAATGTTACTTTCCGACAGCGGGCCGCGCGCCACGCCGCCATGACCCCGCCACACCGGCAAGACAGCCCCGCGTCAACCTCAAATATCGCAAAATTCTTTCAATCTGCAATGCCGCGACACCGAAATTTACACATCACTAACATTACGCCCACCCATTTCCGACAATCCAAAAGAAAAGTTCGGAACATTGGTTACGAATCCGAGAGTTCACGCAGAATATGAGCAGGGGCGGTAACTCTTGCTAGATAGCCACGAAATCCAATGCTATTTCTTTTAATTTTTAACTTTTAATTTTTAACTTACCACCCTCCTTTGCTTCCTCACCTGTCCATCCACGCCTTGAAGGCAGGCGCCTTTTCGCGGCTGATGACCACCCGCTCGTCGGGCCAGCCGGTAAGGCGCAGCACGAGCTTTGAGTTGAAGTAGTTTCCGATGTAGGCCACGCTGTCGGCTCGAACAATGTATTGGCGGTTGGCACGGAAGAAGCGGTCGGGGTCGAGTTGCGCCTCAAGCGTGTCCATAGACATCTGCACGGGGTGCTGCGTGCCGTCGTTGAGCCGCAGGTGGGCCACCTTGTTCTCGGAGAAAACGTGGTTGACATCGCGCACAAGCACCTGTCTGTAGCCGTCGCGCCACGGCAGCAGGAACCGCTCGCGGTAGCGGTAGCCACCCTGTCCGAGCTGCCGGAACAGCTGTCCGAGGTCACCGTCTATGGTTGTCTCGGTGCGCTGGCGCGCCCGGCGTATGGCCGCCTCAAGCTCTTCGGCATCTACGGGCTTCAGCAGGTAGTCTATGGCGTTGTACTTGAACGCCTTTATGGCATACTCGTCGTAGGCCGTGGTGAAGATGACGGGCACGCGCGGCGGCTCTCGGTTGAACGCCTCGAAGCTCAGCCCGTCGGCCAGCCGGATGTCGGCCAGTATGAGATCGATGCTCTCTCCGTGGCGCATATACTCCACGGCCTCCTGTATGCTCACTGCCGGACCCACGGCACGAAACGTGCGGTCCATGTCTTCAATCATGCGGCGCAGGTGGTTGTAGTTGCGCCGCTCGTCTTCCAATATCAGTATGTTCATATCTCTTGCTCGTCATTCAGGCCGCCGATGATGGGCAGCCTTACGGTATATACAAACTCGGTGCGCTCCACCTGCGGCTTGCGGCTGCCCAACAGGGCGTAGCGCTCGGTTATGTTGCGCTGCCCCACGCCCGTTGACACGGGCGCAGAGGCCAGCGGCTGCAGGGCATTGCGCACCACCACGCAACCGTCGGCCACGGAGATGGCTATCATCAGCGGGCTTTCCTTTGAGAATCGGTTGTGCTTCAGTGCGTTCTCCACTATCAGTTGCAGGCTGGCCGGCGGTATGTTGCCCTCCGCCTTGTGCACTTCGGGGTCTATGTTCATGGCAATGCTGCTGCCGTAGCGCATCTCCATGAGGTACAGATAAGAGTCGAGGAAGGCCAGCTCGTCGGCCAGCGGCACGGTGTCGCGGTCGTAGTTCTGGATGACATAGCGATAGACTTTCGACAGCTTGCCAAGAAACTTCACAGCCAGTCGGCTGTCTTCCATTATCAGCTCAGTCAGTATGCTGAAGTTGTTGAACATGAAGTGCGGGTCTATCTGCTGCTTCAGGGCGTTGAGCTTGGCCTGCATGGCCTCGGTCTCAAGCCTGCGCTTGGCTGCCTCAGCCTCCATATAAGAATATAAGTATTGAGCGTTCACGTAAACGCTCGATATGAATGTGGCCAGGATGCTGTAAACATAGAGGTGCTGCACTTGGAGGAAGGGCAGGCCATCCATGTCGAACAGATAGCTCGTGAGCAACGACAGCAGGTAGGCCGCGAGGTTGTTTATCAGCAGCAACAGCAGCGAGTAGGCCAGAAGGCTGGTGTAAGGGTGCACCGGTGATGGCCGCCGGCGGTAAACGACCTTGCTGTAGAAGATGGACAACTACACGAAAAGGAATATGCAGACAAAGGTAGTGACCACGTCGAGCACATAGCCCCAGGCAGGGTATCCACCCGAATAGAACTCGCGCATCTGCTCGTCGGTTGCTATGTAGAGCAGCATATAGAGCGCGTAAGTGATGAGCGAGAGCACAAGGCGGCTCTTCTTTGTGTCTAACCAGAATGCCATATAACATTATTTATGCCTGATGGAGGCCGTGATGGCGCACCTAAGGCTTTTCTGCTGCAAAGTAAATAAATAAATGTGAGAACGCAATCGGCAAACAGTCCGAAACGTAGAAAAAGGCTGCCGAAGCGTGGGAAGGGGAACAACTGGGAAGGAAGGAGTTAACCGGAGTTTGGAGCTGCGCTCCTAAGTTATCGGGAGTTAACGGACACGTGTTGTTGAGCGTAGCGAAAAAATGCTTGCGCAGGAGACAGGAAGCGGTAGGCTGGAGTGCAGACAAATGCTACCAGCCTACCGCCATACACATACTTTTAATTTTAATCTTTAGTTTTTAACTTCCTAAGCATTTGTCCGTTAACTCCCGACGACCGTCAGGTCGTCTAACTTCCACCGACTCCTCATCCCTCCTATTACTTTTCAGTCGCCATTTTTTCCGCTTCGGCGTGACGCGGCTTCCGCCGCCAATGGCAAACGGTTAACTTTGCACCGCAAAACAACCAAGGCCGAAAGGTCTGCAAAAACATCGCTTATGAACAAGACGATAACCATAAGCCGCGAATACGGATCGGGCGGCAGGGAGATAGGGCGGATGCTCGCCGAAAGGCTGGACATTCCGTTCTACGACAGGAAGATGGTGGAGATGGCCGCCGCCGAGGCCGGGCTGTCGGTTGACGTGGTAAGGAAAAAGGAAGAAAGACGGCCTGGCACATTCGACTACAGCAACTACCTGCTCAACTGTGGCGACCCAATCGTGGACAGGATATTCTTCGCCCAGAGCGGCGTTATACGCCGGCTGGCCGAGCAAGGACCGTGTGTCATCGTAGGGCGGTGCGCCGACTACGTGCTGCGCGACCACCCGCAGTGCCTCAACCTCTTCATACACGCACCGATAGAACTGCGCGTGCGCCGCGTGGCCGAGCGCATGGGCTGCAGCGCGGAAGAGGCCAAGGAGGCCGCAACCACAGCCGACAAGAACCGCGCGGCCTACCACTGGCACTACGCCAGGGCCACGTGGGGAAGGGCGTCAAACCACCATCTCTGCATAGACAGCTCCATAGGATATGAAGAAACGGCGGAAACGATAATGCAGCTGATAAGACTGACGGACAAGATATGAAAGAGCTCGACCTGACAAAAGGCAGCGTGCCAAAGGTGCTGCTGCAGTTCGCACTGCCTTTCCTGCTGGCCAACCTGCTGCAGGCCCTGTATGGCGGGGCCGACCTCTTCGTAGTTGGGCAATATGACGACGCGGCCAGCGTGGCCGGAGTGGCCATAGGCAGCCAGGTGATGCAGACCATCACGGGCATCATCCTCGGCCTGACCACAGGCACGACCATACTCATAGCAATAGCCACAGGCGGGCGCAACGACCGCGAGGCGGCCTCGACCATCGGCACGTCGGTCTGTTTCTTCGCCGCCACGGGCGTGATTCTCGCCGCCATAATGGTCGCGCTGCACAGCCGTATAGCCGAGCTTATGCACACTCCGGCCGAGGCCATGGCCGACACACGCCACTACATACTGATATGCTCGGCCGGAATACCGTTCATCATGGGCTATAACGTGGTGTGCGGAGTGCTACGCGGACTTGGCGACTCACGCTCGCCGCTCTACTTTGTGGGCATAGCCTGCGCCATAAACATAGCTTTCGACTTCCTGCTCGTTGGAGCTTTCGGCATGAGAGCCGCCGGAGCGGCCATAGCCACTGTATTCTCGCAGGGCGTGAGCTTCATCACCGCACTGGTGTTCCTGCACAAACGCGGTTTCCACTTCGAGTTCTCGCGGCGCGACATAAGGCTCGACCGCCGGCTGTCTGGCCGCATCGTGAAACTCGGCGCGCCCATAGCACTGCAAGACGCACTTGTAAACGTGTCGTTCCTGCTCATCACCGTCATCGTGAACCAGATGGGAGTGGTGGCCTCGGCATCGCTCGGCGTAGTGGAAAAGATAGTGGGCTTCGCCATGCTCCCGCCCACGGCGATGGCCTCGGCCGTGGCCACGATGACAGCACTGAACTATGGCGCGGGCGAGACCGGGCGCATGATGCGCTGTCTCAAGGCTGGCATAGCCATGGCGTTGGTGTTCGGCGTGGCTGTGTGCGCCTACTCCCAAGTTGCGCCAGAGACGCTGACGGCCATCTTCACCACCGACTCCGCCGTGATAAGCATGGGTGCCGACTATCTGCGGGGCTACAGCCTGGACTGCATCCTGGTGTGTTTCGTGTTCTGCATCAACTCACATTTCAGCGGACAGGGCAACTCCTGGTTCCCGATGCTGCACAGCATGGCAGCCACTTTCGTAGTGCGCATACCGCTGTCCTACCTGTTCAGCCGCATCGATCCGTCGTCGCTCCACCTCATGGGCTTCGCCCCGCCCATCTCAACACTCTTTTCTCTATTGATATGCGCTTTATACCTGAGACACAACAACCGCAAATTGAGAGGAAAAACAAACTTGGCATCCTGATAAAAGCCGCAACTCGGAAACATCATAACCTACAAACAATGACGCGGCTTTATTGCCTCAATGGCGGAAAGGTATAAACGCAAGGCGGCGTGACCGGGCTTCTCCCGTGCCACGCCGCCGCTTTTCCACGCTCATTCCAACATATCGAGCTGACGCTTCATTGCGGCCAGCTCTTCCTTTATGCCCATGAGCCGTTCCAACACCTCGGCCGTCTTGTCGGCGCCAGTACGGTTATTGCTTATTATCTTCTTCGCGGCAGCCAGCTTGAACCCCCTAACCTTGACAAGATTGTATATGAGACGTATCTGCTCTATGTCCTTCTCCGAATACTGGCGAATCTTGCTCGGACCCTTGGTCTTGGGCTTCAGGTAAGGGAACTCCTGCTCCCAGTAGCGCAGGGTGCTCTCGTTGAGGCCGAACATCTTGGCAACTTCGCTTATCGAATAATACAGCTTGAGGTTCTTGTCGAGATTAAGTGCCATAAAATAACCGCTTTTTGTCAATCTAATAATAAAACATTTGCAAATGTACGGAAAAGAAAGTACCTTTGCAAAACTTTTAAAAGAAATTATAATATCAAGGTAACAATATGATGACAGCCAACGAAATCCGCGACTCTTTCAAGAAATTCTTCGAGTCGAAAGGACACACCATCGTGCCGTCCGCGCCGATGGTGATAAAGGACGACCCCACGCTGATGTTCACCAACGCCGGGATGAACCAGTGGAAAGACATTATCCTCGGCACGCGCGACCCCGAACCGCGCCGCCGCGCCGACTCGCAGAAGTGCCTGCGCGTGAGCGGAAAGCACAACGACCTTGAGGAAGTGGGCCATGACACGTATCACCACACCATGTTCGAGATGCTGGGCAACTGGAGCTTCGGCGACTACTTCAAGGAGGGTGCCATAGACCTTGCGTGGGAATATCTCGTGGACGTGCTCCACCTCGACCCCAAAGACCTCTACGTGACAGTGTTCGAAGGCTCGAAGGAAGAGGGGCTGGAACGCGACGACGAGGCCGCATCATACTGGGCCAAGCACGTGCCGGCCGACCATATCATAAACGGAAGCAAGCACGACAACTTCTGGGAGATGGGCGACACGGGGCCCTGCGGCCCATGCTCCGAGATTCATCTCGACTCGCGCACGCCGGAAGAAAAAGCCAAGGTGCCCGGACGCGAGCTGGTGAACAAGGACGACCCGCAGGTGATAGAGATATGGAACCTCGTCTTCATGCAGTTCAACCGCAAGGCAGACGGCTCGCTCGAGAAGCTGTCCATGAACGTGATAGACACCGGAATGGGCTTCGAGCGACTGGTGCGCGCCCTGCAAGGCAAGCACTCCAACTACGACACTGACATATTCCAGCCCATAATACGCGAGATTTCGCGCCTCTCGGGCAAGGAATACGGCAAGGACGAAGACACCGACGTGGCCATGCGGGTGGTTGCCGACCACCTGCGCGCCGTGGCCTTCTCCATCGCCGACGGCCAGCTGCCCGGCAACGCCAAGGCCGGATACGTAATCCGCCGCATACTCCGCCGCGCCGTGCGCT
The DNA here is from genome assembly GCA_944320355.1 of uncultured Prevotella sp. Taxonomy (GTDB): domain Bacteria; phylum Bacteroidota; class Bacteroidia; order Bacteroidales; family Bacteroidaceae; genus Prevotella. The sequence goes on along the minus strand of CALUHC010000011.1, from coordinate 43,888 downwards.
ACGCCTACACGTTCCTCGGACAGAAGGAAGCCTTCATGTACAAGCTCCTGCCCATATTCATCTTCGAGATGGGCAAGGCATATCCCGAGCTGGAAGCCCAGCGCGAGCTCATCGGGAGGGTGATGAAGGAAGAGGAAGACTCGTTCCTGCGCACCCTCGACAAGGGCATAAACCTGCTCAACGGGGCCATGGACGAGCTGAAAGCCCACGGCCAGACGCAGCTCGACGGCGCGCAGGCGTTCCGCCTTTTCGACACTTACGGCTTCCCGCTCGACCTCACCGAGCTGATATGCCGCGAGAACGGATATACCGTCGACGAGCAACAGTTCCACGAAGAGATGGAGAAGCAGAAGGCACGGGCGCGCAACGCCGCCCAGACAGTAAGCTCCGACTGGACAGAACTGCGCCAAGGCGAGCAGCAGTTCGTGGGCTACGACTATTCGGAACACGAGTGCCACATACTCCGCTACCGCCGCGTCACACAGAAAAAGAACACGTTCTATGAGCTGGTGCTCGACGTAACGCCCTTCTACGGAGAGATGGGCGGCCAGGTGGGCGACTGCGGAGTGCTCGTGAGCGAGTACGAAACGGTGCAGATAATAGACACCAAGCGCGAGAACAACCAGAGCATACACATAGTGAAAGAGCTGCCCGCGCACCCCGAGGCCGACTTCATGGCCTGCGTGGACACCGACAAGCGCGCAGCCAGCGCGGCCAACCACACCGCCACCCACCTGCTCGACTACGCGCTGAAGCAGGTGCTCGGCGACCACGTGGAGCAGAAAGGCTCGTACGTAAGTGCAGATACGCTGCGCTTCGACTTCTCGCATTTCCAGAAGGTCACTGACGAAGAGCTGCGCCGCGCGGAGCGAATCGTGAACGAAATGATACGCCAGGACCTGCCGCTCGACGAGCATCGCGATATGCCACTAGCCGAAGCGAAGGAGATGGGAGCCATAGCCCTGTTTGGCGAGAAGTATGGCGACAAGGTGCGCGTGGTGCGTTTCGGGCCGAGCTGCGAGTTCTGCGGCGGCATCCACGCCCGCTCCACAGGCCGCATAGGCATCTTCAAGATAGTGAGCGAGAGCTCGGTGGCCGCCGGAGTGCGCCGCATAGAGGCCAAAACCGGCCGTGAGTGCGAGGAGATACTCTACCAGATAGAGGACACTATGAAGGCCATCCGCTCGCTGTTCAACAACGCCAAGGACCTGAAGGGCGTAATCACAAAGTACATAGAGGAGCACGCCACGATGCAGAAAGAGATAGATATGTTCCACGCACAGGCCGTGGAGCGCGCCAAGGAGATGCTCATCGGCAAGGCGCGCGACGTGAACGGCGTGCGCGTGATAACCGCCGTGCTGCCCATCGCGCCCGAGAGCGCCAAGGACCTTGTGTTCAAGATACGCCAGGAGGTGACTGAAAACCTGCTCTGCGCCATCGGAACGGTGGCCGAAGGCAAGCCTCTGCTCAGCGTGATGCTCAGCGACGACATGGTGCGCGACCACGGCCTGAACGCCGGAAAGATGGTGCGCGAGGCCGCCAAGCTGATACAGGGAGGCGGAGGAGGCCAGCCCCACTACGCCATGGCGGGCGGAAAGAACGCCGACGGGCTCAGCGCAGCCATCGACAAGATTATAGAACTGGCCGCCCTCTAAACCGAAGCGGCTGTCAGCCTGCACCGTCTTCCGGACTGTGTCCCGCGCCACGTGCAGACCTTTCGCACCAAGCCGCGCAACAACTTGGCAATCAACAACTTACAAAACGTGCCGTTTTGCCTTGCGAAACGGCACGTTTTAGTGTCTGAAACGGGTCGTTTTGGCTTGCAAAACGACCCGTTTAGCAAAACCGTTCGGCCGGAACCTTGCTTCCACCCCTATCCCACCGTCTTTTCCTGCCGCGAAAAACGTGTTTCTTCCCACCCGTTTTCAGCTGCCTACGGGCTGCAAAAGCCGGTGGCAGAGTGCTTACAATGAAAAAACGAACGGGTTTGTTTTGTGTTTTCTACCATTTGATGTAACTTTGCAGAAGCCAAGCTGCACTCGGCAATACGTGGGCAAGCTCACATTGCGCTCATTGGCATTGCCTTTGCAGAAGCCAAGCTGCACTCGGCAATACGTGAGCAAGCTCACATTGCGCTCATTGGCATTGCCTTTGCAGAAGCCAAGCTATGCCCGGCAACATATACCGAAAAGAACAGGCAAGGCCGGGCCGACAAGCAACAAAACTAAAAACATCGCATAAATGAAGAAACTGATTTCTGCCGTCGCCGCACTGTGCGTGTCGGCGCCGATGGCTTTCGGACAGGTGCCGAAGCCGGTCGAAGACGTAAACAAAGTGGTAGACAACACCCCCGACAGCATAGCCAAAGCCCTGATGTCGCGCCCGGCTCCCGGCACGACGCGCAAGAAAGGCAAGCCCGTTGTGTTCTACATAGGCGACTCCACCATGCGCAACGGCACGCTGGGCAACGGCAACAACGGCCAGTGGGGATGGGGTTACTTTGCCTCGCTGTACATAGACCCCGAGAAGGCAAGCGTGGAGAACCAGGCCCTCGGAGGCATGAGCACACGCACGTTCTACAACCAGCTGTGGCCCGACATACGCAAGGCACTGCGCCCCGGCGACTGGGTCATAATACAGCTTGGCCACAACGACAACGGCCCTTACGACAGCGGGCGCGCCCGCGCCGTGATGCCCGGCACAGGGACCGACTCGCTCAACGTGACCATAAAGGAGACGGGAGCCAAGGAGACAGTATATACCTACGGCGGATACATACGCAAGTACATCAACGAGTGCCGCGCTGCGGGCGCCAATCCGGTGCTGATGTCGCTCACGCCGCGCAACGCCTACGGCGATGACGGCAAGATTGTGCGCAAGCAACAGGGCAAATGGCTGGAGGAGATAGGCCAGGAGATGGGCGTGCCATACATAGACCTCAACGACATATCGGGCCGCAAGCTCGACAAGTACGGCAAATGGAAGACCGACTACCACTTCTACCGCGACAAGATACACACCAGCAAGTTCGGCGCGGAGATGAACGCGCGCTCGGCAGCCGAGGGCATTGCTGCCAGCACCGACCCCAAGCTGGCTCCGCTGCAGGCCATGCTGAAGAACGTGGAGCTGCCAACGGTGAGCGTGAAGCGCGAGAAGGGCAAGCCCGTGGTGTTCATAACAGGCGACTCCACGGTGAAAAACACTGACAAAGACCCCGACGGAATGTGGGGATGGGGCTCGCAGGCCTACACCGTTTTCGACTCTACGAAGGTCACGTGCGTAAATTGCGCCAAGGCAGGACGCTCCACCCGCACATACCTCAACGAGGGACGGTGGGACCAAGTCTATAATTCGCTGCAGCCGGGCGACTATGTTCTCATACAGTTCGGCCACAACGACATCGGCGACATAGACGACAAGAAGAAGCGCGGGGTCATCCGCGGCACGGCAGACTCCAGCCACGTGTACCGCATGAAGGACAACGGGATGTACGAAGTGGTATATACCTTCGGCTGGTACCTGAAGAAGTTCATCCAGGATGTGCGCGAGAAGGGTGCCACGCCGATACTGCTCTCGCTCACACCGCGCAACGAGTGGCCCGGCGGAAAGATAGAGCGGCGCAACGACACCTACGGCAAGTGGTACAGGGAAGTGGCCAAGGAGACGGGCGTTGAGTTCGTCGACGTGCACAACATCACCGCCGACTTCCTTGACAAGGAGTGCGGCAGCAAGGAGAAGGCCATGAAGTACTACAACCACGACCACACCCACACGTCGCTGCTCGGAGCGCAGACCAACGCCAAGAGCGTGGCCAAAGGGCTCAGAGACATAAACAGCCCGCTGGCAAAGTACTTGAAGTAGCTTTGAATTTGGAGTTTTGAATTACGAATGGTCGGCCTGCGGCCGATTGAGAATTGGCAATTTTGAGTTGCAAACCGCACCTCGTGGATTTCAAACAGCCAACTCAACATTATTAATTCCCAATCAGCCGCAGGCCGACCATTCGTAATTCAAAACTCCAAATTCAAAACCCTCAAAAACTCATAACTCAAAACTCGTAATTCAGACTATGATAGACAGGGCTACAGTGGAGCGCATACTCGACGCGGCCGAGATAGTGGACGTGGTGTCGGAGTTCGTCACCCTGCGCAAGCGGGGGGTGAACTACGTGGGCCTCTGCCCGTTCCACGAGGACAAGACCCCGTCGTTCTACGTCTCGCCGGCCAAGGGGGTGTGCAAGTGTTTCGCCTGCGGCAAGGGCGGCAACGCCGTCCACTTTGTCATGGAGCACGAGCAGATAACCTATCCAGAGGCCCTGCGCTGGCTGGCGCGCAAGTATAACATAGAGATAAAGGAGCGCGAGCTGAGCGACGACGAGCGGCGTGAGCAAAGCGAGCGCGAGAGTATGTTCATAGTCAACGAGTGGGCCATGGGCTACTTCGAGGACGTGATGCGCACCGACCCCGACGGGGTTGCCATCGGCAAGCAGTACTTCCGCAGCCGCGGTTTCCGCGACGACATCATCAGCAAGTTCCGCCTCGGCTTCGCCCTGCCGCGCCGCGACGCGCTCTCCAAGGCCGCCATTGCCAAGGGATACAAGGAGGAGTTCATCGTGAAGACGGGGCTCTGCTACCGCAAGGACAACGGCGAGCTGGTGGACCGCTACGCCGGCCGCGTCATATTCCCGTGGCTCAACGTGAGCGGAAAGGTGGTGGCATTCGGCGGACGGCTGCTCGACTCGCGCACCAAAGGCGTGCAGCAGAAGTACGTCAACTCGCCCGACTCAGACATATACCACAAGGACCACGAGCTGTACGGCATCTACCAGGCCAAGAAAGCCATAGTGAAGGAAGACCGGGTGTTCATGGTCGAGGGCTACACCGACGTAATATCGATGCACCAGTGCGGCATAGAGAACGTGGTGGCCAACTCGGGCACGGCCCTTAGCACGCACCAGATACGCCTGCTGCACCGCTTCACGCCAAACATAGTGCTGCTCTACGACGGCGACGAGGCGGGCATACACGCAGCCATGCGAGGCACGGATATGCTGCTGGCCGAGGGGATGAACATCAAGGTGCTGGTGCTGCCGGACGGCGACGACCCCGACAGCTTCTCCCGCAAGCACTCGGCCGAGGAGTTCCGCACGTACATAGAGCAGCACCAGACGGACTTCATCGAGTTCAAGACCGCCCTGTTGCTGCGCGGAGTCACCGACCCCGTCAAGCGGTCGGAAGCCATAAGCAGCATAGTGAAGAGCGTATCAGTCATCCCCGACCAGATAACCCGCGACACCTACCTGCACGATTGCGCCGTGCGCCTGCAGATGAACGAGCGCACGCTCGTGAGCACAATGAACCGCTTCATCAGCGGCGAGCGAGAGGCGCAGGCCAAGGAGGCCGAGCGCGAGGAGCGCCGGCGGGAGCGCGAGGAGGAGGCCGCGGCTGCCGCGCCGCAACCCATCGGCCTGCACAGCGCCGCCGAACAGGCCGGCGAAGTGGAGCGGCTGCTCATCAGCGAGGTGATACGCCACGGCGAGGAGACCATCTTCGAGGGCATAGAGACCGAAGACGGGCAGACCATCAACCTCTCCGTGGCGCAGTATGTAGACTATGACCTGGGGCAAGACGGCATCCGCTTCGCCAACGAGACATACAACCGCATACTCGCCGAGGCCGCCATGCACAGCGGCGAGGAGGGCTTCAAGGCCGAGACTTACTTCCTGCGCCACCCCGACATCGACATAAGCACCGTGGCAGGCGAACTGGCCATAAGCCCCTACCGCCTCAGCCGAAGCCTACAGATGAAGCACACGGAGGAAAGCCTGCGCCAGCGCGTCACACACCTTGTGCTCGACCTGCGCATGGACATCACCCAACGCCACATCAAGGAGATACAGCGACGGCTGCGCGAAGCTGGCTCCGATATGTCTGCCATAGAGCAACTGATGAAGGAATACAAGGAAGCCCAGCAGCTGCGCAACATCCTCGCGCGCCGCATCGGCAACGATATTGTGACGTGAGGAGGCAGGAGACGGGAGGCAGGAGTGCAGACAATGGTTCAGGAGACAGGAGTTCAGGAGTTGCAGGAGTTCAGACAATAGCTTGCAAGGAGGCAGGAGACGGGGCGGTGCAGAGGTCAGAGTGATGAGTGCAGAGCGGGGGATGCCCATGGCGGCTGGGCGGAAGGCCACCGAGACGCGGGCCGGACGGGGAATGCCGGACACACGACACTGCTGATGCCGCACGGCTTTTTTTAATTTTTAATCTTTAATTTTTAACTCCAATGTATTACATAGAGAAGACTTTCGAAATATCGGCGAGCCACAGGCTCAGCCTCGACTACGAGAGCAAGTGCACGCGCCTGCACGGCCACAACTGGCGCATCACCGTATGCTGCCGCGCCCGCGAGCTCGATGCCAACGGCATGGTGGCCGACTTCTCCGCCGTAAAGGAGCGCATAAAGAAACAGCTCGACCACGCCAACCTGAACGAGGTGCTGCCATTCAACCCCACGGCCGAGAACATGGCACGCTGGTGCGTGGAGCAGATACCCAACTGCTACAAGGCCACAGTGCAGGAGAGCGAAGGCAACTCAGCCACATACATCGTGGACGAAGAGGACTGAAAGGGAAACATCAAAAAGCTGAAAAGGAAATCGCGGATGCCCGGAGGCTGCAAGCCAGCCACCGATTCTGAGGGTGTGCCGCAGTGCCGGGAGCCGCGGTCAGTGCCGCGCCATCGTTAACATTTATATGTTAAAGCAGCCAATACGCATCACACTATTCAACAGCCTGACACTCAACGAGTTGCAAAACGGCACATTTTGGCCTCCAAAACGTGCCGTTTCAGCCTCTAAAACGGGTCGTTTCGCAAGCCAAAACGGCACATTTCGTAAAGCCAAACGGCACATACGGGAAAACAAGCCTGCCGCGACCCGCGCCTGATTGCATATATGCAACTACGCAACGCCGCCCCACCCTTCTCCAAAAGCAACCGTACACACACCTGCCCTAACGGCATATCGGGGCACGCTCTGCCCGGCGGCAAGCCCCATTCCCGCCCAAAGGCCATGCCGGCGCACATTCTTTTAGTTTTTAATCTCTAACATTTAGTTATGAAGAAGACCGTTACCGAGATATTCCACACGCTGCAGGGCGAGGGCCGCAACACCGGCCGGGCAGCCGCCTTCGTGCGCCTTTCGGGGTGCAACCTGCGCTGCCCGTTCTGTGACACAGACCACAGTCCGCGGCGCGAGATGACCGACGGCGAGATAGCCCGCGAGGCAGCCGCCTTCGGCACAGGCTTCGTGGTGCTCACCGGGGGCGAACCCGCCCTGCAGGCCGACGCCGCCCTGATAGAAGCCCTGCACGCCGAGGGCCTCGAAGTGGCCATCGAAACCAATGGCACGCGCCCACTGCCGCCGGGCATCGACTGGGTGACACTCTCGCCAAAGCTGCCATTCGCCGGAGCGGCCGGACGCATGGCCGTGAGCAGATGCAACGAGCTGAAATGCATTTTCGACGGCAACACGCCAGTGACAGACTTCGGCTTCGAGGCCGACTACTACTACCTGCAACCATGCGACACCGGCAGCCCGGAGCGCAACCGCGCCATAACCGCCGCCTGCATAGACTACATCAAGCAAAATCCCCGCTGGCGGCTCTCACTGCAGACGCACAAGCTCGCCGGATTCCCATGACGTTAAGGCGTGTGAACGGCACACAACGTTAACAAAACAAAACCCACGCCGACAGGCCGATGAATAGCGGCCACGTCGGCGTGAATAGCGCAATGCAATACGTTAATATCGCAAAGCCCGAAAAACACCCACGAAAACACACTTTAAACAACCGGAGTTAAAGCTTTATTTTTAGTCGATTTTGTTTTCGATGTTATTAAAATGCTGCTAATTTTGAGCACAAAACAAAACAATATAACCTCTAAAAATAAAGAAATGAAAGCATTTTGCGCATTTTATACATATTCAGTTAAAATCAACAACACAGGTTCGCACACTGCTGGAGCAAGCACTGTGGAACACAAGATGCGCAACACACACATTATATATGCACCCTGCCGCATACTCTCACAACCCGTCTCAACAACCACAGGCACCACGGCAGGCACAACTTTCACACCAAACAAAAACCACTCTCAAGCCAACACAACACCAAGGGAGGCAGAAAACACCAACCTCCCCATCACTTTAATACCTTATTATTATGTTTATCAAAGAAAGAATGAAAACCAAGAGGCTCGCAGGCACGGCATTGTCGCTATGCCTGCTCCACCCCATGGCCACATTTCCGATGCCGCCCGACACACAGAGCCAGCGGCAACAGACGGCAATAAGCGGCATGGTGGTTGACAAGGACGGGCAGGCGGTGATCGGAGCCAGCATCATCGTCGTCGGGGCAAACACCACTACAGGCACCGTATCCGACTTTGACGGAAAGTTCAAGCTGAACGTAAAGCCCGGCACCAGGCTGCGGGTGACCTACGTTGGCTACGAACCGCAGGAGGTCACAGCCAAGAACGGCATGACCATAACGCTCTCCGAGAACTCCAACTTGCTGCAAGGCGTTGAGGTAGTGGCGTATGGCACGCAGAAAAAGGTGACCGTGACCGGCGCCATATCGAGCGTCAAGGGCGAGGACCTGGTGCGCACGCCCGTCAGCTCTATCAACAATGTGCTGGCCGGACAGCTCTCCGGAGTCACCACCGTGCAGTATTCGGGCGAGCCTGGCAGCGACGCCGCAAGCGTGTTCGTGCGCGGACAAGGCACGTGGGAGGACTCCGAGCCGCTCATACAGGTGGACGGCGTGGAACGGACCATGGCCGACATAGACCCCAACGACATAGAGAGCATCACCGTGCTCAAGGACGCTTCGGCCACGGCCGTGTTCGGAGTGCGCGGCGCCAACGGCGTGATCCTCATCACCACCAAGCGCGGCAAGGAGGGCAAGGCGCGCATAAGCGGCTCCACCTCGTTCAGCATCCTCACGCCGACAAAGATGGTTGAGCAGGCGTCGAGCTACGAGTACGCCCTCTTCTACAACCAGATGAGGGCCAACGACGGCCTCGAGGCAACCTTCTCCGACGCGGTGCTGCAGAAGTTCAAGGACGGGAGCGACCCCATTCGCTTCCCCAGCAACAACTGGGCCGACTACATAATGAAGGACGCCACGCTACAGACGCAGCACAACGTCAACATAAGCGGAGGCAGCGACCGCGTGCGCTACTTCGTGTCGGCGGGCGTGTTCACGCAGGGAGGGCTCTTCAAGCAGTTCAACCAGGACTACAACAACAGCTACTCCTACAACCGATTCACCTACCGCTCGAACCTCGACATCGACGTGACCAGCACCACCACCGTGTCGGTGAACATCGCCGGCAACCTGAGCAACGCCCACAAGCCCTACACCGGGCAGGGAGCCTCGGGCATGATCAAGGCCATGTACCAGGCCACTCCGTTCTCAAGCCCCGGCATTGTGGACGGCAAGCTGGTGAGCACCGCCACCGACTATGACGACCTGCAGCTGCCCTTCACCGGCGGAAGCGGCATGACATACTACGGCTCGGGCTTCATGAACACGCAGGTGAGCAAGCTCCAGATGGACCTCCAGCTCGACCAGAAGCTCGACTTCATCACCAAGGGCCTGTCGCTGAAGATAAAGGGAGCCTACAACAGCTCCTACGACGTGTACAAGAACGGCTCGGCCAGCGTGGCCACCTACACGCCCGTGCTGCAGGACGACGGCTCGCTGCTCTACAAGAAGTCGGGCAGCGACGAGCCCGTGAGCTACAGCACTGACACGGACAAGGCCCGCGACTGGTACGCCGAGGCATCGCTGAACTACAGCCGCTCGTTCGGACTGCACACCTTCGGCGGCCTATTGCTCTTCAACCAGAGCAAGGAGTACTACTACTCGTCAACCGAATACCCCGACGTGGCGCGCAGATACGTGGGCCTGGTGGGCCGCGTCACATACGATTGGAACAACCGCTACCTCGCGGAGTTCAACATCGGGTACAACGGTTCGGAGAACTTCGCGCCCGACAAGCGCTTCGGCACGTTCCCCGCAGGCTCCATCGGGTGGGTGATGAGCGAGGAGAAGTTCTTCAAGCCGCTGCAGAAGGTGGTCAGCTTCCTCAAGCTGCGCGCCTCGTGGGGCCTCGTGGGCAACGACAAGGTGGGCGGCTCGCGCTTCATGTACCTGTCGGACCCATACACGGTGAACAGCGAGAGCACCTTCTCGCGCGACGGTTACGCCTACGCCTTCGGCATTGACAACAGCACGCTCCACAAGGGAAGCTACGAGGCCTCTAAGAACAATCCCGACGTTACGTGGGAGAAGGCCTTTAAGCAGAACTACGGACTGGACCTCAACCTGCTCGACAACCGTCTCCGCTCGTCGTTCGACTACTACCGCGAGCACCGCACCGACATCCTGCTGCAGGACGGAACAGCCCCGTCGCTCATAGGCTTCGACGTGCCTTACACCAACCAGGGCGTGGTGGACAGCTGGGGATGGGAGGTGTCTCTGAAGTGGCAGGACAAGATTGGCAAGGACTTCAGCTACTACGTGGGTCTGAACCTCTCTTACAACCAAAACGAGATAAAGGAGATGAAGGAGGCTCCGCTCAACAGCGAGTACCAGTACCAGAAGGGCCACCGCATAGGCTCGCGCAGGCAGTACCTGTTCTGGAAGTACTACTACGAGGGCTGCGAGGCCGACTACGAGGCCGAGTTCGGCCAGCCTTTCCCCACGCAGATTGTGTCAGACATACAGCCCGGCGACGCCGTTTACGTGGACCTGGACGGCAACGGCAAGATAGACGAGAACGACATGAGCCGCGACTACGGCTATACCGACGACCCCGAGTACATAGCCGGACTCAACCTGGGATTCACATGGAAGGGCCTGAGCCTCTCGATGCTGTGGACCGGCGTGTGGAACGTGAGCCGCCAGATTTCGGACGTGTTCTGCCAGCCGTTCCTCAACGCCTCGGGCAACACCGAGGGAGGCCTGCTCAAGTACCACGTGGAGAACACCTGGACCGCCGACAACCCCTCGCAGGACGCCGAGTACCCGCGAGCCACGTGGGAGAACGCCAACCAGAACTACGCCACCTCCACGCTCTACGAGAAGGACGCGAAGTACCTGCGCCTAAAGACGCTCCAAGTGGCCTACGACTTCGACCTGCCCTTCATGAAGACCATTGGCCTGAACCAGTTCCAGCTGGCGCTGAGCGGCTACAACCTGCTCACCTTCACGCCTTACATCTGGGGCGACCCCGAGGCCCGCGCCAGCAGTTCGCCGTCGTATCCGCTGCAGCGCACATACACACTCTCGCTAAAGATGGGCTTCTGACGCCCTGTTCACATCACACTTAAACAAGCAATCCGAAACCTCCAAAGCCGCAGGGCGAAACACGCCGCGGACGTAAAGAAACGCCGGCCTGAAACGCCCCGAAAAGACACCGACAGCAAACCGATTTGCAAAACGTGCCGTTTCGCCTCGCGAAACGGGCCGTTTCAGGGCACAAAACGGGTCGTTTTGCAAGCCAAAACAGGCCGTTTCGCAACCCATTGACAATCAGCAGGTTGCTCAGCACATACCAAGCTGGATGGAAACCAGCCCTGAACGGTGGCAAAACGCCCGGCTCACGCGCCGGCGGAGAGCGGCAACAGAGCACACGGACAATCACAAACAACGACTACAACAATGAGACTGCACAAAACCATCATGGCCGCCACCATAGCCGTGGCCGCAGCCATAGCCACAGGCTCATGCACAGACGACATAGCCTTCGGCAACTCTTTCCTTGAGAAAGCACCTGGCGGCTCAACCACAAAGGACTCCGTGTTCAGCAGCGCTGAATACACAGAGCAGTTCCTAACGGGCATCTACACCCGCCAGTACTACGGCATACCCTACCGCAGCAGCAGCTCCGCGCCGCTGTCGGCAAGCTACTGGCAGGGCAAGTTCGACGCGCTGACGGACATATACCACCTGCACTTCCCCAACTCGTCTATCTACCAAAGCTACTATACAGAGACCTTCACGGCCAGCTCAAGCAACAGCATATACGGCTTCGACACCGAGAACGTGTGGGAACTGGTGCGCGCCGCGTGGCTGCTCATAGAGAACGTAGGCGGCGTGCCGGGCCTCAGCGACGACGACAAGACACGCTATGCCGCCGAGGCCAAGTGCCTGATAGCCTCCTCTTACTTCAACCTGTTCAAGTTCTACGGCGGTCTGCCCATAGTCAAGGCATCGTTCTCGGGCACCGACGAGGGCTATTGGCTGCCCCGCGCCACCGTAGACAGCACCGTGTGCTTTATGACCGGACTGCTCGACGAGGCAGCCGAAGTGCTGCCCTGGGCCTATACCGGCACAGAGGCACAGAGCGAGACAGGACGCTGGACACGCGCCGGCGCAATGGCCCTGAAGTGCAAGATACTGCAGTTTGCGGCCTCCCCGCTGTTCAACAGCGACACCCCCTACTACGGCGGCACAACCGAGGCCGAGACGCAGCAGCTCGTATGGTACGGCAGCTACCGCCCCGAGCTGTGGCAGCAGTGCCTCGACGCGTGCGAGGAATTCTTCGCCGCGCTCTCAGCCAACGGCTACTACGAGATGGTGATGCCCGCGGGCAACACCACCGAAGACTACCGCTACGCCTTCCGCTACGGCTACGTGAACCAGGCAAGCCCCGAGGTTCTGCACTCCGTCCGCGTGAGCACGAGCACCCACGACAGCAAATACTCGGCCTACACCCTCATGGGCGACAACGAGCGCTACGCCTACACGCCCACCCAGGAGTACATAGAGATGTTCCCATGGCGCGACGGCACGCCTTTCGACTGGGAGCGCGACAGCATAGCCGGGCGGCTCGACACGATGTTCGTGAAGGGCGACACCGTGGTAGGACTGCAAGACCTGCAGAACCGGGTGCTCACCCGCGACCCGCGTCTCTATGAGACAGCCCGAATAAACGGCGTGCCTCAGGTCACGGAGTGGTCGTCGGGCAAGTGCAGCGGCGACATATTCGAGACTTGGGTGGGAGGCACCACGGCCCTCAACCAGTCAAAGACCGAGACCGGAGTCTATGCCACGGGCTATGCCAACAACAAATATTACGTCGGTTCGTGCTACGACCGGCAGTCGCCTCAGTGGGATGTCATCCGTATGTCTGACATGTATCTCACCTACGCCGAAGCCCTGCTGCAGGCCGACGGCAACTTCACCTCCGCCATAGAGTACATAGACCTCGTGCGCTCGCGCGTCGGGCTGAAGGGCATCGTGGAGTGCAACCCCGACAAACAGCTTACCACCAACAAGGACTCGCTGCTCGAAGAGCTGCTGCGCGAACGCGCCTGCGAGCTGGGATTCGAGAACGAACGCTACTTCGACCTCGTGCGCTACAAGCGCGCCGACGTCTTCTCGAAGCAACTGCACGGCCTGCGCATATACCGCCTGGTGCGCAACGAGGAGACCGGCGAGTGGGAACGGTCGGAGACAAAGTGGACCGACGGCGACAAGAAGACCGACAGCGAAGACCCGACAGCGGCCGGGTTCTACGAGCCTTCGCACTTTGACTACGAGAAGTTCGAGCTGACCGCCCCCGTAAGGCAGGCCTGGACCAACGGCTTCGACCCGAAGTGGTACCTCTTCCCCTTCCCCCAGACGGAGATAAACAAGGGCTACGGCCTCGTGCAAAACCCCGGATGGTAACAGCACAACGACACTCACCAACATAAACAACGCAAATATATGAAAACAAACAAGATAATGATGCTGTCGCTACTGGCCTGCACAGCCGGCACGGCGGCAGCCCAGAGCGACTCCACGGCAGAGCAAAACGCCGCCCGAAAGTTCGCCGACCAACAGATAGACATCGGCGCCGACCGCACCTTCAGCCGCGAGGAAACGACAGCCGCCGTGTCTGTCATAACATCAGAGACCACCGACCGCCGCAGCTCGCGCAACATAGGCAACTCCATAATAGGCCAGGGCACAGGCCTAGTGTCGCTGCAGAACGCGGGCGAATACGGCTTCGCAGACCCTACGTTCTACGTGCGAGGCCTGCAGAGCCTGTCGTCAAGCACGCCATTGATACTCGTCGACGGCATAGAGCGAGACATAGACGACATCACCCCGGGCGAGGTGGAGTCGGTGCAGGTGCTCAAGGACGCAGCCGCCGTGGCCCTATACGGCTACAAAGGCACCAACGGAGCCATACTGATCACCACTAAGCGTGGCCAATATAACTCGCAGTCAGTCAAGTTCACCTACGACCACGAGTGGCAGTTCCTCACCAACAAGCCACAGTTTGTAGATGCGGCAACCTACGCCTCGGCCATAAACGAGGCGCGCTCCAACGACGGCCTGTCAGCCAGATATACCGACGACGAGATTAGCGCGTTCCGTTCGGGCAAGTATCCTTACCTCTACCCCAACGTGGACTGGGTTGGCGAGACTTTCCGCAACACCGCCGTGACCAACAAGTACAACATCGAGTTCAGCGGCGGAGGCACCAAGTTCCGCTATTATACTATGGTGAACCTTACCACAAACAAGGGCTTCGTGGCCAACCCGAACGAGAACTCGGGCTACTCTACGCAGGATAAGTACGTGAAGGGGAGCATGCGCGTGAACCTCGACGCAGACCTTACGCCCACCACAAAGATGAAAGTCAACGTGCTGGGCGTGCTCAACGAGACGAGCGGACCTAAGTCCGACCTGTGGAATTTGGTCTATTCGCTGCCCTCGGCGGCCTTCCCCGTGAAGACGGAGAACGGCCTATGGGGCGGCACATCGACGTGGAGCGGCACGCTGAACCCCGTGGCGCAGTCGGTCGGGGCGGCCTACGTGAAGAACCACAAGCGCAGCATCTTCTCCGACCTCACGCTCACCCAGGACCTCTCTTCGCTGCTTCCGGGCCTCTCGGCCACGGCGCGCGTGGGCTATGACAACACGTCGAACGTTTATGAAGACCACAGCAAGGGCTACGACTACGGCAGCTCCACGCCCGGCACATGGGTAGACGGAGAGCCCACCATAGCCTCCGAGTACAAGGTGACCGCCGCAACCGAGATGGGAACATCGGCCACAACGAACAGCTATGCGGCGCGTTTCCACTTTGACATAGGGCTAAACTACGAGCGCACCTTCGGCGACCACTCGGTCTATTCGCAGTTCAAATGGGATTACGAATATCAGGAAGAGACCGGCATAAACAACACTATTTACAGGCAGAACGTGTCGTGGTACACACACTACGGGTACAAGAGCCGCTACTATCTGGACCTGGCACTGGCAGGCTCGGGGTCGAGCCGCCTCGCGCCGGGCACCAAGTGGGCCTTCTCGCCCACGGTGTCGGCGGCGTGGCTGCTGTCAAAGGAGAAGTTCATGCAGGGCGCACGTGGCTGGCTCGACCTGTTCAAGCTGCGCGCATCGTTCGGCATCATCAACGCCGACTACCTGCCGGGAGAGAACGTCTGGACGTACTACACGCAGCAATACGTGACGAGCGGCGGCACATATCCCTTCTCCAGCTCGTGGACTTCGGAGTTCGGCCAGACCACGCTCGACCGCCTTGCCACCGAGAACCCGGGCCACGAGAAGGCCTACAAGTACAACTTCGGCATCGACGCGTCGGTGTTCAAGAGCCTCAACCTGACGTTTGACGCCTACTACCAGCGGCGGACGGACATCTGGGTGGAGGCCGACGGCAAGTACACCGCGCTGATAGGCTTCGACGCTCCCTACGAGAACGCCGGCATAGTGGACAGCTGGGGCTTCGAGACGGGGCTCGACTTCAACCGCAAGGTGGGCCAGGTGACGCTCATGGCCGGCGGAAGCGTGAGCCTGAACCGCAGCAAGATAGTGGAGCAGATGGAGGAGCCGCGCCTGTACAGCAACCTGGTGCAGACGGGCAACCGCCTCGGACAGATATACGGCCTGAAGGCCATCGGCTTCTTCAAGGACGAAGAGGACATAGCCAACAGCCCCACACAGACCTTCAGCACGGTGAAGCCGGGCGACATAAAGTATGAGGATGTGAACGGCGACGGGCAGATAGACTCCAACGACGAGGTGGCCATCGGCTACAGCACCACCGCGCCCGAGCTTTACTTCTCGTTCCAGTTGGGCGCAGAGTGGCGCGGGCTTGGCTTCTACGCCCTGTTCCAAGGCACCGGCAGATACTCCGCAGTGCTCAACACGAAGAGCATGTACTGGGGACTGGTGGACAACACCACCATATCGCAATACGTCTATGACAACCGCTGGACGCCCGAAAACCAGGACGCGAAGTTCCCCCGCCTCAGCTCGCAGAGCAACGCCAACAACTACCAGACGAACACCATCTGGCTGGCCGACGCGTCGTTCCTGAAGCTGCGCAACCTTGAGGTATATTACAACCTGCCGCAGAAGCTGATGCAGAAGACAAAGTTCATGAGCGCCGCCAAGCTATATGTGCGCGGCACCGACCTATTCTGCATAGACCATCTCGAAGTGTCCGACCCCGAGTCATACGGCGCAACCAACCCGCTTACGCGCAGCATCGTGGCCGGACTGGCAGTGACGTTCTGAAAAAAAAGACAAAAACAAAGAGGGAAGCCCCCACCGGAGGCTGCATCAAAATGGAGTAAACGGGAGTTATCCGAAG
Source organism: uncultured Prevotella sp. (assembly GCA_944320355.1). GTDB lineage: Bacteria > Bacteroidota > Bacteroidia > Bacteroidales > Bacteroidaceae > Prevotella. The sequence goes on along the minus strand of CALUHC010000011.1, from coordinate 27,206 downwards.
TTAGATGACCTATCGGTCATCGGAAGTTAACGGACGATAGCTTAGAAATTAGCAAAAAAAACATTCGTCCGTTAACCCCCGATAACTTCGGGCGAAGTTCCAAACTCCCGTTAACTCCTTTTTGATACACACCCTTAGTGACAGCGAAAAGCGACCTCCCAACAACCGTCAAGGAGGTTCGCGGACAGCGCAGCGGCTCCCTCTCCACGGGGGAGGGCCGGGAAGGGGCTTCCAACCACAACAAAACCAAATCATGAAAAAGGACAAGATATTCATCGGCTGCGCCGCCACCATGCTGGCGTTCGCGGCCTGTTCCGACCGGATGGACTACAACGAGTACGTGATAAAGGACAAAGAGCAGATCACGCAGACCTTTACCGCCGTCGGAGGGTTTATGACCAAGATATACAACACCGTGGACTACGACTACGGGCAGTACTACTCGGGCGCGATACTCGGCTCGGCCAGCGACGAGTCGGAGTACGCCGTGCAGGGCAACGCCATAGAGGACTTCTACAACGGGGCGTGGAGCGCGTCGAACGCCAAGAGCACCCTGTGGAACAACATGTACGAGGGCATAGCCCTGTGCAACGTCTATCTAGACGAGTTCACCGGCCTGACGTTCGACGACCTCGTGCTCAACAGCGACTACGAGAAGCAGATGTACCGCTACCGCAACTACCAGTGGGAGGCCCGCTTCATGCGCGCCTACTTCTACTTCGTGCTGGCCAGGCAATATGGCGGCGTGCCGATGGTGACCCACGTGCAGGACTACGACGTGACGAACTCGCTGCCCAGGGTGTCGAGCGACAGCGTGTTCAGCTTCATCATCGGCGAGTGCGAGGCCATAGAGGACTCCATCATTGCCGACTACTCCGACCTCGGGGCCATGGACATGGGGGCCAACGAGACCGGCCGCGCCGACCGGCTGGCCGTGCTCGCGCTCAAGGCCAGGGCCGCGCTCTACTGGGCCAGCCCGCTGTTCAACCCCGATGGCGACGCCACGCGGTGGTATAACGCCGCCCTGTATGCCAAGCAGCTCATCGACGAGTGCACGGCCAGGGGCAAGCGGCTGGCCGACGACTACGAGTCGCTGTGGGCCACGGACAACTACAACAACGCCGACATAATGTGCGAGATAATATTCGGCCGACGCGTCTATGGCTCGGGAACCGAAGGCGTGTCGAACACATTCGAGTCGTACAACTATCCCGTGGGCATTGAAGGGGGCAACGGCGGAAACTGCCCCACGCAGACCCTGGTTGACGCTTACGAGTTCGCCGACGGCGACAGCGCGGGCTACAGACCCAAGGACCTGGCGGACTACGACCCCGACCAGCCCTACTACGAGGGCCGCGACCCGCGCTTCTACGTCACCGTGGCCAAGAACGGCGACTCACCGTGGCCCAGCTCCAACACCACGCCGCTGCAGACGTACTACGGAGGGCTGAACGCCGAGCCGCTCAGCGGCGGCACGCCCACCGGATACTACGTCAAGAAGCTGTGCCACTCGGCCATAGACCTGTCGTCAAACAGCTCGTACAAGGCCGACAACCATACGTGGCTGACCTTCCGCCTCGGCGAGTTCTACCTCAACTACGCCGAAGCCGCGTTCCGCTACCTTGGCAGCCCGTACGCCACGAGCGGCGAACTCTCCATGTCGGCGGCCGACGCTCTCGACAAGACACGCATGAGGGCGGGGCTGAAGAGCCTCGCCGAGGTGCGCCCGCAGCTGACGAACGACGAGTTCTGGGACCTGTACAAGAGCGAGCGCATGGTGGAGCTGGCCTTCGAGGGGCACCGCTTCTGGGACGTGCGCCGCTGGAAAGAGGCCTCCACGCACTTCACTTCCATCGACGAGATGAAGCTCACCCTAAACTCTGACAGCACCATAACCTACCGGCGCCAGACCGTCAGCCGGCAGTGGGACGACAAGATGTACCTCTTCCCCATACCGCAGTCGGAGATTCAGAAGAACCCCAACCTGGAGCAAAACCCGGGATGGTAAACGCTGTTATAGCGCAGAACGCAGAGTGATGAGCGCAGAGGTATGACTACCTTCAGCGCAGAACGATGAGTGAAGAGTGCAGAGGTATGATTTGCTTGGGTGTGGTGGCTTAGATGGAGTGGGATGAAGTGCTTCTGGCTATACTTGCAAATATGTAACTAAAAATGGCTTGTGTCGCATTGATTTTTGGTATGTGCCGTTTGGGAATGCAAAACGGCACATTTCGCGCCATGATATGGCCTGTCTCGGACGACAAAACGTGCCGTTTCGCAATCCGAAACGGCACGTTTTTCAACTTGTTGAGTATCAAGTGATTGGACGGGATGGATGCTGTGACGGCCTTTAACATAATAATGTTAAATTTGTTCCGGCATTCATCGCTCCGCATTCTGCGCTGAAGGTAATCCTACCTCTGCACTCATCACTCATCGTTCTGCACTGAAGCTAATCCTACCTCTGCACTCTTCACTCATCGTTCTGCGCTGAAGCTAATCATACCTCTTCACTCTTCACTCATCGTTCTGCACTGAAGCTAATCATACCTCTGCACTCTGCACTCATCGTTCTGCACTGAAGGTAATCATACCTCTTCACTCTGCACTCTAAACTCTGCACTAAATTCATTTCCCTCTCCAAATATTTGTCTGTCTCGTTTTTTTTAATGATATTTGCATCACACAAGCCGCGGCGACAGGCAGAATGGGGCTGCCCCGATGCCCGCCCGGCACAAAAACAGGCACAAATGCACGGACTCTACATAGCCATCGTTGTTGTCTACGAGATAATAGTCACCGTGACAATCATCCACGTACTGATGGACAACCGCCAGCCGGCCAAGACCATGGCATGGGCTCTTGTCATATTCTTCGTGCCGATTGTTGGCATGGTGCTCTACGCGTTCTTCGGCGTAAACACGCGCCGCGACCGCGTCATCAGCCGCCGCAGCATGGACCAGCTCACCAAACGGGCCATGCTTGAGTTCGCCGAGCAGCGCGATCTGCGCCTGCCAACTGAGTACAAGCAGATAATAGACCTCTTCGTAAACCAGAACACGGCTCTGCCTTTCAACAACACCAAAGCCGACATATACACAGACGGCGCCACCTTCTTCCTCGAACTGCTGGCCGCCATAGGCCGGGCGCGCCACCACATACACATCAACATATTCATCTTCGCCGACGACCCGCTGGGCAACCTCGTGGCCGACGCGCTCATGGACAGCGCCAGCCGCGGCGTTGAGGTCAGGGTGATATACGACGATGTGGGCTGCTGGAAGGTGCCACGCCGCTTCTTTGAGCGTATGCGCCGCGGCGGCGTTGACGTCAGGCCGTTCCTCCCCGTGAGGTTTCCCACGTTCACCAGCAAGGTGAACTACCGCAACCACCGCAAGATAGTGGTCATAGACGGGCGCGAAGGCTTCATCGGCGGCATGAACATAGCACTGCGGTATGTCAAGGGAACCGGCACGCAGGCGTGGCGCGACACCATGGTGAGAATCACCGGCGGGGCCGTCTACGGCCTGCAGCGGGCCTTTCTCGTCGACTGGTATTTCGTCGACCGCACTCTCATTTCAAGCCGCAAGTACTATCCTCAGCCCGACGGCAGCGTGCAGTCGCCCTGCATAGCGCAGATAGTGACGAGCAGCCCGATATCCCCCTACCCCGAAATCATGCAGGGATATGTCCGCGCCATACTCGGCGCGCGCCGCTACATATACATAGAGACCCCCTACTTCCTGCCCACAGAGCCGGTGCTCTTCGCCCTGAAGGCGGCATCACTCGGCGGCATAGACATACGCATCATCGTGCCACGCAAGAGCGACACGAAGTTCATAGAGTGGGCCAGCCGGTCCTACCTGCGCGACATGGCACGCGCAGGGGCCAAGATATATATGTACACAGCAGGATTCCTGCACAGCAAAATGATGGTGTGCGACGACTTTCTCTCCACCTGTGGGTCCACAAACGTCGATTTCCGCAGCTTCGAGAACGACTTCGAGTGCAACGCATTCTTCTATGACCGCGACACCGCCCTGCGCCTCAAGACAATCTTCATGCACGACCAGGCCCGCTCGGTGCTGTTCAACACCCGCGCCATGCGCAACCCGCCGCGCTTCCTCACACGCCTATGGGAAAGCCTGACAAGACTCGTATCGCCAGTGCTGTGAGGGAGGTTGTTTATGGGAGTTATCGCTTCGCTCGGGGAGTTAACCGGAGTTATCGTGTCATTACATGACACTCGGGAAGTTAACGGACAATAGTCCTTGACCGGGTGATATGCGAAATGATACGCCAATCCCCGTTAACAACCAGAGCGAAGCAAGAATCCCTTGCGACACTTCGTGTTACACCAAGTCTAAAACTATTGTCCGTTAACTTCCCGAGTGTCATGTAATGACACGATAACTCCGGTTAACTCCCCGAGCGAAGCGATAACTCCCATTACCAACCCCTACCTCCTGAACATCGAGAAGTTGACGCTCCCGTACTCACGGTGGTCGATGAACAGCGGGTGCTGGCTGAAGTCATGGCCACGCCCGTGCTCGAAGACGAACAGTCCGCCGGGAGAGAGCAGGTTGCCTGAAAGCACGAGAGAAGGTATGGATGGCAGTTCGCGGAGAGCGTATGGCGGGTCGGCAAAAATGAAGTCGAACGTGCGGCGGCACGTCTTGATGTAACGGAACGCGTCGGCACGCAACGCCAGGCAGTTCGAGGCGCCTATCTTGGCTATGCACTTGGTGATGAAGGCGTGGTGGTCGCGGTCGCTCTCCACGCTCACCACGGTGGCACAGCCTCGCGAGAGCAGTTCGAGCGTTATGCTGCCCGTGCCGGAAAAGAGGTCGAGCGCATCGGCTCCATCGAGGTCGATGTACCCCCCTATCACATTGAAAATGTTCTCCTTGGCAAAATCGGTGGTGGGCCGAGCCTTGAACGAGCGCGGTATGTCAAAGTGCCGCCCCTTGTACAGTCCTGTGATTATTCTCATCGTGTCACCTCCCTTTTATGTAATAAGCCATGAGATCGTATGGCATACCAGCCACGAGCGACGCCGGCGCGCGGTTGAAGTCGGCCGATGGATTGATCACGTATGCCCTCAGCAGGAACTTCCGCAGCTCGGCCAGAATCCAGTCGCGCTCGGGTATGTCGCCCACAATGTGCATCTCGTCGTGCTCGGGCTTCAGCGCCAGCTGTTTCCACACGTAGAGGAGGAAGTACAGGGCGTCGTGTGCGTGGCTCACGTCGAAGGCGTTGCAGTACTTGAAACGGTTCTGCGCGAAGCTGAACACGTCGAGCCGCCTGTCGTGGAAATAGCCGTAGAGCTTGCTGCGCGAGCCTATGTAGCTGCGCTGGTGCAGGTATTTCCACACCGGGGTCATGGAGCAGTTCACCGTAACGTCGGCAAACCGGTCGTCCACGACGAGCTTCAGGTCCTTGCTGACAGCAAAGAGCGCCACGGCGTTCAGCTCCGGCAGCACATTGAACATCACCCTGTCTGGCTCGTGCCGGGTGAACGAATGGCGGTAGAGCGTCTCAGCGTCGGCCTCTCGAAACAGGTCCACCGGCACCATGAGCACGGGCGAGTCGACCATGAGCAGAGCCCTCTTGAAGTCCTCGGCGGGCAGGGCGGCCGTCTTGAACGCCTCGCGCAGGTTGGCAGGCATAGAGATTCCGCTCTTCACCGTGTACGGTTCAAAAATCACACTGTTGCCTCCGGTGGTCACGCTGACCGTGGAGAACGACAGCGAGTGGCGGCTCACACGTATGGTGATGCGCCGCTTCATGGCGGATGTGTTGCTGTTTCGGGCTGTGTCCATTATGATGCTGAAAGTGCTTTTAGCCCACAAAGTTAGCACAAATGGAAGAAAACACAAAACAAACGCTTGTGTTTTTGGTTTCCACAACACAAAAAGCGCTTTTGGGCCCGCACCGTCAACAATCGTTAAAAGCGTTAATCAGGCTGAAGCAAAGCCCTCTGAGAATCGCGTTTCCGCGGGAAAAAGGTGCCAGGGAGGCAAATGTCGCCGTATTGGGCGTGCAATTGCAACTCGCTGAGAGGCAGGAGAGTTGTGGGCGATTTGTGAAAACTGTGCAATGATGCACACCGAAATATCTGCCGAAAAACGGCCGTAAACATTGTTTTTTGACCGGAAACGGGCATCAAAACCAGCCGTTTTGCTATCTGAAACGGCACATATCGCACTGCAAAACGGGCCTTTTCACAATCCGAAACAGCCCGTTTTGCGGTATGAAGCGCCGTTTTTGTCAAGATATTTTACCTGACTATGTTTTTCGTTTCCTATTTCGACAGAAAACGAAGTGTTAAATTTCGGGAGGCAGGAGGCGGGAGGCAGGAGTGCAGACGATAGTTTTGTAGTCAGTAGTTCAGTAATCGCAGGAGTTCAGACGATAGTTTTTGCTTGTTTCCACAGCGTTCCTTCCGCATGGCTTTTTACTTTTTTACCTTTATATTTTTTTACTTTTAAAGAGTGGTGGAGGTCGGTGGGGGCCTCTCCTTGCGGCTATTTCCCGCTTTGTTCCGTGGCGTTTTGCGCAGAGGTGATGTCGCGTCGGCTCTTCGACTTGGTGACCAGCCACACACCGCCGAACACAAGCACCACGGCAAGGGCATGGGCGGGGGCGAACACTCCGAGGCCCGTCATGACGCTGACAACAACCGAGACCACCGGCTGCAGGTAGTTGTAGATGCTCACCACCGTAGGCCTGAGCGTGCGCTGCCCCACCATCATAAGCACGTAGCAGAGGAAGGTGCCCACGGCCACGACGTAGAGCGTCTCAAGCCATGTGGCGGCGGGCACTTCGGTCCAGCGTATGTCGGTCATGCGCCCGAATGTGAAAGGCAGCACGAGAGCCGTGGCGAAGGTGAACATCCACTTGTTGACGGTGAACACGGAATAGCGTTGCACGAGCGGACGGAACAGCGCAAGATAGAGCGCGAAGGAGAACTGGGCGAAGAGACAGAGCAGGTCGCCGCGCAGGTCGCCCACCTTCGAGCTGGCCGCCTGCGCGCTGGTGAGTATCAGTATGAGCGCTCCGCTGAAGCCCATGAGCACGCCCACGGCCTTCTGGCCCGTGATGGGTTCCTTCAGTATGAGCGCCGAGAGCAGCATGGCAAAGATGGGCGCGGAGGTGGTCACTATGCTGGCGTTGATTGGCGAGGTCATGCTCAAGCCGATGATGTAGCAGCACTGGTTGAACACCAGGCCCAGCAGCCCGGCGAAGACAAGACGCACGAGGTCGCGCCCGGGCACGTGCTCGCGCTTGGCGAAGAGCGATGCGAGCCAAAACAGCACGGCCGCGCCTGCCACGCGGAACGTGACAAGCTCAACGCCGGTGATGCCGTGGCCCATGGCATCCTTGCCCAGCGGGGCCATGAGCCCCCAGAGCGCGCAGGCCAGAAACATACTCAGGTGGGCCACGAGAGGTCGTTTGTTGTCCATGATAGTGTTATTTTAATCAAAATCGGGGTACAAAAGTACGCATTTTCCGGCGGAAATGGTTATATTTGCCAATAGTATTTTAAAAACAGAGGCTTATGCAAAAGTACGCAGACTACATCGTGCAGATAGAGATAGAGTCGCTGTGGAGCGGCACGCGCCATATAGTTTGGAACCTTGACCCCAAGGTGAACATACTCAGCGGCATCAACGGCGTGGGCAAGAGCACCATACTCAACAAGGTGGTGCGCGGCCTGGCGCAGGGCGGCGAGTTTCCCAGCCACATGCTGAAGGGCGTGCGCATAAAGGTGATGCCCGAGGACGCGCGCTGGATACGCTACGACGTGATACGCAGCTTCGACCGCCCGCTGATGAGCGGAGAGGTGGTGAGCAAGATTGTCGACGCCTCAGTGGCCACCGAGCTCGACTGGCAGCTGTACCAGTTGCAACGCAAGTATCTCGACTACCAGGTGAACATAGGCAACCGTATCATAGAGGTTCTGCGCAGCGGAGACCCCGACGCTGCGCAGAAGGCGCAGGAGATATCGCAGCCCAAGAAGAGGTTCCAGGACATGATGGATATGCTCTTCGCAGACACGGGCAAGCAACTCATACGCTCGAAGAATGAGATAATGTTCACGCAGATAGGCGAAGAGCTGACTCCCTACCAGCTTTCGAGCGGCGAGAAGCAGATGCTCGTCATACTGCTCACGGTGCTCATAGAGGACGGCCAGCCATACGTGCTCTTCATGGACGAGCCGGAAGTGAGCCTGCACGTGGACTGGCAGCAGCGCCTCATAGACCTCATAGTGGAGCTGAACCCCAACGTGCAGATAGTGCTCACCACCCACTCGCCGGCCGTTATAATGAACGGCTGGATGGACAAGGTGACCGAGGTGAGCGACATCACATCGTGATGGGGAGGGAATTTATAGGAGCCAAAGGAGTTAACGGAAGTTATCGCTTCACTGCATTCCGCCCGGGGAGTTAACGGGCAGGCGCTTTTCCTAATGGAGGGCATGGCAAGAAGAATGGGCGGCACGCGTTGTTTGGCACTTCGTAACGTAGTTATCGGGAGTCAACGGACAAGCGGTAAGTATGGAAATGAAACCGTTTTCTGCCGTACTCAAAAGCATTTGTCCGTTAACTCGGGCGACCGCAGGGAGCCTACTCCTGTTAACTCCGTGTCACTACAAACCAAAACAAAGGCAAGCTTATGGTCAAACGACTCAGAGACAATATCACATCGCGCTACGTGGAGGCGGCCAACAGCCTGAACTCCAAGCGCGCAAGGCGTAAGATAGTGGCCTATGTGGAGAGCTATGACGACGTGTTCTTCTGGCGGACGGTTCTTGACCGCTTCGAGGACGACACCCGCTTCTTTGAAGTGATGCTACCGTCGAAGGGCAGGCTGAAGCGCGGCAAGAAGTCAGTTCTGATGAACCTGATAGGCAGCAAGGTGGGGCGCGACATGATAGCTTGCGTAGATGCCGATTACGACTACCTCATGCAGGGCAGCACACCCGTGTCGGCCATGATACTGAACAGCCCATACGTGTTCCACACCTATGTCTATGCGATAGAGAACTACCAGTGCTATGCGCAGGGACTTCACACCGTCTGTGTGATGGCCACGCTCAACGACCATGCCATATTCGACTTCGTTGAATACATGAAGCAGTTCTCTGAAGTTTGCTATCCGCTCTTTGTGTGGTCCGTGTGGATGTATCGCACGGGGCGGCACAATGACTTCTCGCTCTCCGATTTCAACCGTGTGGCCGAGCCCGGCGGCTTCACCGTGCAGTATCCGCAGGCTTCCATAGACCGTCTGCGCTCCAAGGTGCGCCACAGGGTGCATGCCATGCAGAACCGCTATCCCAAAGCCAAGAGCGCGATAGCCGCCTTGACCGTGGAGTTGGAGAGCCTGGGCGTGACGCCGCAGACCACATATCTATATATGCAGGGGCATCATCTGTTCGACACTGTGGTGGTGCCTATAATGACGAAAGTGTGCACCCGCCTGCGGATGGAGCGCGAGGAAGAAATCTCGCGCACCTCAGTGCACAACACGCAGATGCGTAACGAAATGTCATGTTATGAAAACAGCATCGAGAGCATATCCTCGATGCTGAAGAAAGGCACTGGCTATATGAACTGCCCGCAATTCCGCCGCCTGCAGGGCGACATTGAGATGTTTCTGGCCAAGTGCTATGGCGATGCCAGCGGCGCGGGCAGCCATGATGGCGATGGAGCGGTTCAGGCCACGTAGGTCTCGATGAACTTCACCTCTCCGCAGACTGTTACCATGCCGGTAGTGGCCGGCAGCAACAATGTCTCGCCGGCGTTGAGTGTGGTGGCTGTGCCGTCGGCGAAGGCTATGCGCCCGTCGCCCTTCACGCCGATAAGTATCACGAAGCTGTCAAGCTCGGAGTAATCGAGCGTCATGGGTTCGCTGAGGTCGTAGACGGCTGTGCTGAAGAACGGGCATTCCACCAGTGGCACGCCTTCGTTTCTCACCGCATTGTAGTGTGTGCGGTAGTCTGCGGCCACGCCGAAGTCTATCGCCTCGGCAGCCTCGGCGGTGTGGAGTTGGCGCGTGTTGCCGTCCTTGTCCTTACGTTTGAAGTCATAGATGCGGTATGTCACGTCGCTCGTCTGCTGGATTTCCGTCAGGAAGCATCCCGCCCCGATGCTGTGTATGCGCCCGGCGGGGATATAGAAGCAGTCGCCCTCCTTCACTTTGTATATGTTGATTGCCTCGCAGATGGTGCCATCGGCCACCATCTTCTTGTATTCTTCAGGCGTGATAGGCCGGTTGAGGCCAACCATCATCGTGGCCTCGTGGGCGGAGTCCATCACGTACCACATCTCGGTCTTGCCACGTTCGCGGCCATGCCGCTTGGCTGTAACGTCGTCCGGGTGTACCTGTATGGACAGGTCGCTGGCTGCGTCGATGAATTTTATGAGCAAAGGGAACTCATCGCCAAATCGCATATAATTCTCCCGACCCAACAATTTTTCTTTCAGCGTGGCCACGAGTTGGTTGGTTGTGAGCCCGGCGAGCGTGCCTCCGGCCACCGTGGTCTCGCATCCCTTTGCGCCGGAAATCTCCCAGCTCTCGCCCACGTCGGCCATCTCGGCCTCCAGGTGCTTGAAGGGGATGATGCGATTGCCTCCCCAAATGGTTTGCTTTAGCAGTGGTTTGAACTTAAAGTAATTGTCCATGAGTATGAATTGAGAGGTTTAATTAATTCTCTTTCCAGAAACTGTGCGTGAACAAGACGAGCACAGTCATTATTTCCAAGCGGCCTATGAGCATCAGCAACGAGCATAGCCACTTCACTCCTTCTGGCAGCGAGCTCCACGACATGGTAGGGCCGATGGTGCTGCCAAGCGCAGGGCCAACGTTGCTTATGCTGCTCAAGGCAATGGTTATGGAGTTGGTGTCGTCAACACCAGACAGGATTATCACCATCGAAGCCACGAGGCAGATGAGTATGTAGGACACAAAGAATGCCAGGAGTGACGGCACCTTGTCTATCAGCACGTTCTGCCGGTTTATCTTCACGGGCAGGACGGCGTTGGGGTGGAGTATCTGCCTGAACTCGTTGCGTATTATCTTCAGTATCATCACGCCGCGGATGCACTTGAACCCGCCGCTGGTGGACCCGGCACACGAGCCGATGAACATACAGAAGCCGAGCACAATCCATGTGAAGTGAGGCCATTGGCCGGCGTTGTCAGTGAACATACCTGTGGTGGTGATGAACGTTACGACCTGGAAAATGGCATAGCGGAAAGCGTGCTCAAAGTCGTATCCGCTGCGACTGATGAGGAAATACATTATGAGAGCTGTGGAAACGGCTATCACGCAGCAGTAGAGCTTGAACTCGGAGTTGCGCAGCAGCTGCCTCACTTTACCCTTGAAAAGCACAACGTAGAGCAATGTGAAGTTCATTCCGGCCAGAAACTGGAACAGAGCGCCAATGTATTCGATTGTGCTCGAACCGTAGTGGGCCAGGCTGTTGTTGTGGGGTGCAAAGCCGCCTGTGCCGGCAATCGACATTGAGTAGCACACGCTGTCGAATATATCCATGCCCGCCACACAGAAGGACACCACGCAGGCAGCGGTGAGAGCAAGGTAAACCATCCATATCCACTTTGCGTCCGTGCTCAGCCGGGGATGCATCTTTGACTTCAGAGGGCCTGTCGACTCAGCCGCGAACACCTTTATGCTGCCCCCTACAATAGAGGGAAGTATGGCGATGGTGAAGAAGACGATGCCCAATCCGCCTATCCAGTGGGTGAACGACCGCCAGAACAATATGGTATGAGGCAGGCTCTCAACGTCGTCTATGATGGTGGCGCCGGTGGTTGTGAAGCCCGACATGGTCTCGAAATAAGCGTCGGTGACGCTCGGTATGTAGCCGCTGATGAGGAAGGGCAACATTCCGAAGGCACAGAACACCACCCAGATGAGCGCCACCACGAGATAGGCCTCGCGGCGGTTTAGCTCGTTGCCGGCGTTGCGTCCGAAGTATTTGGCCACCAGGGCGGCGCAAACGGTGAATATCATCGATATGGCGAAGGCCATCACGTCGTCCTCGCGGTAGCATAGCGCCATGACAAGGCAGACCAGCATCATGGCCCCTTCGAGGAAAAGCAGCTGTCCGATGATTTTTAAGACGATTCCGAAGTTCACCATATCGACGACTGCTTGAAGTATTTCTCCATCTTGTTCATCTTCTGCTCGTGGCAGAAAACCATCACAGTGTCGCCAGCTTCTATCTGCGAGTTACCGTTGACGAGCATTCCGACATCGTTGCGCACCAGCCCGCCTATGGCCACGCCGAAGGGCAGTCCGAGGCTCTTCACCGGCTTCTTGGTCACGGGCGAGCCTGCCTCGGCGGTGAATTCGGCCACATCGGCATCCACCATCATGAGTGAGCGCAGGTTGCTCACTTTGGCGTTGAGCATCATTTGATAAATGTGGCTGGCCGCTATGGTCTTCTTGTTGATGATGGTCCCGATGTCGAGTTCCTCGGCCATGTCCACGTAGTCGAGGTTTTCCACCATGGCGATTGTCTTCCTCACGCCGAGCCTCTTGGCCGTGAGACAGGCCAGAATGTTGGTTTCCGCGTTGTCCGTCAGTGCGACGAATGCCTGTGTGTTCTTTATTCCTTCCTCCATGAGCAGGCTTATGTTGCGCCCGTCGCCGTGTATCACCATTGTGTCCGTGTCGGCCAGCAGCTCATTCAGCCGTCGGCAGCGCTGCTCGTCGGTCTCTATTATCTTTATGTCAAGGTATTTCGGGGCGGTGAGCGCGGCCCTCACCGATGTCTTTCCGCCGCCCATGATGATTACGTTCTTCACGTCCGCATAATCTTCCTTGCCGACAATCTTGCGGATATAAGGTATATATTCCTTTGTTGTCATAAAGTACGCAAGGTCGTTAAGCCTCAGCTCGTCATTGCCACCGGGTATCAATGTCTCTGTGTCGCGCTTGATGGCCACTATGTGGTAAGGGTCTTCTGGGCCGCAAAGCTCGCGCAGTGGCTGGTTCAGGATTTGGCTGGTGGCCCGCAGCTTTATGCCGAGCATTACGAGTGCCCCGCCATGCACGTCCCAACGCTGCCTCACCCAGCTCATTTTCAGCCCGTTGTTGATGTCGATGGCCGCCAGCACCTCGGGATATATCAGTGAGTCTATGCCAAGGCTGCCGAAGAAAGGCTGCAATTTCGGTGCCATGTACTCGTAGTTGTCTATCCGTGCCACTGTCTTTTTCGCCCCTATGGCGTGCGCCATGATGCATGAGGTCATGTTGCGGCTCTCGAACGGGGTCACGGCCACGAACAGGTCGGCTCCCTGCACGCCCGCTTCCTTGAGTGTGGCTATGCTCGTTGGCGAGCCTTGCATGGTCATTATGTCGTATTCGCTGTCGAGCCCTTCGAGCCGTTTTCCGTCTTCATCAAGCAGCACACAGTCCTGGTGGTCTCTCGACATGAGTTTGGCCAGGTGCGTGCCTACGGCTCCCGCGCCTGCTATTACTATCTTCATTGTTGTTGTGATATTAGGTTATTGTCGTTGTCCTGGCTTGTGGCGGTTGTTATGGCGGCCTTGATTGCGTCCTTGTCTATGCCGGTTATTTGCATCAGCTCCTCCACGGTGCCGTGCTCCACGAAGCTGTCCGGCAGTCCGAGCCGGATGATCCGCGGTGTGAAACCGTGGTCGGCCATCCATTCGAGCACTGCCGAGCCCATGCCTCCTGCGCGCGTTCCGTCCTCAACAGTGACTACTCTGCCGAATCGTTCGGCCACTTCATGCAGCAGCCGTTCGTCCATAGGCTTGAGGAACCGCAGGTCGTAGTGCGCCACAGAGAGGCCTTTGCGCTCGCTTTCGGCTTCGGCTATGGCCTCGGCGGCGGTGTTTCCTATCGGGCCAATGGTCAGCACGGCCACGTCGCGGCCCTCTTTCAGCCGCCTACCCGTGCCCACCGGTATTTCTTCCAGCGGGCAGTGCCAGTCTTTCATCACGCCCCGTCCGCGAGGGTATCGTATGACGAACGGCCCCTTGCCGGGCATCTGGGCGGTGTACATCAGCCGTCTCAGCTCGTGCTCGTTCATGGGCGAGGCTATGGTGAGGTTGGGTATGGGGCGCAGCGCGGCCATGTCGAACGCGCCGTGGTGCGTCGGCCCGTCGGGGCCTACAAGCCCGGCGCGGTCCAGGCAGAGCACCACGGGCAGGCCGAGTATGGCCACGTCGTGGATGATATTGTCGTAAGCGCGCTGCGCGAAAGCGCTGTATATGTTGCAGAATGGCTGCAGTCCCTCCTTGGCCATGCCCCCTGAGAATGTGACGGCGTGACCCTCGGCAATGCCCACGTCGAAGGTGCGTTCGGGCATGGCCTCCATCATTATGCTCATTGAGCAACCCGTTGGCATGGCCGGCGTAACCCCGACTATGCGCGGGTTCTGCCTTGCCAGTTCGAGGAGGGTGTTGCCGAACACGTCCTGGTACTTTGCCGGCTTCCCCTCGTCGTCGTCGGGGATGCGCTTGCCGGTGTCCACGTCAAACTTTCCTGGCGCGTGCCATATCGTAGCGGCCTTTTCGGCCGGGCGGTAGCCCTTGCCCTTTGTGGTGTGCAGGTGGAGCAGCTTGGGTCCGCTCATGCCTTTCAGCTGTCGCAGTATGCGCACCAGCTCCACAACGTTGTGGCCGTCGAATGGGCCGAAGTACCGTATGTCGAGCCCCTCGAATATGTTCTGCTGGTGGCTGAAGGCCGACTTGAGCGCGTTGCCCAGCCTTATCAGCCCCTTGCGGCGGTCATCTTCTAGATAGCCGCGCGAGCGCAGCCACCGCGAGAGCTTGAAGCGAAGCGCGTTGTACGTCTTGTTGGTGTTCAGTCCGATGAGGTATTGCTTCATGCCGCCCACGCTGCGGTCTATGCTCATGTTGTTGTCGTTGAGGATGATGAGCACGTCGTTTGGCATCGACGACACGTTGTTGAGCCCCTCGAAGGCCAGGCCGCCGCTCATGGCGCCGTCGCCTATCACGGCCACCACCTTGCGCTCGGCTCCCGTCTGCTTCTCGGCCACGGCCATGCCCAATGCGGCCGAGATGGAGTTGCTGGCGTGCCCGCATACAAAGGTGTCGTATTCGCTCTCCTTGGGCGACGGGAACGGCATTATGCCATGCAGCTTGCGGTTGGTGCAGAAGCTCTCCCTGCGACCGGTGAGAATCTTGTGCCCATAGGCCTGATGGCCGACATCCCAGACAATCCTGTCCTCCGGAGTGTTGTAGACATAGTGCAGCGCCACCGTGAGTTCCACCACGCCGAGGCTTGAAGCCAAGTGGCCGGGGTTCACGGACAGCTCGTTGAGTATGTCGCGGCGCAGCTCGTCGCATACCTGCGGCAGTTTGTATTCAGGAAGCCGGCGCAGGTCTGCGGGATATTGTATATGGCTCAGTAGGTCCATTTCTTCGTGTTTCACAATCGAATGATATAGAATAAACCGTGCAAAGATACGCTTTTATTTCGATAAAAAGCCTTTCAATGTGAATTAAATGTTAACTTTGCAGGCGGAATGTGCATAATATGCTTCTGCGTGAAGCAACCACCAACCTACCCCTACGGGGGAGGCTACAAACTGGCGGGGATATATGTGCTCGAAAGCGAAGCATTTGTCCGTTAACTTCCCGAGCGGAACGAAGTGGAGCGATAACTTCGTCTAACTCCTTCAACTCCAGCAAATAACTTCTAAAAGATTATGACATACGCAATAGTTGGTACAGGAGCCATAGGCGGTTACTATGGCGCGAAGCTGGCGCAGGCCGGCTTCGACGTGCATTTCCTGTTGCACACAGACTATGATTACGTGCGCGAGAACGGGCTCACGGTGCGCTCTTGCGGAGGCGACTTTGCCATAAGCCGCCCGATGGTTTATGATTCCACCGGCAGCATGCCCGTGTGCGACGTGGTGCTGGTGGCTCTGAAGTCCACCAACAACCGCCTGCTGCCATCGCTGTTGCCCCCTCTGCTCGGGCCGCGCACGCTCGTGGTGCTCATACAGAACGGCATTGGCCTTGAGGCCGACGCGCAGGCCATGCTGCCCGGTGCGCAACTGGCCGCGGGGCTGGCCTTTATCTGTGCCGCCAAGACAGAGCCGGGGGTTGTCCGCCATACAGCCAACGGCTCGATAAACATAGGCAACTACTCGTGCCGGGAACCGGATATGCTGGAGCGGTTGCTGGCCGACTTTGCCGCCGCAGGCATAAAGTCGGCCGCTGTCGAGTATGGCGAGGCGAGATGGAAGAAGGCCATGTGGAATATGCCTTTCAACGGGCTGTCTGTAGTGCTCAATGCCACCACCGACCGACTCATATCCGAAGAGCCGTCGGCACGCCTCGTCGATGCGCTCATGCAGGAGGTAATCGGGGCGGCGCAGGCTTGCGGCGCCCCTGCCGCCGACAGCCACTTTGCCGCCAAGATGGTGGAGATGACGCGCCGTATGCCGCCATACGCGCCCAGCATGAAGCTCGACTACGACCTGCGACGCCCAATGGAGATATATTATCTATACACCCGCCCAATAGAGGAAGCACGCCGCCACGGCTTCGATATGCCGCGAATGGCCATGCTCGAAGCCCAGCTTAGGTTCATGGAAATGAAGAAGTGAGCTCTCTCCTACCTCCCCTCACCCTCTAAAAGTAAAAGCGTGGAAAGGTTAGAGCCTGTTTAAATTTTCCAATAAATAATGTTCTATCAGGTTCTTTTGCGTTTGTTTTCGGTCTGTTTTCCCGATTTTATTTGTCAGATAGCCCGCTATCCTCCTCATAAAATCAGAAAAACATCCTCGAAAACAATTCGCCAAATTGACCTGAGCAAAATTTAAACAGGCTCTTAAAAAGTGAGAAAGCCATGCGGAAGGAACGCTGTGGAAACGAGCAAAAACTATCGTCTGAACTCCTGCAACTACAGGACTACCGACTACAAAACTATCGTCTGCACTCCTGCCTCCCGCCTCCTGCCTCCCGAAATTT
The DNA here is from genome assembly GCA_944320355.1 of uncultured Prevotella sp. Lineage (GTDB taxonomy): Bacteria > Bacteroidota > Bacteroidia > Bacteroidales > Bacteroidaceae > Prevotella. The sequence continues at coordinate 10,203 of CALUHC010000011.1, read as the reverse complement.
AACACTTCGTTTTCTGTCGAAATAGGAAACGAAAAACGCAGTCAGGTAAAATATCTTGACAAAAACGGCGCTTCATACCGCAATACGGGCTGTTTCGGATTGTGAAACGGCCCGTATTGCAGTGCGATATGTGCCGTTTCAGATAGCAAAACGGCTGGTTTTGATGCCCTTTCCCGGTCAAAAAACAATGTTTCCGGCCGTTTTTCGGCAGATATTTCGGTGTACATCATTGCACAGTTTTCACAAATCGCCCACAACCCTCCTGCCTCTCAGCGAGTTGCAATTGCACGCCCAATACGACGACATTTGCCTCCCTGGCACCTTTTTCCCGCGGAAACGCGATTCTCAGAGGGCTACACGCTGCGAAAATTAACCTTATTAACAATCGTTACCAACTGGCTGTCCGAATAGCGTTCCACGCAAAAAGAAGCATTGCCAGAAACAGACGGCACACCGTGCCGGAACAGAGTCCGCCCCAAACCGAACCGTAAGTTTTCGCGCCCTTTTTGCGTCAAAACCGCCATTCGGGTCGCATAGCAGTAACAGTCGCGCAGAGCCGTTTTTCACAAGTGCTTTTTCTGCCTTTTATTTTTGGCGGTAACGGCTTTATTCCTTATATTTGCAAGAAGATAAGCGACATCCTTGCAGGAAGCGAAATGCCGCAGCCCCTACCCTAAAAACCAAATAAAAAACTGATGACCTATATCGAACTGCCCGACGACAAGACACGACAAGTGTCGTTCTACCTCGCGATGGAGGAGTATGCGGCCCGCCGCCTGGGCAGCCGCGAGTGCTTCTTCACATGGCAGGTGGAGCCGAGCGTCATCTTCGGGCGCAACCAGGTGGCCGAGCGCGAGGTGAACCTCGACTACTGCCGCGCCAATGGCATCAGGACGTTCAGGCGCAAGAGCGGCGGCGGATGCGTGTATGCCGATATGCACAACGTGATGCTGTCGTACATAACGAGCGACGAGGCCGTGGGCTTCACGTTCCAGAAGTACGTCACCCTGGTGCTCCACGGCCTGCGCCAAATAGGCGTAGAGGCCACCGCCGGCGGGCGCAACGACATCATGATTGGCGGGCGCAAGGTGTCGGGCAGCGCCTTCTACCACCTGCCGGGGCGAAGCATTGTGCACGGCACGATGCTATTTGACACCGACATGGGCAACATGATGCGGGCCATAACGCCAGCCAGCGACAAGCTGCAGGCCAAGGGCGTGAGGAGCGTGAGCCAGCGCATAGCCCTGCTGAAAGACCACACGGATGCCACGACAGGCGAGTTCCGCGCCACCATGCGCCGCCTGCTCTGCACCGACACGCTGACACTGACAGCCGATGACGTGGCCGCCATAGAGGAGACAGAGCGCGAATACCTGTCACCGGAGTTCATCTTCGGCAAGAACCCACCCTATTCCATCGTGCGCCGCGCGCGCATAGAGGGCGTGGGCGGCATAGAGGCTGGCATCACGCTGCGCGGACAGGAGATACGCTCCGTGGGCTTCACGGGCGACTTCCTGCCTGGCGACGTGCCGATGGAGCGGCTCACAGCCGCGCTGAGAGGCTGCCCGCTGACGCGCCCCGCGCTCACAGCCGCCCTCTCCGGGGGCGAGGCGGCCGCCATACGCGGCCTCACCGCCGACGCACTGATAACGCTATTGACCGAAAACCCTTAAACAGAGATAGATTATGGAGAACAAGAGAACCTGTCTTTACGACAAGCACGTGGCCCTGGGAGCGCTGATAAGCCCCTTCGGCGGATTTGACATGCCGATACAGTACACATCGATTGAAGACGAGCACCGCGCCGTGCGCACGGCCTGCGGCGTGTTCGACGTGTCGCACATGGGCGAGGTGACAGTCTGCGGCAAGGATGCCGAGCGCTACGTGAACCACATCTTCACCAACGACACCACGGCCATCAAGCCCGGCGAGATTCTCTACGGCATGATGTGCTACCCCGACGGCGGCACCGTGGACGACCTGCTGGTGTACAAGGTGGCCGACGACGAGTTCCTGCTCGTCATCAACGCCGCCAACATAGACAAGGACTGGGCCTGGATAGAGCAGCAGGCCGAGGGCTACGACGTGACGCTGGAGAACGCATCGGAGCAGTACGGCCAGATAGCCGTGCAGGGACCCGAGGCCGAGCGCGTGGTCGAAGAGGTGCTCGGACTGCCGTGCAGCGAGCTGAAGTTCTATACATTCAAGGTAATTGAGAATGGAGAGTTGAGAATTGAGAATGGGGCATCCGCCATCACCGAAGGCACTGCTCGTCCACTTAATTCTCAATTCTCAACTCCCAATTCTCAATTAATCATCAGCCGCACCGGCTACACCGGCGAGGACGGATTCGAGATTTATGGCCCGCACGAATACATACGCGAGTGCTGGGACAAGCTTATGGCCACCGGCGACAGATGCAAGCCCTGCGGCCTGGGATGCCGCGACACGCTGCGCTTCGAAGTGGGCCTGCCGCTCTACGGCGACGAGCTGTCGGCTGAGATTTCGCCCGTCATGGCCGGACTGTCCATGTTCTGCAAGCTCGACAAGCCCGAGTTCATAGGCCGCGACGCGCTCATCAGGCAAAAGTCCGAGGGCGTCGGCCGCAAGGTGGTGGGCATAGAGCTGGCCGACCGCGCCATTCCGCGCCACGGATATGCCGTGATGAAAGACGGCGTGAAGATAGGCGAGGTGACCACCGGCTACCATACCATATCCACAGACAAGAGCGTCTGCATGGCTCTCATTGACGCCGCGCACGCCAAGCTCGGCACCGAGCTCGAGATACAGATACGCCGCAAGACGTTCCCCGGCACGGTGGTGAAGAAGCGGTTCTACGACAAGCATTACAAGAAGTAGGGAAGTCTCACCGTAGTTAGCGGGAGCCTGCCAAAGTTAACAGGAGTTAGCGGACAATAGCATTGTGGACGGAATATCAACAAAAGCATTGTCAGCCAACTCCAAAGCGAAGCGACGACTCCCGATAACTCCCGATAACCCCAGAGGAGAACTATCGTCCGCTAACTCCAAAGCGAAGCGATAACTCCCGATAACTCCTTATAACTCCTTTAAAAACAAACAACAACTCAAAAAAATACAACGACTATGGCAAAATTTATTGACGGACTCTACTACTCAGAGTCACACGAATACGTGAGAGTGGAAGGCAATTACGGATACATCGGCATCACCGACTATGCCCAGAACGCGCTTGGCAACGTGGTCTACGTGGATATGCCCGAGGTTGACGACGAGGTTACGGCAGGCGAAGAGTTTGGCGCTGTGGAAAGCGTAAAGGCCGCCAGCGACCTCAACTCTCCCGTGAGCGGCACGGTGGTAGAGGTGAACTCAGCTCTCGAAGACTCTCCCGAACTGATCAATCAGGATGCCTTTGCTAACTGGATCATAAAGGTAGAGCTTTCGGACAAAGGCGAACTCGACAACCTCATGGATGCAAAGGCATACGAGGAGATGTGCAACAAGTAAATTAAAAATTCAGAGTTAAGAATTAAGAAAAATAGTCTCCGCCAAAAGGAGCGCATTGTGTTTTTGCGTGAATCCGATTTTTTACGCTACCCAAGCACAATAATCCCAATGGAGACGCGGCTCGTTTGCTACCGAGTGTGCATGGCACAACAAACAAAACATAAAGCCCACGCCTGCAAGACGCAGCCACTGCCACAACAAGAGTATTTTTCTTAGTTCTTAACTCTCAACTCTTAACTCTAACTATGTACAAGTATTTCCCTCACACCGAAGCCGACATAAAGGCCATGCTGGAGCGCATCGGAGTGCAAAAGCTCGATGACCTCTATGCAGAAGTGCCGGAGAGTGTGCGCCTGAAGCGCGACTACGACCTGCCCTGTGCCATGAGCGAGATGGAGGTAAGGGCCTTCTTCAAGAAGCTCGGACAGGAGAACAAACAACTGACGTGCTTCGCCGGAGCGGGTGTCTACGACCACTACACGCCCGCCGTGGTGCCGCAGATTGTCAACCGCTCCGAGTTCCTAACGTCATACACGCCCTACCAGGCAGAAATATCGCAAGGAACGCTCCACTATATATTTGAGTTCCAGTCCATGATGGCCGAACTTACAGGCATGGACATATCCAATGCGTCGCTGTACGACGGCACCACGGCCACCGCCGAGGCCGTGCTCATGGCCGCCGCGGCCGCTAAGAAAGCCAACAGGGTGCTCGTGTCTGAGACCGTTGACCCCAAGATACTGGCCGTGGTGCACACCTACGCCCATTTCCACGGCATAGAGATAGACACCATAAAGGCTAACGACGGTGCGACAGACCGTGCCGACCTTGAGGCCAAGCTGGCCGCAGGCGGTGTGGCCGGCGTGGTGGTGCAGCAGCCAAACTACTACGGCATTGTGGAAGACTATGCCGGATTTGCCGATGCCGCGCACGCCGCCAAGGCTCTGCTGATAATGAACTGCGTGGCCGCCGACCTCGCCGTGCTGCGCACTCCGGGCGAGTGGGGAGCCGACGTGGCCGTGGGCGACGGCCAGAGCCTCGGCCTGCCGATGTCGTTCGGAGGCCCTTACGTAGGCTATATGTGCTGCCGCGAGAAGCTGATGCGCAAGATGCCGGGCCGCATAGTGGGCATGACCAAGGACTCGCGCGGGCAGCGCGCCTTCGCCCTCACGCTCCAGGCACGCGAGCAACACATACGCCGCGAGAAGGCAACATCGAACATCTGCTCGAACGAAAGCCTAATGGCACTCTTCGCCACGGTATATATGTCTATCATGGGACGGCAGGGACTGAAGGAGGCCGCCGAGCTGTCGTATGCCGGGGCGCACTACCTGATGGACCGCCTCGTGGCCACGGGCCGATTCAAACCGGCCTTCAGCCGCCCGTTCTTCAACGAGTTCTGCGTTCGCTATGCCGGCGACGTGGACGAACTGCAACGACGCTTCACGGCCAACGGCATCATGGGCGGCGTGAAGGTTGCGCCGGACACCATCATGTTTGCCGTGACAGAGAAGCGCACCAAGGAAGAAATTGACAAACTTATCGAAACCATTTGAGCAATGAACAACAGACTATACGGCAACCTTATATTCGAACTCTCGCATCCGGGACGGAGAGCCTACTCGCTGCCGGAGAACAAGTTCGGCAGCTACGAGGTGCCTGCCGACATGAGGCGGGCCGCGGATGCCGCCCTGCCCGAGTGCGACGAGCTGACCGTTGTGCGCCACTATACCAACCATAGCGCCAACAACTTCGGCGTGAACAACGGCTTCTACCCGCTGGGCAGCTGCACAATGAAGTACAACCCGGCCATAGACGAGGAGATAGCGGCCATGCCCGAGTTTGCCAACCTGCACCCGCTGCAGCCCGCCGACACCTGCCGGGGGGCTCTCGACGTGTACGAGGGGCTGCAACGCTCGCTGTCCGAAATCTCGGGACTGGCCAAGTTCACCCTCAATCCCTTTGCCGGGGCGCACGGAGAGCTGACCGGACTGATGATAATACGCGCCTATCACGAGCGGCGCGGCGACCTGAAGCGCACCAAGGTGATAGTGCCCGACTCGGCACACGGCACAAACCCCGCCTCGGCGGCCGTATGCGGGCTCGACGTGGTGGAGGTGAAGAGCACGCCAGAGGGCATCGTTGACGTTGACGACCTGCGCTCGCTGCTCGATGACACCGTAGCCGCGATGATGATGACCAACCCGAACACGCTCGGACTCTTTGAGAAAGAGATACCCGAAATAGCCGAACTCGTGCACGGATGCGGCGGACTGATGTATTACGACGGCGCAAACCTCAACCCGATGCTCGGCGTGTGCCGCCCGGGCGACATGGGTTTCGACGTGATGCACATCAACCTCCACAAGACGTTCTCGACACCTCACGGCGGCGGCGGACCCGGAGCCGGCCCCGTCGGTGTGCGCAAAGGCATGGAAGACCTGCTGCCCGGCGAGTCGGAAATATCCGTAGGACCATATCACGGCAACTTCGCCGTTCTGCTGCGCGCCTACGCTTACATCCTGTCGCTCGGCAAAGAGCACATCAAGGAGGTGGGACCACTGGCCACGCTCAACGCCAACTACATCAAGGAATCGCTGAAGGATGTTTACCATCTGCCCATAGACACAGTGTGCAAGCACGAGTTTGTATTCGACGGACTGGAGGACAAGTCGACCGGAGTGACCACCATGGACGTGGCCAAGCGGCTGCTCGACTACGGTTACCACGCCCCGACGATATACTTCCCGCTGCTGTTCCACGAGTCGCTGATGATAGAACCGACGGAGAGCGAGAGCAAAGACACCATAGACGGGTTCATAGACGTGATGCGACGCATAGCCGAAGAGGCCGCCACGCAGCCCGAAGTGGTGAAAAGCGCACCACACAACACGCCGATAGGCCGCGTGGACGATGTGCTGGCAGCCAAGCACCCGGTGCTCACATACCGCCAGATGGACACCCAAGAATAAGCTGAATAGGTTTCTTAGGCATCGTGTGCAGCCTACGATACCTAAGAAACCTACGGTACCTATACCCCTACCCAAACCCCAAACAGACATGAACACAGACCTGATAATAATAGGCAGCGGACCGGGAGGATACCGCGCCGCCGAATATGCCGCACGAAACGGCCTGCAGGTTGTCATAGCCGAGCAGGCCGAAGTGGGCGGAACGTGCCTCAACCGGGGCTGCATACCCACCAAGGCCTACGCCCGCAATGCCGAGATAATGGACACGCTGCGCGGTGCAGAGGCTCTCGGCATGAACCCAGTGGACGTTGTTCCCGACTTCGCCAAGGCCGCAGCGCGCAAGGACAATGTCGTGGCGCAGCTCCGCTCAGGCATAGAGACGCTGCTGTCAGCACCGGGCATAACGCTCGTCAGTGGCAAAGCCGCGCTCAAGGATGCCAACACCGTGACGATAGGCGACGAAGAATACACCGCAAAGAACATCATAATAGCCACCGGCTCCGCGCCAAAGATGCTGCCCATTGAAGGATGCAATGACGCGGAAATGGTGTGGACATCCGACCGTATGCTCACAGCCACCGCCCTGCCACGCCGCATCTGCATTGTCGGCGCGGGCGTGATAGGCATGGAGTTCGCCTGCATACTGAACAGCTTCGGCTGCGACGTGACGGTGATAGAGTTCCTCAAGGAATGCCTGCCCGCACTCGACGGCGACGTGGCCAAACGGCTGCGCAAGCTGATAGAGAAGCGCGGAGTGAAGTTCTTCATGCAATCGGCGGTGCAGGCCGTGCGCGGCGGCAGTGTATTATTCGACCGCAAAGGCAAGCAGACAGCCATTGATACCGACTGTGTGCTGATGGCCGTGGGCCGCGTTCCTGTGACCGAGGGCCTCAACCTCGATGCAGCCGGAGTGGTATGCGGCCCCAAGGGAATTGCCACCGACGCCAACTTGCAGACCAACGTGGCCGGCATCTACGCCATTGGCGACGTGAACGGGCGGCAGATGCTGGCCCACGCCGCCACGGTGCAGGGCATCAAGGCCGTGAACCACATACTCGGACGCACGGACTCCATACGCCTCGACATCATGCCATCGGCCATATTCACCCACCCGGAGGCCGCAGCCGTGGGCGTAACAGAAGACTTCTGCAAGGAGAACGGTGTTGAATGCCGCACAGCCAAGGCCTTCTACCGCGCCAACGGCAAGGCTCTTGCCATGGGCGAGACCGAAGGCATGGTGAAGATGATAGCCGACGAGAGCGGCCGCATCATCGGTTGCCACGCCTACGGAGCGCACGCCGCCGACCTGATACAGGAGATCAGCGCACTGATGTGCCGCGACACAACCACCACGGAACTGGCCGACATGACGCACATCCACCCCACACTGAGCGAGATGTTGCAGGAGTGCGCCGAGCAACTGTCCCACAGCTGAACCACAACGACGCCGGGCGGCAAGACGCTGCGCACGGCTTGCGGCAACAGCAAGGGCAGAAAACAAAAACAGGAGGCACCCCGCCGGGATGCCTCCTATTATTATATAATGTGCAGAACAGCCTTGTCAGTCTTCTTGCACCTCAGGCGACCAGAAGTCAACCATACGCAAATCAAAGATCAGCGTGCTGTAACCGGGGATGCTGCTATAGCCACTCGCGCCATAGCCAAGCTGATACGGGATGTAGACCACCCAATGGTCGCCGCGACGCATATGCTGAAGCGCAGTGGCAAAGCCGTCCACCAGCGACGTACCGCTTGAGTTTCCGATGGCGAACTCCGCAGGACTTGCCACGGCAGGATCAAAATATCCATCGTAAGAACTGTCGAAAACATACCCTTGCGGATATGACGTTGACGGCAGCAGGCGACCCAGATAATGCACGCTCACGGTGTCGGTATAGAGGGGCACGCCCGAAGCGGCATCGCCCTCCTCTATCACGTTGACGATGATATAGTCACCGTTGCTGCCCTCTATGCTGTCGGATTTCGACCAGCACTTAATCCGCTGCCAGTCCGTGCGGGCCGGATTGAGCGAAATCAGCGTGAGCACGGAGTCCGTGAGGCGGTTGAAGTAGGCCTCGTTGGTGGCCTGCCAGTTGGGATACTCCTCCACTGTGTTGTCTTCCTCGCTGCACGCCGTCATGCCGAAGGCCACGGCGAACAGAGCCGAAAGGAAGCAAAAAGAACGCCACCTCATCACTGCAACTTTTTGAGCAGGCTGGCAATGCTCACCTTGTCTTCTATGATGGCATTAAGGTCTGCTATGTTTACTCTCTCCTGCTCCATGGTGTCGCGGTGGCGCAGGGTCACTGTGTTGTCCTTGAGCGAGTCGTAATCCACGGTGACACAGTAGGGAGTGCCTATAGCGTCCTGCCTGCGGTAACGCTTGCCGATGGTGTCCTTCTCGTCATACTGGCAGTTGAAGTGGAACTTCAGCGCGTCTATTATCTCGCGCGCCTTCTCTGGCAGTCCGTCTTTCTTCACGAGCGGCAGCACGGCCAGCTTCACCGGGGCCAGCGCTGCGGGCAGGTGGAGCACGGTGCGGGTCTCTCCGCTGTCGAGCTTCTCCTCCTCGTAGGAGTGGCACATCACGCTGAGGAACATACGGTCAACGCCTATCGAGGTCTCGATGACGTAGGGAGTGTAGCTCTCGTTGGTCATCGGGTCGAAGTACTTGATTTGCTTCCCGCTGTACTTCTCGTGCTGCGACAGGTCGAAGTTGGTGCGACTGTGGATGCCCTCCACCTCCTTGAAGCCAAACGGCATGTGGAACTCGATGTCGGTGGCGGCGTTGGCGTAGTGGGCCAGCTTCTCGTGGTCGTGGAAGCGGTAGTTGTCGTCGCCGAAGCCCAGGGCGCGGTGCCAGGCCATCCGGGTGTTCTTCCACTCGTTCCACCACGCCATCTCGGTGCCCGGGCGGACGAAGAACTGCATCTCCATCTGCTCGAACTCCCGCATCCGGAAGATGAACTGACGGGCCACGATCTCGTTGCGGAAGGCCTTGCCGATCTGCGCAATACCGAACGGCAGCTTCATGCGGCCCGTCTTCTGGACATTCAGGAAGTTCACGAAGATACCCTGCGCCGTCTCGGGACGCAGGTAGATCGTCGAAGCACCCTCGGCCGTCGAGCCCATCTGCGTCGAGAACATCAGGTTGAACTGGCGCACCTCGGTCCAGTTGCGCGTCCCCGAAATCGGGCAGGCGATCTCGCAGTCGAGGATGATCTGACGCAGCTCCGCAAGGTCGTTGGCATTCATCGCCCCGGCAAAGCGGCGGTGCACCTCGTCGCGTTTTGCAGCCGTCTCGGCCACGCGCGGCGACGTCTCCCGGTATTTCGCCTCGTCGAAGTCCGCTCCAAAGCGCTTGCGGGCCTTCCCGACCTCCTTCTCGATCTTTTCATCCTGCTTGGCCAGCCACTCCTCGATCAGCACGTCCGCACGGTAGCGTTTCTTCGAGTCCCGGTTGTCGATCAGCGGGTCGTTGAACGCCGCCACGTGGCCCGAAGCCTCCCACGTCTTGGGGTGCATGAAGATCGCCGCGTCGAGCCCCACGATATTCTCGTGCAGCTTGACCATCGAGTCCCACCAGTAGCGCTTGATATTGTTCTTCAGCTCCACACCGTTCTGGCCGTAGTCATAGACCGCACCCAGACCGTCGTAGATCTCGCTCGACGGAAATACGAACCCGTACTCCTTGCAGTGAGCGACCAGCTTCTTGAAAAGTTCCTCCTGAGTCATCGTATTCTGT
>CALUHC010000010.1 GCA_944320355.1 uncultured Prevotella sp. | reverse complement strand
TCGAAGGCGTAGCGGGCTACGTCGAGACAAAGCGGCAGACAAGATGCCGCTGGCAGGGCGAAAGCACTTGGAAAGCCTGAAAAGGAACAAAAATATATTCCTGGCGGTCTAATGACCGATTTGGGTTGAAACTTAATTGGTGTTAAGAAAAACAGGCCGCTTTTGCCCTTTTGCCCGTAGGTTATCCCGTCTGTGGCTGGCGTTTTAGCGGCGGAAAGTCTGCCGGGCGACAAATACGGGCAAAATGCGTGTGCAACCATAAGTGGCTGGAGGCCATGGGGTTATGTGAGGGAGATGTGGAGAGTGTGCAATGAGCCGCGTCGCTCCGTCTTGCGAAACGGGCTGTTTTGGATTGCAATACGGCCCGTTTCACACTGCGATATGTGCCGTATTGCAGTGCCGGATGGGCTGCATTGTGTTGGCTGAAGTGGGTTTCGGGAGGCATTTTGCCCCGTTTTGTGGCAGAAAGTGCAGCATTGGGTGCAAAAAACGCGGCTCTGTCGGATATCCGACAGAGCCGCGCCGTTCTGTTTCGCGATTTTTCCACGCAGTTTTTTCGGCAGGTTTCTTGTTGTGAGATGCAACATAAAGTTGCGTTTCTTCGCATTTGTTAACATATAGTGGGCGTTGTGCCGTTGTTCGCTACATCCTCATTCCGTAGACGGTCATGCGCGTGAAGTCGGCCTTGCCCCCCTTGGCGCGCAGTCGTATTGAGTCGTATGGCTTGGTGGGGAACACGAGGTTGGTCATGGCTATGCGCCCTCCGTCAATGAACAGCTCCACGGAACACTTGTCTACGAATATGTCCACGTGGTACGTCTTGCCGTTGCAGAGCGTGAGCGGGGCCCATGTTGGGGTGGCGAAGTCGTTTCTGGCGTTTGCCGCGTTGTCCGGTCCCTGCGTCTGGCTGCCCCCGCCGTCAGCCTTGCCGTCGGCCGGAGCCTCCGTGGCGCGCGGCCTCGGCCTGCGGCCAAAGTCGGTCAGCCCGCTCTCGGCGCGGTCCATGGCGGCGCGCATCTGCTTCATGTCGAGGCTTATTACGGTTCTCTCTCCCTTGTCGTTATACAGCTCGATGCCTACCTCTGCGGCGTTGTCCGGGGTGATGTCCGCCTCAAATTCGAACGCGCCGTCCGTCCGCCGTGCCACCCGCTTCAGCTCCACGGTTCCCTCCACCGTCGCGTCGTCTATCCTGTTGCGCCCCCTGCGCAGCTTGCGCACCTCGGGAACGGCGTTGGCGGCCACATAATGCCGGCCGTTGTTGGTGTAGAGCGACAGCTCGCGCGGCAGGGCGTTGGTGCCCCTGAACATACGGGTGGGCGTGGCCTCGGCATACTGCCGGTTGCCCATCCACGGCATGGCTATGGCGCGGTCGGCAGTATTGGCAAAGGTGATGGCAGTGCGGTGGTCATTCCCGTAGTCGAGCCGCTTGGGCGTGTGCGGGTTGTCTGCGCAGGTGAATTCCTTGCCGTCGAAGTGCCCGACGAAGTATTCGGTGGCGCTGCCGCCGAAGTGACCGCCCGTGCTCACGTTGGCAGTCAGGACGTATTTCATGCTGTCGCGGTTGCCGTCGGCTGGCAGACACATTATGTCGGGGCACTCGTATTGGCGCGGCTGCTCGCCCATGGCGCTGCCGAAGCTGCTCACGTAGCTCCACTTCCTGAGGTTTTTGGACTTGTAGAAGCGCAGTTCGCTGTCGGCGGCCACTATCATGTACCACGCCCCGGTGGGCTCGTGGCGGAACACCTTTGGGTCGCGGAATTGCTTTGTTACGCCTGTCGGCCGCAGCACAGGGTTGTCTTCAAACTTCGTGAAAGTCAGCCCGTTGTCGTTGCTGTATGCCATGCATTGGGCCTGGTTGCCCTTGCCGTCGTCTGATGTGTAGAAGGCAATGACGGCTCCCGCGCCGAATCCGGTAGTGTTGTCGGTGTCCACAATCGCGCAGCCAGAGGATATGCGTCCTGAATTGTCGCGCGCGAGGGCTATGGGCTGTTCCGCCCAGTGCGCCAGGTCTTCGCTCACGGCGTGGCCCCAGTGCGTGTTGCCCCATGTGGTTCCGTAGGGGTTGTGCTGGTAGAACAGGTGGTATGCACCGCCGTTGGCCACGGTTGCGCAGGCGTCGCCCATCCATCCGTATGGCGGTGTGTGGTGGTAGAGCGGTCGGTATGCTCCCGACGGTTCTGTGGTCCACACGTCGGTGGTGGACAGGGAGGTCAGCGCGAGGTCGGTGGGGCGGATGTTGAGCATCTTCACCGTGGCCGTGTCGCCGTCGCCGAGGGCGAACGGCACGCCGTAGTCAGTCTGGGTGCGTGCCAGCCTTATGTCCATCCATGTGTCCGAGGGCGAGCCGGTGTCGAGTTTCACTTGCGCCTCTGGGCAGCTGTCCTGCACCGGCAGTATGAGGAACTTCTGCGGGTTGGCAATCTCCACTATGGTGGTGTCGCCGCTGGTTCTCACGCTGACAGTCTGCGGTGCCAGCTCGGCCATGATGGTGTCGCCCATTTGCCTTACGTTGTAGTCTTGCGCCGTTGCGGCCGTTGCGGCCATTATGGCCATGCAGGCAAGCATGGCCCGTGTGGATGGTCGTGTGTTCATTGTTCTGTTTTTTTCGTTATTGGTCGTTGTTTGTTAGTGTTCGCCGCCGTGCCTTTGCGCAGTGGCGCCGGCGGGCGGTGCCAGCCTGGTCTGTGGCCCGGTGGCCGCCGACCGGCATCCCGGCAGGGTGTGGCGTCTTGGCGGCGTTGTCACGTGCCGGTTTCCTTGGCGGCTTATCCGTAGGCAAAGTTAGTGAAAAAAGCCTTTGGTTGTCTGCCAAATGTGCTTTCTGTGGCAAAAAAATCGTCAAAAAGGCCCTTTTTCTCCTTTGTTCCCGCTTTTTTGACGCCCGGGCGGGTCTCGGCGCGCATCCGGGGCGCAGGTGGATGGTGGGGCAGGGTGGTGTGTGCTGGAACTGTGTGGAAATTGACATAAATCAATAAAGGCGGCGCTTTCAGGAAAAAGTCCGTATTATTGTTCGGCTTTTCATTTTATTATTGTATCTTTGCAGTTGCAATCGTGAGATTGTAACTGTTATTCATTAGGTTAGTAGTTAATAGATTTAAGGTAAAGATTATGTTATTAGATTTTCATTGAGAACGGTTGTGGCTATGAATTTTAGGTTTTTGGCCACGCTGTTCAAGAAAGTGGCGCGGGGTGAGCGATTCATACCGCGTTATTTTTTTATGGGAATCTGTGCCGGGCGTGGCGTGCCCGGCCCTGGCTCGTGGCGCAAGGCGTGGCTTGTGTGCATGGCTTTCCCTGCGGTGGAGGGCGGCGGCATGGCGGCGCAGGGGGCTCGCGAGCCGTAAGGTGCGCGCGCTGCCGTCGGTTTGCGTGGCGCTTTGGTTCGTCGATATATGGCGGTGGTTTTAAACTAACAGACCTTAAAATGCGCGCCTTATTATGTTTTTTGCTTAATAAAAGGCCGAAACTTGCGCCTATTTACGGAATTGTGATTAAATTTGCAGCTAAAAATATAAAACCATATCGAATGAGTAAGAACATTGGCCGGTTGTGCCTGCTGCTCGTGGCATCAGTTCTATTTGCGTCATGCCTCGACACCGACTATACTGACAATATCACCCTATATGATGACATTGCCATTACGCAATTCAATATAACCAACGCTAAGCTGACAAAGCACACCACTTCGTCGACAGGCGAGGACTCTGTCTATGTGGAGGACGACCAGAGCGTGGCAGACTATCCTTTCTATATCGACCAGCTGAACGGCGAGATATACAACGTGGACTCGCTGCCGGTGGGCGTGGATGCCACGCGGCTGCTCTGCTCGGCTTATACAAAGAACAATGCATCGGTGCTGATAGAGAACAGGACGCGCGACTCGCTGCGCACGCTGTCGAGCACCGACTCCATAGACTTCAGCTACACGCGCTACTTGCGCGCGTACGCCTCAGACGGGCGCTCGTACCGCCAATACCGCGTCAGGGTGAATGTGCACCGCGAGGAGGCGGGCCAGTTCCGTTGGACACGGCTGCCCGACAATGCCGACTTCGCCGCGATGGAGGGCGTGAAGATGGTTGCCTTTGGCGGCAGAGTGCTCCTCTTCGGGCTCAGTGGCGGCACCACATCCCTCTACTCCACTGCCGACGGCAGCACGTGGACGAGGGCTGCGCAGGCATTCGGGGGCGACGTATATAATAATGTGGCGGTGAAGGGCGACACGCTCTTTGTGCTCGACGGCTCGTCGCTGCTTGCCTCTGTCGACGGGGAAAGCTTCTATCCCGTAGGTTCTGCGGCCGCTCCGCAGCGGCTTGTTGGCGCAAGCACTTCCGAGCTGTATGGCCTGGAAGGAGGCCTGATTGTCAGGTCTGCCGACGGTGGGCGCACGTGGAGCGCCGACGCGCTCGGCGACGACCCTGTTCAGATGCCTGCCACCGACATTGCTTCGGTCACCGTTCCCTACGATTATGTGGACAGCACCGACTACGTGTTGCTCGTGGGCAACCGCTCCGTTGCCGAGCACCAGGCCGACACAACCGCCCGCGTGTGGCGCAAGATTGTGGAATATGCCGCTGGAAGCGAGAGCAGCCGATGGGTCTACATGGAGGCTGACAGCCGCAACTACTACCCCCTGCCGAGGCTCAGCGGGCTCAATGTGCTGGACTACGACGGCCGGAAGATAGCTTTTGGCGGTGCCGGCATTGGTGACTGCACGGAGAGCCCATACGCCAGTATGTACGAAAGCCGGGACGGAGGCCTGACATGGCAGCGCAGTACGACATACACATTCCCCGACGGATTCGACTCCGCGGCCGTGGCGGTTGGCGCAACGGCCGATGGCTCGGGCAATATCTGGGTTGTGTGCGCGGGCAGTGGAGAGGTGTGGCGCGGCCGGCTTAACAGCATCGACTGGGACGATTGAGCGCCAATGCCTATGGGAAAGGTGCTCTCTAGGATGAAGAAGTGGGTCGCAGCGGGCGTGATGATTGCCGTTGCTGTGGCCGCGCCGGCGCAGACAGACCCGGAGTACAGGGCCGAGATTGGTGTCGGCGCGGGTCTCGTGTCATATCAGGGCGACTTCAACGGCAGCATAGCCAAGAATATGCAGCCGGGCGGGGGGCTGGTGGCCAAGTACCGCTTCAACCCGCGCATGGCATTGGGGCTCAACGTTACATACGGCAAGCTGAAAGGCTCGTCTGCCGATGTGTCCACGTGGTATCCTGAGTTTCAGGACTCTGTGCTCTCCTTCAGCAACACTGTTGTTGACGCGGGGCTGCGCTTCGAGTACAACTTCTGGCCCTACGGTACGGGGCGCGAGTATTTCGGCGCGCGCCGATTCACGCCTTTCATAGCCATAGGCCTGGGGCTGACTTATGCCAAGGCAGACGGCAGTGTCATCACAGGCAACCTGCCTATCGGGGCCGGGCTGAAATACAAGGTGGGCGCAAGGCTCAACCTCGCGCTGGAGTGGACGATGCATTTCTCGCTGAGCGACAAACTCGACGGCACAGACGATCCTTACGGCATCGAGAGCAGTGGCATATTTAAGAACACGGACAGTTACAGCATACTGCAACTGTCGCTTACATACGATATCTGGGCAAAGTGCAAGACGTGCCATAACGATAGATTTTGACAAAGACATGACAGAGCAGATAGATATGAAACGCATACCGCGCCACGTGGCCATCATCATGGACGGCAACGGGCGCTGGGCCGCCGAGAGGGGCCGCGAGCGCAGCTATGGCCATCAGGCCGGGGTTGAGGCCGTGCGCCGCATCACGTCGGAGTGTACGCGCCTCGGCGTGAAGTTCCTTACGCTCTATACTTTCTCTACAGAGAACTGGAGCCGGCCTGCCGCCGAGGTCGCGGCTCTAATGGGGCTGGTGCTGTCCTCTTTGGAGGATGAGATATTCATGAAGAACAACGTGCGCTTCCGTGTCATAGGCGACTTGGGGAGGCTGCCGGCTGAGGTGGCGCGCAAGTTGCGCGAGACCGAGGAGCACACTGCGGGCAACACGGCCATGACCATGGTCGTGGCTCTAAGCTATTCGGCCAAGTGGGAGATTGCCAAGGCCGCAAGGGAAATTGCCGCAAAGGCGGCTGGGGGCAGCTTGGATCCTGCCGGAATATGCGAGGATACCGTGGCTGCACACCTCGAAACGGCTTTCATGCCCGACCCGGACCTGCTCATACGCACCGGCGGAGAGCTGCGCATATCCAACTTCCTGCTCTGGCAGATAGCCTATTCGGAACTTTATTTCTGCGACACTTATTGGCCAGACTTCGATGAGGACGCTCTGCGCAAGGCCATATTGAGCTATCAGAAACGCCAGCGGCGCTTCGGAAAGACCGAAGCCCAAGTGGAGGAGAACGAACGATGATGAGTATTCACACATATTTATATATACAGGATGGAGTATGTTAAGAGAACGCTCTGCTTGCTTGCCGTGGCTGTTTGTCTCGGTACGGCTGGCTGGGCGCAAGACAAGATTGTCAATCCCGATATATCATATACCGGAACACCGCGCATATGCGTCATCGGCGGCCTTACGGCCAAGGGTGTGGAAGGCTATGAGGACTATGTGCTCACCGGCATTTCGGGTCTCTCTGTGGGGCAGCAGATAAGTGTGCCGGGGTCGGAAATCACCGAGGCCGTGAAGCGATACTGGAAGCACGGGCTGTTCTCTGACGTGTCGGTAACGGCAGACTCCATAGTGGGGTCGAAGATATATCTGTGCTTCAACCTCACGCTCCGCCCCCGTGTGAGCACAAT
Source organism: uncultured Prevotella sp. (assembly GCA_944320355.1). Classification (GTDB taxonomy): domain Bacteria; phylum Bacteroidota; class Bacteroidia; order Bacteroidales; family Bacteroidaceae; genus Prevotella. The sequence continues at coordinate 110,600 of CALUHC010000010.1, read as the reverse complement.
CAACTACAACGGCGTGAAGAAATCGGAGCGTGAAGACCTTGAGGCGAAACTCGGAATCATATCAGGAAGCCAGATAACTCCAAACATAATAGACCGCGCTAAGATTCTTGCCAAGAAGTATTTTGACGAGAAAGGCTACAAGAACGCCGTCATAGACATAAGGCAACGCGATGACGTGGCAGCCAAGAATCAGGTGATTCTCGATGTGAACGTGGACAAGAAAGACAAGATGAAGGTGAAGCACATCATCATCGTTGGCAACAAGAACCTCTCAACCAAGAAGATAAAGGGAGGATTGTTCCGTAAGGGAGTGTTCGCGAAGACGCATGAAGCCGGCAAGCTCGCTTCTTTCCTCAGGTCGAAGAAATATACCGACGAGCGCTTTGAAACCGACAAGCAGAACCTCATCGACAAGTACAACGAGCTTGGATATCGCGACATGGTCATCGTTAAAGACAGCGTCTGGAACTATGACCGCAATCATGTCAACGTTTACGTTGAGGTGGACGAGGGCCAGAAGTACTACATAAGGAACATCACGTGGGTGGGAAACACTGTGGCAACCACCGACTATCTCAACATGATGCTCGGCATGAAGAAGGGGGATGTGTATAACCAGAAACTGCTCAACAAGCGACTCACCGAGGATGAGGATGCCGTCGGGAACTTCTATTGGAACAACGGCTATATCTTCTATTCGCTCGTTCCCACGGAAGTGAACATCGTGGGAGACTCCATCGACCTTGAGATGAGAATCACCGAGGGCCAGCAGGCGCACATCAGCCACGTCAGGATATTCGGCAACGACCGCCTGTACGAGGAGGTGGTGCGCCGCGAACTGCGCACAAAGCCCGGCGACCTATTCTCCAAGGACGCGCTGATGCGCTCCGCCCGAGAGATTGCCTCAATGGGATTCTTCAACCCCGAGACGGTGAATCCGGACATAAAGCCTAACTTCGAGGACGGAACCGTTGACATAAACTGGGAGCTTGAGCAGAAGTCCAACGACCAGGTGGAGTTCTCCTTGGGTTGGGGACAGACGGGAGTGATAGGCCGCATATCGTTGAAGCTGAACAACTTCTCGATGCGCAACCTCTTCGGAAAGAACAAAATGCACCGGGGCATCATGCCAATCGGCGACGGAGAGCAGCTCGCTTTGAGCGCGCAGACCAACGGAACTTACTACCAGTCGTACAGCATCAGCTATTCTGCGCCATGGTTTGGCGGGAAGCGGCCTAACGCCTTCAACGTGGGAGCGTTCTATTCGAAGCAGACCGACGTGAACAGCAACTACTATAACAGCAACTGGTACAACTATTATAACTACTACGGGAGCTACAACAACAATTATTACAACAACTACGAGAGCTACCTCGATGAGGACAAGTATGTCAAGTTGCTTGGCTTCTCGATAGGGTGGGGCAAGCGCCTGCGCTGGCCCGATGACTACTTCCAGCTCTCTGTGTCGTTGGCCTACCAGCGTTATATGCTGCAAGACTGGCAGTACTTCATCATAACGAACGGAAACTGCAACAACGTGAACCTTGGAATCACGCTGTCGCGAGTCAGCACCGACAACCAGCTGTTCCCGCGTCGCGGCTCGGAGTTCCTCGCTTCGGTCACTCTCACCCCGCCATGGTCGCTCTGGGACGGCAAGGACTACGAGCACTTGGCCACCGATGTCAACTCGGCCACGTACCAGGACGAGCAGCAAGACAAGTACAGGTGGATAGAATACCACAAGTGGAAGTTCAAGTTCCGCAACTTTACGGCTCTCACCGGTGGCACGAAGTGCTTCGTGCTCATGACGCGCGTTGAGTTCGGGCTGCTCGGGTCGTACAACCAATACAAGAAGTCGCCCTTCGAGACCTACTATATGGGTGGCGACGGCATGAGCGGATATTCCTCGGGGTATGCCCAGGAGACCATAGGCTTGCGCGGATATGAGAACGGCTCGCTCACTCCTTACTCCGCCCCGGGCTACGCATACGACCGTTTCACGCTCGAATTGCGCTATCCTTTCATGCTCGGCAACACCACCATCTATGGTCTTGCGTTCCTTGAGGGCGGCAATGCGTGGTATGACACTAAGGACTTCAACCCGTTCAACATGAAGCGCTCGGCTGGAGCGGGTGTGCGCATCTTCCTCCCGATGGTGGGATTGATGGGTATCGACTGGGCCTACGGTTTCGACACGGCCTTGTCTACCGGCACCAAGGGCGGCAGCCAGTTCCACTTTGTCCTCGGGCAGGAGTTCTGATAACCAAATAAAAAGGAGGCGATTTAAGATTATGAGAAAGATTGTGATGATGTTCGCTATGCTGCTCTCGGCCATGGCCGCGAGCGCGCAGAAGTTTGCCCTCGTTGACATGGAGTACATACTGAAGAACATTCCGGCCTACGAGCGCGCAAACGAGCAGCTCAACCAGGTTTCAAAGAAATGGCAGGCCGAGGTCGAGGCTCTCTCCACCGAGGCGCAGACCATGTACAAGAACTACCAGAACGAGGTGGTGTTCCTATCGCAAGAGCAGAAGAAGGAGCGGCAGGACGCCATCATGGAGAAGGAGAAGGCGGCCGCCGAGCTTAAAAGGAAGTATTTCGGCCCCGACGGCGAGCTGTTCAAGAAGCGCGCCAGCCTCATGACCCCGATACAGGACGAGATATACAACGCGGTGAAGGACATTGCCGACCTGCGCGGCTACCAGCTTGTTGTTGACCGCGCCGGCAACACCGGCATCATATTCGGCAGCCCTAAGATAGACATTAGCAACGAGGTGCTGCAGAAGCTGGGCTACTCATACTGAGCGGGGCGCGCCCCGGCCGCGGGCGGAGCTGCCTGCCGGGCCGTGCTTGCGTGGCTGCGGGGGCGGGCGCGTGGCGGAGGCGCGTGACAGAGACTATAATCAATAACAATAAAAATAACTAAGTCAAAATGAAAAAATTATTCTTGGCGCTCATGATGTTTGCGCCTTTGGCAACATTCGCACAGAAGTTCGGACACGTAAACTCGCAGGACATAATCCAGGCGATGCCCGAATACACAACTGCCAAAAACGAGGTTGACGCCCTGCAGAAGCAGTACGAGAACGACCTCAAGCTCATGCAGGACGAGCTGACCAGGAAGTCGGCTGCCTACGATTCCACACGCGCCACGCTGCCCGAGAACATCCGCCAGCGCCGCGAGCAGGAGCTGCAGGAGCTCTACCAGCGCATACAGCAGAGCTATCAGGACAACCAGCAGGCTCTGGCCAAGGCTTCGCAGGAGAAGATGCAGGCCATCACCACCAAGGTTGTCGATGCCATCAAGCAGGTGGGCCAGGCCGGCAACTATGTTTACATAATGGACATAGCCGGCGGCATACCCTACATCAGCTCTACGCTCAGCACCGACGTCACCGCCGAGGTGAAAGCCAAGTTGGGCCTGAAGTAACACAGCCATGCCGCTGCCCGCAAGCCTGAAGGCGCCATTGCCCCAAGGCTGCGTGCGGCGGCATTGTCTTTAAGCAATGTCATGGACAGCAAGTTATTGAGGCGATTGCTCCTTGTGGCCGTGCTTGCCGTGTTGTCGGCAGGCGCGAGGGCGCAGGTGGAGATAGACACCCTGGCCGCCGACCCGATGCAGCCTGTGGCCGTGCCGCAGGCCGAGGAGGAGCCCAAGCCCGTTTTCGGCTATGTCAGCTACTCCACCGCGCTGCGCGCCATGCGCGGATATGCCGAGGCCGTGGCCCGGCTTGACACCATCAAGGCGCGTTATGCCGGCGAGGCGCGCCGCGCCGCCGACGAGTTCAACAGCCAGTACGAGGAGTTCCTCGAAGAGCAGTCGGGCTATCCGGAGTCCATTCTGCGCAAGCGGCAGAGCGAGCTTCAGGAGTTGCTGCGGCGCAATGTGGACTTCCGCGCCGAATCAGACCGCCTGCTGGCTTCGGCCGAGAAAGAGGTCTTTGAGCCGCTGCACCGCCGGCTTCGCAAGGCCATCAGCACCGTGGGCAGGCAGCAGGGGCTGGCCTTCATCATAAACATAGATGACAACGCCTGCCCTTTCATAGACAGCTCGCGGGGCGAGAACGTCACGCTGATGGTCATCGATATGCTGAAATGAGCCGCCACGGCTACCAATTCCAATACGCAATGATAAATCTCCCTGATGCCCCCGGCCCCATAGGCATATTCGACTCGGGCTATGGCGGGCTGACAATCCTGCACGGCATACGCCGCCTGTTGCCGCAGTACGACTACCTTTATCTCGGCGACAACGCCCGTGCCCCATACGGCGCGCGCTCGTTCGACGTTGTATATGAGTTCACCCGCCAGGCCGTGGTGAAGCTCTTCGGGATGGGGTGCCACCTTGTCATACTCGGCTGCAACACCGCCTCGGCCAAGGCCTTGCGCACCATACAGCAGAACGACCTGCCACGTCTCGACCCTGAGAGGCGCGTGCTGGGCATCATCCGCCCCACGGCCGAGGTGATAGGAAATCTCACTGCCACGCGCCATGTGGGCGTGCTGGCCACCGAGGGCACCATAAAGAGCGACAGCTACGCGCTCGAAATACACAAGCTCTATCCCGACATCCGTGTCTCCGGCGTGGCCTGCCCGTTCTGGGTGCCGCTCGTGGAGTACAACGAGGCCGACAGCCCCGGCGCCGACTATTTCGTGAAGAAGCGCATCGACCAGCTCATGGCGCTCGACGGGCAGATAGACGCCGTGATACTCGGCTGCACACACTATCCCCTGCTCATGCCCAAGATACGCAAGTATGTGCCTGAGGGCGTGCGCATAGTGGCTCAGGGCGACTATGTGGCCACGAGCCTGCGCGACTATCTCGGCCGCCATGCCGATATCGAGCGGCTTTGCACGCGTGGCGGCGGCGTGCGCTATCTCACCACCGAGAATCCCGGCCGTTTCCGCGAGGCGGCCAGCGTGTTCCTCCACGAGCGCGTCGACGTGGAGAACGTCGCGCTCGGCGGAATGTGACAGCGGGCGGCTCTTGCGCGGCCCCAGGCCCGTGTCAGAAAACACGGCTGGCCTTACGGCTTTGCAAAACGTGCCGTTTTGCGTTCTGAAACGGGTCGTTTCGCGGCCTGAAACGGGTCGTTTTGCAAGGCAAAACGGCACGTTCCGTAACCCCGCTGGCTGTCAGCCTGTTACAAAGGCGGTGCAGGCTGTCCGCCCGTTGCCCAAAAACAAAGTTCCGCTTGCCTCCGGGTGTGCCTGGCGTGCGGCGCGCTGCCGGTCAGCTTGCCGGCATCCGGCAAAACAACCTCATAAGTATTGATCCGATGTTAGCTTACACTTACATAGACAAGGGGCGTTTCGAGCTGCGGGAGAAGCCGCGCCCCGTGCTGCAAGACCCGCGCGACGCCATTGTGCGCGTCACGCTGTCGAGCATCTGCACCAGCGACCTGCACATCAAGCACGGCAGCGTGCCGCGCGCCGTGCCGGGCATCACCGTGGGCCACGAGATGGTGGGCGTGGTGGAAGAAGTCGGCCCGGCCATCACCACCCTGCGCCCCGGCGACCGCGTGGCGGTCAACGTTGAGACCTTCTGCGGCGAGTGCTACTTCTGCCGGCATGGCTACGTGAACAACTGCACGTCGCCGCATGGCGGCTGGGCGCTGGGCTGCCGCATTGACGGAGGCCAGGCTCCATACGTCCGTGTGCCTTTTGCCGACTGCGGGCTGACGCCCATCCCGTCTTCCGTTACCGACGAGCAGGCGCTCTTTGTGGGCGATGTGCTCGCCACCGGCTACTGGGCCGCCCGCATCTCGGACATCAGGCCCGATGACACCGTGCTCATAATCGGGGCCGGTCCTACGGGTGTCTGCGCTCTGCTCTGCGCCATGCTCAAGCGCCCACGCCACATAGTGGTGTGCGAGGAGCTTGCCTGGCGCCGCCGGTTCGTGGCCGACCGTTATCCCGGTGTCACCGTGGTGGGCGCGGCCGAGTGCCGCGGCATCGTGGACGGGCTGAGTGGCCGCGGAGGCGCCGACGTGGTGATGGAGGTGGCCGGAGGCCGCGACACGTTCAGCATGGCGTGGCAGTGCGCCCGCCCCAATGGCCTTGTCACCGTGGTGGCGCTCTATGACGAGCCGCAACTGCTGCCATTGCCGAGCATGTACGGCAAGAACCTCACGTTCAAGACGGGAGGCGTGGACGGATGCGACTGCGCCGAGATACTGCGCCTCATTGCCGCGGGGCAGATAGACACAACGCCGCTCATCACCCACCGCTTCGCACTCTCCGACATAGACCGCGCCTACAGCCTCTTTGAGAGCCGTGCCGACGGGGTGATGAAGGTGGCCGTAGACTGCTCATGCTGACGCGCGCCGGAGCGTGCGCCGCAGCTGGGCAGCCGGCGCTTGGCGGTGTCCATACGCCTTTGCGGCTGGCGTGGTGGCGCAAATTGATGGTGAGTCAGATTGGCCCAGAGCCAAGGGCGATGAGTGCAAAGGCATGGTTGCCTTCAACCCAAATCGGTCATTAGAGTACAAAGTGCTTTCGCCCTGCCAGTGGCATCTTGTCTGCCGCTGGCAGGGCGAAAGCACTTGGAAAGCCTGAAAAGTAACAAAAATATATTCCTGGCGGTCTAATGACCGATTTGGGTTCAACTTTTCGCTGCCACTGGCAGCACGTGTCCGTTAACTTCCGACGACCGGCAGGCCGTCTGACTTCGGTTGGCTCCTTTCAACTGCATTTTGACACAGCCCCCATGGGGAGAGGTTTTGCCGTTGCGGCCTTATGGCGTCAGTAGGGCGGCAATTCGCTCTGATCGAATATGCTGTTGCGTATGCTTTCTTCTATTTCGGCTTTCCTTATCTTGTAGTCTATTATCCCCATGCCGAAGAAGTGCATCCCGGCCATCACCATGTCGTTCTTTACTGCATAGTTGAGGAACTTCTCGCGCGACTCAATGGCCTTCTTCCTGTCCATGTCGAAGTCGGCGCACAGCTTGGTGTCCTGCACCTGCAATGCCAGCGCGTGGAACAGGTCGCCCACCACGAGCACCCGCCCGGCCTTGTATACGGTATGTCCGGGGGTGTGGCCCGGCGCGGCCAAGGCCTCTATGCCCAGGGGCAGCTTTTCGCTGTAGTTGAATATTTTCGCCCTGTCTCCGTATGCCTTCACTGCTTTAACAGCCTTGCCGTTAGGCCCGTCCTTCTTCAGCCAGTAGTTGTACTCGGCGGCGGGCACGTAGAGCTTGGCGCGGGTGAATGTGGCCAGGCCGTCCTCGGTCAGTCCGCCAGTGTGGTCGTTGTGCATGTGGGTTATGAATATGTAGTCTATGTCCTCAGGCTTTATGCCAAGGGCGTTGAGCCTCTCCATGAGTTGTCCGCCCTTGTCCTTGCCGTTGCCGGTGTCAAAGAGCGCGCGCTTGTTTCCTGTCTCCACTATGACGCAGCTTACCGATGTGGACTGCTTTCCGGTCGGCGACAGCTTTTCCACCTCGGCCGAGTCGTTCTCTCCATAGAACAGCTTGTTGGGAAAAGTCTTCTCTCCGTAGTTGTCGCGTATGGACAGCACAGCCGTGGCCGAGTCTGCGTTTATTCTCACGAAGGGCGACAGCACTTGGTACTTGTCGTTCTCCTCGCTGCCGGCCGCGGCCTCGTTGCCGGCCTTGTTTCCGCAGGCCGCCATGGCCAGCGTGGCTGCGGCTGCCAGTACAATCGTTCTTGTTGCTTTCATTCTTGTATCTGTTTTGTCTGGTTGTATGGTGGCGCGGCTTCAGAGCAGCCTCTTGGCGAAGTATCGTACCGGATACCACACGGCGAGGAAGCCCACGGCGAGCACCGTGACGAATATCAGCGCCACGTCTTCCGGATGCACGCTCACCGGATAGGAGTCTATGATGAACGAGCCGCTCGACCTGCCGAGGCCCACGAGGCCGAACTCCTGCTGTAGCCAGCACAGGAGCAGGCCCACGGCGATGCCAGCCACAGCGCCTATGGCCGATATCATGCGCCCCTCGAAGAGGAACACGCGCACAATCTGGCTGTCGCTCGCGCCGAGGTTGCGCAGCGTGGCCACGTCGTCCTTCTTGTCGATGATGAGCATGGAGAGGCTTCCTATGATGTTGAAGCAGGCCACAGTGAGTATGAATGTGAGAAAGATGTAGGCGATGAGCTTCTCTATCTTCATTATCCTGAACGTGTCGTCCTGCTGCTCAAATCGGTCGCGCACGGTGAATCGGTCGCCGGCAATGTCCTTTATCTCGGCTTTCACCGCGTCGAAGTCGCTGCCAGGCCTGAGTCTCAGCTCCAGCGCGGAAACCATGCCCTGCTGGTCGAACAGGTTGCGGGCGAAGCCTATGGAGGTGATGATGTAGTTCTTGTCGTACTTGGCCTGCTTCACGTTGAACAGCACCCCTGGCGAGTAAAGTTCGTCTTCCACGAAGCCGTCGGCCGGGTTGGCCATGTTCAGCTGGCCCTCGCGCTTCGGCGCGTATATCTTCAGCGGGTCGCTGTACCGGTATCCTGTGGCCAGAGTTTCGGCGAGGCGTATGCCAGGTATGCCGTAGCTCATGCCGGCGGCGTGCAGTTCGAAGTCGCCCTCGCCAACGAGAATGTCGCGTATGTGGGTCAGACTGTCAAAGTTGTCGTCAACCCCTTTTATCATTACCACCGCCTGGCGGTCGCCGTACACGGCCAGTGCCTGGTCCTCAATTGTTTCCGTGGCCACTTCCACCTCGGGCAGTTGCTTTATGCGTGTCAGCGCGGGGTCGTCGGCTGGCACGGCCTTGCCCACCGCCGGCGCCACCTTCAGCTGCGGGTCGAACGCCGTGAAGAGCGAGGCCACGAGGTCGTGGAATCCGTTGAACACACTCAGCGTCACCACTAGGGCCATGGTGGCCACGGCGACTCCCACCACGCTTATGGCGCTTATCACATTGATGGCGTGTGTGCTCTTTTTTGAGAACAGGTACCGGCGGGCTATGTAGAACGGGAAATTCATGGCTTCTTGAGCAGCTCGTCGATGTGTTCGATATAGTCAAGCGAGTCGTCGATGAAGAAGCGCACCTCGGGCACTATGCGCAGCTGGTGGCGCACCCGAGTGCCCAGCTCGTAGCGTATGGTCTTGTCGTTGGCGCGTATGTTGGCCATGATCTCCTCGGCGCGTGCCGGTGGGAATATGCTTAGGTAGGCCGTGCAGACGCTGAGGTCGGGCGAGATGCGGACGCGGGTCACCGACACCATCACGCCGTGGGTGGCTCTTGTCTGTTGTTGGAATATCAGGCTCAGCTCTTTTTGTAGCAGTCTTGCTATCTTGTTCTGTCGTGTTTCTTGCATATCTTGATGTGTTGTTTATGGGTTGTTTAGGATACAAAGTTACACCAAATAGGGCGAAACGCAAAAATAAACAACTGTTTTTTTTGCCTTTTGCCTAATTTGATGTATCTTTGCAAACTGAAAATGAGGTTGCCCTGATAGTTCAATGGATAGAACAACTCTCTCCTAAAGAGTAGATCCGAGTTCGATTCTCGGTCGGGGTACGGGCAGAGCCTTCGCTGTGTTCCGCATGACGGGGCATTGTGGAGGCTTTTTCCTTTTGTCTGCCACAGGCCCGGCAGGCCCGGGGCGTGGCAGGGTTGCACTACCGATAACTGAACAAAAACAACGTGAGCATTATGGACAAGGATGTGAAAATCGCCGTGGCCGGCACCGGCTATGTGGGTCTCAGCATAGCGACACTGCTCAGCCAGCACCACCGTGTGACGGCTGTCGACGTGATTCCCGAGAAGGTGGAGATGATCAACAGGCGCAAATCGCCAATCCAGGACGAATATATAGAGAAGTATCTGGCTGAAAAAGACTTGAACCTGACAGCTACCTTGGATGGCGCCAAGGCCTACTCCGACGCAGACTTCGTGGTGATAGCCGCGCCGACCAACTATGACCCTGTGAAGAACTACTTTGACACGAGTCATGTGGAGGAGGTCATCGAGCTGGTGAAGAGCGTCAACCCGCGTGCCATCATGGTGATAAAGAGCACCATCCCGGTTGGCTACACCGAGAGCGTGCGCAAGAAACTCGGCACGGACAACGTGATATTCTCGCCAGAGTTCCTGCGCGAGAGCAAAGCCTTGTATGACAACCTCTACCCCAGCCGCATCATCGTAGGCCGGCCTGAGGGCGACGAGCGGCTCGACAAGGCCGCCCACGAGTTTGCCGCCCTGTTGCAGGAGGGGGCGATAAAGGAGAATATAGACACTCTGTTCATGGGGCTTACGGACGCGGAGGCCGTCAAGCTGTTTGCCAACACTTATCTTGCCCTTCGCGTGTCCTATTTCAACGAGCTTGACACATACGCAGAGATGAAGGGCCTCGACACCGAGGCCATAATCAAGGGAGTGTGCCTCGACCCACGCATAGGCACCCACTACAACAACCCCTCGTTCGGCTACGGCGGCTACTGCCTGCCAAAGGACACCAAGCAGCTGCTTGCGAACTATGCCGACGTGCCCGAGAACCTGATACAGGCCATAGTGGAGAGCAACCGCACCCGCAAGGATTTCATAGCCGACCGCGTGCTGCACAAGGCAGGATATTACGACTATTATAACCGCGGCGACTACAATCCGAGCGACGAGCGCAAGTGCGTCATCGGCGTCTACCGCTTGACTATGAAGTCGAACTCGGACAACTTCCGCCAGTCGTCAATCCAAGGTGTGATGAAGCGCATCAAGGCCAAGGGCGCGGAAGTTGTCATCTATGAGCCGTCGCTGGCCGACGGCACGACGTTCTTCGGCAGCCGCGTGGTCAATGACCTTGCCGAGTTCAAGGCCCTGAGCCAGGCCATTGTGGCCAACCGCTATGACGCCTGCCTTGACGACGTTAGGGAAAAGGTGTATACGCGCGATGTGTTCAAGAGAGATTGACAGCCCCTTTTCCCGTGGGGGCATGGCGCTCATGCGGCGAAGTGTCATTGTGCCTGTTTGCCATTTCAGCGGGGCGCATTCCGAAACGGCACATTTCGCACTGCAATGTGGCCTGTTTTGGCCTGCAAAACGGCACATTTCGCAAGGCAAAACGCCCTGTTTCGCAACTCGTTGAATATCATGCGTTTGGACAATACGGCGCTTGCGGTAGTCCTTGGCATAAAGATGTTGATGGCGGTGTGTGCTTGTTGGCAGGCGCAGAGCGTTTGGGCTGGTTGCGGATATTCACTTTCTTTTATATAATATATGTGAAGCTGTTGCGTGGCTACTTGCTGATTTAACCGATTTTTCACAGCAGCATCACGGTGTGGGCATTGTGCCATTGGTATGTGAAAATGTTTTGTGACGCCTGTCCGTGTGTTTTCGGAGGGATGGACCGCTGTATTGTTTGTTACATTGCTTGTAATAAAAATGCAAGTAAATGCGTTTGTTGGTGTCCGTTTTGCATTGATATGCAAAATGTTGACTTGTCCAAACTTTTCAAACTGTAAACTTTTGCGCGGCATTCATTTTCAAATTGCCAGCTTATCAGTGTACAAATCACCCTTTTCGTGCATCGGATACGTTAAATATATGATTTTTTTGGTAGTTTGTGTGGTTTGTTGGATATTTTTGTTTAATTTTGCACGTTGTAATATTATAATTGTAATTATCAGTAAAGAAGAGAGTATTTATGGAAAAAAAACTAACTATGCTTTTGGCGTGCCTTGTCCTTTCGTTGGGGATGGCCTTCGCCCAAACGAAAGTTACAGGTACCGTAATATCTCAGGAAGACGGTCTGCCGATTATCGGCGCAACGGTCATGGTTGAGGGAACCAAGACCGGAACGACGACCAATATGGACGGTCAGTTCACTCTGAGCGTGCCCGCCGGCAAGAAACTTCAGGTAAGCTATGTCGGCATGAAGCCCCAGACCGTTGTCGCCAAGCCTGGGATGAAGGTCGTGCTGGAAAGCTCTGCACAGGTGGTCGACGAGGTGGTTGTCACCGGTATGCAGAAGACGGACAAGCGACTGTTCACTGGTGCCACGACAAAGATTGATGCCGAAGGGGCCAAGATTTCGGGTATGGCCGACATAAGCCGCTCGCTCGAAGGGCGCGCAGCCGGTGTGTCGGTGCAGAATGTGTCCGGCTCGTTCGGTACGGCTCCAAAGATTCGTGTGCGCGGTGCCACGTCCATTTTCGCCAGCTCCAACCCTCTGTGGGTGGTCGATGGCGTCATTATGGAGGATGTTACCGATGTCAGCACCGACCAGCTCTCTTCCGGTGATGCCAACACCCTTATCAGTTCGGCCATTGCAGGATTGAACTCTGATGACATTGAGAGTTTCCAGATCTTGAAGGACGGTTCGGCCACATCTATATATGGAGCTCGCGCCATGGCCGGCGTTATCGTTGTTACTACCAAGAAGGGAAAGGCCGGGCAGGCTCACATCAGCTACAACGGAGAATACACCATGCGCCTCATTCCGCGCTATTCCACGTTCAACATCATGAACTCGCAGGACCAGATGAGCGTATACCAGGAACTCCAGCAGAAGGGTTACCTCAACTATGCCGAGACGGCCAATGCGCAGAACAGCGGTGTGTATGGAAAAATGTATGAGCTTATCAATACCTACAACCCTGCTACAGGCCAGTTCGGCCTTGCCAACACCCCTGAGGCTCGCGCAGCTTACCTGCGTGCCGCCGAGTACCGCAATACAGACTGGTTCAAGGAACTGTTCTCCAACTCTATCCAGCATACCCACTCTGTGAGTATGTCAGGAGGAACGGAGAACGGAAACTACTACGCCTCTGTCAGCGCCATGTACGATCCGGGATGGTCGCTGAGAAGCAAGGTTGAGCGCTATACCGCCAACTTCAATGTGAACCACAACATATCCAAGAAGGTTACGATGGGTGTGATAGGCAATGCTTCTTACCGCAAGCAGGAGGCTCCGGGAACTCTCAGCTCCCAAGTCAATGCCGTTACGGGTGAGGTGAGCCGCGCGTTTGACATCAACCCGTATTCATACGCCTTGAACACGTCAAGAACGCTCGACCCCAATGAGTATTACACACGTAACTATGCTCCGTTCAACATCAAGCACGAGCTTGAAAACAACTACATAGACCTCAATGTGTTTGACTTCCGTATGCAGGCCAAGTTGAGCTACAAGCCTATCACCAAGGTGGAGCTGACCGCCCTTGGCGCTGTGAAGTACAGCTCGGCCACTCAGGAACACAACATCAAGGACAACTCCAACCAGGCGCAGGCTTATCGCGCCATGGGGACATCGTCCATACGCGACCTCAACCAATACCTGTACACCGACCCTGATGACATTTATGCCCTGCCGGTGACGGTGCTGCCGTATGGAGGTATATTGAACCGTACCGATGACCGTATGTTTGGTTATGACTTCCGTGCCACGGCGCAATACAATGATGTGTTCGGCGAGGATACCCACATAGTGAACTTCTACGGCGGTATGGAGCTGAACAGCGTTGAGCGCCACAACACATGGTTCCGCGGCTGGGGTATGCAATACGAGATGGGCGAGACCCCGTCGTGGGCTTACGAGGTGTTCAAGAAGAGCCTTGAGGAAGGTGAGGATTATTACACCCTGAGCAACACCCACGAGCGTAGCGCCGCCTTCTTCGCAAACGGAACATACTCCTACAAGGGACGTTATACCATCAACGGAACCGTGCGCTATGAGGGAACCAACCGCCTTGGCAGAAGCCGTTCTGCACGCTGGTTGCCCACATGGAACGTGTCTGGAGCATGGAACGTTCATGAGGAAAGCTTCTTCAAAAAACTGCAGCCGGCAATGTCTCACCTGGCATTCCGCCTGTCTTACTCTCTGACAGCCGACCGCGGCCCTGCCAGCGTGACCAACTCGCAGGTAATCATTTACGCCGATAACCCTTGGCGCCCGTTTGCCGATGTTCAAGAGAGCGCTCTGTATATAGCTCAGCTCGGCAACGACGACTTGACATACGAGAAGAAGCATGAGTTCAATTTCGGTGTCGACATGGGCTTCCTCAACAACCGCATCAACTTTACCCTCGATGCATATTCACGCCGCAACTATGACCTTATCGGTATGGTGAACACGCAAGGTGTGGGAGGCGAGCTGACGAAATACGGAAACGTGGCCTCCATGAAGTCGAGCGGTGTCGAGCTGTCTCTCTCCACCACAAACATCAAGACGGAAGACTTCTCGTGGACAACGAGCTTCATCTACAGCCACACGAAAAACGAGATAACAGACCTCGACACATATTCCTATGTGCGCGACCTCGTTTCTGGTACAGGCTACGCCCTTGAAGGCTATCCTGTGCGCGCCATATTCTCAATACCGTTCATGGGACTTAATGATGAGGGACTGCCTACGTTCCTTAACGAGGATGGCGAGATAACCGTTTCCGACATCAACTTCCAGCAGGGCGATCCCAGCAAGTTGGGCTACCTTAAGTATGAGGGAAGCGCAGACCCTACTGATGTAGGTAGCTTCGGCAATATCTTCAAGTACAAAAACTTTACGCTCAATGTGTTCCTCACTTATTCGTTCGGCAACGTGGTGCGCCTTGACCCCGTGTTCAGCTCATCTTATGACGACCTGACCGCGACCCCCAAGGAGTTTAACAACCGTTGGACTGTTCCTGGCGATGAGAAGTACACAACCATACCGGTTATCGCCAGCAAGATGCAGAACTACAACGACCGCAACCTGACCATCGCCTACAATGCTTACAACTACTCTACGGAGCGCATTGCCAAGGGCGACTTCATACGAATGAAGGAAATATCGCTGTCTTACGACTTCCCCAAGTCGCTGATCAAGCCGCTTGGCGTGAACACACTCTCTCTGAAGCTGCAGGGCACAAACCTCTTCCTGCTCTATGCCGATAAGAAGCTGAACGGGCAGGACCCCGAGTTCTTCAACACTGGAGGTGTGGCCATGCCTATGGCAAAGCAGTTCACTTTAACATTGAAAGTGGGTATCTAAACATCTAAACAAAACTCAACAATGAAGAAGACAAATATCATATATGCCGCTGGCTTGGCACTGTTCATTGGTGCTTCGCTCGCCTCGTGCGATGACTATCTGAGCGAATTGCCCGACAACCGTACACAGATAGACTCTGAGGACAAGGTTGTAAAATTGCTTACGGCTGCCTATCCAAGCGCCTGCCCGATCGTTATGGCCGAGTGCGTGTCTGACAATATCGACGACATGGGCGAGCGCTACTCAAATTATACGAGCCGTTTCTATGACCAGCTGTACAACCTGCAGGACCTTACGGAGATGGACAATGATGGCCCTTACTTTGTGTGGAGCGGCTATTATGAGGCCATAGCCAACGCAAACCAGGCTTTGCAGGCGATTGAAGAAATGGGTGGCCCCACAACGCAGACACTGAGGGAGGCCATGGCCGAGGCGCTGCTGTGCCGTGCTTACAGTCATTATATGCTCACTTATCTGTTCTGTCTTGACTATGACCCGGCCACAAGCTCCACGGTCTTGGGCTTGACTTACATGACAGAGCCGGAGACGACAGTGTTCCCGCACTATGAGCGCGAGTCGCTGCAGTCCATGTATGAGAAGATAGACAAAGACATACAGACTGCACTGCCCATGGTCGGCGACACCCACCTCTCTGTGCCAAAGTACCACTTCAACTCGCAGGCTGCCTATGCTTTTGCGGCGCGGTTCTACCTTGCGTACCAGAAGTGGGACCTTGCGGTCAGGTATGCTTCAGAGTGTCTTGGCTCCGCGCCGGAGACCCTGCTTCGCGATTGGGATGCCATCAATGCAATAGCTACGCCGAGCTCGCTCGACCCGCAGACCAACGAGTACATAGATGCCGCAGCAAACGCCAACTTCCTGTTGGTGACGGCCACTTCAAACGTTGGCTATTGGGCCGGCAACTCTCTGCTTGGCAACTGCAAGTACACGCACGATGCTTATCTGGCTTCCACAGAAGACCTTACGGCCACCAACATTTGGGGTGGAACGTCCTTGCTGCGTTATAGACCGAAGGAGTATTCAAGCGGTACGTTCGACAGAGTCCTTGTGGCCAAGATGCCGGCATTGATGAACTGGGCCGACGCGCAGCACTCCACTTATTACCTGATGACGGTTTATGCGGCCTTCAAGGCTGATCTGACGCTGCTTGAGCGTGCCGAGGCGTACATACTGCTGAAGGAATATGAAAAGGCTTGTGACGACCTGAACCTTTGGATGCACAACTGGACGAAATCTAACATGACGCTTACGCCGGAGAACATAAGGTCGTTCTATAACAGCATGTCTTATGCTACATGGAATGCCCCCACGCTGAAAAAGCACCTCAATCCGTCTTTTGAGATTGACGAGGAGGGCAGCATACAGGAATGTATGCTCCAGTGTGTGCTCAACTTCAAGCGCATCGAGACCCTTTATGAGGGCTATCGCTGGTTCGACTTGAAACGCTATGGCATCACTGTTTATCGCCGCACAATGAACGCTTCGGGAACGCCGGAAGAAGTTACCGACTCCATGCTTGTTGACGACCCGAGGCGGGCACTTCAGCTGCCGGCAGAGGCCATCAATGCAGGTTATACCCCCAATCCGCGTTAAATGCAGAGTGTAGAAAACTTTTATTTTGAATCAAGATGAAAAGGAACATATATTACTTATATGCCATGGCATTGGCCGGGACTGCACTGGCATTCACGGCGTGCGACGGCGACGACAGTGGTGACATATCGTCGCAGACCATAATCACTGCAGACCAGGTTGAGCAGACACCGCTCGACAAGTGGCTTGAGGTTAATTACCTGCAGCCATACAACATAGAGATAAAGTATCGCTATGAGTATAACGAGACTGATGGCAACTACTACACGGTGCCTGCCGATTACGACCAGGCAGTGGAGATGGCGCATATCGTGAAGTACAGTTGTGTCGAGGCGTACGACGAGGTGGCCGGCATAGACTTCACCCGTCAGTATTTCCCAAAGCTGTTCTTCTTTGAGGGTGAGTGGCATTATATGAACAATGGAAACTTTGAGCTGGGAACAGCCGAGGGCGGTAAGAAGATATTCTTGATGGGTATCAATTATATAGACCAGTATAAGGTTAATATAAAAACGCTCAATCACTATTATCTTAAAACCATCCATCACGAGTTCACCCATATCCTCAACCAGACAGTGGATTACCCTGCATCCTACCAGCTTATCACTGGAACAGGCTATGTGGCCGACAGTTGGAGCGAGGAGCCTTGGAACACGGGCTATCTGCAGCGCGGATTTATCTCTGCCTATGCCCAGCAGTCTGACACCGAGGACTTTGCCGAGATGATGTCCCTCTATGTGACAAACACTGAAGAGCAGTGGAATGAGTGGATGCAAGATGCCGAGACGGGCGAAGGTGGCTCGGCCACGGCGCGTCAGAATATAGAAAGCAAGCTCGACATCGTGCGCACTTACATGAGGGATAACTTCAGCATAGACCTCGATGAGCTTCGTGACGTTGTGTTGCGACGCGAGAACGACATCGTTTCCGGTCGGGTTGATTTGACAGATGTTTCGATTGATTAAATTTAAGAGGATTATGAAAATAAAGGATATATTGATCGCACTTATCGTGGCTCTGCCTGTCTTAGCCCTTTCTTCATGCCAGACAGAGGAAGACGATGTGTTTGCCAATTCTTCTTCTGACCGTATTCAGCAGAGTCTGAGTGACGTTAAGGAGATATTGCGCAGTGCGCCTAACGGATGGGCACTGGATTATTATTTCGGTGACGACCAGAGCTATGGCGGCACGACAATGGCCATAAAGTTCGATTCGCTTACCTGTACGGCTGCATCGGAACTGATTCCCGAGGAAACCACATCTTATTATAAGATGACCACTGACCAGGGGCCTGTGCTCACGTTCGATACGTACAACAGGGTGCTGCATACGTTGGCTACGCCTGGTCAGGAACACTATGAGGGTTTCCATGCCGATTTTGAGTTCCTTGTGGTTAGCGCAACGCCCGATTTGGTGGTTCTCAAGGGCAAGAAGATAGGCAATTATGCCTATCTGCATCCGTTGGACAAACCGCTTCTCGAGTACATCGATGATGTTCTGCTGATGGAGGATAGCATTTATGTGGCCACGGCAACCGGGCATATCGGCAATGATTCAGTGGAAGCCTCGTTTGATTATGGCAACAGGCGTGTGTCGTTTGTCTATTCTGCCGATACTTCTTTCTCAGAGCAGCGCTATTTCGTCTACACAGACAAGGGCTTGCGTATGTATTCTCCCGTTGAGGTGGGCGGACACCAGATTTCTGATTTTAGCTATCAGGAAGACGGGCGTCTCTTCACAAGTGTGAATGAAGGTGCGGGCGGCTTGACTTTTAGTGGCAATATGCCTGCCGACTATTTGCATTATGATGAGTTGCTTGGTTCGTATTGGTTGCACTTCCAGCGTTTGGAGGGCGACGTATATGTGGATGACTCGGCGCAGGTTACATTGACTGCCAATGAAGTAGGGCGCTCGTTTACAATGTCGGGAGTCAACGACAATTACACCATTGCCCTGGGTTATGACCGTGGACGTGGCTGCTTGACGTGGAATTCGCAGATGGTTTGCACGAACGGTAGTGGCAACGAAGTTTGGGTTGTCGCAGCGAGCCTTGCTGCCGGTGGTACATTGTTGCTGACCATAACGGATACCGGTATGGAGACCACTTGGAATGGCGACAGGCAGAATATTGAGCTCACGTGGACAACGAACAGTTATTTTAATTCGATTTCCAATAGCTATTTCATAACCGATTCTTGGTGCCTTTGGGAACTCACTGCTGGCGCTTCGTCCAGTGTGGGGCAGATTGTCAGTGGACAATATCTGTACTTCGGCAGGCAGTCTGTGCTGAATTACGTAACGTCAATGGTAAAAATCAATTAATTAGGAAGAACTTATGAAGAAATTCTTTAATATGATGTTTGTCGCCTGTGGGCTTTTGGCTTTTACAGCTTGTGACGATGACGTTGAGAACCCGTATGCCTCACAGACATCCATAGTGGTGGTTTCTGCCAATTTGGATTTCTCTCCGAGTGAGTCGGAAGGGACTATCCATTTCACTTCCACAGGCGGAGCGGTGACGGCCACGTCTCCTGTGTCATGGTGTAAGCCCCGCGTCAGTGGCGATTCCGTCATTGTCAGTGTGGAGCAAAACAATGGTGCAGCGGGAAGATCAACGGTTGTTGTGCTGCAGAGCGGTTCTGAGTCTATGCAGGTTGCGTTGACACAGCGTGGAATAGTGCTTGACACCGAGTCTGACATCATTTCTGGAAGAGATGCCGGAGGACGTTTCGTGACAGGTGTGACATCCAACCTTGACGTGGAATTTGTTTCTGCGCCCGATTGGGTTACTGCCACTGTGACAAACGACAGCGTTGTCGTTGAGATGACAGAGAACACGACAGGGCATTTGCGCAGCGGGGCCGTATGGCTTAAGTCTGGTGATGTCTTGGATTCTGTGCGGATTGTGCAGGCAGATTTCGATACGGATATAGCCGGCTCATACAATCTTTATTACAGGCCCACGCTTACCGGAGAATTGACGTTCCTGCCTGTGATACTGACAGAAGACGCTCTTGAGGTGACTGCTTTCAACCTTTCGGTTCCAATGACTTTCGACATGGAGACCATGCAGATGACTTTGCAGAGCGGCACCTATATCGGGCGTAGCGGCAGCAATTACCTCTATCTCGTCTTTGGTGCTGATGAGGGTCTTTATTGGACGCAGTATTTCACTACATTCCAGATGTCCGCCTCATTTGCCTATGACGATGCGGAGGGAACCAGGGCTGTGTTTGGTGGAGAACTTGACTATGGAGACAACTTTGTTCCGGGCAATATGGACACTTTCTTCTTCTGGCAGTTCAGCACTGATGAGATGAGTACGGAAACAGACCTTGGAGCACTCCTTACTTTCTATTTCCCGTATTTGCAGCGCGAGCCTTCCGCTCCGACGTCTTACGTTGTCAGATGATTTAAACCGTATGTCGGTGTCCGCGTCTATAATATTAAAGGCGCGGACATCACATCATTATTAAAAAATATAAGTTATGAAGAATCTTAAAGTTTTGTTCATAGTGGCTTTCCTCGCCATTGTGGGGATAGCACAGGCGCAGAAGTTGCCGGCCGTCACTCTCAAGGACATTAACGGCAAGACAGTTCAGACCGACCAGCTGTCGAACGACGGCAAGCCGTTCATCATCTCTTTCTTCGCCACATGGTGCAAGCCTTGCAACCGCGAGCTTTCTGCCATCAGCGAGGTTTATGCCGACTGGCAGGACGAGACAGGCGTTAAGGTCATTGCCGTGAGCATAGACCAGGCTCAGAACATCAACAAGGTGAAGCCTCTCGTTGACAGCAACGGATGGGAGTACGACGTTCTGCTCGACCCTAACAGCGATTTCAAGCGCGCTCTTGGCATCCAGATGATTCCCTACGTGCTCATCGTCGATGGGCAGGGCAACATCGTATACAAGCACAACGGATATACCGATGGCGCAGAGACCGAGCTTATCGAGAAAGTGCGCGAACTGATTAAGTAATCTTTTTAAGCCAGTTGTTTTGAGACTATTTAGATTCATATCCGCCTTGGGATGCCTTGCAGTTGCCGCTGCCCCTGTTGTGGCGCAGGACGACAATAAGGTGCAGATAAGCGGGAGCATCCAGAGCGACATTCTCGTTCCTCAGGCCGACGACAAGATCGGGGCGGAGGATTATAGCGAGTTTGCCCTTACCAATACTTTCGGTGAGGTCAATTTGTCGAGCAAATACATTGATGCCGGCCTGCGGGTGGAGTATCTTGACCATCCGCTGCCCGGCTTCGAGCCCGACTATGCCGGTTGGGGTGTGCCGTATATATATCTGAAGGGCAAGTACAAGAACCTTGAGGTCACTGCGGGAAACTTCTATGAGCAGTTCGGCTCGGGTTTTATCCTCCGCACCTACGAGGAGCGTAGCCTCGGCATTGACAATTCCCTGCTTGGAGGCCGAATTGTTTACAAGCCGTTTTCATGGGCAACCGTTAAGGCTCTTGCCGGCAAGCAGCGTCGCTATTGGCACGATGGAGGACCTTTCGAGGGACTCAACGACTCTTGGATAGGCGGTGCCGATGTGGAGTTGAGCATCGACCAATGGTTTAAGCGTATGCAGGAGAGCAATACTTATCTCACCTTCGGCGCATCGTTCGTGAACAAGCACGAGGGTGACGAGGAGTTGATTGTTAGTTATGACGGAACAAAGCGACTTAATTTCCCCGAAAATGTTTCCGCATACGATGTGCGCCTGCGCTTGCAGACTGGCAACTGGAACGTGCTGGCTGAGTATGCCCAGAAGTCGCAGGACCCGTCGCAGGGCAACGACTACATCTACCGCAAGGGATACGTGGCCATGCTTTCTGCCAGCTATTCAAAGCGCGGAATGAGCCTCCTCGTGCAGGCCAAGCGCAGCGACAACATGGCATTCCGCAGCCGCCGCACGTTGCCCACCATGACGGAAAACTCATCGTACATCAACCATCTGCCGGCCTTCACCATGGAGCATACTTATGCTCTCGCCGCGCGTTACCCCTACGCCACCAATCCCGATGGTGAGTGGGCTTATCAGGCAGAGTTGGCCTATACCTTCAAGCGTCACTCTTTCCTTGGAGGCAAGTATGGCACAAAGGTCAAGGTCAACTTCTCGCACGTGCATTCCATCGCGCAGAACCTGCGCACCGAGGAGGGCATCGCGCCCGGTTCCAACGGCTATGTTCCCGGCACCGACGGCTATGGCTCGGCTTTCTTTAAGTGGGGCGACTCCAAGTACTATCAGGACTTCAACGTGCAGTTGGAGAAGAAGTTCACCAGTGCCTTCAAGCTCAACCTCATGTACATGAACCAGTATTACAACAAGACTGCCGTTGAGGGCCATGGCGGGATGCTCCACAGCAACATTTACGTGGCCGAGGGCAAGTACCAGTTCAACAACAAGCTGACATTGCGCGCTGAGGCGCAGTATCTCGACCTTACGTCGGGTAAGAATGTGGAAGAAGGCGACGGCGATTGCGTGTATGGCTTGCTTGAGCTGTCTGTGCTGCCCTATCTCATGTTCACCGTGTCCGATGAGTACAGCATTGACGACGAGATACATTATTACAACGGTTCTGTAACCTTTGCCAAGGCTGCCCATCGCCTGCAGGTGGGCTATGCCCGCACCCGTGCGGGCTTCAACTGCTCCGGCGGCGTGTGCCGTTGGGTGCCGGCCAGCAAGGGTGTCACGGTTTCATATAACTATAATTTCTGATTCGAGATATGAAGTATAGTAGCTTTTTCTGCTTGGCTTTCATCACGTTTGTGGCGTTGTTCATGTCGTGTGACCAAGTGGATGTTGATAATCGTTATATAGTAGTTGCCCCACCTGGCCCAGACACTACTGTCATTGATACGACTGATACAGGAGGTGTTGTTACTCCTATTTATCATTCTACACTTGTAGAGGAGTTCTCTGGGCAGTTGTGTGTAAATTGTCCGGCTGCATCAGAAGCGTTGGAAATTATGCAAGAGGCAAATGGTGGGCCTAACCGTGTCATCGTTGTCTCCATTCATGCCGGTGAGAACATGATGCTGGCCATAGGCAAGGAGCGTGGTGAGGCCATGGGTATCCAGGGTCTGGCCACAGACTTCGGCGAGCAGCTTTTCAGCAACTACGGCCTTACGAGCGAGCCCAACGCTGTCATCGACCGCACCAGTGGAGTTATAGGCCAGGCGCAGTGGCTGACAACCATAGTGAACAGCCTGCGCCGCGAGACAACCGTGTCGCTCTCGGCCCGCACGTCATATAACGAGGCCGACCGCACGCTCACTGTCGATGTGCTCGGCAGTTCTACGCAGGCTTTCACGGGCAACGTTCACGTGTGGCTCACCGAAGACAGTATAGTCTCCATTCAGCGTCTGCCCAATGGCTATGATAACAACCACAGGTTCAACAACATATTCCGTGCGTCGGCCACCCCGATCAGCGGTGAGCAGGTCACTATTCCATTTGGGGATGAGCAGCAGGTTATCTATTCTGTCACTATGACTCTCGATGCCGTATGGCGACCGGAGCACATGGCTGTTGTCGCTTTTGTAGACAATGCCTCGGGCGTGGCGCAGGCCACACGCACTGCGGTGCTATCTGAGAGTCCGGTTGACTGATGTTTATGCGTAAAATTGAGGTTAAGTAAATTCGTTTAGTGTAGTAATAGTTTAATTAAAAGTAAGAGTATGATTCGAAAATTACTTTTGGCTTTTGTGGCTTTGGCCTATGTCGGAGGTGTGTGCGCCCAGACATTGGACGTTCGGCCGTGGCAGAAGATTGCGAAAAAGAGTAGCGATGTGGCCAAGAGCAGCAGCTTTAAGATCAACGGAAAGGTCTCCAATGCTGTTTCGAAAAGCAAAATGTGGGTTAGTCCTACCTCTGTGTCAAGTGCTTCGCAGGTGGTGAGCAATATCAAGCGTGCTCCGGAAGATGAGAGAGTGACCACTTGGTTCTCTTATCTTAATTCTGAGAATGTTGGTATTGTTTCATTGAATACCAGTAATGTTACTTATACTTTTGCAAGCCTCGTTCCTCCCACTTATGCGGGTGGAAAGATTGACTCAGTGGCTATCGTCTTCACCAGCAAGAGTTTGATGGAGAACGTTAAGATTTGGTTTGCGCCGATTGAATACGATTCTGATGGCTTGGTTGTGTTGCCTGAAAATGGAATCGATGGCTTGGGTGAAGGTTCTTACTGTTTTGATGTCGATCCGTCGCTCATCAATGATCCGGATATTGACGGTAATTCAGTTACTCCTTACCTTACTCAGTTGGAACTTCCCGAGGAATATGAGATACCCTCAACAGGATGTATAATGGGGTATGCCTTTACTTATAGTGGCACGACTAATGATATTGCTTTCTTCACTTATGGAACAGATGAAGTCGGAGGCGGCTATTTATATGAGCCGTCTAATGGCTGGGGAGCCTTGTATGGCACGGGTTATGGCAATCTTACCACCTCTATATTGGTTGATGTGACAGGTTTGCCTTCGAGCAATGTTTCCATGCGCAGCTTCACCGAAACAACCGGGCGCACCAATGTCCAGACCGCAATCACTGGTATTATTGCCAACGATGGCTTCTCTCCAGTGGAGAGCATCAGCTATGTGCTTACGCTCAACGGAGGAACTCCGCAGGAAGAGCAGACGATAACGTTCGCGCAGCCCATCGAGGGGCAGTCTACGGGTATGGCCAACTTCCCTGTTACGCCCACAATCGATGGTGAAAACATGGTGACAGTGCAGATTACCAAGGTGAACGGTGTTGACAATATTTCTACATCAGCCACAGGCAGCGGCGTTGTGCTGGGCTTGTCCAATCCTTATGCGCGCACTTCTGTCGTTGAGGGCTTTGCCGGCACATGGGACGGATTTACTCCTATTGTATATAAGGGCTTTGAGAAGCTTGCGCAGGACTTCGGTGGCGGTGGCATAATAACCCTTGCCGCTCACTTCTATACGACAGACGGAACCAACGTTTATGTGGATCCCATGCAGTGCGACGACTACGTGGACGTGGCCAACACCTACGGCGCAGATATTCCAATCGCTTTCTATGACCGTATGTTCACTGGTGACCCTTATGCCGGTATAGAATATTCTAACGACGGAACGCATTACCAGTATGGCGCAACAAGGTCTGTACAGATTATTGGTGCCAACTACCCGTCTGAGGCCGAGCTGACTCTCGATGCCAGCTACGCCAACTTCGCCCAGACGTCCATCAATGCTGACGTGACCGTCAATTTCGCCTGCAACCGCCTGACGGCTCCATACGCCATTGCTTTTGTGCTTTCGGAAGACGGCATGACTGGCACTGACAACTCTTGGATGCAGGCCAACTATTTCTCGACAGCAGACTACAGCGATTTGGCCCAATACGTGGAGGCTTACAATGTGCCCGATATGCAAGACTGGTTCAACGCAGCGGGGAGCGTGGCCACCACCTATGACGATGTCATAGTCGCTGCATGGCAGCCTGTTTCAGGTTATAGCAACAGCATCAGTGCGCCCATCCTGGTGGGTGTGCCAAAGCAATTCTCGCAGACGCTCGACATATCGGCCAACACGCTGATACAGAACAAGAACAACCTTGAGCTTACAGCCCTGTTGATAAACACCAATACCGGTGGCATTGTCAACGCTGTTCAGGTGCCTCTTGGCACTGGAACTGGCATTGAGGGCGTAGAGAACGCAGGCTCTGACGCAGTTGAGGTTGCCCGCTACAATGTCAACGGCGTGCTGCTTGACGCACCGCAGAAGGGCTTGAACATCATCAAGTACTCCGACGGTTCTGTCAAGAAAGTGATGGTTAAGTGATTTCATACAGAACAGGTCCGCACATACGGTCTGGTCCGGCCTGCCTCTTCCGATTTCCGGCCTCGCCTGTATGGGGACATGACCAAAATACTCCGCGCATCGGTTTCCCGGTGCGCGGAGTCTCTTTTTGTTGCTTTTTGTAAATCGTAAAGCTGCGCGAATATGGGGTTAATCATTTCTTTATCTGGCCCCATTGTGAATTTGGCAATTTCGCAAATTGAATGTCCGCAAGTGTGCATAGGTTTGGCAACTTGCGGATATTCATTTTCGCAAATCTTTTAGATTTAATTTGAGAATCAACAGAATGCGATAGGGTCAGGAATGTCCATGCAGGCAAGTGGAAACTACTCCCTCACCCTTTGGGAGATGGCAGTGGAGAGGACTATAGCCATCAAATGTGCATTTTGCCATAGCTTCGTTTTGCACTGCGTTTCGGCAGGCTTTGTTTTTTGATGCGTTTCGGGGCGGGGCGCAGTGGTGGCGTGGCGGTTTTTGCGGATGCCTGTTTTGTGGCATTCCGCCCTTGGCTTTGCCGCCGTGTCAGTAGGCGGCGGTGCAGGGAATGCCGGCGGCTATGACGCGGTCGCGGATGGCGTTGAGTTCGGCGGGTGTGGCCTTGCGCAGGTCGTGGTCGGGCGTTTCGCGGTCTATCGTGTATATCATCACCTCGCGTGGCGCGATGTATTTCACCTTCTCGAGCCACGGGGCCACATACCGCTCGGTTGTGTTGTCCATGTCGATGCCGTTGTACGAGCCTTTCATGAACATGGTCTGGATGACGGCGTGGCTGCCGAAGCTGCGCATGGTCTCTATCACTCGGTCCACGTGGTAGCGCCCGGCGGGGCGGTTGGCCAGGGCTATGTAGGTGGGGCAGACGGTGTCGAGCTTCATGATGTTGTTGTCAACGCGCATCAGTGCGTCGTGTATGTCGGGGCGGTGGGCGGCTGTAGAGTTGGTGAGCACGGAGATGCGGGCTGTGGGGAAGTAGCTGTCGCGCAGCCCGATGGTGTCGCCTATGATGTCGGCGAAGTCGGGGTGGAGCGTAGGCTCGCCGTTGCCGGCAAAGGTGAGCACGTCGGGCGCGGTGCCTTCGGCCTGCATCTGCTTGAGGCGTTGCTCCAAGGCGTTGCTCACTTCGGCGCGCGTGGGGCGCGGCAGGGTGGGGCGGCGTTCGGCGTTGAAGCCGCATTCGCAGTATATGCAGTCGAAGCTGCATATCTTGCCGTCGGCCGGCATGAGGTTTATTCCCAGCGACACGCCGAGGCGGCGGCTGTGTATTGGCCCGAAGATGGGCGATGGGTAGATTACGGTGCTCATTTGTTCATTCTTCTTTTTGTTGCGGCAAAGGTAAGCAAAAAAAGCGTATGCGGGTAGTTAATAGTGGTTAATCAGTTGTGTGGCAGCAGATTTTTTTGTTACTTTGCAGAATATTTGGATGTAACACATCGCTATCTGAAATGGGAAAACGGCGAAAAAGTACCGGCAGGCGCTATGGCCTGCAGGTAGTGACATTGTGCATAAGCACCATGATGGTGCTTGTGGTGCTGGGTTTGCTGGTGTTCTTCGTGCTCACCACGCGCAATCTGTCGGCTTACGTGAAGGAGAATCTTACGGTGACGGTGATGCTTGGCGACAGCGTGAGCGACACCCAGGCGCGGCAGATGTGCAGCGAGCTGTACCGTCGCAGCTACACGCGCCATGTTGATTACATCAGCAAGGAGCAGGCTCTGCGCGAGCAGTCGTCGGCGATGGGGGCCGACCCGTCGGAGTTCCTCGGCTTCAACCCTTTCTCGGCCACGCTTGAGGTGAGGCTGAAGTCTGACTATGCCAACCGCGACTCGCTGCGCTGGATTGCCGCCGGGCTGAAGAAGGACGCTCGTGTGGGCGATGTGGCCTATCAGGAGGACCTGATGGACAGCGTGAACGACAACCTGCGCAGGTTCAGCGTGATACTGCTCGGCCTGTCGGTGCTGCTCACGTGTGTGTCGTTCTCGCTCATCAACAACTCTGTGAGGCTCAGCGTCTATTCGCGCCGTTTCCTCATCCACACCATGAAGCTCGTCGGGGCTTCGTGGGGATTCATCCGCCGGCCGTTCCTGCGGCGTGCCGCCGCCATCGGCGTTGTGGCCTCGGTGATGGCCTGCGCGTTGCTTGGCGCCGGTGTCTATGCCGTGTTCTATTACGAGCCGGGCATAGGGGCGGTGGTCACGTGGCGCGAGCTGGCGGCCACGGGCGTGGCCGTGTTCCTGTTCGGGCTGGTCATAACGACACTCTGCGCCTACTTCTCGGTGAACAAGTTCCTGCGGATGTCGGCCGGCGATATATACAAGATATAGGCTCTGCTGGCGCAAACCGCAATCGGGAGCGTGCGGCCTGGTGTCGTGGCTTGCCCGTGCGGGTGTCCTGAAGTGCTCGCGTTGGCACGGCCGGCAGCTGTAGCTGACCTCCGTCGCGCCACCCTCCGTACGGCAATTATGCATTATGAATTGTGAATTATGAATTAAATAAAATGGACAGAAGAAACTTTGCGTTCGATCACGTTAACTTCCTGTTGCTGGCAGTGTGCATGGCAATAGTAGTGATAGGATTCTTGCTCATGGCCGGCCCCGGCTCCACGGAGACGGTCTACAACCCCGACATCTTCAGCGCGCGGCGCATAAAGGTGGCCCCAGTGGTGTGCCTTGTGGGCTTTGTGGGCATGGTTTACGCCGTGTTGCGCAAGCCCAAGGATGCAGTGAGCGATGAGATTGCAGAAGTGAAAGTAAAGAAGGAGGCTGCGGGAGAGTAAGATGGGAGACATGAATCTGCTGCAGGTGATAATCATCGCCATAGTGGAGGGGCTGACGGAGTTCCTCCCCGTGTCGTCAACGGGCCACATGATTATAGCCCAGAACGTGCTCGGCGTAGAGAGCACCGAGTTTGTCAAGGCCTTCACTTTCATCATACAGTTCGGTGCCATCCTCTCCGTGGTGGTGCTCTATTGGCGGCGTTTCTTCCGTCTCAACCGTGAGCCGCTGCCCGAGGGCACGCCCGCGCTGAGGCGTTTCCTCCACCGTTTCGACTTCTATTGGAAGCTCTTCGTGGCCTTCATACCCGCCGCCGTGCTCGGACTCCTGTTCAGTGACATGATAGACGCCATGCTCGAGAGCGTCATGGTGGTGGCCGTCATGCTCGTGGTGGGCGGTGTGTTCATGCTCTTCTGCGACCGCCTGTTCGGCAACGGCAGCGAGAATACCAAGATGACCGAGCGCCGCGCCTTCATGGTAGGCCTGTTCCAGTGCATCTCGATGATTCCCGGCGTGTCGCGCTCCATGGCCACCATCGTTGGCGGCATGGCGCAGAAACTGACGCGCAAGGCCGCCGCCGAGTTCTCGTTCTTCCTCGCCGTGCCCACAATGTTTGCCGCAACGGTCTACAAGATGTACAAGCTCTTCAGCGACGGCGGCACCGAGATAATCATGGACAACCTCGGCGCGCTCATCGTGGGCAACGTGGTGGCCTTCGTCGTGGCCATGCTCGCCATAAAGTTCTTCATCAACTACGTGACGAAATACGGCTTCAAGGCATTCGGCTGGTATCGCATCATAGTCGGAGTGGTGATACTTGCCCTGCTGCTCACGGGCCACACACTGGAGATGGCCTGATGAACTTCACGCAGGGAGAGATAATCTGCCTCGACAAGCCCTACGGGATGTCGAGCTTCGGGGCGTTGGCGCGTGTGCGTTACCTCATATCCCGGCGTCTCGGCGTGAAGCGGCTGAAGACCGGCCACGCCGGAACGCTCGACCCGCTGGCCACGGGCGTGCTCATACTCTGCACCGGGCGCAAGACCAAGGAGATAGAGCGGCTGCAGTATGAGACCAAGGAGTATGTGGCCGAGATGCGCCTGGGTGCCACCACTCCGAGTTTTGACTGCGAGCATACCGTGGACGCCACCTATCCCACGGCGCACATCACGCGCCCTCTGGTGGACGAGGTGCTGGCGCGCTTCGTGGGCGAGATAGACCAGGTGCCGCCCCAGTATTCGGCCTGCAAGGTGGACGGCAACCGTGCGTACAAGCTGATGCGCAAGGGGCGCGGCGTGGAGCTGAAGCCCAAGCGGCTGCGCATAGACGAGATAGAGCTGCTCGACTTCGACCCCGCACGCCGCCGGCTGGCCGTCCGCGTGGTCTGCGGCAAGGGCACATACATACGCGCCCTGGCACGCGACATAGGCCGGGCGTTGGGCAGCGGCGCCTTCCTCACGTCGCTCAGGCGCACCCGTGTGGGCCGCGTTCGCGTGGAAGACTGCGTCACGCTCGACGACTTTCCAGCGTGGCTTGCCGCCCAAGACATTGAAGATAATATGCTGAAAGGAGAATAGAATATATGAAACTGACACAATTCAAGTTCAAACTGCCCCAGGACCAAGTGGCTCTTGAACCGCCCTACCGCGCGTTTGAGAATCCCGATGGCACCGTAGACAAAATCTACCACCGCGATGAATGCCGCCTCATGGTGGCTCACCGCAAGAGCCGCACCATAGAGATGTACCGCAAGGACGCCGACGGCAACGAGGTGAAGGACGCCGAGGGCAACCCTGTGTTCCTCGGGTTCCGCGACATAGTCAACTATTTCGACGAGGGCGACGCTTTCATCTTCAACGACACGCAGGTCTTTCCTGCCCGCCTCTACGGCACCAAGGAGAAGACCGACGCCAAGATTGAGGTGTTCCTGCTGCGCGAGCTGAACGAAGAGCTGCGCCTCTGGGACGTGCTCGTGGAGCCTGCCCGCAAGATAAGGATAGGCAACAAGCTCTTCTTCAACGACGACGGCCCGATGGTGGCCGAGGTCATAGACAACACGACGAGCCGCGGGCGCACCCTCCGTTTCCTCTATGACTGCCCCCACGACGAGTTCAAGCGCGAGCTGTTCGCCCTCGGCGAGGCTCCGCTGCCGCGCTATATCATAGACCGCCGCCCTGCCACTCAGGACGACATGGAGAACTTCCAGACCATCTTTGCGCGCCATGAGGGGGCCGTCACCGCTCCGGCCACGGGCTTGCACTTCAGCCGCGAGCTGATGAAGATGATGGAGATACGCGGCATCGAGAAGGCTTTCATCACCGTGCATTGCAGCCTAGGCTGCTTCGACCCCATCGAGGTGGAAGACCTCACGAAGCACAAGATGAACTCCGAGCAGATGATTGTCGGGGCTGAGGCTTGCAAGACGGTCAACGACGCCAAGCAGGCCGGCCACCGCGTGTGTGCCGTCGGCGTGAGCACCGCCCGCGCCACGGAGACCGCCGTGGGCACCGACGGGCTGCTGAAGGAGTATGACGGCTGGACCAACAAGTTCATATTCCCGCCCTACGAGTACGGCATGGCCAACACGATGGTGGCCAACTTCTATCACCCCGAGTCGACCATGATCATGGCCACGGCGGCCTTCGGCGGCTACGAGCTGGTGATGGAGGCCTACAACATGGCCGTCAAGAACGGCTACCGTTTCGGATGCTACGGCGACGCGCTGCTCATCATGGACGACTGACGCGCGGCCGCAACGTTATTGTTTGCAAGCAGTGATGGAACATATAGTATATCTCGGCCTCGGCTCAAACCTCGGCAACCGCGAGGAGACATTGCGCCGGGCCGTGGAGAGGATAGGAGAGCTGGTCGGCAGCGTTGAGCGCCGGTCGGCTCTTTACGTTACCGAGCCTTGGGGCTTTGTGTCCGCCAACGCGTTTGTCAACGCTGCGGTGTGCTGCCGCACCGCTCTCAGCCCTCGCGGCGTGCTCGAAGCCACGCAGAGCATAGAGCGGGAGCTTGGGCGGGAACGCAAGTCGGTGGCAGGGCATTATGCCGACCGCACCATCGACATCGACATACTGCTCTATGACGACATATCCGTCGATGAGCCAGACCTGAAGATTCCGCACCCGCTGATGCGCGAGCGCGACTTTGTGATGCGCCCCTTGGGCGAGATTCTTGTGCAGCATGACTCCGCTTTGCCGTCAGGCTCCAATGGCGGAGGCGCTCTGTCAAAATGAAGTTAACGGGAGTTTGAGCCCTCGCCCGAAGTTATCTGGAGTTGACAGACGTATGTTTTAAAGGAGCAGGAGGACGGAAACGGGAGGGCAGACAAATGTCTCTGACTTTCCAGCCGCCCATTCCTTTTTATGCTTTGCGCGGTATGAAATTGCTCATTTTGTATGCAAACCTTTTCCCCTTTACAAGGAAGTCGGCATATCGCCACCCCGCAAAGCGCACTTGTGGAGGTTGTCAAAATGTGTGTTTAGGTATGCAAGCCTTCTCCCCAGCCCTCTCCCAAAGGGCGGGGGAGCAGTTGCCTTTTGCTACCGCAGACATTCTGAATCACCATATTTTACTGTTCTTCTGATTGTTATGCCAATCATTCTTTTTCACTTCAGTTCACGGACAAACTACTCCCTCGCCGCCCATAAAAGAAAAAAGGTAAAATGGTAAAAAGGTAAAAAAAGGCTGCGCGAAAGCCGACGGGCATAGTGCAAACTACTTACTCGCCCTTTGGGAGAGTGCCGGGAGAGGGTTGTAGACATTTGATGTGCATTTTGGCATACCCTCTGGGGTGGTTTGTAGGGCAATGACATGGCCAATGTCCAAATATATAGTATATCTGCTTGTTTGACAAACCGTCCTTGCCCCTCCTTTGCATAAGCCAAGCCGCACTCGGGCAATTGAGAGCAAGCTCTCTTGCCGCTCGCTGGCATTGCCTTTGGAAAAGGAGGGGACAAGTGGAACGCCTTTCAAACGAGTATAGTAACTTACGGACATTCATATTTCTTTTCACGCATTATCCCAAATCGGTCGTTAGAGTCCAAAGTGATTTCGTCTTGCCGGCGTGCAGATTGGCAGTCGCCTTTGTAGAAGGCGTAGCGGGCCACGTCGAGACAAAGCGGCAGACAAGATGCCGCTGGCAGGGCGAAAGCACTTTGGAAAGCCTGAAAAGTTACAAAAATATATTCCTGGCGGTCTAATGACCGATTTTGGATTATAATTTGGATGACAGCATCATTAGGCAGCAGTCCGCCTGGTTTGCACAAAATGATGCCGTGCAAAGTATGACACAAGTAGGTCATTAGAAATCCCAACGCCCCCTTCCCCTTGCCGTGCATACTGGCGGCCGCCAGTATGCACGGCAAGGGGAAGGGGGCGTTGGGGGAGCTGGGCACAGGCAAGGAAATGAGCATCCGGCGGTATAGTGACCGATTTGGGCTTAACATAAATATGTTAAAAGGCCGCCAATGGGTCATGGCTGATGAACCGTCTGACTGTCAGTGTGTTATGAAGTGTGCCGTTTGGTGTTCTGAAACGGCCCGTTTCATCGCCTGAAACGCGCCGTATTGCTGCGCGAAACGACGCGTTTCGCGCAGCAATACGGCGCGTACATTGAGTCATGGCTTGCCATGCCGTTTTTAGTTGCGTATTTGCAGTTATGGCGGTTCGCTGCGCCGGGCGCGCTCTTGCCATTCCGCAAGAGGTCCGGGATAGCCCCTTCGGGCGTTGTGTTATATGGCATATCGCGTTGCCGGCATTGCGTTGCGGGGCTTGCCTCCTGTTGCTTGCGTGGGCTTGTTTGGCGGCTTCCTTCACGGAAGTGGGGGCTGGCAGGCAATGGCTTCTGCCATGGATGTTGTCATGGCCATTGTCTGTCAGCCCCCACTAGCGCTTTTGCGTGGTCGTGTCTTATGTCAATTCTCCGCAGGCTTCTTCCTCTTCCTTATTTCCATGAGGATGAGCGCGAGCACAACCAAGGCCAGTATGGCGTATGAAATGTAGGCTATGGTCTCGGTGGTTGTCACCGACTTGGGGAAGAAGGTCAGTTCGACGGTGTGCTTGCCCGGTTCTACGCTTATGGCGCGGAGCACGTAGTTGACGCGTCCCACGGGCACGCTCTTTCCGTCAACGGTGGCCTCCCAGCCGGGATAGTATATGTCTGAGAATACGATTACGCCGCCTTGTGCCGAGTTTACGTCGTAGGTCAGCTTCGTGGCGTCGTATGATGTCAGCGTGACAACGCTCGTGCTGTCTTGCGGCTTGGCCTGGCCGAGCGCGTCGGCAAACTTCTTGTCGGCCACAGCCTCGTGGCGCAGGCTCATCTTGCCCACCATGTCGAGCTCCTGGTTGGCGTTGTCCACGTAGTGGATCTTGTCAACAAACCATGCGTTCCCGTAGACGTAAGGGTTCTGCAGCGGCACCGTCTGCCCCGATTGCAGCGGAAGTATGAAGTATTTCGTGTTGAGCATATTGAGCACGGGGAATATGCTGTCGCCGTCGATGCGCGTCATGTCGCCCTGGCTCTCGCTCACCGCCGTGAACACCTTCTGCATCTCTGGCGATATGTATGCCTCTATCATCTCCTGGTAGCGGCGCAGCTTGGCGGCGTGATAGCCGCCGATGCTCTTCAGGTAGAACGAAGTCTCGTTCTCGTTGAACGTGTTCGAGGCGAGGTTCAGCACGCGATAGTACAGCTGCTTGTCCTGCAGTATGCTGCGCTCCGTGTCGGTCATCTGCACCGGGTTGGTGCGCACGCTCTTCTCCACGAACATATCGTCGTGCAGGTAGCGCTTGTTCACCGCCCACATATCCACGAGGCATAGCGCGGCGACGGCTCCCACCATCCAGCCGGCCTTCAGTTTGCGCGCCTTGAAGAGCAGCAACAGCAGCGTGCCGACCACGATTATCCAGAACGAACGCCAGCAGTCGGCCGTGAACATGGCCTTGCGCATCTCCGTGAGGTTGGCCAGCAGCGGCTGTATGTGCTCCTGCGGGAGCTGCCCTATGGCGCTCATCTCAGACGAAGAGACATAGTCCGGGAAGAAGACTCCCGGCATCAGGGCGAAGAGCAGGGCGAAACCGCCCGTCAGCCCGAAGCTGGCATAGACGTACTTCACCTTCTTTGTCAGTATCTCCGGCTCGTCGACAACCTTCTTCAGCGCCAGCATGGCCAGCAGCGGGATTGTGAACTCGGCTATGACGAGTATCGAGGCCACCGTGCGGAACTTGGCGTACATAGGCACATAGTCTATGAACAGGTTGGTGAACCACATGAAGTTGTGGCCCCACGAGAGCAGCACCGACAGCACCGTGGCCGCAAGCAGAGCCCACTTCATCGGCCCCTTGACTATGAAGAGCCCCAGCACGAAGAGCGTCAGCACGAATGCGCCCACATAGACAGGGCCGCTCGTGCCGGGCTGCTCGCCCCAGTACTGCCCCAGCTGCTGGTATATGGGCAGGTAGTTGTTGTCGGCGTGCTCCATGGCCGTCTCGTTCCGGCTCAGCGGCACGGACGCTCCGCCCTTGGCGTTGGGCACGAGCAGCGTCCACGTCTCGCCTATGCCGTAGCTCCATTGCGTTATGTAGTCGCGCTCAAGGCCGCTGCTCGTCTGGTTGTCCGACTGCTCTTTCACCAGCTCGCTCTTGCCGCGCATAGACTCCTGCGAGTACTCCCACGTGTGGTAGAGGTTCGAGATGTTCATGCATACGCCTATCACCGCGCCGGCGGCGCACACGCCCGTGGCCTTGAGGAAGGCCGCCATCTGCTTCTTCCTCACCGCCTCCACGAGGAAAGCGATGACCATGAAGAGGATGATGAAGAGGTAATAGTACGTCATCTGCACATGATTGGCATAGACCTCAAGGCCGGAGAATATGGCCGTGAGCAGGAATCCCCACAGCAGCTTGCCCCTGTATGCCAGCACAATGCCCGCAATCATGGGTGGCAGATAGATGAGGGCCATCACCTTCCAGATGTGTCCGGCCGCGATGATGATGAAGAAATAACTGCTGAAGGCCCATATTATGGAGCCCAGCACAGCCAGCGACTGGCGGAAGTTGAACGCCCGCAGCAGGATGTAGAAGCCCAGGAGGTAGGAGAACACGAGCAAGACGTTCTCCGGAAGCCACAGGTGAAACACCCTGTCAGCCTGCTTCAGCACCGTCTGGCTGTCGTAAGACGGAGCCATCTGGTACGTTGGCATTCCGCTGAAAAGCGAGTTTGTCCAGCGCGGGGTCTCGCCCGTCCGCGCCCGGTAGTCGTTGATTTCCTGGCCGGCGCCGCGCCCGGCCGATGCGTCATGCTGGTAAAGGATACGCCCTTCTGTGTCTGCCGGGAAGAAGTAGGCAAACGCAATGACGGCAAATAAAAGCACTGCCAGTATGTCGGGCAGGCATCGTTTCAATGCATTCATTGATATAACAGTTTTTATTATTGGTTCAAACCGTGATGCAAAGCAAGCGCAAGCGAGAGGAAAGAAAGCTTGCTTTCAATTTCCCGAGCGCAGCCTTGCTTCTGCAAAGCAACCGCCAGCGAGCGCAATGCGAACTTGTTCGCACATTGCCGAGCGCAGCTTTGCTTCTGCAAAGTTACTTCTTTTAATTCAAAAAAGCGCGTTCAGGCATAGTCTATCGTCCGTTTTGCCCCATAATTCATATTTATTTGCTAACTTTGCCCGACCAAAATACGATATGAAATGAGAATAGGCATAGTGATAGCCATGGACAAAGAGTTCAGGCAAGTGAGGGCTTTGCTGGCCAATGCGGCCGAGACCGTGCGCCACGGCAAGGCATACACCACCGGCACCATAGGCAGAAACGAGGTCGTCATGGTGCAGTGCGGCATCGGAAAGGTGAATGCCGCCCTGTGGACTTCCGACATGATAAGCGCCTTTTCGCCCGATGCCGTGATTTCCACGGGCGTGGCCGGCGGCGCATCGACGGCCCTAAGCGTGCAGGAGGTGGTGGTGGCCACAGAGTCGTGCTACCACGATGCCTATTGCGGCAGCGACCAGGAGTACGGCCAGATAGCCGGTATGCCGGCGCGCTTCGACTCAGACGCCACGCTGCTTGCCAAGGCGTCGGCCATCAGTTGCGGCACAAAGATAACGCCGGGGCTCATCGTCACGGGCGATTGGTTCGTCGATTCGCGCGACAAGATGCGCTCCATCATCGACCGTTTCCCCGAGGCCATGGCCGTTGACATGGAGTCGGCAGCCATCGCCCAGACCTGTCTCACATTCGGGGTGCCCTTCGTCAGCTTCCGAATCATCAGCGACATACCGCTCAAAGACGACAAGGCCGCCCAGTACTTTGACTTCTGGGAGCGCATGGCCGACAGCTCGTTCCACGTCACCAAGGCATTGTTGGAGAGCCTTTGAGACCGATTTTGACTTTTAACTTTCACTTTTTTTCAATGGAAAAGATACCCAGTTTCACCATCAACCACAACAAGCTGCTGCGCGGCATATACGTTTCGCGCAAGGACAGCGTGGGCGGCGACATCGTGACCACGTTCGACATAAGGATGAAAGAGCCCAACCGCGAGCCGGCCATGCATCCCGGCGCGCTGCACACGATAGAGCATCTGGCCGCCACTTACCTGCGTAACGACCCCGAGTGGCGCGACCGCATAGTGTATTGGGGGCCTATGGGCTGCCTGACGGGCAACTACCTGCTGATGCGCGGCGACCTTGAGAGCCGCGACATCGTGGAGCTGATGCGCCGCACGTTCCGCTTTGTGGCCGAGTTTGAGGGCGAAGTGCCGGGCGCGGCGGCCAAAGACTGCGGCAACTGGCTGCTGCACGACCTGCCCATGGCGCGCTGGGAGGCACGCAAATACCTCACCGAGGTGCTCGACTGCATCACGGAAGAGAACATGACTTACCCGGAGTAGTTTTTTTCTTTATTGGGAGTCGGCAGGAGTTAACGGGAGTTAGACGGCCTGGCGGCCGCCGGGAGTTAACTGTTTTTGACGGGAGTGGATAGGAGTTAACCGGAGTTTGGCTCGCTGCGCTCGCCGGAGTTAACGGACAATAGCTCTGCTTTCGGGGCTTACACATTATATAATAAAAGTGAAGGGAGGCAATCGCCTCCCTTCACTTTTATTGTTTTCCGAACCCAAGCCATTGTCTGCCGACTCCGGCGAGCGCAGCGAGCCGCACTTCAGTTAACTCCAATAGACTCCCATTACGATGTCTTCTGGCTCTTCTTGCGCTCGTTGTGGTCGAGTATTATCTTGCGCATACGCATACTCTTTGGCGTGACTTCCACCAGCTCGTCTTCCTTGATGTACTCCAAGGCCTCTTCGAGCGAGAGCACGGTGCGCGGAACTATGCGTGCCTTGTCGTCCGAACCGCTGGCGCGGGTGTTGGTGAGCTGCTTGGCTTTCGTCACGTTTATCACGAGGTCGTTGTCGTGAACGTGCTCTCCCACCACCTCGCCGGCATAGACCTCGTCGCCCGGATCGATGAAGAACTTGCCGCGGTCCTGCAACTTGTCGATGGAGTAGGCGTAGGCGGTGCCGGTCTCCATGGCTATCATGGATCCGTTCACGCGGCGCGTTATGTCGCCCTTGTAGGGCTGGTACTCCTTGAAGCGGTGTGCCATGATGGCCTCGCCCTGGCTGGCTGTGAGCACGTTGGTGCGCAGTCCGATGATGCCTCGCGACGGAATGTCGAACTCAATGTTCACCCGGTCGGCCTGCGTCTCCATCGAAGTCATGTCGCCCTTGCGCCGTGTCACCATGTCTATCATCTTGCTTGCGAACTCCTCGGGCACGTTGATGGTCAGTTCCTCTATGGGTTCGCACCGCTGTCCGTTTATCTCCTTGTAGATGACCTGCGGCTGGCCCACCTGAAGCTCGTAGCCCTCGCGGCGCATCGTCTCGATGAGCACAGAGAGGTGGAGCACTCCGCGGCCGCTCACTATCCACTTGTCGGTGCTGTCCTCGAATGGGGCAACGCGCAGAGCGAGGTTCTTTTCAAGCTCTTTCTGCAGCCGGTCGTTGATGTGGCGGCTGGTGACGAACTTTCCTTCCTTGCCGAAGAAGGGCGAGTCGTTGATGGTGAAGAGCATGCTCATGGTCGGTTCGTCGATGGCTATGGGCGGCAGCGGCTCGGGATTCTCGAAGTCGCATATCGTATCGCCTATCTCGAAGCGCTCCAGTCCGATTATGGCGCAGATGTCTCCGCTCTGCACCTCGGCTGTCTTGGCGTGGCCCATGCCCTCAAATGTGTGCAGCTCCTTTATCCTTGTCTTCTCTATCGAGCCGTCGCGGTGGGCTATGCTGATGTTCATGCCCTCGCGTAGCGTGCCTCTGTGCACGCGCCCCACGGCAATGCGGCCTGTGTAGTTGGAGTAGTCGAGCGACGTTATGAGCATCTGCGGCGTGCCTTCTATCATCTTCGGCGCCGGAATCACCTCCACTATCTTGTCCAGCAGGTATGTTATGTCGCCCGTGGGCTTATTGTAGTCCTCGCCCATCCAGCCGTTCTTGGCCGAGCCGTACACCACGGGGAAGTCCAGCTGGTCCTCGGTGGCGTTGAGTGAGAACATGAGGTCGAACACCATTTCGTACACTTCTTCGGGGCGGCAGTTGGGCTTGTCAACCTTGTTCACCACCACTATCGGCTTCAGGCCTATCTGCAGGGCCTTCTGCAGCACGAAGCGTGTCTGTGGCATGGGGCCTTCGAATGCGTCGACGAGCAGCAGGCAGCCGTCTGCCATGTTCAGCACGCGCTCCACTTCGCCGCCGAAGTCGGAGTGGCCCGGGGTGTCGATGATGTTTATCTTGGTTCCTTTCCAGTTTATCGAGACGTTCTTCGAGAGGATGGTTATGCCGCGCTCGCGCTCCAGGTCGTTGCTGTCGAGCACCTGGCCGCTGAGGTCCTGGCCTTCGCGGAACAGGTTTCCGGCAAGCATCATCTTGTCCACGAGGGTGGTCTTTCCGTGATCCACGTGGGCGATAATGGCTATGTTTCTGATGTCTTGCATTGATGTGTTACCTTAAAATACGCTGCAAAGTTACACATTATATTCCATATCAAATAATGTAAAGCCCTTTTTTTCGCTCATGCGGCGGTGCTGTGGTTTTGTCTGTCGCGGCGTGCCGTTGCCGTGGTGGGGAATGGCGGTGTTGCAAAACGTGCCGTTTCGTCGGACGAAACGGCACGTTTCATCGTGTAAAACGGGCTGTTTTGGAATCCAAAACGGCCTATTTTGCAACGCGTTGGCTGTCAGGTGGTTACGAGACCCGGCCGGAATTGTCGGTCACTACGATGCGCCACGTCCGCTGGCTCTCGCCGAAACGCCCCTCCGTGGCATCCATCCGCCACGAGAAGCGTGGCCGCCCGTTGTCTATGCCGAGCGGCTCTCGCAGGTGGTCTGTGCGCATATCGGCTATGCCGGATGCGCAAGCGGCCGCCCCGGCGATATGCCACAGGACGGCCACAAGTATCAGTTAGAAGGTGTGTGACATCTGTTATGGAATGTGTTTGCCTGCCTGCTACACAGGCCACCGCTCATTTGGACAGGTCTATGCGGTGGCCGTACTTCACGGGATGAGCCTTCCAGTAGTCCTCAAGGCGCTTGGCCTCCTCCTTGGTGAGCCACGTCACGGCGCCATGCTTCTGCTCCGAGAAGTTGGTGCTCTTCATCTTTCCCTCGTCAAAGCGGCCGAGGTTGGTGAACGTCTTGAAGTCGGTGGTCTCGGAGAAACCGAAGTTGTGCGGGTTGAGACGATAGATATCGTACATCAATATCCACTTGTCCTGCCCTATCAGCTTGTAAACGTGGGGCGCCTCGCAGCCTATTCGCTCGGGGTCGCACAGCTTGTCGTCAAACTCCCACGGGCCGGTCAGGTTGTCGCTCGTGGCCTGTTTCACGCCCGTCTTGCCGTCGTGGGCGCAATAGAAGAGGCGATACTTGCCCAGGGCGTAGGTGATGTCGCCGTCGATGGCCTCCTTTCCTTCCTTCGGGTAGGTGAAGAGCACCTTGGGAAGCGTCTCCACGCGGTTGAAGTCATCGTTCACGTAAGAGTAGTATATCTTGTTCATCTGCTTGCCGTGGCGCATGGTGTAGTATATCATCAGCTTCTTTTCCTTCTCGTCGTAATACGTCTCGGGGGCCCATACGCAGCCGATGTCGGAGAGCGAGGGGTCGAGA
This sequence comes from uncultured Prevotella sp., assembly GCA_944320355.1. Lineage (GTDB taxonomy): Bacteria > Bacteroidota > Bacteroidia > Bacteroidales > Bacteroidaceae > Prevotella. The sequence continues at coordinate 70,283 of CALUHC010000010.1, read as the reverse complement.
GTGTCGAAGCGGACGTTGGTGTGCGTCCAGTTGATGAGGTCGTATGACTTCATGAGCACCAGCGCGCGGTTGTTGCCCCAGCCGAACTTGCCCCCGTCGCGCTCCCACTCCGTGTCGCGGAAGCCGGCCTTCTGGGCGAACACGTGCAGGTCTGTCATGGCTATGTAGAACGCTCCGTCGGGTCCGCGGTATATGTGCGGGTCGCGGATGCCCTTCTGGCTGGCTATCGTGTCGCCGCCTATTATAGGCTCATCGTTGTTGAGCGCGGTGAAAGTATAGCCGTCGTAGCTGATGGCCGCGTGCAGGCTGTGGGTGGCATCCTTGTGGTAAACCATCAGATATGCGCCCATGTCTTTCTCCTGGGGCACATTGTTTTTCTTCGCTCCGGCCGCAAGGCACAGGCCGAGGGCGGCAATCAAGAACAGCGGTCTTGCAAGTCTCGTTTTTCTCATCTTTGTGGATTGTTATGTTAGAAGTTATTGGTCGCGGATAGTTTACTCTTGCAAAGATACGCAAAACCATTGAAACCGCCCTACAATAGGGCCGAAAAAAAAGTGCAGGAAATACACTTTCGAGAACCGTGTTTCGGGCGAAAAAGAATGAAATCACGTTGATATATGTTAAAAGCAAGAGCCTCGACACAAGTAGAAACCTGCCGAATTTTTCATCGAAATAAAACGCGGAATAGAGCGCGGAGCGGTATCTTAAAGCTCAAATGCAACCGTGTTTTTTGGCCGCATACCCGCAAACATTGCCGAAACAGGGACAAAACAGCCTCGCGGACAGCCATTGTCGCGCTGCAAAACGTGCCGGATCGCACTGCAATACGGCACATATCGCAGTGTAATACGTGCCGTTTCGCAATCCAAAACAGCACGTTTCGCAAGACGGAACGCCGCGTTTTATTGCACACTTTCCATATTTCTCCCATATTCCCCATGACTCCCAGCCACTTACAATTGCACACTCATTTTGCCCGTATTTGCGGCCAAATGGGCGCATCGCCGCGAAAACGCCAGCCACGGACGGGATAATCGGCATAAAAGACACGCAGAAGGGGCTTCGCCGTTCACGTTTATTAAGAATCAAAACCACGCAATGCCGTTATCGCCGCAGTCCAAATTAATGGCGCACAGAGCGCGGATATAGCGAAAATATGACTAAATTTGCATAGCAATACACAAACAACACTGACATGGAAACAATAAACACACGGCGGACTATCCGCAAGTATTCAGACAGAGAGGTGAGCGAAAGCTTGCTCAACCGGCTGCTCGCCGAGGCTTCGCGCACGCAGACCATGGGCAACCTGCAGCTGTACAGCGTCGTAGTGACGCGCAGCAAGGAGGGCAAGGAGCGGCTCGCCCCGGCTCACTTCAACCAGCCGATGGTGACCGAGGCACCGGTGGTGCTCACCGTCTGCGCCGACTACAACCGCACGTCGGCATGGTGCCGCAACCGCAAGGCCGCCCCGGGCTATGACAACTTCCTGTCGTTCATCAACGCGGCAACCGACGCCCTGCTCTTCACCCAGACATTCTGCAACCTTGCCGAGGAGGAAGGGCTGGGGCTGTGCTACCTCGGCACAACGGTGTATATGCCGCAGATGATCATCGACACGCTGCGTCTGCCCGAGCTGGTGATGCCCGTGGCCACGCTGACAGTGGGCTGGCCGGCAGAGAATCCGCCGCTCACAGACCGCCTCTCCGCCGAGGCCTTCGTCCACAACGAGACCTACCGCGACTACACAGCCGCCGACATAGACCGCCTGTATGCCTATAAGGAGAGCCTCGAAGAGAACAAGCACTTCTGCGAGATAAACCACAAGGAGACGCTCGCGCAGATATTCACCGACATACGCTACACCAAGAAGGACTGCGAGGCCATGTCGGCCGGACTCATGGAAGCCCTCAAGCGGCAGAAGTTCCTGTGAAGAATTAAAGATTAAGAGGGAAAAGTTAAAAAAGCGGGAGGCCGAGAAGAGGCTCGAATACATACAGCCGGGGCGGCCTGTCCGGGCCGCCCTTCCGCCTCGGGCCTGCCCTTGCCGCCCAAGAAGTATGCGCAGCCCATCCGCCACGCAAGCTTCTCTGCATTCCCACCCATCCCATTTCTCCCAGCTCTCCCGCCCCTCCCATTATCCAAAACCGTCCGGAAGGCACTCCCCGCAGAGTCCCTTCCGGACGGTTTTCCACCAAAAAGGGCCTCCGGCTCTTGCCGGAGACCCTTACTTTTTGTCTCAACTCATGTTCTTATAAAACTTTTTCCATTAGTCAACCACGATGGGCTTGTACTTCGGAACGAGGGTCTTCATGATGATCCATGCCAACAAGTAGGCCACGGCACAGATGCAGAAGATGATCATGTAGCCGCCTTCCTTGCCCTCAAAGCCCATGAAAGAGAAGGCCGACCCCATGTCGCCTGAGTACTTGAACAGCTCGCCCGCGCCGAGGTTGATGAGCAGCGAGCCTATGCCTCCGGCCATGGCGCCGATTCCGGTGATGGTGGCGATGGTCGATTTCGGGAACATATCACCGATGGTGGAGAACAGGTTGGCCGACCATGCCTGGTGACCTGCGCCGGCAAGTCCGATGATTATGGCCGGGAACCATGCCGACTGAGCGCCCAATGGCTGGGCAAACAGCGCGAAGAGGGGGAAGAACGCGAAGATGAGCATGGCGCGCATACGGCCTGCATACGGACCCATGCCCTTCTTCTCCACGAAGAGTTTGGGCAGATAACCGCCGTAAATGGACAGCACGGTGACTATGAGATAGAGCACAAAGATGAGCGCCATGCCCATGGTTGATGACGATTCGTAGCCGAATTGGTCGGAGAAATAGGCCGGAGCCCAGAACAGATAGAACCACCAAACGCCGTCGGTGAAGAACTTGCCCACCACAAACGACCATGTCTGCTTGTACTTGAAGCACTGCATGAAGGGGATGGTCTTCTCGGGTTTTGCCTCCTCGGCGGGCTTGCTTTCCTCCTCGTCGTCTTGGTTTACATACAGAAGCTCGGCCTTGTTGACGTGCTTCGACTTGTTGGGCTTCTCATAGAGATGAGCCCAGAAGAACATCCACACGAAGCCAATCGCACCGATTATGATGAACGCCATCTCCCAACCGAAGTGCTTTGCGAGGATAGGGATGGTGAGCGGAGCAGCCAATGCGCCCACAGATGCACCAGAATTGAAGATTGAAGTGGCGAAAGCACGGTCCTTCTTCGGGAAATACTCTGCCGTAACCTTAATGGCTGCGGGGAAGTTTCCGGCCTCGCCGAGGGCGAGGATTGCGCGGCAAACGAGGAACAACCACACGCTGAGAGTGGCTATGGCCACCGCCATGGCACTGCCGGCCTCTACGGCGCGCAGAGCCTCAACGGACTCAAGGCCCTCCACTTCCATCGTCACCCAACCGCAACCGGCGTGCAGGCACGCGCCCAGCGACCAGATGAAGATGGCCCAAAGGTAGCCTTTCTTGATGCCCATCCAGTCGACAAACTTACCGGCAAAGAGGCAGGCAACGGCATAAAAGACAGAGAAGAAACCGGTAATCATGCCATAGTGGGCATCATTCCAGTGGAACTCGGGTGCTATGAAGTCTTTCCACGTAAGCGAAAGCACCTGCCTGTCGAGGTAGTTTACTGTCGTAGCGCAGAAAAGCAACGCACAAATGACCCAACGGAAGTTGGTCATCTTGGTAGTCTGAATAGAATTCATTAGTTATCAATTAGTTTTTAGTTCTGATCAATCAAGTGTCGACGAGCAACTGTGCGCAAAGTTACTGTTTTTCCATTAAAAATTAAATGCCGTCTCGTTAAATTAGTTTAACGGGACGGCATATCGCTGCTTTTTTGTTGTTTAGGCGTCGGTCAGTCTTGGAAGTAAACTTTCTTGACGCGGTTGCTCACGCCTGTGAGCACCTCGTATGGTATGGTGCCGAGCGTGTCGGAGAGCACAGTGACGGGCAGGTGGTCGCCGAATATCTCGACGGAGTCGCCCTCATGGCAGTCGATGCCGGTCACATCGATCATCGCTACGTCCATGCAGATGTTGCCTACATAGGGTGCCGGCTGCCCGTTAACGAGGCAATGGCAGTGCCCGCAGCCCAGGTGGCGGTTCAGTCCGTCGGCATATCCGATTGGGATGGCGGCTATCACGCTGTCGCGTGTCAGCCTTCCCTTGCGGCTGTAGCCCACGGTCTCTTCCTTCGGGACGTTGCGCAGCTGCAGTATTGTGGTCTTGAGCGTGCTCACGTTGTTGAGGATTCGGTTGTCGCGGCTGTCTATTCCGTACAGTCCGAGGCCCAGGCGGCACATATCGAGCTGCCTCTCCGGGAAGTGCTCTATGCCCGCGGAGTTGTCCATGTGTCGCAGTATCTTGTGGTCAAACGCGGCCTGCAGCTTGCTGCTGGCCTCGTCGAAGAGGGCGAACTGCATGGCCGAGAAGCTGTCGAAGTCGTCGCTGTCGGAGCCGACGAAGTGCGAGAAGACCGACCGCGGGATGATGGCGTTCTGTCGTTTCAGGCGGCTTATAACCTCGTCTATGTCCTTCCTGGGGTCGAATCCGAGGCGGTGCATCCCCGTGTCGAGCTTTATGTGTACGGGGTAGTTGGTTATTCCCTCCTTTTCGGCGGCATGGATCAGTGCGTCCATGAGGCGGAAGCTGTAGACCTCGGGCTCCAGGTCGTAGTCGAACATGGCCTTGAACGCCGTCATCTCGGGGTTCATTATCATTATGCTCGTGGTTATTCCGTTCTTGCGCAGCGTCACTCCCTCGTCGGCCACGGCCACGGCAAGGTAGTCCACGCGGTGGTCTTGCAGCGTCTTTGCCACCTCCACGGCCCCTGCACCGTAAGCGTCGGCCTTGACCATGCACACGATTTTCGTCTCCGGCTTGAGGAAAGAGCGGTAGTAGTTGAGGTTTGCCACGATGGCGTTGAGGTTCACTTCGAGTATCGTCTCGTGCACCTTCTGTTCCAGAAGCTCGGTTATGCGGTCGAAGCCGAAGGCCCGTGCCCCCTTGATGAGCACCACCTCGTCGCGCAGCGAGCTGAAAACGGGGCTGCCCACGAAGCTGTCCACATCGGCGAAGAAATGCTTGTCGGCCACGGCTATGGCACCGGCCTGCGCAGAGATGTCAGGCCCTATGCCTATGAAATGCTCCACGCCGCGCTTGGCCGCCAGTTCGCCCACCTTGGCATACAGCGTTTCGGGCCGCTCGCCGCTCTGCTGTATGTCGCTCAATATGAGCGTGCGCTTGCGCCCTTTGTGGTCGGGGCGGCGGTTCATGAAGTCGAGAGCGATGTCGAGCGAGTTGAAGTCGGAGTTGTAGGAGTCGTTGATCAGTGTGCAGCCGTGCCGCCCTTCCTTCACCTCCAGGCGCATGGCCACAGGCTCAAGGGCGGCCATGCGGGCCGAAAGCTCGTCGGCCGGCAGGCCGAGACGCAGCGCGACGCAGGCGCAGGCGAACGAACAGCCCAGCGATGCGTCGTCGATGAACGGCAGGTGGTAGCAGCCCTCCGCACCCTTATATATATAATGTACGGCAGAAGTGGTGCCCTCGGTGTCGATGCGGCTCACGTAGAATGGGGCGTTGGGGCTCTGGCGGCTCCAGCCTATCTTCTCGCCGGCATAGCCCGACTTGCGCAGGCAGCGGCTCACTGTCTCGTCGTCGGAGTCATATACCACCACGCGGGCATCGTGAAACAGCGCGAGCTTCTCTTCGCACTTCTCCTCCATGGAGCGGAAATTCTCCTGATGGGCGGCCCCGAGCGACGTGAGCACGCCGATGGTGGGCTGTATTATGTCGCGCAGGGCACGCATCTCTCCGGGCTTGCTGATGCCTGCCTCGAAGAGCGCCACCTGCGTCTGCTCGCTCAACAGCCATACAGACAGCGGCACGCCTACCTGCGAATTGTAGCTCTTGGGCGACCGCGTGACCACCATCGAGGGCGACAGCAGCTGGTAGAGCCACTCCTTAACCATCGTCTTTCCGTTGGAACCGGTGATGCCTACCACCGGTATGCCGAACTCGTCGCGGTGGCGCTCGGCCAGGCGCTGCAGCGCTTCGAGCGTGTCGACCACCTTGAGGAAGTTCGCCCCGGCGTAACTCTCTATGCCGGCAGGCACGCTGCTCACCACGAAGTTGCGCACCCCGCGGCGGTAAAGCTCCGCTATGTACTTGTGGCCGTCGTTGCGTTCGGAGCGCAGGGCGAAGAAAAGCGTCTCTTCGGGGAAGCACAACGAGCGGCTGTCCGTAAGAATCCACGCTATGCTCGCCTCGGCATCGCCTATGCGGCGCGCTCCTATCAGCGTGGTCACTTTCTCGATTGAATATCTCATCGTTATCTTGTTTGTGCGCCGTGGCGCATCGTTCACAATGCAAAATTAGTGCAAATCAGCCGAAAGGCAAAGGAATAAGCCCGTTTTTTGCGCCTTAATTTATAACTGCATGAGGCGAAGCAGGCAAACGCGCGGCACGCCGTGACCGTCATCACTGGCGGCACCTACATACGGCAGGTGGGCGGCGGCAGTGGCATCCACCGCGCGTTAACAAGTCTTTCAATCCTTAATTATCGGCATACAGAGGCCTCTGAGAATCGCGTATTTGCGGAAAAAACATCTCTGGCCGCAAATAATGCGAAAATGGGTGTGCAATCGTAAAGGGCTGGGAGTCATGGGAGTTATGGGAGAACGGGGAGAAATGTGCAACGAAAAACGCCGAAATATCGGCCGAAAAACCACCTAAAACGGCACTTTTTGGCAGAAATCGGCGTGCGAAAAGCGCCGTTTCGGCTTGCAAAACGGATCGTTTCGCGTTGCGATATGGGGCGTTTCGCAATGCCAAACGGCACATATCGGAAAAACAGACGGCATTTATCGCAAAACAATCCGCATTTTACGGCGTTTCGTTTTCTATTTCGATGGAAAGCGAAATGTTAAATACTAAGGCGCGAAAACATAAAAAAAGCCTATTGAAACTCGCTTCCCGGCAAGTCGCAAAGAGCCTTTGGGGTATATGGCCGTGCAGAAAGCCACGCCGCCGAAGCCCTTGCTCTTGTATTTCTTTGCCATATCCAAAATCTTTTAATGCCTCCCTTGCCTGTCAAATCAAGCGACAATCACACTTCCAAATCGGGATAACGCTCCTTCAACGCCGCAATCCGCTCCTGCGTCTTGCGCATGAAAGCCTTGTACTCCTCGCTGTCCGGATTGAACGGACGGTGGCCGAGAGCCTCTTTCACGGGCCGCCACTCTTCGACGAAACGCTTCGCCTCGGGACTGAAATAGACCTCCGAGAGGCGTTCCCAGATGTAATCGACGGCCTGCTGCGAGGGGTGCAGCATATCGGGCGAATAGAAACGGTAGTCGCGAAGCTCGTCGAGCACAATTTCGTATGCCGGGAAATATGTGCAACGCCGGTACATCCGCGCCATCCAGTCGGCAGCCATTAGCAGCACGGCCTTTGACAACTGGCTGCCATGATAGCCGTACTTGGCGTAGCGTATGGGGCTTACGGTGAGCACGACATCCACCTCCGGGTTGCGCCGGGCCAGCACATCGACGGCCTGCCGCAGGTATCCTATGCACTCATCGACCGACAGCTCGCGCTCGGTGAAGAGCCTCTGGGGGCGCTTGCGGCAATTGTCGACAATCTCGCCCGTCTCGTTGAGTATGTAAACATGATTCGTGCCGAGGGTGAAGAAGGCCACCCGCGGCGCGCAGTCGGTGCGCTCCACGGTGTGCAGAATGCTCGCGGGATTGTACATAACGCCGTAGGGGTTGACCGTGGCGCGAAACTTTTCCTCCGCAAACCGCCGCCCTATGCTGTCGGCAAAACACGAGCCTACAAATAGAATCCGCTCCTGCGGCTCTATAAGGAAGCCCGGCCGCGGCACATCGACTATGGTTCTGAATTCCATATACTGTCCGTTTTATCTTGTCAACAGCATCACAGTTTTTCTATCTCGGCCGCTCCAAGCCCTGTGGCCTCGGCTATATCAGCTGCGTCCATGCCCATTCGCTTCAGCTTGCGCGCCGTGGCCAGCAGGCCTTCGCGGCGACCTGCCGCGCGGCCTTCGGCCAGTCCCGCCTCGCGTCCCTCGGCCAATCCTGCCGCCCGGCCGCGTCGTTCGGCGCTGCCCACGAGCGTCTTCTCCACGCTGATCATGTCCCAGAACTTCTCGTATCCTTGCAGCTGTGCGTCCGTGAAGGCCGACTCCTCAAGCTGGCCCACGGCCTTGCGGATGGCAGGCTCGGCCATGAGGTCCGGCGAAACGGTCTGCGTCTTGTCGCCAATCTCCGTGAGGTAGCGCAGCCACAGTATCGTCATGCGCTTGTCGGCGTATGACTGCGGGCTGAACTTTGGCAGCTCCACGAACACGAGGTGCAGCCCGTCTATCACCCGGCCGGTGTGCTCCATGTGCACCATACGGTAGTAATGGTAGTACTCTCCGCCGAGTTCTGGCTCGAATATGTCGTTGACGAGGTTGAGAGAGTAGACCGGCTGAAGCAGCGAGTAGTCCTCGCCGCCGCCGAGCTGGCGCACGTATGCCTTCGAGGCGTTGAATAGCACGCGCTGCTTGAACTCCGGCGACCACACCATCTGCATCTCTACGATGAACTGCCGACCGTGGCCGTCGCGGCAACGCACGTCGACTATGCTGTTCTTGCGCAGCGGGTTGTCCGGCACAAGCTCGGAGGGGAGGTACTCAACGTCGGTTATCTCATCCCCGGGGGCATCGAACGGCAGCAGGGCGTTGAGGAAACTCATCACCAAGTCGGGGTGCTCGCCGAACACTTTCTTGAAGGTCAGGTCGGCCTTCGGGTCAAGGTATCTCATCGGTTCTTGCCTTTCTGCATTATGATATCCAACTGCAAACTTACACATTTTTCACGAAAACAAGGGTTGTTGCGCCCATGTTTTTACACGATGCCTGTCTCATGGGCTGTGCTTTTATGCGTGCTCCGCCATGCGGAAACGCGGCTTTTGCCACCGTGACGCCTTGTGCCGGTGTGGCCAAAGCCGGCCGACGCATCCGCGCCACGGCACGGCGAAGCCTGCCGACAGTGGGCTGCGTCATGGCGCAGAGCCTCCGCCGACAGGCTTCGGTAACGATTCAGGGAGTCTCGGCGCACCGCCCCGGCATCACAGACGCTGCGTGGCACTATATGCCACCGCCCCGGCTGTGGAACGTAGCGCGCCGCTTCTCTTTCCCTGCTCAGTCATATATCATTGCAGTCTCTCCAGCTGTACGGTGAAGTGGCGCATCAGCGGGGCTTCCCATGCTATGCGCACGCCGCGCGTTATCTGCTCGCGGCGGTCATAGACGTTCTTGAGTGCGGCGGCCACCACGTCCATGTGGTTGTCTGTATATACGCGGCGCGGAATGGCAAGGCGCAGCAGGTCGAGGCCGTCGAAGCGGTTCTCGCGCGTCACTGGGTCGCGGTCGGCCAGCAGGTAGCCTATCTCGCAACCGCGGATGCCGGCCTCAAGGTACAGCTCCACGGTGAGAGTCTGGGCTGGGAACTCTTCCTTGGGCACATGGGTGAGCACTTTAGGTGCGTCCACGAAAATGGCGTGTCCGCCAGCCGGGCGCTGGTACGGGATGCCGTACTCGTCGAGCTTGTCGGCCAGGTGCTTCACTTGGTGTATCCGTGTCTCAAGGTTGTCAAACTCGGTGTTCTCGTCCAGTCCTATGGCCAGGGCGTTCATGTCGCGCCCGTTCATGCCTCCGTAGGTGAGGTATCCCTCATACTGCACGCAGAATCCCTTTGCGCCCTCATACCAGTCCTGCCGGTTGGTGGCAATGAATCCGCCCATGTTCACCACGCCGTCCTTCTTTGCGCTCATCGTCATGCCGTCGGCCAGGGCGAACATCTCGCGGGTTATCTCCTTGATTGTCTTGTCGGCGTATCCTGCCTCGCGCGTCTTTATGAAGTAAGCGTTCTCGGCGAAGCGTGCCGAATCGAAGAGAACGGGCTTCTTGTACTTGTCGGCCACGGCGCGCACCGCCCTGAGGTTCTCCATCGATACGGGCTGGCCGCCGGCCGTGTTGTTGGTTATGGTGACGATGATGAAGGGTATGCGGTCGGCGTTCTCGGCCAGGGCGCGCTCCAGTTTGGCCGGGTCCACGTTGCCCTTGAAGGGCACTTCGAGCTGGGTCTGCCTTGCCTCGTCGATGGTGCAGTCGAGAGCGATGGCCTTGCGGCCCTCTATGTGCCCCTTGGTGGTGTCGAAATGCGAGTTGCCGGGCACGATGTCACCCTCGTGGACGAGGTAAGAGAAGAGCACGTTCTCGGCTGCGCGGCCCTGGTGCGTGGGTATCACGTACTCAAAACCCGTCAGGCGGGTTATCGTTTCCTTCAGGCGGAAGAACGAATCCGCTCCGGCGTAGCTCTCGTCGCCCGTCATTATGCCGGCCCACTGGCGGTCGCTCATTGCGCCCGTGCCCGAGTCGGTGAGCAGGTCGATGTACACTTGGTTTGCCTTGAGCTGAAACACGTTGTAGTGAGCCTCCTTAATCCACTGCTCGCGCTCCGTGCGCGTGCTTTTGCGGATAGGCTCCACCATCTTGATTTTCCACGATTCTGCGAATGGTAGTTCCATAGTTTTTAGTCTCTTTGGTATGTTTTTAGGTTAGCGCCGTGCGGCAGTCTGCCGTGGCGGGAAGCCGTCTGCGCGGTTATTCCGGCACAAATATACGAAAAAGATACGTAACCGGGTGCACTTCCCGGTGTTAATTATTATGAACGGGCGTATTCCATGCGGCGCTTTTGCCTTTGTCGCGCTGTCTGGCCTGTGGCGGGCTGAGGTGCGGGCGTGGGTTGGCCGCAGGCTTGTTTGGAGTGGTGAACGACCGTTAATTATGTTAATTTTCACGGTGCGAAGCCCTCCGAGAATCGCGTTTCTCGGCGAAAGGCATCTTTGGCCGGCAAATAACGCGAAAACGGGTGTGCAATGGTAATTCGTTGGTAGACACGGGGTTAATGACAGAGCTGCGAGGAGTGTGCAGCGGTGAACGCCAAAATATCTGCCTGAAACGGGCCGAAAACAGTGCTTTCCGGCCGAAAACGGCCTGCGAAAGGTGCCGTTTCGGTTTGCGGAATGGCCTGTTCTGCGCTGCGAAACGCGCCGTTTTGCAGCGCAAGACGGCACATATCGCAATGCGGGGTGGCTTTTTCTGTCCCGAAAGGCGGCGCGAGAATGTTTCACGTTTCTATTTCGATGTTCCACGAAGTGTTAAATTCCGTAGCTCCACATGATCTCCGGCGATTTGTGGCATGGCTGTCGCACAATCATAAAAAAATGGTATTGGCAATGTGAAATGTTTGGCCACCGTGAGCGGAAAAATCGCAAAATATTGCTATTGTGCAACAAAATATATCGTACTACCTTTGCACCTGACAAAATAAAGCATATAAAAGTGACATTATGACAAGTATAAATAAGTTCGGGATAACCCTGATAGCGATTCTGATGTTTGCCACTATGGCTGCCCGCGCGCAGCACCGTGGCGGCGTGTCTGTGTCGGGCCGCGTGCTGGCCGACGACGGCAGCGGCACAGTGCATGCTACCATCATTCTGAAAGGTACGCAATATGGCAGCGCCACCAACGCCGAGGGCATATACCACATCAACGCCCCCGCAGGCACATACACGCTCGTGGCCTCGGCCTTGGGCTACGAGAAGGCCGAGCGCAAGGTGGAGCTGAGGCGCGGCGAGCGGCTGAGGCTGAACCTGAAGCTGCGCCCCTCGGCCATCAGCCTCGGCGAGGTGAGCGTGGTGTCGAGCGGCGTTGACCGCGTGAAGAACTCGTCTTACAACGCCGTGGCCGTGGATGCGCGCTCCATGCGCAACTCCACCAAGACGCTGGGCGAGGCACTGGCCAAGGCGCCGGGACTGAAACTGCGCGAGAGCGGCGGCGTAGGCTCCGACATGAACGTGATGATAGACGGCTTCAGCGGCAAGCACGTGAAGGTGTTCATAGACGGTGTGCCGCAAGAGGGCGTGGGCTCTGCCTTCGGGCTGGGCAACATTCCGGTGGCCTTCGCCGACCGCATAGAGGTTTACAAGGGCGTGGTGCCCGTGGGCCTGGGCACCGACGCGATAGGCGGAGTCATCAACGTGGTGACCGACAAGCGGCCGCGCCGCTGGTTTGCCGACGCCTCTTACTCCTACGGCTCGTTCAACACCCACAGGAGCAACATCAGCTTCGGCCAGACGTTCCGCAACGGGCTGACCTACGAGGTGACCGCATTCCAGAATTATTCCGACAACGACTATGAGGTAGATGCGCCCATATACGACTTCACCACCCACAGCATCAACACCAAGAAGCTGGAGCGCGTGCGCCGCTTCAACGACACTTACCACAACGAGGCGGTGGTGGCCAAGGTGGGCTTCACGGGCCGCCCCTGGGCCGACAGGCTCATGCTGGGCTTCGGCTACGCTCATGAGTACAAGGACATACAGACGGGCGTGCGCCAGAAAACGGTCTACGGAGAGAAGCACCGATACGGGCACTCGCTCATGCCGTCGCTCGAATACAGCAAGCGCAACCTCATACTGAAGGGCTTTAGCCTCGTGGCCACGGCCAACTACAACCGCAACTCGACAACAAACGTGGACACCGCCGCCTACACATACAACTGGCGGGGCGAGCGCGAGCGCAAGAGCGAGGGCGGAGAGCAGTCGCTGCTCTACTCAAGGGCCGACAACGACAACTGGAACGCCACGCTGACGGCCAGCTACTCGCCAGCCCAAGGCCACGCCATAACGCTCAACAACGTGTTCAACGCCTTCCGCCGCGAAAACACGTCGCTGCTATACGGCCGCGAGAACACCGACCCGATAGCCAAGCAGACGCGCAAGAACATACTCGGACTGTCGTACAGGCTCATGCTGTCGGACCGCTGGAACGTCACCGCCTTCGGCAAGTACTACCGCCAGTGGGTGGCCGGCCCCGTGGCCACAACCTCCACCGCGAGCGACTATGTGCGCCAAAGCCGCTCGCTCTCCTCGTGGGGCTACGGCGCGGCGGGCACTTATTACGTGCTGCCGGGGCTGCAAGCCAAGCTCTCATACGAGAAGGCCTACCGCCTGCCCACCACGGAAGAGATGTTCGGCGACGAGGACTTGGAGACCGGCAGCGTGATGATACGTCCCGAAAACAGCCATAACGTGAACTTCAACCTGAGCTACACGCGCACCGTGGGCCGCCACTCGCTCTACGTGGAGGGCTCGCTCATCTACCGCGACACCCGCGACTACATCCAGCGCACCATCGCCGGGCTGGACAACAACCGCGAGGGCGCGTTCTACGAGAACTACGGCCGCGTGCGCACCACGGGCGGCAGTGTCTCCGTGCGCTACTCCTTCGGCCGCTGGCTCAGCCTCGGCGGCAACTTCACCCAGATGGACGTGAAGGACAACGAGAAGCTGATGGTGGGCAGCAACGCCGTGGAGAACCCGCTCTACAAGTCGCGTATGCCCAACGTTCCCTACCGTTTCGCCGACAGCGACGTGACCCTGCGCTGGCCGGGGCTGGGCGGACGCGACAACGTGCTGGCCCTTACGTACGACAATATGTACACCCACAGCTTCAGTTATCATTCTGAAGGCGTTGCCGCGGTGAACAGAGAGGAGTACATGGTGCCCACTCAGTTCTCGCACAACCTGTCGCTCTCTTACAGCATGGGGCGCGGACGGTACAACTTTTCGGTGGAGTGCCGCAACCTGACCAACGAGAATCTCTACGACAACTTCAGCCTGCAGAAGGCTGGTCGCGCCTTCTACGCCAAGGTGAGGGTGGCGTTCGGGGGATGAGGAAGGCGCTTCGCGGGAGTTAAGAAGTTCGCGGAAGTTATCACTCCACTGCGTTCCGCTCGGGGAGTTAACGGAAGTTACCTCCCTGTCGGTCGCCGAAGTTAACGGACGTATGTTCCGCTCCGTGAGCAAAGCTATCGTCCGTTAACTCCCGCTAACTACGGCGCGAAGCGCCAAACTCCAGCTAACTCCTGTTTGAAACAAACAACTTAACAGATATGAAAATGCAAAAGAACCTTTTGATTACCGGCGCGATGGCGTTCATCGCCGCCGGAGTGTTGACAACATCGTGCTCTGACGACGACAACAACGGCGGCGGAGCAAGCGGCGCGGACGGCCCGCTGACCGGCAAGTATGTAATCGGAACGACCGTGAGCGGTTCGGGAACGTCGGCCGACCTGCTCACCACGGCAGAGTCGCTTGAGGGCGAAATCACGCCCGTAGGCCTCACCAACGAGGGAGCCACCTACTGGGTGTTCCACTCAAACAAGTACCTCTACGCCCTCAACTACCACCAGGGCGACGCCGGAACCACGTTCTCTTACGAGCGCGACGCCGCCACCGGGCAGATAAGGCAGCGCGACAACGAGTACTTCGTGACGCGATTCACCACCTACGGGATATACGATGACAAGATAATGACCACGTCGAGCGGAGAGGGAGACCCCTCGTGGGCCGACCCGCAGACGGGATATGTGCCTTATGTAATAAAGGTGGGATACCTCGATGTGGACGACGAGACCTTCACGAGCAACACCACCGGAGGCACCGGCTCTGACGCGATAGTGACCGACCGCAGCTATATCTGCGAGAACTTTCTCGGCAACGGCGAGTACATAACGCTCTCCGGACTGGAGCAGGTGGACAGCAAGGTCTACAGCGTGGCCGTTCCGATGGGGCTGTCGCAGTACGGATGCCAGCAGTTTACGGACGATGCCCGCACGCAATACAAGTGGGTGCGCCCGGGCTTCGAGGACCTGATAAAGACCGAAAGCGGCGGCAGCGGCAGCGCGGGCTATGAGAAAGACGAGCTGCAGTGGACGCAATGGCCCGACTCTTGCTGGGTGGCCATATTCACGGACAACACCCTCAAGGAGAAGAAAATACTGAAGACGGGCAAGATAAGCTATGCCTGCGGACGCAACCGCTCGCAGTATTACCAGATGATATGGGCCACCGACGACGGCCGTTACGTCTATGTCATCTCGCCGAGCTACGCCAAGACCATGAGTGATGTGCGCCAGCAGACCACGCTGCCCGCCGGAGTGGTGCGCATAGACACCGAGACAGAGGAGTTCGACGACTATTACTGCAATCTCGAAGAGCTGTCGCAGAACGGCATTATGCGCAGTTGGTACATCGGCGACGACAAGTTCCTGTTCCTGATGTACGACGCGCCCATCACCTCTTCGACCAAGACGGCTAACCGCCTCGCCGTGTTCAGTGCCGAGAGCAAGAAGCTGACGGAGGTCACGGGGCTGCCTACCGACGTGTCGGGCTATGGCACCACGCCCTACATGGAGGGCGGCGCGGCCTACATCTCGGTGAACACGGAGTCTGGTTCGCCTGCCATTTGGAAGATAGACCCGTCGACGGCGGTTGCCACAAAGAGCCTCACTGTATCCGGCGCGACCACGCTCACCGCCGTGGGACGCATAGATTAATTGAGAATTGAGACTGGAAAGTTGAGAATGGCCGTGCGGAATGGCACGGCCATTTGACAGCAAACGCACATCCGATTGGGAGTGATGGGGAGTCGCCTCCGCCTCCCCTCTACTTAGTGGCAGTATGAACGGAGAGGCCCTTCCGGCCTTAGCAAGTGGAGGCTTGGTCTACGCCAAACGCAAAACATTTGTCCGTTAACTTCCCGAGCGGAACGAAGTGGGGCGATAACTCCCGTTGACTTCTTTAATTCCCGACAAAAACAATTTCTTGAAAAAATGACAACGAGAAAACTATTTCGCAAGATTCACCTGTGGATGTCCGTGCCGTTGGGGCTGGTCATGGTAGTGGTGTGCTTCACGGGTGCCATGCTTGTGTTTGAGGACGAGGTGGATATGCTGACCCGCCGCAGCCTCTTCTATGTGGACGATGCCTCTGGCGGCGCGCTGCCCATGGGCGTCCTGATGGAGAGGGTGGGGCGGTCGCTGCCCGACAGCGTGTCGATAACGGGCGTGACGGTGTATGCAGACCCGTCCCGGACCTACGAGGTGAGTCTGTCGAAACCCCACCGCGCCGCCCTCTACGTGGACCAATACACTGGCGAAGTGAAGGGCCGCCACGAGCGTTCGGCGTTCTTCACCGCGATGTTTTTCCTGCATCGCTGGCTCTTCGACGCCCCCGAGCAGCGCGGCGACATGACCGTCGGCAAGATGGTTGTAGGCATTTCGGTCATCATGTTCGTGCTCGCGCTCGTGTCGGGCGTGGTGTTGTGGTGGCCGCGCAGGCGCGGTGAGCTGCGCCGCAGGCTCACTGTCACCGTAGGTCGCGGGGCTTTCCGTTTCTGGCACAGTCTGCACATGGCCGGCGGAATGTATGTGGTGCTGCTGTTGCTCGCTATGGCTCTCACCGGCCTTACGTGGTCGTTCGGGTGGTATCGCACAGGCTTCTATGCCGTTTTTGGCGTGGAGCAGGGCCAAGGCTCTGGCAGGCCGGCTGCCAAGGCGGCAGTGGCGTCGGCGCACGGCGGTGCTGATGCCGGTGGCGCAGGCGCTGGCAAGGAGCGCAGCGCAGGCGGCGGAGCCAGCCATGGCAACCGCGGAGGCCGCGGCGAGGGTCGCGGCGGGCATGGCGAGAGGCAGCTCGCGGCGGGTAGCGAATATGCCGGTTGGCAGGCTGTCTGCGACAGGCTGAAGGCCGGCAATCCCGGTTTCAGCCGCATAACCGTGGGCAGCGGCACGGCGACAGTGTCGCATGGAGGCTTTGGCAACAGCCGCGCCGCCGACCGCTACACCTTCGACAAGGCGTCGGGGAGCATCAGCGGTTCCACGCTCTATGCCGGCTCAGCCCCTTCGGGCAAGCTGCGCGGATGGATATATTCAGTCCATGTGGGCTCGTTCGGCGGGCTGTTCACGCGCATACTGTGGTTCCTGGCGGCCCTGCTTGGCGCTGTCCTGCCGCTCACGGGCTACTATCTGTGGATGAGGAGGCTGCTTGTGAGAAGGTGACGCGCGTTGTTTTTCATGTGCGCTTTTACGCTCTTGCCGTGCGGCTGCATTTGTGTCAAAAAACAAAGCCATCAGTTTCGCATTGTGAAACGTGCCGTTTTGCGCTCCAAAACGGCATGTTTTAACGTCCGAAACGGGTCGTTTTGGAGCGCAAAACGGCACGTTTTGTAACTCCACTGATTATCAGATGGTTACGGAGACGGTGCCTGTCTGGCGGCGCAGGACAAAAAGCAAGGGTGCCCTCCTGCCTGCATTGAGGCATGGGTCGCTGCGCTTTGTCTGCCGGGCAGGTCTTGTCGCATGGTGATGGTGGCATATTTTGACAGCCAATGTGTTTAGGTACGTTTCCCGTTTCGGAAAATTTTCCGACGCAAAAAGTTCAAAAAGTTTTCTCAAAAAATATTTCCCTATCTCGCAAAAAAGGTCTAACTTTGCCCTCGCAATCAATTTTTTCAAGATGAATTCCAACAAGACTTTCACATACGAGGAGGCGTTTGCCGCTTCCTTGGAGTATTTTGGGGGCGACGAGCTGGCCGCCCGCGTGTGGGTGAACAAGTATGCCATGAAGGACAGCTTCGGCAACATATACGAGAAGTCGCCCGTGGATATGCACTGGAGGCTGGCTGGCGAGATTGCCCGCATAGAGCAGAAGTACGCCAACCCGATGTCGGCCGAAGAGGTGTTCGGCCTGCTCGACCATTTCCGCTACATCATCCCGGCGGGCAGTCCCATGACCGGCATCGGCAACAACCACCAGATAGCCTCGCTGAGCAACTGCTTCGTGATAGGCCTCGACGGCGACGCCGACTCCTACGGAGCCATAATGCGCATAGACGAGGAGCAGGTGCAGCTGATGAAGCGGCGCGGGGGCGTGGGCCACGATATGTCGCACATACGCCCGAAAGGCTCGCCCGTGAACAACTCCGCGCTCACCTCCACCGGCCTCGTGCCGTTCATGGAGCGCTACAGCAACTCCACACGCGAGGTGGCTCAGGACGGACGGCGCGGCGCGCTGATGCTCTCCGTGAGCATAAGGCACCCCGACAGCGAGGCGTTCATCGACGCCAAGATGACCGAAGGCAAGGTGACCGGGGCCAATGTGTCGGTGAAGATAGACGATGAGTTCATGGAGGCGGCCATCAACGGGCGCCCATACGTGCAGCAGTTCCCCATATACAGTGACACGCCCGACTACCGGAAGGAGATAGACGCGAAGGCTCTTTGGGAGAAAATCGTGCACAACGCGTGGAAGAGTGCCGAGCCGGGAGTGCTCTTCTGGGACACCATCATACGCGAGAGCCTGCCCGACTGCTATGCCGACCTGGGCTTCCGCACCGTCTCCACAAACCCTTGCGGCGAGATACCGCTGTGCCCTTACGACTCGTGCCGCCTGCTTTCGATAAACCTCTACTCGTATGTCATCGACCCGTTCACGCCTAACGCCCGCTTCGACTACGACCTCTTCCGCCGTCATGTCTACGCGGCGCAGCGCATAATGGACGACATCGTTGACCTGGAGCTGGAGAAGATAGACCTGATACAGGCGAAAGTGGACAGCGACCCGCAGAGCGACGAGGTGAAAGGTGCCGAGCGTCACCTCTGGGAGAAGATAAAGAAGAAGAGTGGAATGGGCCGCCGCACGGGCGTGGGCATCACCGCCGAGGGCGATATGCTGGCCGCCATGGGGCTGCGCTATGGCTCCGATGAGGCCACGGCCTTCTCTGTCGAGGTTCACAAGACGCTCGCCCTGACGGCCTATCGCTCGTCTGTCGAGATGGCCCGCGAGCGCGGTGCCTTCGCCGTATATGACGCTGAGCGCGAGAAGGACAATCCCTTTGTGGCCCGTCTGCGCGAGGCCGACCCGCAGCTCTACGAGGACATGGCCAAGTACGGCCGCCGCAACATAGCCTGCCTGACCATCGCTCCCACCGGCACAACGAGCCTTATGACCCAGACCACGAGCGGCATCGAGCCGGTGTTCATGCCCGTCTACAAGCGCCGCCGCAAGGTTAATCCCGGCGATGCCAACGTTCATGTGGACTATGTAGATGAGGTTGGCGACTCGTTCGAGGAGTATATAGTGTATCACAGCAAGTTCCTCAGGTGGATGGAGGTGAACGGCTATGACACGGAGAAGAAGTACACACAGGAGGAAATAGACGACCTGGTGGCGCGCTCACCTTATTATAAAGCCACGGCCAACGACGTTGACTGGGTGATGAAGGTGCGTATGCAGGGCGCAATCCAGAAGTGGGTGGACCACTCCATAAGCGTGACGATAAACCTTCCGGCCGACGTCGACGAGGCTCTCGTTAACCGTCTCTATGTCGAGGCATGGCGTTCGGGCTGCAAGGGCTGCACCATCTACCGTGAGGGAAGCCGCTCGGGCGTTATGATCTCTGTGTCGAAGAAGGACAAGAAGGGCGAGGGAGCGGCCCAGACAGCCGAGCCGGCACCCTGCAAGCAGCCCGAAGTGACCGAGGTTAGGCCCAAGGAACTGGAGTGCGACGTGGTTCGCTTCCAGAACAACAAGGAGAAGTGGGTGGCTTTCGTAGGCCTCCTGAAGGGCTATCCCTACGAGATCTTCACCGGTTTGCAGGACGACGAGGAAGGAATAGTGCTGCCCAAGACCGTGACCAAGGGCAAGATAATCAAGCAGACCGACGAGAACGGCAAGCACCGCTACGACTTCCAGTTTGAGAACAAGCGCGGATACAAGACGACGGTGGAGGGACTGAGCGAGAAGTTCAACCCCGAGTACTGGAATTACGCCAAGCTCATCAGCGGCGTTCTGCGCTACCGGATGCCCATCGAGCACGTCATCAAGCTCGTAGGGTCGCTCCAGCTGAAGGACGAGAGCATCAACACGTGGAAGAACGGAGTGGAGCGTGCCCTGAAGAAATACGTCGTTGACGGCACCGAAGCCAAGGGGCAGAAGTGTCCCGTGTGCGGACATGAGTCGCTCGTCTACCAGGAGGGCTGCCTCATCTGCAAGAACTGCGGCGCCAGCAGGTGCGGATAGGAGGCGGCATGGAAGTCAAGGAAGTTGAAAGAAGTTAGCTCCCTGTCGGTCGCGGAAGTTAAAGGACAAATGTCTTGTGGGAGGAGTTGACCCTCCAACCTCCACACGGGGAGGCTTAGGCTTCTCTTTCCACAAGGCATTCGTCTGTTGGCTTCCCGAGCGGAACGTTGTGGAGCGATGACTCCCGTTAACTTCTTTAATTTCCTAAATAAGAAAGACATCCGTCCGCTAACTTCCCGAGCGGAACGCAGTGGAGCGATAACTTCAGTTAACTTCTTTAACTTCTGGATAAGATAATATGCAAATCCAATCCTCATACATAACGTTGCGCGGTGTGCGGATGCACGCCCGCCATGGTGTTTCGCCGCAGGAGACGGTTGTCGGAGCCGACTTCATAGTGGATGTTCGCGTGGGTTACAACGTGGAGCGGGCCATCGTGACCGACGATGTGCGCGACACACTGAGCTATGCCGACATTTACGACATCGTGAAACGCGAGATGGCCAGGCCCTCACGCCTCGTAGAGCACGTCGCCGGGCGCATGGGCGAGGCGTTGTTGAAGGCATTTCCGGCCATAGTGTCGGTTGACCTGAGTGTCACTAAGGTAAATCCGCCGATGGGAGCCTGTTGCGACGGAGCCGGCGTGGAGATTCATTTGATAAATGATGGGTGCTCGCAAAGCTCATATAAATAAGGAGTTAAGGAATTAGAGGAAGTAAGAAGGGGGTAAGGAGTCAGGAAGTTAAGGAGTTTAGACAAATGCTTTGTTGAAATGCCTTCTTCCAAAGCGCAGGAGTTTTTCATTCTCACAGCTATTGTCTAAACTCCTTAACTCCCAGACTTCTTAACTCCTTGAGATGGACAGCTCCCATCCCTTAATAAATGATAAAACTTTCTGGATGTTTTGAGTTTTACGGGATTAATAATTACTTTTGCATAATTTTAAAGCGTTATGGGCAGAAGGCTGGTTGCGTTGGCGTGGATATTGGTGCTTGTTGCCGCGGTGGCTGCTGCGGCGAACGGGCGGTTCACGCTTGTCATTGATGCCGGTCACGGTGGCCACGACACTGGTGCCGTGGGCAAGATTTCAAAGGAAAAGAACATCAATCTCAGCGTTGCGCTGGCTTTCGGACGCTATGTGGAGCGCAATTTTCCCGATGTCAAGGTCGTATATACCCGCAAGACGGATGTTTTCGTGCCGTTGCACGAGCGGGCGAACATAGCCAACCGCAACAAGGCCGACCTCTTCATATCCATACATACCAACGCCCTGCCGCGCGGAAAGGTGGCCAGGGGCATAGAGACCTATACTCTTGGAATGCACCGCGCGGCCGACAACCTCGACGTGGCCAAGCGCGAAAACTCAGTGATTCTGTTCGAGAGTGACTACAAGCAGCACTATGAGGGGTTCGACCCTAACTCGTCTGAGAGTTACATCCTGTTCGAGTTCATGCAGGACCGCAACATGGAGAAGAGCGTAGAGCTGGCCCGCTACGTGCAGCGGCGTGCCTGTGCCTCCACCGGCCGCGCCAACAAGGGCGTTAAGCAGGCCGGTTTCCTCGTGCTGCGCGAGACGTCCATGCCGAGCTGCCTCATCGAGCTGGGGTTCATCACCACCGCCGACGAGGAGCGCTACCTCAACTCTTCGGCAGGCATCGATGCGCTGGGGCGTGGCATCTATCAGGCTTTTGCCGACTACAAGCATAAGTACGACCGCAAGATAAGCGTGCCCTATAAGCCCGAGGACAACACTGACGCCAACATCCCTAAGGTGATTCCCGACAAGGATGGCGGCAAGAAGGACGGCGAGGGGCTGTCGCGCCGCGAGCGCAGGCGGCTCGAACGCGAGGCGCGCGAGGCCCGTGAGAAGGCCGAAAAGGCGGAAAAGGAGGCCCGTGAGGCCGCGCTTGAGCACCGCGAGGAGGCCGCGCCCACTGGCGAGAGCATAGCCGCCGAGCTGGCAGGAGCGCGCCGTGGCGCAGAGGGAGGGACTGCGGCCGATGCGGCGGTGGCCGAGCCGAGTCAGGCTGATGTGCCTGCCGTGCGGCCTGATGCAGCCGGCGGGCAGGCCGGCGCCACCCCGGCTGAGCCGGCCGAGGCCGGTGGCGTGCCTGTGTTCAAGGTGCAACTGATGGCCAGCAGCCGCAACCTGCCGCCGGACAGCCCGCTGTTCAAGGGCGTGGAGGGCATAGAGAACTACCGTGAGGGAGGGCTCTACAAGTACACCTGCGGCTCCTCGGCCGACTATAATGAGATATACCGCCTGCGCAAGTCGCTGCTCGACAAGTTTCCCGAGGCGTTCATCGTGGCCTTCAAGGGGGGCAGCCGCACAGACGTTGCGGCTGCGGTGAGCGAGTTCAAGCAGCGCAGGGCAACTGAAAGGAAATAAAAACATAGAGTTATGAAATACATTACTAAGGAAGTCCAGATAGCCCTCGTGGCTATAGTAGGGGTGGTGGTGCTGTTCTTCGGCCTGCAGTTTCTCAAGGGACTGAGCCTTTTCTCCGACGAGAATGTCTACTATGCCTCTTTCGATGACATAAGCGGGCTGTCGGCTTCGAGCGCGGTCTATGCCGACGGTTATAAGGTCGGCGTGGTCAAGGACATTGCCTACGACTACTCCACGGGGCATATTGTGGCCTCGCTTGGGCTCGACAAGCGCATGAACCTGCCTCGCGGCACCGTGGCCAAGATAGAGAGCGATATGCTCGGCAACGTGAAGGTGAACCTGACACTCAACCCCGACCGCTCCGTGATGGTGGCCGTGGGCGACACCATCAGCGGCGGCAAGAGCGGCGGAATGCTTGACAAGGCAGCCGATATGCTGCCCACCATAGAGCAGGCCCTGCCAAAGCTCGACTCAATACTCACGCGGCTGAACGCGCTGCTGGCCGACCCGGCCCTTGCAAACTCGCTGCACAACGTGGAGGGCATAACCGCCAACCTGACCGTGACCACCGCGCGGCTCAACACTCTCATGGCCAGCGTGAACATCCGTGTGCCGGGCATGATGGACAAGGCCGACGGGATACTTGACAATACGGACCGCCTGACGCGCAACCTCAGCCAGCTCGACGTGGCCGCGACCATGGCCAAGGTGGACGCTACGCTCGACAACGTGCGCCAGATGACCGACCGTCTCAACAGCAACGAAGGCTCGCTCGGGCTGCTCATGCGCGATGCCTCGCTCTACAACAACCTCAACTCCACCATGATGAGCGCCGACTCGCTGCTCATAGACCTGCGCCAGCATCCCAAGCGCTACGTCCACTTCTCGCTATTCGGCAGGAAAGACAAGTAGGGAGTTAATCTCTTTGGGAGCTCGTTTTTATTATTTAGGAGTTAATCTTTAGGAGTTAAGGAGTTAGAGGAAGTTAAGGAGTTAAGACAATAGCTTTTGGAAATGAACGACTCCTGCACTTTGGAAGAAAGTGCATTAGCAAAGCATTTGTCTTAACTCCACCTAACTCCTGAGGTCAAGACATCCGCCAAAGCATTTGTCTTAACTCCTTAACTTCCTCTAACTCCTTAACTCCTAAAGATCAATTCCCGAAGATCAACTCCTAAAAATGTGCCCCTAAGATTCACCCAAAAAGCGTATCAAAAAACAAAGCGTGCCGTTTCGCCTTGCAAAACGGCACGTTTTGGCTTCTGAAACGACCCGTTTTGCACGCTAAAATGTGCCGTTTTG
Organism: uncultured Prevotella sp.; assembly: GCA_944320355.1. Classification (GTDB taxonomy): domain Bacteria; phylum Bacteroidota; class Bacteroidia; order Bacteroidales; family Bacteroidaceae; genus Prevotella. The sequence continues at coordinate 46,572 of CALUHC010000010.1, read as the reverse complement.
CAAGCCAAAACGGCACATCTTGTAACCCCACTGATTATCAATGACTTACAGGGTGGCAAGGGCTTTGAAAGTAAAAAGGTAAAAGGGTAAAAAGGTAAAAAGCCATGCGGAAGGGGCGTGGCAGCACTATGCAGGAGCCAATGTCTGAACTCCTGCAACTCCTGAACTACTGACTACTGAGTGGTGTCTGAGCTCCTGCAACTCCTAAACTACTGATTACTGAAGTGATGTCTGAACTCCTGCAACTCCTGAACTACTGATTACTGAAGTGATGTCTGAACTCCTGCATAGTATTGCCACGCCCCTTCCGCATGGCTTTTTACCTTTTTACCCTTTTACTTTTTTACTTTTACATCGCCTTCTGTGCTGTTTCGTCCGCAATTTTTATTTTGTATAAATAACGATTTGCGCCCGGCGATGTGTCAAGGATATTTCACAACGTCCTGATATATGGCGTTTTCGGTATTGTCGGGTGCATAAATCCGATTCTGGTTCAGGTTTGTGTGCCTGTTGGCATAACCATTTGATTTATAAAAACTTGCATATAGGCAAGGGGCTGTTTGCCTTTCCGACATACCAATGAGCCTTAACTGCCCGTAAATAAACGGTTTACGCCATTTCTGTCCCGGCGCAATAAAAAGGCGCGATTTGCAGGTTTGGAAAAAAATTGCGATATTTGCAGTCCGAAACAGCTTCATGATTCATTCCAAAAAGTGAATAACCCCCAATGGTAAGCAAGTATAAGGTTCTGTGGGACAAGTGCCTTGCGTTGATCAAGGAGAATGTCACCGAGCAGCAGTTCAAGACGTGGTTCGCGCCAATTGTGTTCGAGTCGTTCGACGCCTCGGCCAATACGCTGTTGCTTCAGGTGCAGAGCCATTATGCATACGAGTATCTTGAGCAGTACTATGTAGGCCTGCTCAACAAGGTGCTCGCGCGCTGTTTCGGCGCCAACGTGGTGCTGCGCTACCGCATTGTGACCGACAGCGAGCACCACCTCACTCAGGACATCGACGCGGAGCAGCCCGGCGACATTGAGCCGCCGCGCGCCACGAGGGCCAACCAGTCGCCAACCACACTCGATGCCGCCGTGCCGCAGGGGCTCAACCCTCAGCTCGACACCAAGCACACGTTCGCAAACTTCATAGAGGGCGACAGCAACAAGCTGCCGCGCACCGTCGGCCTGTCGATAGCCGAGCATCCGGGGAAGTCTACCTTCAATCCCTTCTTCATCTTCGGCCCGTCGGGTTGCGGCAAGACCCACCTCGTCAATGCCATTGGGGTGCGCTGCAAGGAACTGTATCCGCAGAAGCGCGTGCTCTATGTCAGCGCCCGCCTGTTTCAGGTTCAGTTCACCGATGCCGTGCGCCAGAACCGCGTCAACGACTTCATAAACTTCTACCAGACCATCGACGTGCTCATTGTCGACGACATACAGGAGTGGGCCACGGCCACAAAGACGCTCGACACGTTCTTCCATATCTTCAACCACCTGTTCCGCAACTCCAAGCAGATAATCCTTGCCAGCGACCGCCCGCCGGTCGACTTGCAGGGCATGAAGGACCGCTTGCTCACCCGTTTCAGCTGCGGACTCATAGCCGAGCTTGAGAAACCCAACGTGCAGCTGTGCGTGGACATACTCAACTCCAAGTGCCGCCGCGACGGACTTGTCATCCCCGCCGACGTCATCATGTTCATAGCGCAGACGGCCAGCGGCAGCGTGCGCGACCTTGAGGGAGTCATCAACTCGCTTCTGGCCTACTCGGTGGTCTACAACTGCAACATAGATATGCGGCTGGCCGAGCGCGTCATCAAGCGTGCCGTGAAGATAGACAACCGCCCGCTCACCGTGGACGACATTCTCGAGAAGGTGTGCGCACACTTCAACGTAACGACCCAGAACGTGTTCAGCCGCAGCCGCAAGCGCGACTATGTGCTCACGAGGCAGGTCTCCATGTACTTCGCGCAGAAATATACCAAGATGCCGGCGTCGCGCATAGGCCAGCTCATAGGCAACCGCGACCACTCCACCGTCATCCACAGCTGCTCCACCATAGAGCAGCGCCTCAAGGTTGACAAGGCTTTCGCCGAAGAAATAGGCAGCATAGAAAGCTCATTTAAAATTAAGAATTGAGAATTAAGAATTGAGAATTAGGCTGCGCGAAGAGAATTAAGAATTGAGAATTAAGAATTGAGAATTAGGCTGCGCGAAGGTTTGCTGGGCTTTATGGTGCCTATGCCGCCTAAGCGGCCTATTGCTTTCAGCTCTTCCACTTCTCCCATATCTCCCATTCCTCTCAGTCTGTCTATCCCTCCTGGGCGCAGCAGCTCCCTCCACACGGGGGAGGGCTTCCGTTCTCCCCAAAGAGAAACCGCCAGTAAGGCTATTGTCCGTTAACTTCCCGAGCGGAATGCAGTGGAGCGATAACTTCCGTTAACTTCTTTAACTTCCTAAAGATTCTTCTTTTAAATTCCATTATAAATCAAATGTACAAAAACAATTCTTTCAACAAGCGTGAGCCTCTTGTGTTCCGTCGTTTCGGGCGCAAGGGCTATTCCCTTTTCGCTTGCTTGGGCCGTGAGGTGATCATCGGCACGCTCAGCGTGGCCACGCTCACCTACGCGCGTGCCGATGGCATCAGCATCAAGCCGCTGCCGGCCGACACCGTGGCCATGGCAACGGGCAGGGAGGTAACGCTCGGCGAGGTCAGCGTCACGGGTTCGATGGCGCCGCCGGCCTCGGGCCGCACCGTGAGAATGGTTAGTGTGCTGACGCGGGCCGACATTGCCGCCGCGCCGGCGCAGAGTGTCAACGACTTGCTCAAGTACGCCGCAGGCGTGGACGTGCGCCAGCGGGGTCCCATGGGAGCGCAGACCGATGTCAGCATCCGGGGAGGCAACTACGAGCAGGTGGCCATTCTCTTGGATGGAATCAACATCGGAGACCCGCAGTCAGGTCATAACGTATTCGATTTCCCCGTTGATATTTCGGAGATCGAACGCATAGAAGTGCTCGAAGGACCTGCCGGGCGTGTTTACGGCACTTCATCACTATCAGGAGCTATCAACATTGTCACCCGCCGCCCCGACGAAACGGCACTGGACGCGCGCATTGAGGGCGGCAGCTATGGCTATGCCTCTGCCGCAACCCGTGTGGCCTTGGCCTCAGGCCGGTGGGGCAACAGCCTCTCGGGCAGCTATTCGCGCAGCGACGGCTACAGCCGCAACCGGGCAGGCGGGCTCAACGCCGACTACAGCGGCGGCAAGGCTTTCTGGCGTGGCGGCTATGCCTCAGGGCAGCTCAAGGCCGACTGGCACGCGGGCATGAGCCTCAAGGGATATGGCTCAAACACCTTCTACGGCGCGTCGTGGGACGACCAGTACGAGCGCACCTTCAAGACCACCACAGCCCTGCGCGCCGAGACGCGCGCCGGGGCGCTGCGCCTGCGCTCGGCTCTCTATTGGAATCACGGTGCCGACCGCTTTGAGCTGTATCGCGGCTCTGAGGCGCAGGTGCCGTTCAACTACCACCGCTACGATGTGTTCGGCATCAACGTCACCGGCTTCTTCGACTGGGCTTTGGGGCGCACGGCCATCGGCGGCGAGCTTCGCAACGAGGACTTGCTTAGCACAACGCTCGGCGAGCCGCTCTCCCGCCCGCACCACATTCACGGCACAGACCGCAGCTACGGCTACGGCCTGAACCGAACCAACATCAACCTCATGCTCGAACACAACGTCCTTCTCGGGCCGCTGTCACTCTCGGCAGGCCTCGTGGCGGCCAAGAACTCGTGGAGCGACGCGCCCATGCGCGTCTATCCCGGCATCGATGCCAGCCTTGCCCTCGGCGGCGCGTGGACGGTCTATGCCTCTTGCAACACATCGCTGCGCCTGCCCTCGGCTACCGAGCTTTACTATTCAGTGGGCGGCCATAAGGCCGACAGCCACCTGCAGCCCGAGGAGCTGACGGCATACGAGGGCGGCGTGCGCTACAGCCGTGGTGGTCTCAGTGCCTCCGCGTCGGTCTATCACAACCGCTACAAGAACCTCATAGACTGGGTGCGCACCGTGGCCGACGGCCCCGACGCTCCGTGGCGGTCGGTCAACTTCGCGCGCATCAGTGCGCTCGGCGTGGAGTCTTCGCTGCGGCTCGACTTCCGGCGGCTGTTGCCCGGCCAGACGCTGATGCGCTCATTGGCTGTTGACTACAACTACATAACGCAGGACATGGACGGCACGGAGGGACTCGAGAGCCGCTACTCACTTGAGTACCTGCGCCATAAGCTCGTGGCCAGGCTCGGCCTCGACCTGTTGCCGCGCCTCTCGCTCGATGTCAGTTGCCGCTACCAGGACCGCCGCGGCACATACACCGACACCGGCGGCGCCACACGCGCCTACTCACCCTACGCCGTGGCCGATGCCCGGGTGCAGTGGAGCATCCGCCCGTTCCGACTCTACATAGAGGCTAACAACATCTTCTCCGCCACATACGTGGACTATGGCAATGTGCCGCAGCCCGGATTCTGGTTCATTGCCGGGGCGGCGGTGGTAATTAAGAATTGAGAATTAAGAATTAAAAATTAAGAATTGAGAATTGAGAGTTGGGCTGGCGCGGTGGGCGTGCCGTGCTTTAGGTCGCATAAGCTGCCTATTGTATTCTGCCTTCCCTGTTCTCCCATCTCTCTCCGCTCTCCCGTCCCTTCCGCCTCCCCACTGGGGGAGGTTGGAGGGATAGCTTTTCTTAATAAAACTTAATGGGGGGGGTAAAATGGCTTTTAATATTGTTTTTACTTAAATAAATCATTATCTTTGCAGTCTGAAACTATGTGTTGACGGATGCCAATAAGAAATCCGATTTATGACGTATGCTCCGCCAATGATATCGAGGCCGCGCATATTTATGGTGTGCCTGCTTTCACGCTGAGTTGTCATCAGGCGCTTGTTGGCAGGAGGCTTTGTGCCATGTAGAGTGTAGCGGCTGAAGGCTTTTTTATATGAGGAACGGGCTGTCTTGTCCGTGCATTGGTTTTCAAAATATGGTTATGATAAAGACTTGCAGGAAACTATATTGATTGAATAATATCAGATGAACCGTAATAGCAGCAATAAAACGGGATGGTGGATATTGGTTGTCATGATAATGCTAGTGGGGACACAGCGGGTCTCGGCGCAGCGCATAGCGCTGAAGACCAATGCCCTCTATTGGGCGACAACCACGCCCAACATCGGCGCAGAACTGAAGGTCGCCCCGCGCTGGACACTCGGCCTCACCGCCGGATACAATCCGTTTACTTTTTCTGAGAACGCCAAGTTGAAGCACGTGCTCATTGAGCCGGAGGCTCGCTATTGGCTATGTTCGGCATACGCCGGCCACTTCGTTGGCGTGAATGCCCTCTACTCGCACTACAACGCGGGCAACATCGATGTGCCTTTCGGCATTTTTCCCGAACTCGATGACCATCGCTTCCAGGGAGACATCGGAGCTGTGGGCGTGCTCTACGGCTACAGTTGGATGCTGGGCCGCCGTTGGAGCCTTGAGGCCGCGATAGGCATCGGTGTGGGCGTGACCCATTATAAGAAATATATGTGCGAGGTGTGCGGCTCGCAAGTGGACGAGGACACCCGCTGGCTCTTCATGCCCACAAAGCTCGCCGTCTCCGTGGTATATTATATAAAGTAAAAAGGTATGGATAGAAGAAATATAAAAAGGGACCTCACCGCCCGGGTTGTGCTCTCCATAGCCCTGCTCCTCTTTTATAATAGTGTAGTGGCGGCATCCCCGTTGCTGCCGCAGGTCTCTCTCCCCACGGGGGAGGGTCGGGGAGGGGCTGTAGGCTTTGAGGGGGCTTCTCAGGACAGCGCCCGCCTGCGCCTCACCTTCACTCTCAGCGAGGCAGATCGCGTGGGCAGCGACTACTCCGTGTGGGCCACGCCGCGCCTCACCAACGGGCGGGGCGACACGCTGCGCCTTGAGCCGGCGGTGTTTCGTGGCAAGCGCAACGCCCGCAAGGCCGATCGCGCCCGCTACTTCGGCGAGGCCGTGCCGCAGGCTCCCGCAGGGCGCGAGGTGCCTGCCGACGGTCGTGTGGACTATGACATAACGCTGAGCCGCGCCGACGCGCCGTGGCTGTGGCAAGGGCGCATCAGCATCGATGCCGACCGCGAGCAGGAGGGTTGCTGCGAGGTGGAGTCTCTGCCCGCCGCACGTATAGGCCGGTTTGCATACGTGCCGCCGTTCCGCCCCGCGCTGGCTCTTGTGCCAGACAATACGGGCAAGGCCGGCGAACTGCAGCGCGACAACCCCGTGCTGCAGCACATATCGCAATACAAGCCCTATGACGGCGTGATTCGCCGGGGGGCGCTCTTCGTCCACTTCCCGCTCGACAAGCACGTGCTGCGTCACGACTTCCGCGACAACGCGGCAACGCTCGACCGCATAATAGACATCACACGGGCCATCATGGCCGACACCACGTCGGCTGTCAAGGTCATACAGATTGTCGGTCTGGCATCCATCGACGGCCCGCGCCGCCACAACATCGAGCTGGCCGGCAACCGCGTCCGTGCGCTCAAGGACTACATACAGCGGCGCGTGGACACGCCCGACTCGCTCTACGAGGTGGTGAACGGCGGCGAGGGATGGCGCGAGCTGCGGGCGCAGATTGCCGGGTGCAACTCGCCATACCGCGACCGCCTGCTCAGCATCATAGACAACGAGCCTGACCCCGACCGCCGGGAGCAGCTGATAAAGCGGCTCGACGGCCGCCGCGCATGGCGATGGCTGCGCGACAGCGTGCTGGCCGACCAGCGCAACTCGGGCTACCTGCGCATATATTACGACTATGTGCCCGACACCGCCGCGCGCATCATCAACCGCGCCACGGAGATGATACGCCGCGGGCAGGCCGAAGAGGCCTTGGCACTGCTGCGCACTGTCAGCCACGACGAGCGGTCGCACAATGCCCTGGGCGTGGCCTGCTACATGACAGGCCGCCGCGATGAGGCTCTGCAGCACCTGCGCCGCGCCGCCGCAAACGGCAACCCGCAGGCCGCCGAGAACCTGAGGCAGATAGAAGAGAGGGAAAAATTGAAAGTTAAAGATTAAAAAACTGCGCGATGAGAATTAGGATTGGGCCGCCTCTGCCGCCTATGTCTCTTGGTTCTCCTCCGCCTCCAATCCGGCGCGGCAGCTCCCTTCCCGAGGGAGAGAAGCTCGCATCTTCACGAATATTCAAACATTAACAAACCAATAAATTAATCATCTTATGAGAAATCAGAATTATTTCGCCCTTATGAGCGCAGCGTTGCTCACGGGCGCGGTGGCTTTCTCTTCATGCTCTTCCGACGACGAGCTGGCCGGCGACAACACCGGTTCCAACCCCGCAGCGGGCGAGGTCGTTAAGACCCAGTTCGCCATCAACATCCCTTACGGCCCGAAAACCCGTATGTCTGCCGAGAACACGCAGAACAACAGCAACTTCCTCGGGATGTATGACATTTACCTTCTTCCGCTTACATCGGCAGGAACGGCAAGCTCTGCGTTCACGAGCGTGATACCTCTGGCTGCTTTTAACGGCTTTGATGGTGGCAGCAGCAATTACAAACTCTACAGCGACGTCAACATTCCTGTGGGAACTAAGAACTTCCTCTTCTACGGAATGGGCGGCACAGCAGCTCCCACTACAGCAGGGGATAAGTTTGCCAAAGGCATCCTGACCTCCACTTTGAAGGCGACTGCAAAGGCTGAGGATGTTAAGTTCAACCTTAACACTATCCTTACCGGCACGGATTTTACCACCCAGCTCGGCGAAATGGTTGACATCCTCAACGATGTGGCTGCCGCAGAGGGCTGGAGCACACAGGCAGACAACGAGCTTGCTGCCCTTTACGAGAAGTACCAGACATTGGTAGGAGGTTCTGCCAATGCTGTCAAGCTGACGCTTGAAGAGCTTTACAATGCCGTAAACACCATGGCGACTGCAACAGATGAAAGTACTCAAAAGACTGTTGCAACAGCCATACAGACTAAAATCAAGACTTATTTCACTCCAACAGAGGCTGATGGAAACATAACTTTGGCTTGGACAACGGAGAATACTTTCCCGACAGACCTTAATGTTCCCGAGGGCGCAGCCCAGGTTGACTGGCAGACGGATAAGTTTGTTGCTGTTTCTCGGCCGACAGTCGGCACCGGAGACAACGCACTCGATGTTTACAACCTCTGCTATCCCGCATCAATCGCTTACTTTGTTAACACTCCGCTCTGGGCTACGAGCCAGATGACCGTCACTTGGCCAAACACAGCCGCCGGCTGGATTGCCGAAGGCGCATTCAGCGGCTGGGGTGATGTTGTTACCGCCACGACCCGCAACGTAGCCTTGAAGAACAACATCCAGTATGGCGTGGCACGTCTGGAGACCACCGTTAAGTGCAAGACAGCAACACTTGAAGACAATGCCCAGGCTGTTGCAGGGCTTACGTCAAACCAGTCAATCGTTGTTCCTTCTGCTGGATTCCCCGTCAGCGCAGTGCTTGTAGGCGGCCAGCCCGACTTTGTAGGCTGGGATATGCACCCCGTTGCAGCCGCAAACTTTACCCAGACCGTTTATGACAACGCCCTGACCGGCATAGTTGCTAAGTTCAACGAAGCAAGTGCGACTAACTACACCCTCCTGCTTGACAACAAGCAGAACACTCCTTCGGTTGTTTACATTGCCATTGAGCTGACCAACAACACCGGCACCGACTTCTACGGTGTTGACGGTAAGGTTGCCAACGGCGCCAAGTTCTATCTTGTTGCCCAGCTCAATCCGCAAGGAACGACAGGGGTTACGAAGCCTGAAGGCGTTACAGATGTGTTCCAGCAGGACTTCACGACGAAGGCAAGCCTTACAATCTCTTCGTTGAAGAATGCTTACGTCACCATTCCTGACCTCCGCGCTTCTGAGCTTTCGCTTGGTCTCTCTGTTGACCTCCAGTGGCAGACTGGTATGACGTTCGATGTTGAAATCCAGTAATTGATTTCCCTTTTCGGGCGACGGGCGTGTCTGGCTGATGTCTTGATGCCAGGCCCCCGTCTCTTGATGGTTTTTCTTCTCGCAGTGCGAGAAGTTTAGGGCGGCAGGCCGTTGGTTCGGCCTCCGCTCACAATTGAAAGATGTTTGCAGAAAATGAAGAAGAGAAGAAAAAACATATCCGGTTTTCGTGGCGGCAGGGGTGCGCTGTTGGCGGTGCTGGCGTTGTCGGCATTGTCGTCGTGCATCAACGAAGACCTGTCTGACTGCGGCGCCGACTTCGGCCTTACCTATAACGTGAGGTTGCGCACCAACCTGCACACGACGCTCTACGGCCAGCTGGCCTCGCCAGCCGAGCAGGCCATTGCCGCAGGCATTGAGCAGGCGCTGGGCGGCGTGTTCACCGACCATGCCGCAGACCTCGACCTGGCCTTCTTCACCGGTCAGGCACCCGCCCACCGCGAGGCCCACGCGATGGACGGCTCGTCGGCACGGTACACCATCTACCTGCCTGTGGCCGACTACAACCACGCCGCCGTGGCCAACGCCGCCGCCGAGCCGCTGGTGGGCATGGAGGGCGACGAGGCTTACTCCACGCTCTGCCTGCGCCAGGCCGACGCCGACACCATAGGCACCCACACCGTGGGCGTGTTCGCCGCGCGGAGGCAGCTGCGCGTGGCCGATGCCGGCGGCAACTTCAACGTTGACCTGTATATGCAGAACTGCGCCGCCGCCCTTGTCATCGACCTCAACGGGCACAACCCCTCGGCCATCAGCGGCCACGTGGAGGGCATGGCCTGCGCTTTCAGCATTGCCGACAGCACGTTCGACTTCTCGCGCAGCACCATGGTGCGCGCCTCGCGCCTTGACGACGGAGCCGGGCGCGTGGCTCTCTATGCCGCCGGGTTCCCGAGTACCTCTTCTCCGCAGGAGAGTGCGGGGGCTGCTACTCCTTCAGCTGTCGCCCTGCGGGCGGGGCAGGCAGGTGGCCATACCTCTACACTCTTAACTCAGCGCTCTGAACCGGGCAGCGCCCTCTGGCTCATGCGCGTCTACATAACAGAGAACGGCAGCACCACCGAGAGCACGCTCAGCGTTAGCGAGCCCCTGCCTGCCGGGAGCCTGAAGGTGATAAAGGCGCGCATCGGCGACGGCGGACAGGTGGTCACCGATGCTCCCGAGGTGGGTGTGAGCGTAAAGCTCGACTGGAAGCCCGGCGGCAGTCACGACGTGGAAATGTAGGAAATTAAGAATTAAGAATTAAGAATTGGGCTGCGCGATGATTATGCGAACATATGGTAAGGACTTAGGCTCAACGGGGACGGGACTGTGGGGCAATGGCACAAGGCTGTTGCCGGCACTCTTGCATTTTGCGCTCATGCCTTTCCGCAAAGCTATTGTCTGCACTCCTGCACTCCTGCACTCCTGCATTCTGATTTCCCTCCTTGCCTCATGCTCTTCCGACGATGCGCCGGCACCTGCCGCCGCGCCGGAGCCTACGGCCACGGTGCAGCTCTATCTCTCTGTGCCTGGGGCCGCGGCCACGCGCATAGGCGACCCCGGCAGTCCCACGGGCGAGGGCATAGACTGGGACCGGCTGGCGCTGATGATAGAATATACCGATGAGCAAGGCAAGGCATTGCCCGCCGCTGCTTACTGCCACTACCTCAAGACGATAAGCAAGGAGGAATTCGACATGATGCCGCGCCTGTCGGGCGACACCGCAGTGCGCGTGCTCTCGCTCGACATTCCCGAGGGCGACGTATATATATATGGCGTGACTTACAGCAGCGAGGCCGAAAACAACGGCTTTGTCAGTAAGTTGACGGACTGGGATACTGATACTGGTAGTGACATTACCATTACTTCGCTCACCATCTCCAACAGCTATGCCGACGGCGATGAGAACAGCTTGGCCAAGTTCCTCAGCGTGGCCACGGGCTATTATCAGGACGACGCAGGCAACAGGAAACTTTACTCCATCCGTCTTACCCCCGAGGGCGAGGTGGGGCAGGAGTTTCCCATAGTGCGCCTGGTGCGCCTCGCGGCCAAGATAGACATACAGTGGGACGCGCAGGCGGCCTACGACAACAAATCGCACAGCTACGTCGATGTCCGCGTGACGGACTTCGTATATAACGGAGGGGCGACCGGCCTCGGCGCAGGCGACAAGGACAGCGGCCGGCTGTTCCCGGCACTCTCTGAAGATAAATCTCCCCTTGGCGACTCCTCTACGTTCTACAACGAAACAGAGATAAGCCAGCGCAACGGCAGGGAATATCACTATGTGTTCCCCGACGGCAGCACCGGGCAGACCATAACGTTCAACATCTCTGCCGAGAACGGAAGAACCACGAGGGGGTATACCATAAGGTTCAGCGGTGTGGGCGGCCTGCAGCCCGCCACATGGTATAAGGTTAACGCCACCATTCGAGGGCTGTCGGGAAGCGGTGAGACGACACTCACGCCCGACAACACGCTGGGAGGATGATGAACCGGGCATTGATGGCCGTTTGTTGCCCGTAATTGCAACGGTGCAACTAAGAAGTGGCCGTGTCGGTATCGGGCGGGCGTGTGCGTCGTTTCGTCTTTCAATACGGCACATATTGCCCTGCCAAACAGGCCGTCTTGCCGCGCGAAACAGGCCGTTTTGCAATGCAGGGCGGCACGTGCCGCAACCCGTTGGCAGTCAGGTGGTTGGGCTGAATGCCCGCAGCCTCTGCCTTTAACATAAACAAGTTAACGGCGACACGTGGTGGCCGGCTGCGGCACAGCGCCTCGCCGCTTGTCCGGCAAGGCATGAAGAATGATAGATAAAAGCAGGAAACGCAGGGCAGCGCGACGGGCGCGGCTCTTCGTGAAGTTATAAGATAAAACATAAACAAAGCTGCGCTATGGGCGTGAGGCTCTGAGGCCGTCTACGTAGCCTGTGCCGCCTGTCCGCCCAGGCGCAGCTGCACCCTCCCCACGTGGGAGGGCTGCGGAGGGGCTTCTTTATGTATATGAAACATCGTAACATATATCTCATTGCGGCGCTGCTGCTCCTGCCGTTCATGGCGGCGCAGGCCACACGTTATTACGTATCACTTCAGGGAACAGAAGGCGGCGACGGCTCGTCGTGGGCCACTGCCACAACGCTCGCCAAAGCCTTGGCCAGTGCCGGGGCAGGCGACGAGATATGGATGCGCGGCTACTCCACACCGAGCCGCGACAGCATATACCGTACCGGGGGGCTGACGCTCCCTGCCGGCGTGGCCGTCTATGGCGGCTTTGCAGGCACGGAGACATCGCCCGGCGAGCGCAGAATCGTTGAGAGCAAGGCCTACCGCATGGAGTACCGAACGGTGATTTCGGGCGATGCCGGAGCAGACGACGAGGTGGATGCCACAAACCTCATCTTCCCCGCCAACACCTCGCGCGACGACAACGCCACTCATGTGATAAAGCTCATGCCCGGGCAGGGCAACGCCACGACCACCGTCAACGGCATTACGATAGCCCGTGGCCACGCCATCGCCACCGGTGACGCAGGCCGTGGCGGCGGCATCATCGTCAGTGGCAGCGGCAACTATCTCATAGAGCGGTGCTTCTTCATAGAGAACTATGCCACTGAGGGCGGCGCGCTCTACGTGCCTGACGGCGCGGAGGGCCGGGTGAACCTCTGCGGATTCTTCAACAACGCAGCCGGCGAACGCGGCGTGGTGAGCAACAGCGGCGGTGCCATATACCTTGGCGGAACGGGCGCGGTGGCCAACACAGCCGTGTTCAACAACGAGAACGGCGGAGTGCTGCTCGGTGGCGCCGATGCCCGCGTGGTGAACAGCACCGTGACGCGGAACACCGGCGCGGGCATAGACGGCCCGGGCAATGTTGACAACACCGTGGTGTGGGGCAACACAAGCCTATACCTCAACGCACGTCCTGACTTCAACCATTCTGCCTACCCCGAGGCAACCCCCGGCGTGACAGACGACGACGGCAACGTCTATCTGGCAGAGAAGAACAACGAGGACGACGGCCCGCACTTCAGCTCGCCGTCAATAAAGACGGGATTCGACACCGACTTCAACATCCTGACCACGCTCTATCCCCTCTGGACGTGGCAACCCATGGAGGCCACGCCGCTGGTCGACGCGGGCCGCGACGCTTCTTACAGCACTTCCGATTTCGGTTCTTACGACCTCGGCATGAACGCCCGCCAGGCCGGAACGATAGACATAGGCGCGTTCGAGTTCCAGCCCGTGCAGGCGGGGCGCATACGCTACGTCCGCCCGGAGGCTCATGGCACGGGCGACGGCTCGTCGTGGGACAACGCCTCGGCCGACCTGCAGCGCATGATAGACTACCTGGCCGACAACAACCCGCAGGGGCTGCCCGGCGAGGTGTGGGTGGCCGCAGGCACGTATGAGCCGCAGTCGCAGCTCATCAGCGGCACGGGCTACTCGGCCTCGTTCCGTATGCGCGACGGCATCAGCGTCTATGGCGGATTCAGCAATGACTCTCCCGAGGGCACAAAGGCCCAGCGCAAGCTGAAGGACGGCGGCATGCCGTGGCAGTACGCTAACGAGACAGTGCTCCAAGGCGCGTACTACGACCACGCCAACCTCAGATTCAGCGGCAACCGCTGGACGCTCACGGGCGACTCGCGCCACGTGGTGTGGTTCGCGCCAATGGATGGCGAGCCGGCCTTCAGCAGCGTCACCACGCTCGACGGCGTTACCATCATGGGCGGCTACGCCCAGGGCGACACAGGCCTCAGCGACTTCAAGACCGACCGCGGAGCGGGTGTCTACATGGACGGCGAAAACACGCGCCTTGTGGGCTGCACCGTGAAAGAGAACTACGCCACGGGCAATGGCGGCGGAGTGTGGCTGCGCGGTGGCCGGGTGCAGTCGTCAATCATATACAACAACAACTCCGATGCCAATGGCGGCGCCGTCTACGTGGAGGACCGCGGACTCGTGCACCGCTCCATGCTTGTCAACAACTCGGCGCGCAACGGCGCAGGCATCTATCTCGACAACATCGAGCCTGCCGCCGGCGCCGACGACCATCCCGAATATCTGGTGCTCTCCACCTGCGTGGTGACTAACAACACCGCCTCGGGCAACGCCGCCGTGTACTGCTCGCGCGGCGGAGTGCTGCTGCAGAACACCGTGGCCAACAACAGCTGCGTTACAGCCACCGACGCTACCGACCCCAACGCCTCGCAGACCGGCGGAATATACGTGGACGAATATGCCCTCGTGGCCAACAGCGTGCTGTGGAACAACCACATGATGCAGGGCGACACCGAGGGCCCGGCCATACCCATGTATGCCCGCAACCCGTCGGCCACGACGGTGCGCTTCCTCTACAACGCCATCTCCGGCACGGGCAACGTCGTGTGGAACAACACCTTGCAGGAGCAGACGCTGCAGCTCATAGACAGCAACGTCGGCAGCGACGGCGCGGGCATAGGGCCGCGCTTCACCGAGCCGGATGCTGACTCCAACTTCTACCTCGAAACATCGCTCGGCGTGCAGGAAGACTGGAAGGACGGCATCATTGACTACTTCTGGCAGCCCGTGAGCGGCTCCGGCCTCTGGGCGAGGGGCATGGCCATAGGCCAGCTGCCGCAGGAGGTGGTGCTCGCACCTGAGATAGACATCGCCGGCGAGCTGTTCAACCAGAAACCCGGCGTGGGCGCCTTCCACGTCAATGGTTCTGAAATAGTGCCGGCACTCGAAGGCAACAACCTTGTGCTCTATATTGACGCCGAGTGTACCGATCCCGAGCACGACGGTTCGTCGTGGAACAAGGCTTACCGCTCGCTCAACGATGCCATCAGCTTCTTCGCAGGGCTGACCATCGGCAGCAATGTCTCAGTAAGGGAAGTGACGTCATCTGGCGTTATCTCTCGTGATATAACGATAGATAACGACAACATCACCTCCCTCGAAATCCGCGTCCTTGAGGGCAACCTCTGGCCGCGCTATGCCTTTGTGAACGACGACCCCAAGACGGCCACCGTGGACATAATGGCCATGGCGAGCGACAAGCCACTGACCATACGTGGAGGCTACCACCGCACGGGAGATGCCTCGAATCCCGTGGAGCGCGACTGGCTCACATACCGCTCGCAGCTCAACGGCAACAACGGGGGCGCGAGCATTGAAGACGGCATCTATCATGTGGTGACCGTGGAGGCCGGAGCCAATGTCACGCTCGACGGCTTCCACATCATCAACGGATATGCCGCAGGCTCGGCCACGCTCCACTACGGCGCGGGAATGATAGCCTATGCCGGCGCGGAGGTGACCGTGAGCAACTGCATATTCGAGAACAACACCGCCGACACGGGCGCGGCCATCGACGCGCGCAACGCCACGCTCACCATGCAGAACTGCGTGGTGAACAACAACACCAACAACAACGCGGCCGAAGCCATCGTCAACTGCCCCAACCTCACCCTACGGCACGTCACCATAATAAACAATGTGGGGGCGGCTGTGACTGATGAGAGTGTGCTCGCAGGTTCTTCTTTCTCCAAAGGCAACTCGTCGCGCAATTCCATAGACGACGAACACGACGAACTTGCCACTACCGGTGCCAAGGGCGCAGCCAACTTCGCCAACCCCACTAACGGGCGCGGCGCAACCCTCGGCTTTGACACCTACCTCGGAGGCTACTCCTCGTTCCGCCCCCTTACAAGCTCTGCCCCCGCCGCCGACCTCATCATCAACAAAGGCGACACCTCGCTCCTCACACACGACATCATGGGCAACGAGCGCAACCTCGGCGGCGTACCCGACCTCGGAGCCTACGAGGCCGAGCTGCCACGCGCCGGCAAGGTGATTTACGTAAGGTCGTATAACACGGTGTGGGATGGCGACCGCGAGGAAAGCGATGGTTCGCCGAGCATGGCCCTCTCCACTGCCGGCGACGGCTCGTCGTGGGAGAACGCAATTAATGGCAATGCAATATGCAACTTGGAAAGTAATGGCGACGGAAATGACTTTTACATCGTGAAAGACGGTGTGCTGAAACCTTCTTCTTATGATTATGACCTTTACAGAAGCAGTACTTACGGTCCAACAGCTGGACATTACGGTACATTTTTGGACGGAACTCACAATTATAGAGGAGATTATAACAACGTAATAACCAACAACCGTGATGAGCAATACGTCAGTGGTCTTCAGTATGCCATTGAGAAAGCGTCTGAATGGAACAAGACCCATCCTGTAAGTGAAAGAATAGACGTGTGGGTCGGAGCAGGTATTTACACGGATTACAAAGGTTTTGTAATCCGCGACAGCGTTCGTGTCTACGGCGGATTCCCAAATGACGGTACTCCTGGTGAGGACGACCGTATGGCCTTGTTGTCTGGTTATATTCCATCGCGCGATAACACATTGAAGGCGCGTGATTATGAGACAATACTACAGATTCGCAAAGAATCACCGGTGACGTGGACAAATAACAATACGGGTAAAGTTGTCAGTGACAGTTGGATGCCTGGCTCTTCTACCGTACGTCATTATGTATTGTATCAGCCGGATGTCTGTGTTCCTACTTGGGCTGTTGAAAATAACGATGCCGATAAGTGGGGTGCTAACCGTTACCGTTACAACGAAGACCCACAGCATTACGTTGAATATACCCGCGCATTGTGGGACGGCTTCACTGTAAGGCATGGATATATTAAGAATTACAAAGCAAACCGTGATGGCGGTGCAGGTGTTCGTGCCTTTCGTGGCGTCACACTCCAGAACTTGGTTGTTGTGAACAACTATACCCATGGTAGTCGTTCTCGTGGTGGCGGGCTTTATATGGATGGTTTGAACAGTATTATAAACAACAGCTTCCTTGTTAATAATCTGAGCAGTGGAGCCGAGTCTTATGGCGGTGGGGCTTATATGATTGTCGGTACAGGATTTAATATGGTTGTTGCCAACAATCATGCAGAAGTCGCAGGTGGTGGTCTCTTTATTGAGAGTGCAACTTTTTATAACAATACAGTTGCTTTCAATCGTACAGGTGACAGAAAACCGTTAGACGCAGGTAATGGCAGTGGCATTTTCCAATATGCTGAAGACAATATGACTCGTCTTTCAAAATTAGGGTTGTATAATTGTATTATTTATGGAAATGTTGGTGTAACATATGTAGATTACAACTATTATACAAATTATCAAATAACTTCTTCTGCTCCAACCACATTCGATAAGCCTTACAATTGTTATGTCAGTGGACGCGTTGGTGATAATATCAGAGGCCAATTTGTGACAAATGACAATGTTTACAGAAATCAAGTAGGAGAAAATCTTCCCAATCCTTTTGCAAGAGGCAATTCTGCTCAATCGGAAAATAATTATCGACTTGCAGTGGGAAGTACATGCCTTAATACTGGAACTGAAAATCTTGGTGATGGTGTGAGCATACCAGACACAGATATGGACTACACAAACCGTATAAAGGACTGTACAATTGATATTGGTGCATACGAAAGCGACAATGAAGATAATATAAAATACACCCAGACAAGTACTTCCGGAAATAGTGTAGGCACATATTATGTATCCCAAAATGGTGCAGGGTCTCGCAGTGGCGAGAATGAAGCCAATGCGGCATGTGCCATGAAACTTCAGAATATACTTACGGATGCAGGTGAAAAAGTTAAAGATGGTTTTTGGGATTATGCTGTAGTCAAGGTGGCTGGCTACGAGGATGCTTCGTTCGTTTACCATGCCAATACGTTGGCAGATGCAAACAGTCCTCAGAGTTACACTTACGTTGTGCCGGCAGGCGTTACGCTCATGGGCGGCTATAATGATGAAGCTGAGGACTGGAATAATACCGAAGCACGTGACGTTATGCGCTTCCGCACGGTGCTCAGTGCCGTGGCGGTGCCTGCGCAAGGCTCAACGATACCGCAGGAGGTGCAGGGCTTCCACACCGTAACCTTTGGCAGCTGGCCCGGCACGGCGGCTCTCGAAGAGCCAGCCATCATCGACGGCCTGTGGCTCACGGATGGCTCAGCCACGTCGTTGGCCGGGGCGGGCAACCCCAACACCCGTGGCGGCGGAGCGATAGTGCCGGCCGGGGCGCACGTGAGGAACTGCGTGGTCAGTGGCTGCGAGGCCGTGAACGGCGGCGGGCTCTACCTTATGGCGGGCGGCACTGTGAGCGGCACGGCCATTATAGGCAATACGGCCACGGCGAGCGGCGGAGGCATATATGCCGACAACGGCAACGCCGCCGACGGCAACCGCGCCCACATCATATCATGCACCATAGCCGACAACGAGGCCACGACCGAGGGCGGCGGACTGCGCCTTGAGGATGGCGCGGCCATGAGCCTGAACACCGTGATATGGGGCAACACAGCCCCGCAAGACAAAAACGTGGGCGGAGTGGCCACCGAGCGATTTGAAGATACAAAGTGGAACAGAGTGTTCGGCGAGAAGGCCGGGGGCTACTTCCCCTTCAACGACTGCTTCGTGGAGAGCCACGAGCTGCCGTCGGACTTCACCAACTCGTCCATGGAGAGCGACTCCGCGATATATTTCATCGACAGCTACCGCCGCCTGAAGGAGTTCTCGCCGCTGATAAAGCACGGCACGCTGGCCGATTATCAAGATAATTTGCAGACCGTGTTCGGCGTTGCGGCGCAGGATATGCAGGGCATAGACCGCGCCCAGGTGAACATGGCCCGCCTCGACGCCGGCGCCTTTGCTTACAACGGCGGTGTGCTGCCCACCAGCTTCTTCAAGCGTCTCTTCGTGTCGCAAACGGCCAACGTGAAGCTTGAAGACGACACCAAGATGATGGACTATCTCGGCCGCTCGTTCTACACCTCGTTCTCCTCCATCGACGATGCGCTCGCCTACATCCACCAGCAGCGGAATAATGGCCACGCCGATGCGGAGTTCGAGATACTCGTGGGCGGCGGCACCTATAAGCCCTCCACTCAGCGCACAACCACCGCCCCCGTGACTTACGACCAGCGCCTCTACTCCTTTGCCGTTCCCCATGGGGTGAAGATATATGGAGGTTTCAGCGGCACTGAGCTTATCTCTTCCGACGGTGTAGAGAGCATCAGTTGCGCCGATGGCTCTACCTTGAAGCTTGCAGCCGATGGCAACATCGATCGCATAATAGATGCCCGCGTGTATTCCGACTTCAACCAAAACGGCATTGACGAGGCCTGGGAGCTGGCCAACCAGACCATCCTCTCGGGCAACATCAACGTGTCTGCCGATGCGCAAAACGTTTACCACGTGATATTCACTGATGCTAAGGGCGTTGACGACCCGATGCCCGTGGTGCTCGACGGACTCACCGTGATGGACGGCGAAACGAGCAATGTGCTTTCAGAAGTATCGCAGAGCAACGAGCAGGGCCGTGGCGGCGGCATCTATTCCGATGGCGTGGGCTACACGCTCAGCCGCTGCCGACTGATGAACAACTACGGAGTGCGCGGCGGTGCCGTCTTCGTGCGCGACGCCCGCCTCAACGTCATAGGCTCAATCTTCGCCGGCAACGGCTGGTCTGCCAACATGACGGCACCAGAGCTTCCTGATATTTCTGGCACTACCCAGCCCGCCCGCGGCGGAGCCATCTTCCTTGCGGGCATCAATTATGACGGTACTTCGCTCCATGCAGTAAACTCGCTCTTCGTGAACAACGAGACCATAGGCGAAGGCGGAGCCATAGGCACGAACTATGCCGAGGGCGTGGTCACAAACGTAGACCCGCTGCTCGACATAATGAACTGCACCTTCGCCCGCAACAAGGCCAAGACCAACGCCGTGATATACAACCACAACGGCAAGAGCAACCTGACAAACACACTCATCTGGGGCAACGAGAGCGGCGGGTATAACGACCAGACCGACGTAGCTCAATTCACAATATCCCACTCGGCCAGCGACTATGATTATGCCAAGATATTCTCTAAGGGCGAAAACGGCAACATACTGCTCGACAATGTCAACTTCGGCACCAACGGCCCGCGCTTCACCAACCCCGCCACCGTGGCCGGAGTCGGGGGCAATGATGCCCGCAACCTGTGGAACCCCGCAGCAATATCGGTGGTGACGGATGCGGGAGACGGCACGGAGCACACCACGACACTGCAAGAGGGCGAGACCAACCACGTTGCCAATGACATTAACGGCGCATACGCCGAATGGTTCACAGCTAATGGCATCAGCGAGATATACATGGATGGCAACTATGACCGCTATTCCGGCCCGCGCGGTGCGAGCAACGAGGAGTTGTGCAAGCCCATCGACATCGGGCTGTACGAATATCAGTATGTGTCCGACTTCTCTACCATGCCGGAAATCTATGTTGACACACTGTCGCGCGGCGACGGTTCGGGCAACAGTTGGATCAACGCCACCGACGACCTGCGCGGGGCGATAGTGGGCGCGTCCAACCCCACGGACAACTATGGACCGCGCGTGGTCTATGTGCACGACGGCGACTACTCGTGGAACCGTATCTCTGCCGGCTCGGCCTACCTGCTAAACATGGGCACATACACGGAGAACGAGTCTCTGACACTGCGCGGCTCATGTACGGGCAGCGGCGACCAGCAGGACTTCAGCAGGCAGACCGTGGTGCGTGTAGCCTCCGACCAGAATGCCACTAAGCAGCTTATGAATGTGGCAGCTAACAGCAAGACCGTGGCCATAGAGGGCTTCACCTTCATAAACACAAATCCCGGCGGAAAGGGCATCACCGCGAGCACCGGCACCGGCGGCACGCTGACGCTGAAGAACTGCGCCTTCAGGCTGAACGCAGGTACAGGCGTTGACATAGCAAATTCAAACGCCGGCTCGGTGCTGATATACAACACCCTCTTTGCCGACGGCGGCACGGGGCTGGCGGGCGGCGACGCGAACACCACGCTCGTCAACACCACGTTCGCAAACAACTCGGTGGCAGACCTGACGGGCAGCGCGGCGGTTTACAACTCGGTGTCGTGGAACAACGCGGTGAGTGAAATGCCCGATATCGCTGACCACAATAACAAGGTGTTTGGCGTTTGGTATGGCGAAGATGTTGATGCCGCCACAGCAAACAACGAGGACATTCAGGACGGCCCGAACTTCGTTGATCCGCTGAACACCGACAAGGAGAGCCGCGATTACCACATCCGCCCGAGCCTTACGTTGCTGAACAACGGCTCTAACGGCAACTACTCGCTGTACGTGCTCGGCAACGAGAACCCAGATATCCCCGACACGGAGCGCGACCTCGGCAACAACCGACGCATGACAGACGGGAGAATAGACATCGGGGCTTACGAGTATGAGGCCCCGCTGCGCCCGATAGTATATGTGAAGGCCGACCTCACCGTGACCGACCCTGACGGCAGCAGCTGGGATAAAGCTCTCGCCGACCTGCAGGGCGCGGCCGACCTGGCCGGCATCTACGCCAACAACAACGAGGGAAAGAGCGGCTATGTGTTCGTGCATGGCAATGCCGACAGGCAGTTGCTGCGCCTGTCGTTGCCCCGCGTAAAGGTATATGGCGGCATGGCAGACGAGACGGCAGAGCCTTTGGCCGACGATTTCTCCAATGTGGCTGCAGTCGTGGAGACGCTGCTCAACAAGCGCCAAGGCCTCCTTGAAGCCAATGACCGCACTGTGCTCCAGTCGGTGACGGTGACAGAGGATGCCGTGGCCGACGGATTCGAGGTGACGGATGGCGCAAGGGTGACAGGCGGCTGCCTGTCAACGTCGATAGTCACAGGCGATGTCACAGGCGATGTCACCGGCAGTGCCGATGGAATATTGTACAACACCCTCGTATATGGCGGCGTGAAGGCCGTGAAGGCCGTGAACGTGACGGCCACTGAGAGCATTGAGAATGTCAATGGTAGTGCGAACAACCGTGCGGGCGTGACCGAGACCAACACCTACGTGACCGACGACCATTGGAAGTATCAGCTGATGGAGACTTCCACCGACATAGACGGCGGCGGCGATGACCAAAGCGAGACGGAGGCCTGCATCGAAGCTGTTGGCCACAGCCGCGACATTGCGGGCAACAAGCGCATCCGCAACAAGGTGGACAACGGCTGCTTTGAGACGTGGAATATTACGCCGGACATGACCACAGACAACGAGGTGACGGCTGCCGACTATCCCCGAGGCCGCTCGGTGGTATATGTGAAAGGCACTCAGCCCGATGCGAGCGGCATCACTGAGGGCGCGGAGTTGCTGTTGCAGAAAGACTACGGCAGCAACGAGCCGTTCAACCCCGGCGTGCTGCTGCTGGAGCACCGAGCAGGCTTGCGTGGCGGCGGCACGAACATTGCCCTCAGCCACGTGATAGTGGAGCGCGAGGTGCCTGCCCATGGCGTTGACATGGCGGCAGTGCCGTTCAATGCCGCGATAGAGAAGAATGGAGGCGTGGCCCTAAAGGAATATGATGGCGATGCCCGCGCGGCCCACGACTATGCTTTCGACAGCGTTGACGGGGCGTGGAACGACTTTGCCGGCACGACATACACAGCCGGCACGGGCTTGTTGCTCGACAACACGGCAGGCGATGCCGCTGCACGGGTGCGCTTCGTTGGCCAAGGCCAGAGCGTTTACATCGAGAACGGCGGCACGAAGAGCGTCACGCTGCAGCAACATAACCATAGCGAAGCGTGGAGTGGCAACACTGCGGGCAACCGCTTCACCCACAAGGAGAACATGGGCTGGAACCTGTTCGGGTCGCCCTATCTCTGCGCCATGAACTACGTCGACATGGAGTATGGCCGCGTGATATACGGCTATCAAGGCGGAGCAGACGGAAACTATGTCACCATGAAGACATACGGCGACGATGGCAATGATGTTGACGGCCACATCCCGGCGGGCGACGCCGTGTTCACGCAGACGGCCACGCTCGGCAACAGCGAGACATTCAGCGTAGAACCCGGCAGCCGCATCAAGGGCGCGGCATACGCAGGCACCGAGAGCCTTGAGATAGCCGTGACCCGCGCCGGGCAGACGCGGGCGGACGGCGCGGCCGACGTGCTGCAGCTGAACGCAGTGGCGGAGGCCGAGGCCCGCACGGACTTCGACATGACAGCCGACGGCGTGAAGTGGATGGGCGGCGCGGCTGTGCCGCAGATATACGCCACGCAAGGGCCGTGCCGCTACTCGCTGCTGTCGGCTGTGAGCCGCGAGGGCAGCGTGGCCGTGGGCCTGACGCTGCCGGAGGCCGGCACATACACCATCGGCCTGCCGGAGGACTGCGCCGCCGAGGGCTATGAGGCAGTGACGCTGACGGATGCCGCCACGGGGCGCACAACCGACCTGCTGGCCGGAGGCTATGACTTCAGCGTGGCCGGGGGTGGCGACGTTGCGGGCCGCTTCACCATCAGCTTCAGGCGGATGGCCGCCGACCGCGCCGCCGACGGCATAACCGTGCGCTCTGACGCTCCCTCCACCGTGACCGTGAGCGGACTCGAACAGGGCGACGTGGTGCGCGTATATTCCGCTTCAGGCGTGCTCGCGGCGCAGACCGCTGCCGCATCGCAGACCGAGCGCATGACGGTGCGCGTGCAGGGCGTGGCTCTCGTGGAGGTGACACGCGGCGGCACGGCCGTGAAGACCGCCAAGGTGAGAGTGAGGTGATATTGGGAGTTAACGGGAGTTGTCGCTCCACTGCGCTCCGCAGAAAGACAGCATAGCCGCAGGGCTTTATAAAGCACAGAGTGCCAAATGATTGTGGAACGGGCCGTTTTGCAGTGCAAAACGGCCCGTTTTAGGTGATGAGATGTGCCGTTTCGCGACGCGAAACGGCACATCTTGTATTTCAACTTCAATCGGTCATTGAACTGTCGGGGATATGTTTTGTTGCTCTCACGGGCTTCATTGGCGCTTTCATCCTGTTGGCGGGGTGGGTGTTGTTGTAGGTATCGTAGGTATTGTAGGTATTGTAGGTATTGTAGGAATCCTTGAGTTCGGGGATGCATTGCGCAGCCTTTTTACCTTTTTACTTTTTTACCTTTAAAAGTTCTTTGCATCCCTTGAAGCCGTTGGCGATGTATTGGTCGCAGAGCGATGGGTCGCGGCGTGCTTCGGCAGCCGTTATGGGCAGTGTGTACATGGCTGTGAAGGGGTGGAGCGAGGATATGTGCGCGAGCAGGGTGTCGGGCGACGGTGGAGATGGCATTGCTGCGTAGTCGGCGCAGGTGATGGTGAGGAACACTGTGTTGGGGCTGATGCCGCGCAGGTCGAGCAGGTATCCGTCGGAGAGCGGTGTCGGTAGGGCACTGTGGCGCAGGTCTTTAGGGTCGGGGTATGATACTATGCGCGTGCGGCTGTCGTCCATGACAATCGGCACGAGGGCGGTGTAGTCGCGGTCTGTGCTGTAGACTATGGCCATTGGGCGTGCGGCGTTGCTGCCTGTGGAGGGCATGGATATGGCTGTTGGTGCCGGTGCCGGGCCGGGCTGTGTTGTTTTGCCGGATTGTGAGCAGGCCGAGGCGATGATGCTTGCGGCCATGATGGGGATGATGTGTTTCATTGCTTGTGTTTTGTAGTTGTGGGAGGTCGGGAAAGCGAAGGGCAAATGGTTGCACTTTGTATCTAGAGCCAATCGGTCATGAGACCGCCGGATGCTTGTTTTTTGGTCTGTGTGCGATTTTCCAAACGATTCCTTCCTCTTGTCGGCATCTTGTCTGCTGCTTCGTCTCGACGTAGCCCGCTACGCCTTCGACATAGGCAACAGCCAATCTGCACGGCAATAGAAAGGAATCGTTTTGGTTCCTAATGACCTATTTGGGCTAAGGCCATTTGCCCCTCACTGCCTGTGAATCACTTTTCTTGTCTTGCCGTTTTCCTTTACGATGTATGTGCCGGCGGCGAGAGTGGAGAGGTCTGCTTCGGCTGCTTTCTGCCGGAGCAGCAGGTTGCCGGAGAGCGAGTATACCTCAATGTCGTGCGGCTGCGCGTCGGTGTTGATTTCGCTGATGGGTGTTAGCGAGCCGATGGTGAATACCAGCTTGTTGTTGTCTGATTGGAGTCGCGTGAGAGTGTTGTCGCTCAGGTAGTAGAGTAGGATGGCATAGTCGCTGCCCACGGTGGCGTTGGGCAGTGATCCGCTGAAGTGTACGGTGCGCGTCTCGCCTGCTGCTACGTATAGGTCGGCGGCGAGGTTGCAGATGCTGTTGCCTCCCTCAGCCGGGAAGAATACGGCATACAGCTTGTTGGCATAGAAGCCAGACTGGCACTCTATCTGCGCCGTGAACCTGATGTCGTCGGCGGCGACGGGGCCGCTGTAGTCCATCGTTGGCTGAGTGGGCAGGCTGAGGCTCAGTGTGCCGCTTGGCGCGCTGTTGACGGTTATCGGCAGGCGCTCGCTGACTATTTCGCCGTCGGCGGAGATTACAGCCAGCTCATAGCTGCCGGTTGCGGACGGCGCAGTGACATTGAAGTTGAGAGTTGTGCTTGCCCCGGAGGTGAGTGCGATGAGCACTGGGACGGACGTGGCCACGGCCTCCATTGTGCCTGGGCGTAGAATGGCCACGGCCACCTCGTCGTAATATTCGGCGGCGCCGTTGTTTGTTATGGTGGCGTTGACGAGGAACGGGCGTGCGGCGTAGGGCGTTGAGGCCGTGGCGAGGCCGGTCGCGCTTATTTCGCTGCCAGCTGTCTCAGGGTTGGAGAAGTTGATGCCCGAGGCAGTGACCTCGGCCAGCAGGTATCTTTGGTCGGATGTGACAGGGGTGAGCATATCGTACCAGGTGGAGGTGACCTCGTCGCGGTAGGCCGGTGTGACGCGGTATTGTCCTTGCGCCGTCGGGAATCCGGCAAGCGTCATTGTGAAACTGCTGTAGCCTATCTGCATCTCAAGCTCGTCAGAAAATCCCGAGGCGATGTATGTGGCGTTGCCCTCGGTGTCGGTCACCTTGATGCCGAGCGTGAGGTGGCGTGTCTGCGTCCCGAAGTTGTAGAATCCGCCGGAGAACATCACTTGCATCTGCCTGGATGCCGATTTGGGCATTACGTCGAATCCTTCGGTGCAATACATCAGTGGCGTTGCGTCAGCGGTGCCTTCAGAGGGGCGCAGCCCGGGCGCGGCCATCTGCCTGTAGTTGTATCCGGCGTTGCTGCCGCCGGTGCCCTGCACGCTGGGGTCGAGCGCGGAGAGCAGGAAATAGCCGTTGCTTGTGCCGCTCCATCCCCAGTTGATGTGGAAGTAGCCGTTGCTGTATCCGTCGCAGACGAAGGCGTGGCCCTCGTTGCTGGCAGTGGTGCCGCTGTAGAAGACCGGCCGTCCGTCGGCCAGGCTGTTGTATATCATCTGTTGCCACTCGGCAATGCTGTAATAGTCGCGCTGCAGCAGGTTTGTGCTTATGTCATAGCCGAAATAGTCGACCATGCTCTTTATGCCCTTTGTGGACTGCGCGCCGCTGCCCGTAGGGCCGTATGACATCTCTGCTGCCACGCCGATGTCGAACATCAGCTTGGCCACGGCGTCCTTGGCCTCTTGCGTGCTCGCGTCGTTGTACGAGTCGGTCATTGCCGCCCAGTCGTATGTGCTCTGGCTGAAGTCGGCCGAGAGCGTCTCCATGAACCTTCCGCCCACCGTCCAGTCGTAGGAGTGGCTTCCAGTGCCGTGTTCCGGCCATTTGTAGAAGTACATAATCTGCGCCAGGGCCGTGGCCACGCATCCGGTGGGGCACTGCGTGCCTTGGTAAGTGGGGCAGAGGGCGTTGTAAGGCTCATTCTGGTCCCACGTTGAAGACAGCATCGGCGCTATGTCGGCATAAGAGCCAAGGGCAGCCCTCACACGGTTGCCTGTGGCCGGTTGCGATGCTGCGTAATCCATCTGCCTGGCGTACTCGTCGAGCCACCAGCGCATGGCTTCGGGCATGGAGTCGGCCCTGAAGGTGCCGCTGTCGGCAAAGCCCAGCACGTCGGCCGCCGCGTTGTCATCGGCCGCCACAATGACGAAGCCGCTGGATTTGCCGCGGTTGAACGCGAAATAAGCCTTCCCGCTTTGCGCAAGGCTCAGCGTGGCGTCATTGCCGGTGGCAGGAGCCAGCTTGCGTCCGTTGCCGCTGCCATTGAAGAAGCTGGCCGCTATCTTGTATGCTTCGCTTTCGTCAATTCTCCCTGCCATGGCAAAATGTGTAGCGAGCAGTGCCATGACGAATAAAAGTAAAGTCTTTTTCATCTGTTTTCGTTTAATATTGAAACACTTTTGTTATGTAATGCGAGAATGTGTTAAATGCACGTGCAAAGATAAATATTATTGGCTGTAGAGCAAAGGTGGTCATGCTTAATTTAATTTAAACCGGCCCAGAAAATGAAATATGTGAAAGCCCGACAGTGGCAGGCGCAGCGCGGAGCAACGGGCAGGGAATTCACTGTGTGTTAAAAAAACATATTTAAAGGACGCTTTGTGCCAGCAGCTGAGGATTTTTTGTTAAATTTGCATGATAAACTATATAACTGAATTCCTAAAAGGATTGTTTATGAATAAATTTACTTGTTACTTGTTTGCGGCCATGTTGTCCGTACCAATGGTGGGCGCAAATGCTCAAGTCACTCCCGTCTCGCAGATGGAAAATCTTAGCCGCGGGGTCGTGGCTGTTCCGTCAGCCAGCGGAAACGGGATGTTCGTCAGTTGGCGGCTGCTCGGAACGGATGATGACGAAACAACTTTCGACTTGTTGCGTAATGGCACAGTGGTGAAAAAGGATATAGCTGACAAAACCAACTATGTTGATGCTAACGGATTTTCAAACAGCGAATATCAGGTAGTTGTCAAGCGGCGTGGTGTAGAAGTGGAACGCTCCGAGCCAGTTACAGGGTGGAGCAACATATATTTGACACTGCAACTCGATCGCCCCGAAGCTGGAAACGTGCATGGCAGTTCATACACTTACACGCCAAATGACTGTAGTGTCGGAGATGTTGATGGTGACGGCGACTATGAAATAATTGTGAAATGGGATCCCTCAAATTCCCAAGACAATAGCAAGAGCGGCTATACGGGAAATGTGTTTATAGACTGTTATAAACTTGACGGAACCAAGTTGTGGCGCATTGACCTCGGACCAAACATACGTGCCGGTGCCCATTACACTCAATTTCTTGTCTATGACTTTGATGGCGATGGCAAGGCAGAGATGATGTGCAAAACGGCCACTGGCAGCAAGGATGGCGAGGGAAACTATGTGAACCAAGCTGCAACAGACGATGAGATAAAAGCAGCGGATAACGAGAAGGACTGGCGTAACAGTAGCGGCAAGGTGAAAGGTGGACAGGAATATCTCACTGTGTTCAGTGGCGAGACAGGCAAAGCCTTGCACACGGTGTTCTATAACCCCAACCGTGCCATGGGCTATGGCGGAGAGCCGGGTTGGTCGGTGAATTGGGATGACCGTCCTGGCAAGACCGACACCGAATACGGTAACAGGGGGGAGCGTTATCTTGCCACAGTTGCATATCTTGATGGGCCGGATAGCAATCCGAGTGCAGTGTTTACTCGTGGTTATTATACCTTTGCTTTTTTGTGGGCAGTAAGCTTCGATGGCAAGGAGATAACAACAAAATGGTTGCATTCATCAAAGTCTACAACGCAATACTCTGTGACAAATGCGGCCGGTGAGACAGAGACATTCACTCCTGGAGAGGCAACAGGTGGCAGTGGAAGTCGCACAGCCTATGGCAATGGCAATCACAATCTGTCGTGTGGCGATGTTGATGGTGACGGATGCGATGAGATTATCTGGGGAGGATGCGCCATTGATCAAGACGGCAAACTGCTGTATGCCACAGGCTATGGCCATGGTGACGCGATGCACTTGAGCGATCTTATCCCCAGCCATCCAGGTCTTGAGGTGTTTACTGTGCATGAAGGTTCTCCCTATGGATGGAATATTCATGATGCAGCAACGGGCGAAATACTGCGATATTCAGCAGGAAAAGGCGATAACGGCCGTGGACTTGCCGCTGATGTGGATGCCGAAAACGAAGGTTTTGAGTTTTGGTCATCTAATGACGGAAATGTGAGGAGTGCTACAACCGGCAGCATTGTTAGCAGCGATGGCCTGTCTGTCAATTTCCGCGCTTATTGGGATGGCGATCTTCAGGATGAACTCTTGGATGGCGGCAAGATGGACAAGTATGGCAGCGGGCGCATTTATCCTGTTAGTGGCAAAAACTTCTCCGATTTTGGTTCTTCTTGTAACAGTACAAAAGCCACTCCAAACCTTCTTGCTGACATCCTTGGCGATTGGCGTGAAGAAGTCATATTGCACAATGATGATAATCTAGTGATATTTACTACAAACAAGGAAACCGATTTCCGCGCGCCAACTCTGATGCATGATCATGTCTATCGTTTGGCTGTGGCATGGCAGAATGTTGCGTATAACCAGCCGCCGCATCTTGGCTATTATTTGCCAAGTATATTTACTACGCGTTATGCAAAACTTTCAGACGGAGAGTTCGAGCAGACTGTGGAGTTAGGTGATTCTATTGTAGACATAGAGCGCCATTGGTTGAATTCTTCTGCTCCGTCACTTGCTATGTCCATTGCGCCAGACGGTGAGATTAAGGAAAAAGGCACACCTGAAGGATTTACGTTCAAGCGTAATGCCTATTTGACAAAGACATTCACTCTTTCAGGTAAACCTTCGATGGTTGGTGATTATAAATTTATAATAACAAGTGGAAAGAATGTTATTGATAATTCTGTTCGTAACGATACTATTATAATACATTGCGTATCTGCGCAGGGTATAATAAACGTCAATGGCAATGAGAATAATAAATGGGCAAGTGTTTATAATACCGTATTTGGAGATCGTATGGATATTGGTGTCAATGTTTCCAGTCCTCAGACTGTAAATGTCGGCATATACAATAATGCTGGTGCATTGGTTTATTCTGGCAGATATGATGTTTCCGGCAACGAGTCCATAACAGTTTCTGGTCTTGGTCGTCTTAGTAGGGGAATGTATATTTTGCGCGTTGAGGCAGCTGATGGACGTTTTGTTCAGAAACTGATAAAGCGTTAACGGGATTATACCATGACAGTGGTTGCGTTATTTGTGCGTAGAGCTGTCCGGCGATAACTTTCCAAGATATATTGAAAGGCAGAGGGGCGTGATAAACAAACAGTTTTCGCGCCCCTCTTTTTATTTTTCTTTTTTATTGATATCCGCAAACAGCCCAAACGCTCTGCGCCTGCCAACAGACACGCGCCGCCATTAACATTATTATGTTAATGGCAACAGCAAGAGTTGTGTTGACCAAATACTTGATATCCAATGAGTTGCGATACGGGTCGTTTCACTTTGCGGAATGTGCCGTTTTGCAGGTCAAAACTGGTCGTATTGCAGTGCGAGACGGGTTGTTTCATGATGCGAAGCGGCACATACGGAAACTCAAGGCGGCAGAAGCTGTTTTTTAGTTGCATATCTGCAAGTATGGGCAGATCGCGGATATTCATATTCTTTTTTCTATGTTGTTGCCATGATTGAACAGTAAGGTGTGTTCATTGTGCCTGCATAAAGGTGGAGCCGATGGTTAGCATTCGCTGTATTGCAAACGTTTGCATTGAATTTGTCTGCACTTTGGTAGGCGCAAAGCGGGTTTTGCCGTATCTTTGTATGCGGTTAAGGCTGCCTGTGACAAAGGAATGCTGGTGGTAGCGCGGTTTGCTGTCATGCCAACATCTTGCCGGTGTGCTGCTGTGTGGGCGGCGAGGGAGAGGGCGGTCGAACGCAGGTCAAATAATAAAGCAAATCATTTGTCAACTATATTTATGAGAATGTTTTTCAGAAACCTGATGATTGTCGGAGGGGTTGCGCTTGCCATGAACGCAGAGGCGCGCGACACGTACAACTTCAATTCCGACTGGAGAATAGACAAGCACAAGAACACCGTGACCTTGCCTCATGCATGGAATGAGGACGAGGCGTTCAAAGTCTACATCAACCAGATGAGCGACTCCGTGATATGGTATCGCAAGGAGTTCCGTTTGCCCGATGGCAGCGAGGGCAAGCGTGTGTTCATTGAGTTCGAGGGCGCGCGTCAGGCCGCCGAGGTGTTCGTGAACGGCGAGCGCGTGGGCCTGCATGAGAATGGTGTGATGGCTTTCGGCTTCGACCTCACGCCCTACGTGAAGAAGGGCAAGAACAAGATCGAGGTGCGCACGGACAACGACTGGAAGTACCGCGAGCAGTCTTCTAACTCCCAATTCCAGTGGAACCACAACAATTTCAACTCCAATTACGGCGGACTTGTCAAGAACGTGCGCCTTCATATCACGGGCGACGTTTACCAGACTTTGCCTCTTTACAGCACGCTGAAGACCACTGGCGTCTACGTTTACGCCAAGGACTACGACATCCGTGGCCGCCAGGCCACCATCTGTGTGGAGAGCGAGGTGAGGAACGAGACCGACCAGCCTGTGAAGCGCCGCCTGCAGGTGGCCGTAAACGAGCTTGACGGCGCCGAGGTGTGTGGCTTTGCGAGTGAGGAGGTTACCATCCCCGCCCATGGCACCGCCGTGCTCAAGGCGCAGGGCCGTGCATACGGCCTGCACTTCTGGAGCTGGGGCTACGGCTACCTGTACGACGTGAAGACCACCGTGGGCGACGACGAGGTGACCACGCGCACGGGCTTCCGCAAGGCCGAGTTCAAGAACGGCATGGTGTATCTCAACGACCGTGTGATAATGCTCCACGGCTATGCCCAGCGCACGAGCAACGAGTGGCCAGGCGTGGGTATGTCTGTGCCGGCGTGGCTGAGCGACTATTCCAACGACCTGATGGTGAAGAGCGGCGGAAGCATAGTGCGCTGGATGCACGTCACGCCGTGGAAACAGGACGTTGAGTCGTGCGACCGCGTGGGACTGATACAGGCCATGCCTGCCGGCGATGCTGAGCGTGATGTCGAGGGCCGCCGCTGGGAGCAGCGCGAGGAGCTGATGCGCGACGCCATAATATACAACCGCAACAACCCCAGCATACTGTTCTACGAGTGTGGCAACCAGCGCATATCCAAGGACCACATGATTTCGATGAAGGCCATCCGCGACGAGTACGACCCGCACGGCGGCCGCGCCATAGGCAGCCGCGAGATGTTGGACCGTCCAGAGGCCGAATATGGCGGCGAGATGCTCTACGTCAACAAGAGCGACACCAAGCCGATGTGGATGATGGAATACTGCCGCGACGAGGCCCTGCGCTGGTACTGGAACTCGTGGTCGTATCCGTTCCACAAGGAGGGCGACGGCCCGCTCTACCGCAACGCGCCTGCCGATGCCTACAACCACAACAACGATGAGTTTGCCCGCGAGCTTGTTGCCCGCTGGTATGAGTACTGGCTCGAACGTCCCGGCTCTGGAACGAAGGTCAACTCGGGCGGAGCCAAGATAATATTCAGCGACACCCAGACCCACGGACGCTCGGCCGACAACTACCGCGTGAGCGGAGTCGTTGACCCGATGCGCGTGCCCAAGGATGCCTTCTTTGCCCACCAGGTGATGTGGGACGGCTGGGTGGACGACCTCAAGCCGCGCACGCACATCGTGGGCCACTGGAACTACAAGCAGGGCGAGGTCATACCCACGGTCTATGTCGTGTCCAACGCCGACAGCGTGGTGCTCGTGCAGGGCGGCCGCAGGATAGCCCCCACGGAGCACAAGTACCGCTTCCTCTACGTGTTCAAGGACCTGCGCTACGAGGCCGACAAGCTGACGGCCATCGGAATGGACCTGCAGGGCCGCGAGCTGTCGTCGCACTCGCTTGAGACCGCCGGTCCGGCAGACCACCTGAAGCTGACTGCCATCGAGAATCCCACGGGCTGGAAGGCCGACGGGGCCGACGTTGCCCTCGTGCAAGTGGAGGTGGTCGACAAGCAGGGCCGCCGCTGTCCGCTCGACAACAGCCTCATAAAGTTCAGCCTCAGCGGCCCGGCCGAGTGGCGCGGAGGCGTGGCCAAGGGCAAGGACAACCACGTGCTCTGCGACACGTTGCCCGTGGAGTGTGGTGTCAACCGCGTCATGCTGCGCTCGCTCGCCAAGGCCGGCACCGTGACGCTCACCGCCAGCGCCGAGGGCATGGCCGACGCTGCCATCACCCTCACCACCAATCCTGTTGATGTCAAGGACGGACTCTCTACATGGCTGCCCTCCGACGGCCTGAAGCCCGTGCTCGACCGTGGCGAGACCCCTGCCGAGCCCTCGTTCCGCCAGTGGCGCCGCGGCGTGCAGATTGTGTCGGCCCAGGCCGGCAGCGGCAACGACCCGCAGCTCAGCTTCGATACATTCGAGAACACGTCGTGGGATAGCAGCAACCGCCTCGACTCTGCGTGGATTACCTATACGCTGGCCGAGAACACTCGGATAGATGACATCTGCGTGAAGATGAAGGGCTTCCGCTCTACCACATACCCCATAGCCGTGTATGCCGGCGACTCGCTCGTATGGCAGGGCTGGACACCCAAGGCTCTCAGCTACATACACATACCGCTGAAGAATGCCCCCGCGGTCAGTCAGTTCACCATCCGTTCTCTTGGCGCGAGCACCACCAAGGATGCCTTCGGGGCCGTGCAGGAACTCGACGCGCGCAACAACGACAAGGCCGTGAAGGGCAAAAACTCGTTGAAAATCATCGAGATAGAGTTCTTGAAGAACCTTTAGAAGTTGTTTCGATTTTATCAACAGACTGTTTGAATTGGATTTTCGAGGCATATTTGCCCGTTTGGTGAGGGCCATTTTTCGCTTCGCCTTGGCGGCACGTGCGGGCTATGTGACGAAACAAGACGGGCGAATATGGCCGAAAGACATTCAAGATGCCTGGAATGAATTCAACTTTGATAAAACCAAAACAGCTTCTTGGTCAGGCCTGTAACCACATAAACCATCATCAACCGAAAGCCGCGACGCCGACCGTGCGTTGCGGCTTTTTTGTCGGCCATCCGCATCTTGTCGGCCTAAAGCGCGCTCATGTCTCTTTCCACGAGGGGAAGGTTGTGGCTTGGTGGCCTTGCGATAAAGTCCTTTTACCCCGAACCGGGCATTAGAGTCCAACGTGATTTTG
This sequence comes from uncultured Prevotella sp., assembly GCA_944320355.1. GTDB lineage: Bacteria > Bacteroidota > Bacteroidia > Bacteroidales > Bacteroidaceae > Prevotella. The sequence goes on along the minus strand of CALUHC010000010.1, from coordinate 12,492 downwards.
TTTTGTCGGCGTGCTGATTGGCTGTCGCCTTTGTCGAAGTCGTAGCGGGCTACGTCGAGACGACGCGGCAGACAAGATGCCGCCGGCAGGACGAAAGCACTTGGACAGCCTGAAAATGAGCAAAAAACATATCCCTGACGGTCTGATGACCGATTGGGGGTTGCCATTTCTTGCCGGGCTGATGAAGCCGGAATTTGTACTTTCCAAAGTGCTTCATGTTGCCATGAATAGTTAATAACTGTTTACGCAGTGCCTTTTAATGATTACAAAAACTTTCCGTTTTGTTGACAAACGGAAATCGCGAAACAGAGTAGGGATAGCCATCTCCAACTGCCCTTGGCCTGTGATTGTTGCCACGTGGCCTGCGTTTTGTGCTATACTTTGGCTCCCGTAGCCCTGTCTTGTGTGTTTTTTCGCTTCCGGAACGCACCGTGTGGCCTTGCGGAACGGCCTGTATTGCTGCGCAAAACGGGCCGTTTCACCTTGCTGAACGCCCCGTTTTGCGCAGTGACAATGTTGCTTTCATTGCACAGCCATTGTTTGAGTCCATTCAATTCGCTGATTTGCAGACTGCTATGGTTGCACTTCCATTTTCGCCGTATTTGCGGGCAGACGATGTTTGTTGCGCAAATTCGGCAGCCACGGGCGCGTTGAGTTGTGGCTCAATGACGATAAATGCCATTGAGTTTTTATACTTGTTAATATTTTATAGGGTAGGTATTGCTTTGTGCAGAACTGGCTTTCCGGGTGGCACAGCTATTAATATTGAATCGGCGCGTTGCCTCTCTTGGCCTGCCAAGAAAAGCAACGCGCCGTTGTTGTGAGGCGTTTTCATTCCACCCGTTCAATCTCTTCGCGCGGCAGGCCGGTCATCCGGCACACTTCCTCCACGCTCATGCCGCTGCGCAACAGCTTGCTCGCAACCGACATAAGCTGTTTTCTGCCTTCAGCCAGTCCTTGTTTTCTGCCTTCCGCCAGTCCTTGCTTCTTTCCTTCAGCAATGCCTTTCTCCATGCCTTTCTCCATGCCTTCGGCCAGCCCCTCGGCGTGCCCTTCCTTGCGTGCGTATGACATAGTGGCGTAAGTGTCGCGCATGATGCGTATGCTCTCGTCATACTTCTCCTGCTCTTCCTTGCTCAATGCCGTGAGGTCTGATATCTCGGCAAGGCGTTTGAATACGGCGTTTTGCGCCAGAAACGGCATCCTCTCCAATGTGCTCATGTTCTTAAGTACAAAAATCCAACGTTCAAAATCATTCTCACAGTCGCCCTCCTCCTTGGTGAACAGAGGGAGCATGAGGTAAACCATGCGCACCTTGTCGGACATGGCGCGGCCGGTGTCGCGGTCGGCCAGCACGATGTCTGTGCGGAAACGCCCCGCGGGCAGGCTGCTGTCAACGAAGTTCATGAAGCAAACCGTGTAAACGGGCATAAGGGCATAGTCCCAGTCGCCCTTCTTTCCCTGCTCCACGATGGCGCGCGAGGTGTAGTAGAGGGCTCGGTCTATGAAGTGCTCCTGCGCCCTGTTCTGCATCTCCACGATGATGTTCTTGCCCTCGTCTGTGGTGCAGAAGATGTCGAACACCACGCCGCGGCCGTCCTTGGTCAGCCCCTGGCGCTCGTTGTTGTTGAACTTCAGGTCGGCTATGCGGAACTCACCGGCGAACAGGTCGTTGAGGAAGCTGATGAGAAGCCCCTTGCTTATCTCCCGGCCAAAGATGTGCTTGAAGCCCCAGTCGGTGAAGGGATTGATGAACTTTGCCATGCCCGTGTCTTTGTTTTTGTCGTAAATGCTGTGCGCCGGCGGCTTGGCCAATGTTGCCATCGGCCTTCCCGAGCGCGGCTTACCTGCCACAAAGATAACGCAAACGAGCGCAATGCGAGCTTGCTCGCTTATTGTCGAGTGCAGCTTATCTTATGCAAAGATAGGGATATTTTGCGAAAGCGCAAAACTAAATTGCAGCGGATTGCTTGTCATCGGTGCGTTTCCTTGGGCTCGAAGGCTCTCTATGGCAGTGCTGAACGGCGTTGGCGGGCAGGTCGTTGATTTATTTTAGCTTTTGTGGCGGAATATTGTCCGTGCATATCTGCGGTTGTGTCAGGAAAAGTTTGTACCTTTGCTTTGCGCAGGCCGGGCCTTGTGGCGGAGCCTGCAGTGTTGCATATAATATAATTAAGGTATAAGGGAAATAGTATGAGGAAGAACTTTGGCGCAAAGCCGTGGACGTATCCGCAGCCGGTGTTCATTGTGGCCGCGTATGACGAGGACGGCAGGCCCAACGCCATGAACGCGGCGTGGGGCGGAATTGATTATGACGACAGGCTGAACCTGTGCCTCTCGGCCGGGCATAAGACCACGGCAAACATTCTGGCTTCGCGGGCGTTTACGGTGAGCATGGCCACGGCCGACCGGCTTGTGGCGTGCGACTATGTGGGTGTGGTGTCGGGCAACAAGGAGGCCGACAAGCTGGCCAAGGCCGGATTCCATGCCGTCAGGTCGGAATTTGTCAACGCGCCTGTTATAGAAGAGCTGCCCATGGCCGTGGAGTGCGAGCTGGTGAGCTATGACCCGGAGTCGTGCCATCTGGTGGGCCGCATTGTCAATGTGTCGGCCGACGAGTCTGTGCTCGACGGCGACGGCAAGATAGACCCGGCCAAGCTCCGCCCGATAACGTTCGACCCCGTGCACAATGCCTATCTTGCCATAGGCGAGAGAGTGGGCAACGCATTCCGTGACGGGCTGAGGCTGAAGTGAGCGAAAGGCGGCCGGGGTTGCCTGTCTGCCTGCTTACGCGCACACGCGTTTACTGTTTACATAAAACATCATGAATGTTCTTTCTTTCATAAAGCGGTGGTCGCTGGTGGTGGCGCTGTGCTTCGGCACTGCGGTCTATGTGCTTTTCTCGCGCGTTCCGGCATTGGTGCCTGTGGGCGAGTGGGCTGAGCCGTGGCTTGTCGATGCGCTGCCGGTGCTGCTGTTCGCCTTGCTGTTCGTTACGTTCTGCAAGATAGATGTCCGCGATATGCGCCTGCGGGCGTGGCACGTGTGGCTGCAGGTGATACGGCTTGTGCTTTGCGGTCTGTTGGTATTTGCCGTGGTGTCGTCGGGCACGGGCCATTCGCGGCTTGTGTGGACGGGCGTTTTCGTCTGCGTGTCGTGTCCTACGGCAGCCGCAGCGGCCGTGGTCACCGAGAAGCTGGGCGGAAGCATAGCCTCGATGACCATCTATACCATCATGGACAATTTGGTTACGGCCATAGCCGTGCCGTTGTTCCTGCCCATGGTGGAGCGTGGCGTCGGTGTGTCGTTCGTTGAAGCGTCGCTCATGGTGCTGCGCAATGTGGCCGTGGTGCTTGTGGCTCCGCTTGTGCTGGCGTTGGTGTGCCGCAAGGTCGTGCCAAAATTTGCGGCGTGGATAGCCGGCATTCACGATCTGGCGTTCTATATGTGGTGCGTCAATCTGGCCATAGTCACCGGTGTCACCGTGCGCAACATCCTCCATGCCACTGTGTCGGGGCTTACGCTCGGGTTGCTGTTGCTGCTGCCGCTGGTGGTCACTCTGGTGTTGTTTTCCATCGGGAAGGCTGTTGGCCATGCCTTTGGCGACAACGTGAGCGCGGGCCAGGCCATGGGGCAGAAAAACACCGTGGTGGGCATCTGGCTGGCTCTCACGTTCCTCGACCCGCTGGCGGCCCTTGCGCCTGGCGCATACGTGATTTGGCAGAACCTTGTCAACGCGTGGCAGATATGGTACAAAGAGAAGTACGGAGTGGTGAAATGGTGATGGTTGGGCGGTCTGGCCGTAACGCATTTTTAACACCATTGAAACACAATCGTAGCGTGGCGGGGATAATTTTGCACAAAATAAGACAGTCGAGATATGAAGAGCAAGAAGAGCAACACGGGATGGCGTTTCGTTGAGCGCGACGTCAGTTGGATGTACTTTAACCGCAGGATACTGCAAGAGGCTGAGAAAGACAGTGTGCCGGTGCTGGAGCGGATGTCGTTCCTCGGCATCTACTCCAACAACCTCGATGAGTTTTTCCGCGTCAGGGTGGCTTCGCTCAACCGCATAGCCGAGTCGAAGGAAAAGATACCCAAGGCGGAGCGTGAGCGCGCCAAGCGCACCATAAAGGAGATAAACCACCTCAACGCCGTCTACAACCGTGAGTTCGAGCATGCGGTCGGCGTCGTGACTGACGAGCTGGCCAAGCATGGCATACGCCTGTTGCACGAGACCGACCTCAACGAGGAGCAGAAGCTGTACATCAAGAGACTCTATCTCGACCGCCTCAACGGCATCACCAACCCGGTGTGGCTGTCGGAGATCAAGGAGATTGGCGACACTTACGATGACAGCATATACCTCGCCGTGAAGCGGTCGCAGTGGCGTGGCGAGAAGAAGAAGCCCGACGTGTCGTATGCCCTCATAAAGATTCCCGCCCGCGAGGTGGGCCGCTTTGTGGTGTTGCCGCAGAGCGGAGGCTGCTCCGACATAATGTACCTCGACGATGTGATACGTTTCTGCCTGCCGCTGATATTCATCGGTGGCGGCAAGTGCACATACGAGGCTTATTCGTTCAAGTTCACCAAGGACGCAGAGATGGACATCGACAACGACATGAACTACGGCGTGGTGCAGAAAGTGGCCAAGGGCGTGAAGAGCCGCAAGCGCGGTGAGCCTATCAGGGTCATCTATGACGAGCGTATGCCAAAAGACTTGCTGCGCAAGATAATGTCGAAGCTGAACGTGGACCAGCTCGACACCATAGTCAGCGGGGGGCGCTACCAGAACCACAAGGACCTGATGGCATTCCCTGACTGCGGGCAGAAAGACCTGCGCTATCCAGCCTGGACACCGATAGTGAAGCCGGAACTGGAGACAGAGGAGTGCATACTCGACACCATAAGGCAGAAGGACCGCTTCCTGCATGTGCCATACCATTCGTTCAACAGCTTTATCCGTGTGCTGCGTGAGGCCGCGCTGAATCCAGAGGTGAAGGAAATCCGCGCCACGCTATACCGCCTGGCCAAGGATTCCAAGGTGGTCAACACGCTCATTTGCGCCGCCCGCAACGGCAAGAAGGTCACTGTGGTCATAGAGCTGCTGGCCCGTTTCGACGAGGAGAGCAACATAAAGTGGAGCAAGAGGATGCAGGAGGCCGGCATCGAGGTCGTGTTCGGGGTGGAAGGGCTCAAGGTCCATTCCAAGCTTGTGTACATAGGGTGCAGTGGTGGCAGCGACGTGGCCTGCGTGGGCACGGGCAACTTCCACGAGGGCAACGCCAAGGTATACACCGACTACATGGTGATGACGGCCCGTCCGGCGCTGGTGCGCGAGGTGAAGCGGGTGTTCGACTTCATCAGCAAGCCGTTCAAGCCGGTGAGGTTCCGCGAGTTGCTCGTGTCGCCCAACGACATGAAGCCGCGCATACTGCGCATGATAGACAACGAGATAAAGAACGCCAAGGCAGGCAAGGAGGCGTGGATGAAAGTCAAGATAAACCACATCACCGACGAGGACGTGGCCGTGCGCCTGTACGAGGCTGCCTCTGCCGGGGTCAGGATAGACATAGTGCTGCGCGGCAACTGCTCGCTCGTGCCGCCGTCGGTGCCCAACCTCAGGGCAGTGGGCATCATTGACCGGTATCTGGAGCACTCGCGCATACTGATTTTCGCCAACGGCGGCAGCCCGAAGTTCTACATGGGCAGCGCCGACTGGATGCCGCGCAACCTCGTGAACCGCGTAGAGGTGCTCACGCCGGTGTATGACGAAGACCTGCAACGCGACCTCATGCGCACCGTTGATTACGGACTGCGCGACACAACCAACGGCCGCGTGGTGGACGGATGCGGCAAGAACATGCTGCAGGAGGGCGAGCCTTTCCACTCGCAGGAGCAGCTATACATAGACTATCTCAAGGAATCGCAAGAGTATAACAACATAAGGAACTGATTATGGAGAACAGCAATTTCGCGGCAATCGACATAGGCTCCAATGGGGCGCGCCTGCTCATAAAGAACGTCATCGAGGATGCCGGGGGCAATTATGAGTTCAGCAAGGTGCTTTTCCTGCGCATACCGTTGCGCCTGGGCAAGGACGTGTTCACCATCGGGGAAATCTCGCCAGAGCGCGAGCGCATGATGATGTGCATGATAAAGAGCTACAAGCAGCTCATGAAACTCTACAACGTCGTAGAGTACCGTGCCTGCGCCACCTCTGCCATGCGCGATGCCGCCAACGGCCGCAAGGTGCTCCGCAAGATACATGACAAGACTGGCATCCGCATAGAGATAATACCCGGCAGCGAGGAGGCGCGCCTGCTCTGTGACAACTCGATGGAGCTGGGCTACGCCTCCAAGGGAAACTATGCCTACATGGATGTGGGAGGCGGCAGCACCGAGATTTCCATGATCAGCGACGGCAAGATAGTGGGCAGCTGCTCCTACAACCTCGGCACGCTGCGCATACTCGGCGGGGCTGTGGAGGAGGAGACTTACGCCCGCATGAAGAGCGAGCTGGCCGAATACGCAGCGGCCTATCCCGACATATCCATCATCGGTTCTGGCGGCAACATCAACAAACTCTGCCGCCTCTATGCCGGGGGCAAGGGGGCAAAGGGCAAGGACACCCTGCCTGTGGACGGGCTGCGCAAGCTCTATTCAGACATGAAAGGCATGACATATCGCGAGCGCATAGACCGCTATTCGCTCAAGCCCGACCGCGCCGACGTGATCATTCCCGCCGCCGAGCTGTTCCTCACTGCCGCCGACGCATTGCAGTGCAAGAATATCCGCGTGCCCAACATCTCGCTGGCCGACTGCATCATAGACAGTCTTTACAAGCGCATCAGAGAGTCGCCCATCAGATAGTGCCACCTGTGGCGACAGCGTCGCCCGGCCGGCCGTGACGTTATGCAGCCTGTTCACACTTGTGAACAGGCTGCCGGCGTTTATGGCGGCTTGCTGCATTATAGGCACGTTGATGAACGGGCAGGGGGATGGGCTATATGGAAATGTCAAATGGAATAAATGGGCATCAGCTTTTTGCCCATACTTGCAGATATGCAGCTAGAGGCAGCAGCTGTGCTCTTGTTTTTCCGTAGATGCCATGTTGCCCCTTGAAACGGCCTTTTTTGCACTGCGATATGGCCTGTTTTGGCTCGCAAAACGGCACATTTCGCAAGGCAGAACGACACATTTCGCAACTCATTGGATACCAAGCGTTTGGCCAATACTGTCCGTGCTGTTGCCATTAACATAATAATGTTAATGGCGGCGTATGTCTGTTGGCAGGCGCAGAGCGTTTGGGTTAAACTTTTTGCGCCCGATTTTTGAGGGGTGTTTTCGAGACTGTTTCTTTGCCGGAAAGAGGAGCATGGCGGGTCATGTGACGAGCGACGGCAGGAAAAGGGGCCGAAAAGAGCCTCAAAAGTGGGCGATAAATACTTTTTGCAGAAAAAGTTTAAGCGAGTTCTTTGATTCAGGTTCTTTTGTCGGCGGCAGGCTTGGCATATTGTTGCTGTGGTGGCAAAATATAAGTGTTTTGCGTTTTTTGTGTTAATTTTTTGCCAGTATAATAATTATTTATGCTATTTTTGCAGAAAGATTGCGCCGCGAGCTGGCGTGTTCTTCGTGCTGTCATTACAGATTACACATTATATTATAATAGCAATAAAGGCAATAATTATCAATAACTATAAACAATGTTCATGATGAGAAAACGATTCCTATCTCTATTAATGTTGGGGATGTTGGCCACGGGCGCTATGGCACAGCGGACAACCGACAACCTCGACAGGGGACTCGTGGCCGTAAGGGCCAGCGGCGGAATATTCTGCAGTTGGCGAATAATGGGAGATGAGTACTATGACGTGAAGTACAACATCTACCGTGATGGCACGAAGCTGAACAGCGAGCCCCTCGATGTGTCTAACTACCTTGATGCCGGCGGTACCACTTCAAGCCGTTATACGGTGGAAGCGGTGGTGCGCGGTGTGCCGCAGCAGCGGACTGCCGAGGTCACGCCTTGGTCTAACAACTATCTGGAGGTGCAGATGGATCACGGCTCGCTCACGAGCACATACATACCCAACGACGCCTGCATGGCCGATGTTGACGGTGACGGCGAGTTGGAGATTCTTCTCAAATTCGACAACAGCAGTGACTCTGGCCAAGGTTATTTGCCGGGCGGATACAATGGAGAATATGCCATTATAGAGGTTTACAAACTTGATGGAACAAAGTTGTGGTGGATTGACCTCGGCCCGAACATGACCGACTTCCAGAACAACGAGAACAACATCGTTGCCTACGACTGGGACGGTGACGGCAAGGCGGAGGCTGTGATGCGTGCGGCCGACGGCACAGTGATTCACAAGGCCGACGGAACTACGGTGGAAATTGGCGATATGACCGCCAACTACCGTCCAAAAGGTCCCAATACAGGCGCAAACTTTTTCATCCATGAGGGCAACGAGTTCTTGCTCTATCTCAACGGAGAGACGGGCGATGTTTACCAGCAGATGGAGTATCCGCTGAAGCGCCTTGAGGATGGCGAGACCAACCTTGAGGCCGCATGGGGCGACGGTTATGGCCACCGCTCCACCAAGCATTTCTTCGGAGCGCCATATCTCGACGGCCGCAAGCCGAGCATATTCCTCGCCCGCGGCATTTACACCCGCCACAAGATGGTGGCATACGATGTTGATCCCGCCACACACCAGCTTGTGGAGCGTTGGCGTTGGAACTGCAACGACTCCGGCTCGCAGTGGTACGGGCAGGGATACCACAATTACGGCATAGCTGACGTTGACTGGGACGGACGCGACGAGATTGTGTTTGGCTCGATGGTCATCGACGACAACGGCAAGGGACTGTCCACCTGTGGCCTCGGCCACGGTGACGCGCAGCACTGCAGCGACTTCGACCCGTATACTTTCGGCCAGGAGATTTTCGCCTGCAACGAGAGCCGTCCGGGCAACAACTTCCGCGACGCCACGACCTCAAGGATTTATTACCGCTATACTGCCGGCGATGACGACGGGCGCGCCAATATGGGCAAGTTCATCAAGGACATACCGGGCGCACAGGGTGTGTCGGCACGCGACGCTAACCTTGTCGGCTCTGTGGCGCATGGTGCTGTAGGAAACAAGAGCGACTATAACATCACGCAAAACTTCCGCATATATTGGGACGGCGACCTCTGCGAGGAGTCGTTCGACTACCGCAACGGCAAGAACACCGAGGGGCATATCGTGAAGGCCACCGAGGGTGAGATAGCCGTGCTTAGCGGAAGTATGACGAACAATGATACCAAGGGAACTCCCTGCTACCAGGGCGATGTGTTCGGCGACTGGCGCGAGGAAGTGGTGATGCGCACAGCCAACAACAATATCCGCATTTATACAACCGACTTCCCAACGGAGTGGCGCAACTACACGTTGTGGCACGACCACCAGTACCGTCAGGCCATGGTATGGCAGATGTGCGGATACAACCAGCCGCCACACGTGAGCTACTTCCTCGGCGAGCTGGAGGGCATAACCATGGCTCCGCCCGCGCTCACAATGACCGGGCGCACCGAGATAGCAAATGGCGGAACCATAGGCTCGGCCAACAACGACACACATATAATAATGTGTGAGACGGGTGACATGACTGTCAGCGTGGCCGACGGCGCGCAGCCGTACATATTCACCGACAACGCCCCGACATGGGTCCAGGGACATGATGACAACAACAACATCACGACAACCACCTACACCCATACTCTCACGGGCGGCGCTTTCACCGGTGCGATGCGCCTCGTGAAGCAAGGCAGCGGCGTGCTCGTGTTGCCCAACGTCACCGAGACTTACACCGGAAACACCGATGTATGGGCAGGAACGCTCCGCTTCGACGGCACGCTGCAGAACAGCCGCCTGTGGCTCAACCGTCACACATCGCTTGAGTCAGCCGGCGGGCGCTTCTTGAAGAGTATCCAGGCCGACTACAACGCGACCGTTGTGCCGGGAGGCCGCGGCACTCAGGGCACCATCGAGACAGACTCGCTTATTCTCAACTTCGGCTCACGCCTGCTCATCGACCTCTTCAGCGACGGGCTGGCTGCCGACGGAGTGAAGGCCAACGTGCTCAAGATAGAGAAGAAGGACTGGCAGTATGGTCCGCAGTACGATACGCCCGTGCTTGAGTTCGTGTGCCATCCCGCCTCTGGCGAGGAGCGCATAGCCGAGGGCAAGTATCTGCTCGGGGAATTCGCCAAGATAGACGGCGACATCAACGACTTTGTCATCGAGGGGCTCAACAGCCAGCGCAAGACTCTCTCTTACGAGGACGGCAAGCTTTATATCACTATCGAGAACTTCAATCCGGGCAATGTCACATGGATAGGAAGCGAGAGCAGTGAGTGGAACGTGGACCAGGCTATCAATTTCCTCGTTGACGGCTCGGAGGATATGCGCTCGTTCGTGCAGGGCGATATCGTTACATTCGATGACAACGCCACGGCCACCGACATCACCATCAACGGGAACGTGGCTCCGCAGAGCATTGTCTTCAACAACTCGTCGAAGAGCTTCACCCTCAGCGGCGACAGCATCATCGGCAGCCCCACCATTGAAAAGAACGGCACCGGCTCTGTTACTATTAATAATGTGAATCATGTGGGCAATACCGCCATTAACGAAGGAGAAATCACTGTTACGTCGCTTGCAAATGACATTGGGCAGCAGTGTGGCTCACTCGGTGAGATAGGAAGCAAGATAACCATTACGAACAACGCTAAACTTGGCATTTCTGGCGCGGTTACCACCGGACAGGAAATATATGTCGGTGAGGGTGGTGCCGTGATAGATGTCAAGCCAAGCTCTTCGCTTGTCATGTCTCGTGGCTTCGGCGGCCTCGGTCTGTCAGCCGTGCTTACCAAGGAGGGCACAGGAACGCTCACCCTTGGGTCGTCCAGCCTTATAGGCAGGCTCGTTATAGCTTCGGGCGTTGTCAATGCCATAGAGAGCGGCAATCAGTCGCAGTTGCCTCCTGTCGTAGAGTTCCGCGGAGGCCAGCTGTATGATTCCAACAGCGAGGGGTCTTATTCTACAAATTCGGCTTCGTTTGAGGTTCCCGAGGGGGAGCGTGGCTCGTTCTATGTCGATCCTCGCTGCAATTACACAGGTCGCCTTACCGGTGCCGGAACGTTCACGGTGTATGCCGCTGGACCGCGTAATTACTTCAGAGGCGACTGGAGCGCGTTTGAGGGAACTTTGGTTCCGGCTCTTTCAAAGCGTGGTTCTATGGGTCCGTCGTTCGATTTCGACAATGATTACGGATTGCCAAATGCCACCCTTGACGTAGCGGAGAATGTTGAGTTCAGGAACAATGGCCATAATGTGGCAATAGGCAATCTTACCGGGCGTGGCATTCTTTCCGGGACTGGAACGTATACCATTGGTGTGTCTGGCGAAGACGTGGCTTTCCGCGGTCAGTTCCTGTCGCCGGTTGTGAAGGACGGCGCTGGTAAGTGGAGCATATATAGCAGTGCCGCCCAGGACGGTATTGGTGCGGTTACGGTCAATGGAGGTTCTTTATATCTTGACACATATAACTCTTCGTCGTGCATACTCAACAATACTGTTACCATGAATGATGGCGCGACACTCAATGGCACAGGTGTGGTGAAGTCCTTGATCCTTAATTCGGGTGCTGTGCTTACGCCGGGACGCACTTCCACCGATGATGTTTCCGGGTTTATAGGAACAACAGATAACATGACTCTTAGGGCTGGCTCTGTTGTCAACCTCAATATCAAGAATGCCACGAACACCAACAATTCGAAGTCGTTCTTGAAGGTGGACGGTGTGCTTAATATGAATGGTGAGGTGCGTGTGACGCTCAGTCCCAACTATGTGCCTGAAACAGGTGACGAGATTGTGCTTTGGACTGCGGGCGCGTTTGCAGGTGTCCCCACTGTGGTGTTGCCCGAACTGCCTGAAGGCTACAAGTGGGACGACACGGAGTTGCTCACCGCTACGGGTACGTTGCGTGTAAGTGAGACCGAGGGCATCTCGTCTATGGCTTCCAATGAGGCTGTGCGTTGTCGGGTATATACGCTCAGCGGCGTGTTTGTGGCTGAATTTGAGACAACAGGCTCTGCTGTGTCAGATGCTGTGAGCAACCATGTTGCCCAGCCCGGCACATACGTGGTGCGCATGGAAACAGAATCAAATTCGCAAACAGTGAAGGTGAGCATACGTTGATTGCCTTTGGCAGGCATATCTTAGGAATCAAGCCCCAGCAAGCAAATGTTTGTTGGGGCTTGATTTGTTTTGTCTCGGTGCGTGTGTCATTTACCCCAAATCGGTCATTATAGTCCAAAGTGCTTTCGTCTTGCCGGCGTGCAGATTGGCAGTCGCCTTTGTCGAAGGCGTAGCGGGCTACGTCGAGACAAAGCGGCAGACAAGATGCCGCTGGCAGGGCGAAAGCACTTGGAAAGCC
>CALUHC010000009.1 GCA_944320355.1 uncultured Prevotella sp. | reverse complement strand
GTGCCTATCATCACCGCGCGCCCGTACCACTTCTGGTATTGGTCACTACGCGAATTGTTGTTCTGGTAAAGTCTGTACTGTACTGCCATAGTTCTTTCCCTTTCTTTTAACTTTTAATTTTTAACTTCCCCGTCATCGGCCGAATGACAGTGCAAAGATACTGCTTCGCGAAGGCGATGTCAAGCATTATGTGCATACAGAACGTGATACATTTAGAAGCTGTTTTGATTTTATAAAACTTGTCTTTTATACCTGCCGTCTTGAGTGTCTTTTCGGTTATATTCGCCCGATGGCTTCGTCACATAGCCTGCACGTGTTGTTGAGCGAAGCGAAAAATGCTCCTCAGCAACCAGGCAAATATACCTCGAAGCATCTTGGCTGCCGCTTCGTCTCAACGTAGCCCGCTACGCCTTCTACAAAGGCGGCCGCCAATCTGCACGACAATAGAAAAGAATCGTTTGGTTTCTAATGGCCGATTTGGGTTTAAGATTTTTTCACCCTAAATCCGAAATGAATGTCCACATATTGCCAAATAGAAGCGCATTGTCCCCCCCCTTTTCCAAAGAAGGGGCAGGGGTGGTTTGTAGAATAATGCCATAATCTATGATGAAACTTATTGTATATCAACCTATTTTGACAAACCACCCCCGCCCCTCCTTTGGAAAAGGAGGGGACAAGTGAACCTCTTTCGAACACGTTTGGCAAATTAAAGATATTCATAAATCCGATCCACCGCCAACAATGTAACCGCCAGAATATGTTGTGAGTTCAGATAAAAATGATTACCTTTGCATAAGGTATGCTGCACTCGGCAAACTGAGAGTGAACTCTCTTTGCGCTCGCTTGCAACACCTTTGCATAAGGTATGCTGCGCTCGGCAAACTGAGAGAGGGCTCTCTGCGCGCTTGCACATACCCAGAAAAACCTAAACGCCGACCACGGCAAAAATAAACTAACAACTAAAAAACAAACAAAACACAATGAACGAGAACGAAAACAAGCAGGGGCAGCTGCAAATCGAACTGCCCCAAGAGACTGCGCAAGGAGAATATGCAAACTTTGCGATAATCACACACTCAAGCAGTGACTTTGTGCTCGACTTCGCCCGCATACTGCCCGGCGTGCCGAAAGCACAGGTGAAAAGCCGCGTTATCCTTGCCCCCGAGCACGCCAAGCGCCTGCTCATGGCCTTGCAAGAGAACATTCTGCGCTACGAGAAAGAGTTCGGCCCCATAAAGTTGCCCAACCAGCAGCAGGCCGGCCCGCGCACCATAGCCCCATTCAACGTGGGCAAGGGCGAAGCATAACAGCGACACTCAACAAGATGGTGGGCCAAAGAAAGTGTGTCGAAAACAGGAATGACACGCCTTCCTTGGCCCACCATCCTCAGGCGGAAGCGCTTCCCAGCAAGCCAATTTGAAGCCAGCCTCTTATTTTATCTTGCAGCCAAGCGTGATCTGGAACACACTGTTGCGTATGTCGTCACGAATGTTGTCAAAGACCTTGGTCACGCCGATGTTATAGCGCACATCGAGCATCACCCCTTTATATTCGCAAGAAAAGCCCACAGGCACGGAGACGTTGAACTTGTTCAGCGTCACTTCCGGCCGTGCAGTCTCTTCCCCTTCCGCGTCATCGGGCGTGTCAGGAGTGCCGCCGGGCATACCGTCGTCCACATTGTTGTTGATGCAGAACCCCGGCTGGACGCCTATCTTCAGCGCAAACCACTTGTTCACATAGATGTTGGCGAGAACAGGCACATCTATGTAATTCAGCTTCACGTCCGGGTCGACACCATCAACTGCCCCGTCACACCCTTTCTGAGAGTACAGCACCCCTATCGAAGGCGCAAACTCCTTGGTGGCCCTATACTCGAACTCAGCCCCGGCCACAATGCCCGCCTTGGGGTCGCTGCCCTCCATGTTGGTCAGCGAAGCCACGCTGACACCGATTTTCGGCTGGAAGCTCAGTTTCTTAATCTCTCCCTGTGCGAACGCGCATACGCCCGCAAACAGCATAGATGCCAAAACAAGTGTCTTCTTCATAATCTCATCGTTTAAAAAAAATGAATATCCGCATTCTGCCAAATGCGAGGAGTTAGCAGGAGTTACCGGGAGTTATCACTCGCTGCGCTCGTTCATGGAGTTAGCGGACAATACCCACTAAAGCTATCGTCCGCTAACTCCGGGCGATCGTAAGGGAGCCTAACTCCTGTTAACTCCATATAACTACTTGGCAACTTGTGGATATTCATTAAAAAAATAAGGTAAATGTATGTTTGCAACTTCTGCCATTCTCCCGCATATTGGGGGAGACGCTTGCTTATCCAAAGGCCAACAGACCGCCGGAGGATATGTTTTTGCTGCTTCCACCTGCTGTCCAAGCGCTTTCGCACTGCTGCCGGCAATCAATCCGCTCTCAGTATTGCCCTGCCCCCAGGCGTGAGACCTTCTGCCGAGACTGCCAGACGATGGCTGAAGCCGTTGTTGCAGAAACTTACACGGGCATGGCCCGAGGCATCGGTGGTGACGTTGGGGTTCCAGTAAACAGTGCGGCGATAGTCGGTCTGCTCGGGCAGGGGCATACGACTGTAGTCAGGGCAGTAGAACTCCACGGGGCGGTTGATGCCCTGGAAGTCGATGCGGTAGCCCATGAACTCGGGCAGCGTGCTGCCGTCGGTGTAACGCTTGTCGGTGATGAAATTGAAGATGGAGGTCAGCGGATGGTCGTTGCCGGTGTCATCCTTGGGGTTGTACGTATAGACGTGCTCGCGATAGCGCCCCGCCCGGTATATGAGCTTGCGGTTGTCTATGTCGGCATAGAGGCGCAACTGCCTGAAGTTCTCGTCGTGGGGGAAGAAGTCAACGCCAGCGGGCAGCGCGTCTGAAAGGCCTATCGCTCCCCTGTACTTGGGGCTGCCGCCCACGGAGTCGGCATTTACGAAGGTGCGGTTCATGCCATCGAGTCCGAATATGTATAGCAGCTCGCGCAGGCCGGTGTAGTTGGGCAGGTCGAACGCGTTGCGGGCGGCATACGAACCGTATGTATATTTGCCGAAGTGCATCACCTCGTGGCGGCCTGCCGTGGTGTTCTCGTATGTGGCAATCTCGTTGAAGAAGCGGTCGGCCTGATAGTCTTGCGGCACGTAAGAGGCGAAACCCAACGACAGGCGCGGATTCCACCTGAAAGTGCTGACATCGCCATAGATGTTGGACAGCCACGTCATCAGCCCGTCAACGTCCATGACGCAGGCCGGCACCACCTCGCGGAAGTCGGACCAGTTGCGCCGCGCCTTCTTCGTTATCTCGTTAACGAGATAGCTGCCCGTTATCGGGTCGTAATACACAAAGCGGCCGTTGCGCACGGGCATGGCCATATAGGCGCGGCTGAACAGGTTCTCGTCCCACGGTTCGCTGAGCGCCGATGTCTCGTAGTAGTCGTAGTTCTTGGGCAGCGGCGAGTAGGCGTTGAGCGGCTCCACGTGGCGGCCCAGCAGATACGACGGCCGGTAGTTGCGCCGGTACGAATAATTGTGGCCGGCAATGTCGCCCCTGTCGCCCATATCGGTCACCGGCCTGTTGTTGAGCACTATCGACATTCGGCCGCTGCCGAAGAACGGCGGCACGTAGAAGGTGAACACACCATCCGTGGTGCACTGCTCGCCACTGAAGATGCTGTCGGGCCCGATGCCAATCTCGGAGTACACCCAGGCCTCGCGCTTGGCCGGCCGCCACAGGCTGCGGTCGTTGGAGTTGCGGTCGTCGAGCACGCGGCCGCGGAACACGAGTGTGCGCTCGGCCTCGGGCATGGGGCGGAACTCGCGCCCGCTCATCATCCGCTCGAAGTCATAGCGCGTCCAGCCCTGCACCATCAGCAGCACGTCGAGGGCGGCGCGGTGCTCGACGTCGTCGGTCTCAAAGTAGTAGGCTGGATGCGGCACGAAGCCTTTTATCTCCGACGACAGCAGCAGGTAGGTGAGCACGTTGCCGTCGGCGTAAGTGCCGTCGCGCGTGTCGCCGTCGGTCACGGCCATGGCAAACGTCAGCGAGTCGGCCACCGCATTTCCACGGCTGTCGGTCACACGGCAGTCTACGGCTACCCGCCCGTAGGGGCGCAGCGAGTCGCCATCGGCCGCGGCCACAGAAGCCGTCAGGCGGTATGCGCCGATGTCATGGTTGTTGACAAACACCATCCGTTGCGCCACCACCTTGCCCTCGGCCGTATAGAGCGTCACGATGTTAACGCCCGTGCGCAGCATCTCCTTGCCAATGGCCACGGTGGCCGACAGGTCGCCGCGCAGGTCTATCACTCCCGAATAGGCCGTGCGCCCGCGGCACGTGACGCTGAGCCCCAGCCTCATGCCCTCGGTGCGGTCATTGCGCGCCACGGTGGCCCTGACGGCGCTGTCCGTCTGGAACACGTTGAGCACGTAGCCGCGGCGGCGCGCCCCGGGCAGGTCGAAGGTATAGTCGCGCCCGCGGTACGTCAGCCTCAGCTTCAGCCTGTCGGTAAGTTCCTCGCCCAGGGTCTCGTCGGCCGTCACGGCGAACACGCCGCGCCCCGCATATTCGGTCTTAAAATATCCGATGGAGTCGCCGCGCCTCATCAGCGCGCCCGCCACGTTGAGCGTGCGCCCCTCGCTGCTGCGCGCCTGGAAGGCTATGCGCGTAGGCACACCCTCAACGAGGTTGCCGCCCTCGGGATAGAAGTCCATCACGAGCCGCTCGCGCTCCGGCTCTGCCAGCGAGGCCGTGGCCTTGGGCAGGCGTGGCATACGCTTAAGGGCATAGCGGCCACTGTCAACAGCCTCGTAAACGGGAAACACACGGCTGAACACCCCGGCATTGCCCTCCAGATAGCGCTGCAGGCGCTCGCCGTAACGCTGGCGCGCGTCGCGCCTCGTCAGCCGCTGCCAGCCGTGATGGTCGCCGGTGGTGAAATTGAGCATCCAGGCCGTATATGCCCTCACCTCATAGAAGCCTGCGTTTATGGTGTCCGCCAGCAGGAAAGCGCCGTCGGCCTGCCCGTTCTTTATGACAAGCTTCTGGGTCTCCACGGGATAGCCCATGGGGTTGAGCAGCTCCACATAGAGAATGCGGCTGAGCGGCGTGGCGCGAAAGTCGTCGCCGTCCACCACGTATGCCTTGTACCACATACGCTCGCCCTTATAATAAGATGTGTTGTCAAAATGGAGATAGACGCGCTCCTGCCTGTGCTCGGCGGCGAAGCTGTCGAAAGCGGCCTGCCGCGCCAGCAACGCGGAGTCTGTATCATCGGCCCAAACGCCACAGGCGGCCATAGCCGCCACTGCCAATAGAAATAAAAACCTACACATAGCACTTAATAGATTAAGAAGGCTGCCGAACGCCATCAAACCCCGAACGGCCTCCAACAGCCCACGGTTTTATATGCCCCAAATTTACAAATAAAACAGCACACAAACAAGCCCAAGACCATTATAAATTTAAAGCCAAAGATAAAAAAATCAAAAAGGCCACGATTAAGGTAAAAGTAAAAAGGTAAAAGGGTAAAAAGGTAAAGACGACGTGGAAGAGGCAAGGAAGGAAGTGTGTGGGAGAACTGATACTCAACAAGTTGCAAAACGTGCCGTTTTGGAAGCCAAAACGGCACGTTTTGCAGCCTGAAACGGGTCGTTTCGCAAGCCAAAACGGCACGTTTCGGAATGCGAAACGGCACATACCGAAAATCAAGGAAATAGCGCCCGTTTTTAGTTGTATATTTGCAACTATGGGCAGATTGCGGATATCCATAAAAAATCCATGCATCTACCTGCTGAACTCATGTCGGCAAAGTTCTCGCAAAAGAACTATAGAAAAGAAAAAAACACGACTTTCTGCATCTACTTAAGAAATAAATCACTATCTTTGCGATGTTATCCCCAAACAGAAGCCACGCAGTGGGCAAGACGGGCGGGGAGACTATATATGGATAAGGCGTTTACTGCGCTTTGTGCTTGACGTTCTGAAATCTCGCAAATTACAGGTACAGTCAGGAACATGGCAACAGTGATGCCCTACGGGATGTGTATGTTCATGTCCTCTCGGTCGGTGTGGCCTCGTCCGCATCGGCAGAGTTGGATTGCATTCATATCTGGCGTGGGCTTCTGTGTTGCTCGTTCAACTGTACCGGGCAATGCGAGAGCCTCAGAACGTGGGACGAGTGACGGCAAGAACTCCCACGCTTTCTTCGTATATATAACCCCTTGTGTTTATTATCCCGGTTGGGGAGGTTAAAAGTTTCAAGTTCCATAAATGTATTAAAATTTCAACAAACGGCAAGAATATCGGACAAGAATTACTTTTCTTTAACCCAAATCGGTCATTAGAGTCCAAAGTGATTTCGTCTTGCCGGCGTGCAGATTGGCAGTCGCCTTTATAGAAGGCGTAGCGGGCTACGTCGAGACAAAGCGGCAGACAAGATGCCGCTGGCAGGGCAAAAGTACTTGGAAAGCCTGAAAAGTAACAAAAATATAATGAATGTCCGCAAGTTGCCAAATAGTTATATGGAGTTAACGGGAGTTAGGCTTCCTTACGGTCGCCCGGAGTTAGCGGACGATAGCTTTAGTGGGTGATGTCCGCTGACTCCATGAACGAGCGCAGCGAGTAATAACTCCCGTTAACTCCTGCTAACTCCTCGCATTTGGCAGAATGCGGATATTCATAAAAATATATTCCTGGCGGTCTAATGACCGATTTGGGTTTAACACAAAAAGCCGCGTGGCGATGGCCACGCGGCTTTTTGTCTGTATTGCATGAAATGCTTATGCCTCTTGCGGCTCGGTGGCCACAGGCTCGGCTGGAGCCTCAGACTCCACGGCGGGAGCGGCAGCGCCGTCCTCCTCGGCGAAGTCGAGCACGTTCTTGCGGTTGGCCTGCATACGCTCGTGCTCTTCCTTGGAGCCTACGATGAGCTTCTCGAACTCGCGCAGGCCGGTGCCGGCGGGGATGAGGTGACCGCAGATGACGTTCTCCTTCATGCCCTCAAGATAATCGACCTTGCCGCGGATGGCTGCCTCGTTGAGCACCTTAGTGGTCTCCTGGAACGATGCGGCCGACATGAAGCTCTTGGTCTGCAGGGCGGCACGCGTGATGCCCTGGAGTATCTGCGTCGACGTGGCCGGAACGGCATCGCGCACCTGAACGAGCTTGAGGTCGCGGCGCTTGAGCGATGAGTTCTCGTCGCGGAGCTTGCGCACGGTGACTATCTGGCCGCGCTGCAGGTTCTCGCTGTCGCCTGCGTCGATGACCACCTTCTTGCCCCAGATGCGGTCGTTCTCCTCGGCGAAGTCGAGCTTGTCGACAATCTCCTGCTCGAGGAACGAGGTGTCGCCCGGGTCGTTGATCTGCACCTTGCGCATCATCTGGCGCACGATGATCTCGAAATGCTTGTCGTTGATCTTCACACCCTGCAGGCGGTAAACGTCCTGCACCTCGTTGACGATGTATTCCTGCACTGCCGTGGGGCCCTTGATGGCAAGGATGTCGGCCGGGGTGACAACGCCGTCGGACAGCGGTGTGCCGGCGCGCACGGCATCGTGCTCCTGGACAAGAATCTGCTTGGAGAGCGACACGAGGTACTTGCGCTGCTCGCCGGTCTTGGAGGTGACTATGATCTCGCGGTTGCCGCGCTTCACCTTGCCCATGGTGACCTCACCGTCGATTTCGCTGACAACGGCGGGGTTGGACGGGTTGCGGGCCTCGAACAGCTCGGTGACACGGGGAAGACCTCCGGTGATATCGCCGGTCTTGCCCACGGCACGCGGTATCTTGACGAGCGTCTCACCGGTCTTGACGGTCTGGCCGTCCTCGACAACGACGTGGCCTCCCACGGGGAAGTTGTATGTGCCGACCTTCACACCCTTGGAATCGATGATGTCGCAGGTGGGCACCTTCGACTTGTCCTTGGACTCGGTGATGATTTTCTCGGTGAGGCCGGTGGTCTCGTCGGTCTCGGCACGATAGGTAACGCCCTCAATGACATCGTTGAACTTGAGCGTACCGGCGTATTCGGTTACGATGACAGCGTTGAACGGGTCCCACTGGGCAATCTTCTCGCCCTTGGACACAACGTCGCCGGTCTTATGATAGAGCGACGAACCATAAGGCACGTTCATCGTAGAAAGGACTATCTTGGTGTTTGGATCGACGAAACGGACCTCACCGAGGCGGCTGACCACCATCTCGCACTTGCGGCCATCCTCGTCGAACGGCACGGTGCGCAACTCCTCGAACTCCAGGCGGCTGTCGTTCTTGGCCACGATAGAGGCGTTGGCAGCGGCGTTGGCGGCCACACCACCGGCGTGGAACGTACGGAGCGTAAGCTGCGTACCCGGCTCACCGATGGCCTGGGCGGCGATGACGCCCACGGCCTCGCCCTTCTGCACCATGCGGCGCGTGGCAAGGTTGCGGCCGTAGCACTTCATGCAGACACCGTGCTTGCTCTCGCAAGTGAGCACCGAACGAATCTCAACGCTCTCGATGGGGGAGTCCTCAATGGCCTGGGCTATAGGCTCGGTGATCTCCTCGCCGGCGGCAACGATAAGCTCGCCGGTGGTGGGGTGGATGATGTCGTGAACAGACACACGGCCGAGGATGCGCTCATAGAGCGTGGAGATGACCTCATCGCCGTTCTTCAAGGCCGTGCAGACGAGGCCGCGCAACGTTCCGCAATCCTCCTCGGTGATGATAACGTCGTGCGACACATCGACGAGACGGCGGGTAAGGTATCCGGCGTCGGCCGTCTTCATGGCGGTGTCGGCAAGACCCTTGCGGGCGCCGTGGGTGGAGATGAAGTACTCAAGCACGGACATACCCTCCTTGAAGTTGGAGAGAATAGGGTTCTCGATGATCTGCGCGCCCTCGGCACCGGCCTTCTGGGGCTTGGCCATAAGTCCGCGCATACCCGAGAGCTGGCGAATCTGATCCTTGGAACCACGGGCACCGGAATCGAGCATCATGAACACGGCGTTGAAGCCCTGGTCGGCCTCGGTCATCTCCTTCATGAGCACGTTGCCCAGGTCGTTGTTGATATGGGTCCAGGTATCGATGACCTGGTTGTAACGCTCGGTGTCGGTGATGAATCCCATGTTGTAGTTCTCGGTGATCTGGCGCACCTCCTCGTTACCTTTTTCCACGAGGGCAGCCTTTTCGGGCGGTATGATGATGTCGTCGAGGTTGAACGAAAGTCCGGCGAGGTAGGCCATGCGGTAACCGAGGTTCTTGATTCCGTCGAGGAACTCGCAGGCCTCGGCGAAACCTACGGTCTTGATCACGTCGGCGATGATGTCGCGTAGGCTCTTTTTGGAGATGACCTTGTTGACATAGCCCACCTGCTCGGGGATGATGCCGTTGACGATGACGCGGCCCACGGAGGTCTCCACCATCTTGTTGACATAGTTGCCGTTCTCATCGACATCCTTCACCACTACGCGCACTTGGGCGTGGAGGTCGCACTTGCCTTCGTTGTGGGCAATGATGGCCTCCTCGGGTCCGTAGAACGTAAGGCCCTCGCCCTTGGCACCGGGACGAATCTTGGTGATATAGTAGAGTCCGAGCACCATGTCCTGCGAAGGCACGGTGATAGGAGCGCCGTTGGCCGGGTTGAGGATGTTGTGGCTCTGGAGCATCAGTATCTGCGCCTCAAGTATGGCCTCGTTGCTCAGCGGGAGGTGCACAGCCATCTGGTCGCCGTCGAAGTCGGCGTTGAATGCCGTACAAGCCAACGGGTGGAGCTGTATGGCCTTGCCCTCGATGAGCTTTGGCTGGAAGGCCTGTATGCCGAGACGGTGGAGCGTAGGGGCACGGTTGAGGAGCACGGGGTGACCCTTCATCACGTTCTCAAGTATGTCCCAGATGACCGGCTCGCGGCGGTCAACAATCTTCTTTGCGCTCTTGACGGTCTTCACGATGCCGCGCTCTATGAGCTTGCGGATGATGAACGGCTTGTAGAGCTCGGCGGCCATCAGCTTGGGCAAGCCGCACTCGCCCATCTTCAGCTCGGGGCCGACCACGATGACCGAACGCGCGGAATAGTCGACACGCTTACCCAGAAGGTTCTGGCGGAAGCGTCCCTGCTTGCCCTTGAGCGAGTCGGAGAGAGACTTCAACGGGCGGTTGCTGTCGCTCTTCACGGCGCTGCTCTTGCGCGAGTTGTCAAAGAGGCTGTCCACGGCCTCCTGAAGCATACGCTTCTCGTTGCGCAGGATGACCTCGGGAGCCTTTATCTCGATGAGCCTCTTCAAGCGGTTGTTGCGGATGATGACGCGGCGGTAGAGGTCGTTGAGGTCGGACGTGGCAAAGCGGCCGCCGTCGAGCGGCACCAGCGGGCGCAGCTCGGGCGGAATGACGGGGATGATCTTCATTATCATCCACTCCGGGCGGTTCACGTTGCGGCTGCTGCGGAATGCCTCCACAACCTGCAGGCGCTTCAACGCCTCGTTCTTGCGCTGCACGGAAGAGTCGCTGTTGGCCCGGTCACGAAGCTCGTATGACAAAGAGTCGAGGTCGAGGTTCATGAGCAGGTCGTAAATGGCCTCGGCCCCCATCTTGGCAATGAACTTATTGGGGTCGCTGTCTTCGAGGTACTCATTGTCCGGCGATATGTAATTGTCGAGTATGTCGTTGTACTCGTCCTCGGAAAGAAGGTCGAACTTGTTGGAGCCTACGAGGTCGTTGCCCTCAGCGTCCTTCTTGCCGGCCATGAGTCCGGGCTGTATGACTACATAGCGCTCGTAGTAGATGATGGCGTCGAGCTTCTTGGTGGGGAGACCGAGCAGATAGCCAATCTTGTTTGGCAGCGAGCGGAAGTACCAGATATGTGCGACCGGCACCACAAGCTCGATATGGCCGGTGCGCTCGCGGCGCACCTTCTTCTCGGTAACCTCCACACCGCAACGGTCGCACACGATGCCCTTGTAGCGGATGCGCTTGTACTTGCCGCAGGCGCACTCGTAGTCCTTAGTAGGGCCGAAGATGCGCTCGCAGAACAAGCCGTCACGCTCGGGCTTGTATGTGCGGTAGTTGATGGTCTCGGGTTTTGTCACCTCGCCATGAGAGCTTTCCAATATCTCCTCGGGAGAGGCAAGCCCGATGGTTATCTTGGTAAAATTACTCTTTATCTTTGTATCTTTCTTGAAAGCCATATTTACGTTGTTGTATGTTGTTATGTAAAGAGTTCCTTAATTAATCGAGGGTCACACTAAGCCCAAGACCTTTAAGCTCATGCAGCAATACATTGAGCGACTCGGGGATGCCCGGCGTAGGCATTGGCTCACCCTTGACGATGGCTTCGTATGCCTTGCTGCGCCCCACCACGTCGTCAGACTTGATGGTAAGTATCTCCTGCAGCACATGACTGGCGCCGAAGGCCTCAAGGGCCCAGACCTCCATCTCTCCGAAACGCTGGCCTCCGAACTGCGCCTTACCGCCGAGCGGCTGCTGCGTGATGAGCGAGTACGGACCAATGGAACGGGCGTGCATCTTGTCCTCCACCATGTGGCCGAGCTTGAGGAAGTAGGTTATGCCGACTGTGGCAGGCTGGTCGAAACGCTCACCCGTCTCCCCATCGTAAAGATATGTGGAGCAAAGGCGCGGCAACCCGGCCTTGTCGGTCCACTCGGCGAGGTCGTCGAGCTTGGCACCGTCGAAGATAGGCGTGGCAAACTTGACGCCGAGCTTCTTGCCGGCAGCGCCAAGGATGGCCTCGAATATCTGGCCGAGGTTCATACGCGAGGGCACACCCAGCGGGTTGAGCACCAAGTCTACAGGACGGCCGTCCTCAAGGAACGGCATATCCTCCTGGCGCACCACCTTCGATACGATACCCTTATTGCCATGTCGGCCGGCGAGTTTGTCACCAACGCTTATCTTGCGCTTCTTGGCAACATACACCTTGGCCATCTGCAGAATGCCTGAAGGCAGCTCATCGCCGATGGTGATGGCAAACTTCTTGCGCTTCATCTCGGCATCAAGCAGCTTGTACTTCTTCATGAAGTTGATGACCAGCTTTGAAATGAGGTCGTTGGTGTGCTCATCGTCGGTCCAGTTGCTTATCTGCACGTCGCCATATTCAAGGTTCTTGAGGTTGGTGACGGTGAACTTGCTGCCTCTGGTTATTATCTCTGCGCCGGTATAGTCCTTGATGCCCTGCGAGGTCTTGCCCTCGGTGAGTACAAGCAGCTTGTCAACGAGAATGTCTTTCAGCTCGTCAACCTTTGCCTCGTACTCCTCGTCAATCTTGGCCAGATGCACCTTGTCCATCTGCTTCGTCTGGCGGGTCTTTATGGCGCGAGCGAATATCTTCTTGTCTATTACCACACCGGTGAGCGACGGGTTAGCCTTGAGCGAAGAGTCCTTCACGTCACCAGCCTTGTCGCCGAAGATGGCGCGGAGCAGTTTCTCCTCTGGCGACGGGTCGCTCTCGCCCTTCGGCGATATTTTGCCGATAAGGATGTCGCCCGGTTCCACACGTGCGCCGACACGGATGATACCGTTCTCGTCGAGATCCTTGGTGGCCTCCTCGCTTACGTTCGGGATGTCGCTGGTGAACTCCTCCACTCCGCGTTTCGTCTCACGCACGTCAAGCGAATACTCATCAACATGCACGGAGGTGAGTATGTCCTCACGCACCACACGCTCGTTGAGCACGATGGCGTCCTCGTAGTTGTAACCCTTCCACGGCATATAAGCCACGAGCAGGTTGCGCCCCAGAGCCAACTCACCGTTCTCAGTGGCATAACCTTCGGTGAGAATGTCGCCGGCCTTCACGCGCTGCCCCTTGTCACAGATGGGGCGGAGGTCGATGGTCATGTTCTGGTTGGTGCGGCGGAACTTAGGTATGCGGTACTCCTTCAATGCCGGCTCAAAGCTGACGAACTCCTCGTCTTCTGTCCGGTCGTAGAGAATGCGGATGGTTGTTGCGTCAACATATTCCACAACACCATCGCCCTCGGCGGTAATCATGGTGCGCGAGTCCTCGCAGACCTGCTTCTCTATGCCGGTACCTACTATAGGCGCCTCGTTGTGGAGCAACGGCACGGCCTGGCGCATCATGTTCGATCCCATGAGTGCGCGGTGGGCATCGTCATGCTCAAGGAACGGGATGAGCGAAGCGGCGATAGAGGCTATCTGCTGCGGGGACACGTCCATGAGGTCTACCTGCTCTGGCGCGACAACGGGGAAATCGGCATCCTGACGGCACTTCACCACGTCGCGGATGAACGTTCCGTCATCGTTGAGCGGGGCATTGCCCTGGCCTATCACATGATTTTCCTCCTCCTCTGCGGTGAGATACACCACATCCTCATTCTTCAAGTCCACGACACCGTTGTCCACCTTTCGGTAAGGTGTCTCAATAAACCCAAGCTCATTTATCTTTGCGTAAACACAGAGCGAGGATATAAGTCCGATGTTAGGGCCTTCAGGGCTTTCGATAGGACAGAGGCGGCCGTAGTGGGTATAGTGCACGTCGCGAACCTCGAATCCTGCGCGCTCACGCGACAGACCGCCGGGGCCGAGAGCCGAGAGGCGGCGCTTGTGCGTAACCTCGGCCAACGGGTTCGTCTGGTCCATGAACTGCGACAGCGGATTTGTCCCGAAGAACGAGTTGATGACGCTCGATATGGTCTTGGCGTTGATGAGGTCTGTCGGGGTGAACACCTCGTTGTCGCGCACATTCATGCGCTCACGGATGGTGCGGCTCATGCGGGCCAGTCCGATGGAGAACTGGTTGCTCAGCTGCTCACCAACAGTACGCACACGGCGGTTGGACAGGTGGTCTATATCATCGACAGTGGCCTTGGAGTTGATGAGCTGTATGAGATATTTGATAATCTCGATGATGTCTTCCTTGGTGAGCACGCGCACGCTCATGTCCGTGTCGAGGCCCAGCTTGCGGTTGATGCGGTACCGGCCGACATCGCCGAGATCGTAACGCTTGTCAGAGAAGAAGAGGTTCTGTATCACCTCGCGTGCGCTGGCATCATCAGCCGGGTCTGCGTTGCGCAGCTGGCGGTATATGTAGAGCACAGCCTCCTTCTCAGAGTTGCTCGGGTCCTTCTGCAGCGTGTTGAAGATTATGGAATAATCCTGCGCCACAGCCTCGTCCTTGTGCACAAGGATGGTCTGCGCCCCGCTCTCAAGAATCTCGAACAGATTGTCTTCCGTTATCTCTGTCTCGCGCTCCATGATAACCTCATTGCGCTCGATGGAAACAACTTCTCCCGTATCCTCGTCCACGAAATCCTCGTTCCAGCTCTTCAGCACACGTGCGGCCAACTTGCGCCCCAAAGCCTTCTTCAGGCTCGACTTGTTGACCTTCACCTCCTCGGCAAGGTCGAATATGCGCAGAATGTCCTTGTCGGCCTCAAAGCCTATGGCACGAAGCAACGTAGTAACAGGCAACTTCTTCTTGCGGTCGATGTAGGCATACATCACATTGTTTATGTCGGTGGCGAACTCTATCCACGAGCCCTTGAACGGAATGATACGGGCAGAATAGAGCAACGTGCCGTTTGCATGCACGCTCTGGCCGAAGAAAACACCCGGCGAGCGGTGCAACTGCGAAACCACGACGCGCTCGGCACCGTTTATGACAAACGTACCGTTATCCGTCATATAGGGAATCGGCCCCAAGAACACATCCTGAATGACAGTGCCGAAGTCCTCATGATCGGGATCCGTGCAGTAAAGTTTCAGCTTAGCCTTCAAAGGTACGCTATAAGTGAGGCCACGCTCCAAGCACTCATCAATTGTGTAGCGGGGCGGGTCGATATAGTAATCCAGGAACTCAAGGACGAAATTGTTTCTCGTGTCGGTGATGGGGAAGTTCTCTGCGAACACCTTATACAAACCGTCGTTCTTGCGTTCCTCAGGCGGAGTGTCCAACTGCAGGAAATCCTTAAAGGACTGTAATTGCACGTCGAGGAAATCCGGTAACGGCATCGGATTCTTGACGCTGCCAAAGTTTACTCTGTTATCTACGATTTTTGATGCCATAAAAAGTGATTGAACGTTATTGTGGAAGCTACCAAGTTCCCGCTATCGGGAAATGTCGTATCTTATAAGACACAAAAGGTTAAGAACCTCCTACTGAGAGATTCTTAACCAATAAATATTGTAGTATGCTTTATTACTTGAGCTCAACTACAGCACCTGCAGCCTCGATGGTCTTCTTCAGGTTCTCAGCCTCGTCCTTAGACAAGCCTTCCTTCAGAGTTGAAGGAGCGCCGTCTACGAGATCCTTAGCCTCCTTCAGACCAAGGCCGCAAGCCTCCTTGACAGCCTTAACAACCTGCAGCTTAGCAGCGCCCACTTCCTTCAGAACAACGTCGAAAGAAGACTTCTCCTCAGCTGCCTCGGCAGCACCTGCAGCAGCAGGACCAGCAGCAACAGCAACAGCTGCAGCGGCGGGCTCAATTCCATACTCGTCCTTCAGGACCGTTGCCAACTCGTTTACTTCTTTTACTGTGAGATTTACCAACTCTTCAGCAATAGCTTTAATATCTGCCATTTTTATTCTAATGTTTTTATTGTTTTTTAATGTTTTGTTTGTGACTTTTGATTTATTCAGGACGCTCGCCTAAAGTCTTCAGCACACCATGGATGGTGTTTGCGCCTGACTGAAGAGCAGAAACGACATTCTTTGCAGGAGATTGCAGCAAAGCGACAACATCTGCAATGAGCTCGTTCTTGCTCTTGAGAGCAGCCAGCTCCTCAAGCTTGTCCGCACCAACAAAGAAACTCTCCTCTGCATACGCAGCCTTGAGGGCAGGAATGCCTTCCTTGGTGTATTCCTTGAGCATCTTGGCCGGAACATTGGCCGTGTTGGTGAACATTACGGCGGTAGAGCCCTTCAGGCAGCCGTAAAGCGGCTCAAAATCAACATCTGAGTTCTCGAAAGCCTTGTGCAGAAGTGTATTCTTCACAACGACCATCTTGATATCGTTCTTGAAGCACTTACGACGAAGCTCGCTCGTCTTCTCTGCGTTCAAGCCGGCAGTGTCAACCAGATAGAAATGAGGATAAGCCTTAAGCTTCTCTCCAAGTCCTACGATGATAGTATCTTTTACTTCCTTTTTCATTTTACTAAACTTTTAGCGAGTTATTCAACTGATTTAGGATCAACCTTGATACCCTTACTCATAGTGCTTGAAATAAAGATACTCTTAATGTATGTACCCTTGGCAGCAGCAGGCTTGAGCTTGATTATCGTCTGGACGAACTCCTTGGCGTTCTCATAAATCTTCTCAGCGTCAAAAGACACCTTGCCTATAGAGGCATGCACAATACCGGACTTATCGACCTTGAAGTCTATCTTGCCGGCCTTCACCTCCTTCACAGCCTTGGCCACATCCATGGTCACAGTGCCGCTCTTGGGGTTCGGCATCAAGCCGCGCGGACCGAGCACACGACCCAGAGGGCCGATTTTGCCCATGCACGACGGCATGGTGATGATGACATCAATATCAGTCCAGCCACCCTTGATCTTCTCGATATACTCGTCAAGACCAACATAGTCAGCGCCAGCCTCCTTGGCAGCAGCTTCGGCATCGGGAGTGCAGAGGCACAGAACGCGCACCGTCTTACCCGTACCATTGGGAAGAGTAACGACACCACGCACCATCTGGTTGGCCTTGCGCGGGTCAACGCCCAAGCGGATGTCCATATCGACAGAAGCATCGAACTTGGTCGTTGTCACCTCTTTCACAAGCCCAGAGGCCTCTCTCAAAGAATATGACTTCCCTGCTTCAACCTTATCAGCCACCAACTTTTGATTTTTTGTCAGTTTACTCATTGTTCTAATTGAAGTTATAAGTTATTTACCGGGGAAGTCTCCCTCAACGGTGATGCCCATGCTCCGCGCAGTACCTGCGACGAGCTTCATGGCTGCCTCAACCGTAAAGCAGTTCAAATCGTTCATCTTGTCTTCGGCTATCGCCCTCACCTGCTCCCATGTCACGCTTGCAACTTTCTTGCGGTTTGGCTGGGCAGAACCCGACTTCACCTTGGCAGCCTCCTTCAGCTGTACCGCTGCGGGAGGAGTCTTGATGACGAAGCTGAATGACTTGTCTGCATAGTAAGTGATAACGACAGGAAGTATCTTGCCTGCCTTATCCTGGGTTCTGGCGTTGAACTCCTTGCAGAATCCCATGATGTTGATACCCTTGGAACCGAGAGCCGGTCCTACTGGGGGAGAGGGATTCGCAGCGCCACCCTTAATCTGCAATTTGATTAATCCAGCAACTTCTTTAGCCATTTCACTAATTAATAAAAGATAATTGAATTTTAAAGAGCACTGCAGAGTATTCCGCACTGCCCGCTATAAGAACTCGGGCAACCGTAACATATTGCGCCTCATTCTTTCTCCACCTGCGTAAAGGCAAGCTCAAGCGGGGTCTTCCGCCCGAAAATCTTGACCATGACTTTCAGCTTGCGCTTCTCGGCGTTCACCTCCTCGATGACACCGCTGAAGCCGCTGAACGGCCCGTCCGTCACCTTGACCGTCTCGTCAACGCTATAAGGAACATTCAGCTCAACGTTCTCGATAGCCGTCTCCTCGGCGGTTCCCAGTATCCGGTTCACGTCAGCCTGCCGTAAGGGAGTAGGATTGTCCAAGCCTCCAAGAAAGCCCAGCACATTAGGCATGAAACGCAGTGTATGAGCTACCTCGCCCTGGAGGTTCGCCTCCACGAGTACATAGCCCGGCAAGAAAAGTTTCTCCTTGACAACACGCTTGCCGTTACGAAGCATCGCATACTTCTCTGTCGGCAGCAGAACCTGACCGACATGAGACGACAACGTCTCGTCACGCTTTATCGCGGCATCAAGATACTCCTTAACCTTTGCCTCCTTCCCACTGACGGCACGAAGAACGTACCACTTCATTCCTGTTTCAGACATCTCGGATAATCAGATAATACAAAAACTTATCAACTTGGATAAATCGAACTCATGACAAACTTAAAAACCAAATCCATCACCCACACCATAAGCGCAATGACAAGGGAAGCAGATAAAACAACCACTGCGCTGTGTGTGAGTTCGGAACGGCTTGGCCAAGTAGTCTTATGCGCAAGTTCGTCGTAGCATGCTTTGCAATAGTTTATAAATCTCTTAAACATGACGTTCTTTCTTTTTGGCACGGGATGAGAGACTCGAACTCCCGACACCCGGTTTTGGAGACCGGTGCTCTACCAACTGAGCTAATCCCGTAAAATAGGTTCCCGTCAGTGACCCAGCGGGAACCTTTTGTGCTTATGTATGACTATTGCAATTAGTCCTCGATGATCTCAGTGATCTGACCGGCACCTACCGTGCGGCCTCCCTCGCGGATGGCGAAGCGCAGACCTACGTTCAGAGCCACAGCGTAGATGAGCTCTACGGTGATGGTCACGTTGTCACCCGGCATCACCATCTCAACGCCTTCGGGCAGAGTGATTTCACCCGTGCAGTCCATGGTGCGGAGATAGAACTGAGGACGATACTTGTTTCCGAACGGAGTGTGGCGTCCACCTTCCTCTTTCTTCAGAACATAGATCTGAGCCTTGAACTTCTTGTAAGGCTTGATCTGTCCCGGATGGCAGAGCACCATACCACGCTTGATCTCCTTCTTGTCAATACCGCGGAGCAGCAGACCTACGTTGTCGCCAGCTTCACCCTCGTCAAGAATCTTGCGGAACATCTCAACGCCGGTAACCACAGACTTCTTGTCTTCGCCAAGGCCGAGCAGCTCTACTTCGTCGCCAACCTTCACGCGGCCAGTCTCGATACGGCCAGTAGCCACAGTTCCACGGCCAGTGATTGAGAACACGTCCTCAACAGGCATCAGGAAAGGCTTGTCAAGATCACGCGGAGGCAGAGGTATCCAGTTGTCCACAGCGTCCATCAGCTCCATGACCTTCTCCTCCCACTTCTCTACGCCGTTCAGCGCACCGAGTGCAGAACCACGGATGATAGGAGTGTTATCGCCGTCATACTCGTACTGATCGAGGAGCTCGCGCATTTCCATCTCAACGAGTTCGAGCATTTCCTCGTCCTCTACCATATCGCACTTGTTCAGGAACACCACCAAGCGGGGAACGTTCACCTGACGGGCGAGCAGAACGTGCTCACGAGTCTGGGGCATAGGACCATCGGTAGCAGCGACCACGATAATGGCACCATCCATCTGAGCAGCACCAGTAACCATGTTCTTCACATAGTCAGCGTGTCCCGGGCAGTCCACGTGAGCGTAGTGACGGGTAGCGGTCTCATACTCAACGTGAGCGGTGTTGATAGTGATACCACGCTCCTTCTCCTCCGGGGCATTGTCAATCTGGTCGAAAGACTTAACCTCAGAAAGACCCTTCTTTGCCAGAACAGTGGTGATGGCAGCGGTAAGAGTAGTCTTACCATGGTCTACGTGACCAATAGTACCAATGTTTACATGCGGTTTGGTACGAACGAATGTCTCTTTAGCCATAGCTTTTCTTCTTTATTTTGTTTTACAAATAATTCTGATTAATGAATGTTTTGTTTGAGCTGTAACTGAGAGTTGAACTCAGGACCTCTTCCTTACCAAGGAAGTGCTCTACCACTGAGCTATTACAGCAAGAAAGAGCGGAAAACGGGGCTCAAACCCGCGACCCCCAGCTTGGAAGGCTAGTGCTCTATCAACTGAGCTATTTCCGCAAAACTTTCATGGGAGTGGGTGGTGATGGATTCGAACCACCGAAGTCGAAAGACAGCAGATTTACAGTCTGCCCCATTTGGCCACTCTGGTAACCACCCTTGAAATTTCTTTTGCCTGGCGCAGCACTCTTGCTGCCATACCCTTCGGCCGAGCCTCTTGTCGGATTCGAACCAACGACCCCGAGATTACAAATCACGTGCTCTGGCCAACTGAGCTAAAGAGGCGTTCCTTTGCAGTCGTCCTCGTTGCGATTCCGTACCTGCTCGAAAGCGACTGCAAAGGTACGCATTATTTTCTAATCACCAAAACTTTTTCCAAGTTTTTTTTAGTATTTCCTCAATTTTTCCTTGAATTTCTGTAATTGAACCCGCATCGAGTCCACTCCGAGGTCAATTGACTCCTCGAAAGTATCGCTCACTTTTTCCACGAACAGGGTGCCTCCGGGCACCGTCACCGTGAGGCTGGCCTCTTTGTTCTGGGCCGTGGCGGGTTTAACCACTTTCAGTTGCACCTCTACTTTCTGTATATCTTCGTAAGTTTTTTCCAACTTGGCGACCTTCTTCTCAATGAACGCCTGCAATTTCTCGGTAGCGTCAAAGTGAATTGACTGAATCTTAACTTCCATAAATACCTCCTATTTTATTATTAGGTTAAAGGTTGCGCCCCTTGAGGGCTTGATTATACACTCGCTTGAGCTGCTCAAAAGTTGTGTGGGTGTACACCTGGGTCGTGTCCAGGCTCTCATGCCCCAGCAGCTTCCTTACGCTTTCTATACCTGCGCCATGGTTCAGCATGGCGGTGGCGAACGTATGCCTCAGCACGTGCGGCGAGCGCTTTTTCTGCGCCGACACCCGCGCAAGGTTTTTCTTTACCTCATATCGCACCTGGTCTGCGTTCATCCGAGCTCCCTTGACAGTGACGAAAAGAGCCGGCGTCATGCGCGGCACACTCTTGTCGCGAACATCCATATAATGGCGAACCGACGACTCAAGGCCGCTGCCGAACGGAACGATGCGCTCCTTATTGCGCTTTCCTGTAACCCGTATCTGCCGCGCGGCGAAATCCACATCGCCGTCATCAAGCCCGGTCAGCTCCGAGAGGCGGATGCCCGTCTCATAGAACACATCCAGCACAGTGCGCGCGCGGACATCCTTGAAGCCCTCGCCCCACATACCTTCGCCATCAAGCAGACGATCCATACAGTCCTCCCTGATGAACTTCGGCAGAGGCTTTTCCATCCTTGGGCCTCTCAGTCTCCGCGTCGGGTCGGCTGCGACAAGCCCGTGCGACACAGCAAAACGATAAAAGGAACGCAGCGCGCTCAACCTCCTGTGGATTGTAGTCGCGGTGTTTCCTTTATCCATCATGCTCTCCATCCAGCCACGGACCACGTCAGAGTCGGCAGACCCCAATGAGAGATGACTATCCAAATTTCCGATGTACGACTCGAACGCCATGAGGTCCTTGCCGTAGCTCCGCACGGTCAGCTCGGAATATCCGCGCTCCACGTGCAAGTAGTCCAGAAATTGTCTTATCATCATAAAAACGTTGCACCTAACGGTTTCGGCAACGAATTTACGGAAATTAATTCAAACTACCAAATTTTCCGGGGATTTTTTACTCCTCGGCTGCTCTAAGCTTCTGTACGTAAATGGCGTGTTCCATCTTCAGCCTCTTGACAACAGACGGCTTGTTGTACTGCTGGCGTGCGCGGAGTTCCTTCACTACGCCTGTCTTCTCAAACTTTCTCTTAAACTTCTTGAGGGCTTTCTCGATGTTCTCGCCTTCCTTTACCGGTACAATGATCATTTGCTTTTTGGTTTTAAATTTTTAATTACACATATTAATTATGTGGACACGGAATCCACGATTAGCGGCTGCAAAATTACTCTTTATTTACCAATGTACCAACTTTTTAGGCATTTTTTTTCATTTAAACGCTTGCAATCGACCATTTTACGCAATCAGCTAATATCGCCGGGTCGCGCGCCAGGCAGTCAGCACACAATTACTTCGACGCTCAATATTGTATCTGTATGTATGCCACGGTGTTTCTTTGTGTATGCAAACTCGAACAGACGAGAAAGCATACCGGCATTTTTCCAATAAATACAAATATGCAATTAAGAAAGGCTTGGATTCGCGTATGCGCCGTTCTGTATTCCAACAAAGCACGTTTCGCGAGGCAAGATGTGCTGTTTCATCGCCCGAAACGTGCCGTTTCGCAAAGCGGTACGATACGTTTTGCAATCTACTGACCATCAGACGTTTAGCCAACACACACAATATCGCTACCCTTAACATAAAAATGTCAACGGAAACAAATGGCTGCTGGCGGCAGCTGCGTGAACGGGAAGTTGGCGGATATCCATGAAAACAAGCAGGTGCATCAAAATAGACTTAACGGAATCTGTGGCTTAGGCCCAAATTGGTCGGGACGCATCGGGCCAAAGCTGTAAGCCAAACTTAGAGACCACATGACCGCCGGGGAAAAGCAACCAAGGCACATCCCCGGCTGTCTAATGGTTTGCGGTTAACCATACTATAGCTTATCGCCTTTTGCCTCAATAGCCTTGATGACCCTTGCCGGATTGCCGCCCACCACAGTCATAGGTGGAACATCGTGCGTCACCACACTGTTGGCTCCCACAATGGCACCGTAGCCAATCCTCACACCAGGCAGAACGGTGGCGTTGATGCCTATCCACACCTTGTCCTCGATGACTATCGGGCGCCCGTATGTCGCGCTGCGGTTATCCGGATCAGGGTCGTGGTTGATGGTGATAAGGCTCACCTTGGGGGCGATGAACACCCCATCGCCTATGGTTATGCCACCACGGTCGAAGAATGTGCAGCCTTGCTGAATCCAGCATCCTCTACCAATGCGGATGTTCTTGCCGTAATCCACATAAAACGGAGGCAACAGCGTGGTGCTGGGGTCTATCTCCCTGCCTGTGATACGGCGCAGGTAGCCGTGCACCTCTTCCGGCGACAGCCATCCTTTAGCGTTCATTTCCGCGGCTGTTTTCATCGTGTCGAAGATGGCGCTTATCAGTTTGTCGTAACCGGGTTCATCGGGCGACACCATAGCTCCCGACAGGTCTTTCTCGAAAATATCTTCCATCGTTTTTTTATACATCATATCTTTATTTAACCCCAATCGGTCATTAGACCGCCAGGAATATATTTTTGTTACTTTTCAGGCTTTCCAAGTGCTTTCGCCCTGCCAGCGGCATCTTGTCTGCCGCTTTGTCTCGACGTAGCCCGCTACGCCTTTGACAAAGGCGACTGCCAATCTGCACGCCGGCAAGACGAAATCACTTTGGACTCTAATGACCGATTTGGGTTTAAGATTCCGGTGCAAAGGTAGTGGGTATTACCGGAAAGTACTTTGCCCGTTGGCTCAAATAACTTTGCCGCACAGCTCAAAATGGGTTGTCAGAAGCTGTGGGCGGGCGAACATCCGTACAGTTCCTTATATGCCTTGGAGAAGTGAGACAGGTTCTTGAAGCCCACATGATAGCAGATGTCGGTCACTTTCTGTGTGCCGGACAATATGAGCGCGTGTGCCGCTTCAAGCCTGCGGCGTATCACCCACTTACGTGGTGACAGGTCGCTCACTTTTCGGAAGTCGCGTTTGAAGGTGGCAAGGCTCCGCCCGGTGTAGTTTGCCATCTCCTCCAATGAGAGGTCGCTGGTGTAGTTCTGCTCCATAAAGCCCATGATATCGATCTTCCACGGGTCGGCAAAATCGAAAAGCGAGGCATACAGATTCCTGTCTGTGTTCAGCAGGACATACATACCTTCCGTCATCTTCAGCTCCAGCAATTCGTCAGCAGGCTGTATTCCTGAATTGAAATAAGGAGTCATTGACTCAAACAGGCTCACGATGTCGGGGCGATTGGACGGCAACCTGTACAGGCTGACCTTACCCCGACGCGCGTTCTCCGGCAGGCTTCCCTTGTCAAGTCGGCTGTAGAAATTACGAAGGAATTTGTCGGTGAACATCAGGAATATGGCCTTGAACTGTTCCCCATGGCAGGCCTGCTTGGTGAGCTGCACACCAAAATCCTTGCGTATGAAGGCACAATCACCCTTGTGCAGCCGGGTGACCGTCTCCCGCTCCGTTATCTCCAGTTCCCCGGAATACATATATACCAGTACGTGCGAATGGTTGCGGTGCAGGCAACTGCTCCCGTTGTCGAAATACATGGCCAGAAAAACATCCGAGTATCGCAACGTATTGATTCCTTTCAAGCTGTCTTTTTCCATAATAAAGCCGTTTTAGGGGCAAAGATAGACATTTGAGCCGACATTCAGTTTGCCCTAAAGCGCAAAATCAGGAGCAACGTCTATTTTAGCCCAAATCGGCCTTCCTTTGTGGCGCAAGCCCCATTCCGCTTCTTTTTTTAATGAATGTCCACAAGTTGCCAAATTCGTTTGAAAGGCGTTCCATTTGTTGGAGGTGTATCAAAACAAGTCAACACAATGCGTTTGGCCATTGGTGGTGGCATTATTCCACAAACCACCCCCCACTCCCTTGCAAAAGGAGGGACGACGTGCGCGTCGAGTTGGCAAAATGCAGACATTCATACTTTTTTTTATGAGTCTCCGCAATGCAATTATGCCCGTACCATGCTTTTATCTCATATATTTTGAGTAAGTTTGCAAGCAGATAACAATACAAACAGGCAAGAACCGATGAGATACCTTGACCCGAAGGCCGACAAGCGCATGACGACACTGTGGCTGCGCTACCTCACGGAGATTGGCGACAAGACTCAGACCGTGTCGCAGGATCTCCTGGCCGAGCCTGCCATACGCAAGGCCGTGGGCCAGCTTGAGGAGTCGGCCTTCACGGACGCACAGCTGCAAGGATACGAGAAGTTCTTGGACATGATCAGCGTGGAGAATACGCTCGTTGGCAGCGCAGAGCGGCGAGGACGCGAGGCGGGACTGGCCGAAGGACACCGCAAAGGACTGGCCGAAGGCCGCGAAGAAGGCATTGCCGAAGGCCGCATGGAAGGCGTGGAAGAAACCGCGCGCAACCTGAAACGCATGGGCGCTGCGCCCGAAACGGCAGCTGCCGCCACGGGCCTTTCTGTGCAGTAAATTGCCGCATTATAGTGGCAATGCCGCACAAGTCAACAGACCGACAGGCTGCCACCGAATGAAACCTAATGCCCGCCGCGTGGCGTGGCGGGCAAAACAAAAATCTGTTTATGAAGAAACTGCTTTCCCTTCCGCCCAACCTTGTGGGCTGCTTTCACGAGATAACTGGACTCGACCCGCACGAATACTTTTGCGCCAACGACCCTGTGGGGCGCAAGCTCGGCAGCGGAGGCGGCACAACGTGGCTGCTCGAACGGTGCCACGAGGCGTGGGGCGCAGGCCGACCGTTCGCAGAATGGCTCGCGTCCGACCGCCGCATACTGCTCCATGCGGGCGGGCAGAGCCGGCGGTTGCCGGCATACGCCCCGTCGGGCAAGATACTTACGCCCATCCCCGTGTTCCGTTGGGAGCGCGGACAGCGGCTGTCGCAGACGTTGCTCGACCTGCAGCTGCCGCTCTACGAACGGCTGATGAGGCTCGCGCCCGACTCCATCCACACCATGATTGTGTCGGGCGACGTGTACATCCGCGCCGCGGGCCAACTGCCGCCCGTGCCCGATGCCGACGTGGTTTGCTACGGCCTGTGGCTCGACGCATCGATAGCCAAAGACCACGGCGTGTTCGTGAGCGACCGCCGCACGCCCTCCGTGCTGAGGCGGATGCTGCAAAAGCCGTCGGTGGAAACGCTCGGCGACGTGCTGCAGACGGGGTTCTACCTCACCGACATAGGCGTATGGATGCTCAGCGACCGCGCCGTGGAGATGCTGCGCCGCCGCTCCAAGCGGGGCGACGACACTGTGTGCTACGACCTCTACGGCGAGTTCGGCTGCTCGCTCGGCACCGATCCCGCCATCGACGACCCCGAACTGCGCTCGCTCAGCGTGGCCGTGGTGCCTCTGCCGGGCGGCGAGTTCTACCACTTCGGCACGAGCCGCGAGATGATCTCGTCGATGCTGGCCATACAGAACATTGTCAACGACCAGCGCGAGATAATGCACCGCGGGCACAAGCCCCACCCCTCCATGTTCGTTCAGAACGCCGTAACGGACGCTACCCTCACCGCCGGCAACGTGAACCTGTGGATAGAGAACAGCCACGTGGCCCGCGGCTGGACACTGACCCACGACAACATCATAACCGGAGTGCCGCGCAACGACTGGCACATAGCCCTCGCCCCGGGCCAATGCGTCGACATAGTGCCTGTTGGAGAGGCCGGCTATGCCGTGCGCCCTTACCGCATCGACGACAAGTTCGCGGGCGACGAGCAGCAGCGCAGGCAGTTCCCGGTGGCAGGCAACGTATGCGAAGCGGGACGGGCGCTGGCCGCAATGCTGGCCGGAGAGGCCGCCCCTGCCGGCTGCAGGCTGATGAGCGCGGAGGAAATATCCACCGAGGCCAACCTGCCGAGGCTCGTGGCACAGCGGCGCGACTTCCGAAAGGCCAACTGGGCCGCCCTCGCCGCCAACCACGGACACAGCGTCTTCTACCAGCTCGACCTCGCCGACGCGGCGCAAGAGTTCGTCTGCCAGGGCGTGGCGGAGCCTGCGCCGCTGACTGACGACGCTCCGCTGATGACCCGCATCCACGACGCCATGTTCCGCTCGGAACTGAAGCGGCTCGGCGGGGGCGACGGAACAGCCGACGGACAGCGGGCCTTTGCCTTGCTGCGCGAAGGACTCACGGCCACGGTACTGGCCGAACGGCAGTCACCGCGAATGTCGGTGCAGGCCGACCAGATAGTGTGGGGGCGCAGTCCCGTGCGCATCGACATAGCCGGAGGATGGACAGACACGCCTCCCTTCTGCCTCATGGAGGGCGGAAGCGTGATAAACCTTGCCATCGAACTGAACGGGCAGCCGCCCCTGCAGACCTACATACGCCCCTGCCGCGAGCCACACATCGTGCTGCGCAGCATAGACCTGGGGGCCGCAGAGGTGGTGGAGACATACGAACAGCTGGCCGACTTCACCCACGTGGGCAGTCCGTTCTC
Organism: uncultured Prevotella sp.; assembly: GCA_944320355.1. Lineage (GTDB taxonomy): Bacteria > Bacteroidota > Bacteroidia > Bacteroidales > Bacteroidaceae > Prevotella. Next base: position 39,402 of record CALUHC010000009.1, on the reverse strand, counting down.
CATACCCAAGGCCGCCCTCGCACTGGCGGGATTCCTGCCCGGCTTCTGCGCGGAGCGTTTCGCGTCGCTCCGCGAGCAGCTCACGGCCTTCGGCTGCGGCATGGAACTGACGCTGCTGTCGGCCATCCCGGCGGGCAGCGGACTGGGAACGAGCAGCATCCTGGCCGCCACGGTGCTCGGGGCAGTGAGCGATTTCTGCTCGCTGGCATGGGACAAGAACGAGATTGGCCGCCGAACGCTGGCGCTAGAACAGCTGCTCACCACCGGCGGAGGATGGCAAGACCAGTACGGAGGGGTGCTCGGAGGCGTGAAACTGCTCCAGACAGGACGCGGATTCGACCAAAGCCCGCTGGCAAGATGGCTCCCCGACGACATATACACGCAGCCGGAGTGGGCGCAGTGCCACCTATTATATTATACGGGAATGACACGCACGGCCAAGAGCATACTGGCCGAGATAGTGAGGCGGATGTTCCTCAACAGCAACAGCCAGCTGGCCTTGCTGCGCGAAATGAAGGCGCACACCGACGATATGCACGAAGCCATACAGCGGCGCGACTTCCGCCGGGCCGGACTCCTTGTCCGCGAGACGTGGAGGCAGAACCAAATGCTCGACAGCGGCACAAATCCCGATGCAGTAAAGGCCCTGACCGACCTTGTCGACGACCTGTGCCTGGGCTACAAGCTGCCGGGCGCGGGCGGCGGGGGCTACCTGTACATGGTGGCCAAGGACCCCGAGGCGGCGGCCCGCATCAGGCAGACGCTATGCGCCAACCGCCCCAACGCCAACGCCCGCTTTGTGGAAATGTCGCTCAGCCGCACGGGACTGCAGGTGAGCCGCAGCTGACACGCAGACACTGAAGCGGCAACAAAGCGGAGCAGGACAGGCGCGGCCGAACGGCACCGGCACACCACTCACGCCGGGCCATAAACGCCGCCGCAAAGCGGCACACATCATGCCATCGTGCGAAACGGGTCGTTTTGGCTTACAAAACGGCCCGTTTCGCACGATGAAACGTGCCGTTTCGCAACGCAAAACGGCACGTTCCGCAACGCATTGACAGCCAGACGGTTACACAAGGGCCGCACAACGCCTTGGCAGAAGCCGCCTTCCACTCGCCACATGACGCAAACCGCAAGCCCGGCCTGCAATCGTTTGCATCAATTATGACGGCCATACGCACGCCTGTATGGCAGAAAAGCACTACCTTTGTAGAGGGCAAGCCGCATCGGGGAAGCAGCAAGCCGGTATGTCCGAAGGCCTCACACGACAGGCAGCCCCAACCCAAACAAAAACCTACAACGCACAGCAATGAAACTCGAACACGCCGCTCTCTACACCAAAGACCTTGAAGGCACGAGGGACTTCTTTGTGAAATACTTCGGCGCGACAGCCAACACCCTGTACCACAACCCGCGCACAGGGCTACGCACCTATTTCCTCTCGTTCGACGGCGACGCGCGGCTGGAAATCATGTCGCGCCCCGACACTACGGACAGCGCCCACCGCGGCCTCGGCCTGGGCTATGCCCACATATCCTTCAGCACAGGAAGCAAAAAGCGTGTCGACACGCTCACAGAGACGCTGCGCCGCGACGGATATGCCGTGGTGAGCGGTCCGCGCACCACCGGCGACGGATATTACGAGAGCTGCGTGGCCGGCCCGGAAGGATGCCTGATAGAGATTGCCGAATGAAAACAACAAAATAAAACAACAAAACGAATGAGAACATACATCAGAAGCCTGCTGATAGGCGCGACAGTGGCCGCGGCCGCCAACGCGGCGGCGCGCGACACGTACAACTTCAACGCCGACTGGAGGATAGACCGGCACAAAGAGAGCGTCACGCTGCCGCGCGCATGGAACGAGGACGAGGCCTTCCGCGTGTCAATATACCAGATGAGCGACTCCGTGATTTGGTATCGCAAAGAGTTCCGCCTGCCCGCCGGGGCGGAGGGCAAGCGCGTGCTCATAGAGTTTGAGGGAGCCAGGCAGGCCGCCGAGGTGTGGCTCAACGGCCACAGGGTGGGCATCTGCGAGAACGGCGTGATGGCCTTCGGATTCGACCTCACGCCCTACATCAAGAAAGGGAAGAACCTCATCGAGGTGCGCACAGACAACAGCTGGAGCTACCGCGAGCAGTCTTCGGGCAGCACCTTCCAGTGGAACGCCAAGTCGTTCAACGCCAACTACGGCGGCCTGCCGCGCAACGTCCGCCTGCACATCGTTGGCGATGTCTACCAGACGCTGCCCCTCTACAGCAGCCTCGGCACCACCGGCACGTACATATACGGCACGCAATACGACATACCTGGGCGCGAGGCGACCGTAAACGCCGAGACCGAGGTGCGCAACGAGGGCGGCTCTCCCGCCACGGTCGACTACACAGTGATAGTAGAGGAGATGGACGGCAGCGAGCTGGCACGCTTCAGCGGGGGCCGCCACACGCTCGCGCCGCACTCCACCACCACCCTCACGGCCTCGCGGCGGCTGTCGGGCCTGCACTTCTGGAGCTGGGGCTACGGCTACCTCTACCGCGTTAAGACCATCGTGGGCGGCGACACCGTGACCACGACCACGGGCTTCCGCAAGACCGACTTCAGCCAAGGCATGATACGGCTCAACGACCGCGTGATGCAGGTTCACGGCTACGCGCAGCGCTCCACGAACGAGTGGCCGGGCGTGGGTTCGGCCGTTCCGGCGTGGCTCAGCGACTATTCCAACGCCCTGCTCGTGGAGAGCGGCGGCAACATGGTGCGCTGGATGCACGTCACGCCGTGGCGGCAGGACGTGGAGTCGTGCGACCGCGTGGGACTGCCGCAGGCCCTGCCGGCGGGCGACGCGGAGAAAACGCCAAGCGGAAGGTGGTGGGAACAGCGCATGGAACTGATGCGCGATGCCATAATATACAACCGCAACAGCCCCAGCGTGATGTTCTACGAGTGCGGCAACAGGCGCATAACCACCGAACAGGTGGCACTGATGAAGTCGCTGCGCAACGAGTACGACCCCCACGGAGGCCGCGCCATAGGCAGCCGCGAGATGTTAGACTGCGCCGAGGCCGAGTATGGCGGCGAGATGCTCTACGTGAACCGCAGCGACACAAAGCCTATGTGGTCTATGGAATACTGCCGCGACGAGGGTCACCGCCTGTACTGGAACTCGTGGTCATATCCCTACCACGAGGAGGGCGCGGGGCCGCTGCACCGCGGCCATCCGGCCAAGGAGTACAACCGGAACGCCGACGAGTTTGCCGCCGAGATGGTGCGCCGCTGGTACGACTACTGGCGCGAGCGGCCCGGGCAGGGCACTAAGTCGAACGCCGGAGGCGTGAAGATAGTGTTCAGCGACACGCAGACGCACGGCCGCTCGGCCGACAACTATCGCGTGAGCGGCGTGGTCGACGCCATGCGCATACCCAAAGACGCGTTCTACGCGCACCAGGTGATGTGGGACTGCTGGGTGGACGACCTCAAGCCGCACACCCACATAGTGGGCCACTGGAACTATGACAGCGGGCAGGAGATACCCACCGTCTATGTGGTATCCAACGCCGTGCGCGTGGACCTGGTGCAGGGCGGCAGGGTCATTGCGTCAACCGACGCTCCCGAGAGCCGCTTCCTCTTCACCTTCAAGGGCGTAAGGCACACCGCCGACACGCTGACGGCCATAGGCTATGATGCCGACGGGCGTGAGGTGTCGCGCCACTCACTCGCAAAGGCGGGAGCGGCGGCACGGCTGAAGCTGACCCCCATACTCAACCCCACGGGCTGGAAGGCCGACGGTGCCGACGTAGCCCTGGTGCAGTTTGAGGTGGTCGATGAGGCAGGCCGCCGCTGTCCGCTCGACAACCGCACAGTGAGGTTCAGCGTGAAAGGCCCCGCCGAGTGGCGCGGAGGCATAGCCATGAACAAGCCCTTCGGCACCGTGACCAACGAGCTCGCGCTGAACACGAAGACAATAGATGACCAAGTGGGCAGCAAAGCGTGGGGCGACAAGTCGCTCGCTGGCCTGAACCACGTGCTGGCCGACACGCTGCCGGTGGAGTGCGGCGTAAACCGCGTCATGCTGCGCTCGCTACCCGAGAGCGGCAAGGTGGTGCTCACGGCGCGCGCCGAGGGCCTGCCCGAGGCCGAGATAGCGCTTGAGACAGAGGCGGTGAGCGTGGTCGGCGGGCTGTCGGAGCAGATGCCGGCCGACGGACTGAAGCCCGTGCTCACGCGGGGCGAGACACCGGCCTCGCCGTCGTTCACCCCGAGGCTGCGCGAGGTGGCCGTGATGGGCGCGACGGCAGGCAGCAACGCCGCCGACGCACTGCGCAGCTTCGACCGCAACGAGGCCACCGGCTGGAGCAGCAAGGCGCGGCTCGACTCGGCGTGGATAAGCTACAAGCTCGTGGAGAAGACCGCCATCAGCGAGCTGTGCATGAAGACGCAGGGCTTCCGCACCACCTCCTACCCCATCGCAGTCTATGCCGGCGACTCGCTGGTATGGCGCGGCATGACGCCCAAGGGGCTGGGCTATGTGCACATTCCGCTGCGCAACTGCCCGCCGGCACAGACATACACCATCCGCCTCACGGGCGTATCGGAGGCAAAGGATGCCTTTGCTGGCGTCATGGAACTCGACAGCCGCAACGACGAGAAGAAGGAACGGGGCAGCCGCTCGCTGAAAATCATCGAGGCTGAGTTCCTGAAAGAACTGTAAGCAGGGGCGCAAACGCACATCCTGCGGCCTTACAACATCAGCCGCGCAACCGCAGCCATAACGGCAAAACAGCGGTTGCGCAGTTTTTTTTACACTTATTTCATTGCCGTTTACGTTTTTATCGCTATCTTTGCATAAGACAAGTTGCATCGCGAAAAACCGCAAGCAAGCCCGCTTGACGCCAATTGCAGCACCGACAAAGGCACAGGCCGGCAGAGGCACACGAAGCCGCAAAGACCGCAACAGATTACCTTAGCAATTAATTACGGCATGGACTACTACATAATCAAAGACAACAAGAGACAGGGACCGTTCTCCATCGAGCGTCTGAAAGAAAGCGGAATATCGGCCGACACGAAGGTATGGCGCGAGGGACTCGACACATGGACCGACGCAGGAAACGTGCCGGAACTGGCCGAGTTTGCCATTCCTGTGGTGCCGCCACCCATAGACTGGGAAGAGAAAAAGGAAGAAACGCAGCCCGAACGTCCGCCGATGCCCAAAACATGGCTGGCGGAATCGATAATAGTAACGCTACTGTGCTGCCTGCCCTTGGGCATAATCGCCATCATATACTCAACGCAAGTGGAGAGCAACTATATCACCGGCGACTACGACATGGCGCAATACAAGTCGAACCAGGCACGCAATATGCTGCTGTGGGGCGTGGGCGTGGGAGCTGCCTTGCTCATAATCTACATCGGCTTCATAGCCTTCTCTGCCATACTCGGCTCGCTCTGAGCGGACAGAAGGGAATGGCAGGAAGCCGCAACAGCCAACAACAGAATTACACCTAACAACTAAAAACCAATTATTATGGAAGGAAACGTACAACCAAAGACATGGCTCGTGGAGTCGATTCTCGTGACACTGTTCTGCTGCCTGCCGTTCGGCATCGTGGGAATAGTCAACGCCGCAAAGGTGAACTCGCTGTGGGCGGCAGGCCAGCAAGAGGCCGCCGAACGGGCAAGCGCCACGGCCGGCAAGTGGACAAAGATAGGATTCATCGTCGGCATCGTCGTAATCATCATCTACGCAATATTCTATGTCCCCACAGTCATGTCGATGATGTAGACCACACCGGAGGGAAACTGCCCGGGAAAGCCACCGAAACGCACCGCGTTTCGGTGGCTTCAACGATATAACGGGCAAGGCCGCGCACACCACGGCCGCCAATGGCGCAACGACAATCCACCACCGCAATGAAAACGAAAGCCACATACCTGCTCGCCGCCTGCGGCCTATTGCTGCTCGGCGGGGTCTACTTTGCGCTCAATCCAGCCACTGCAGGCGTGTTCCCACGCTGCCCTTTCCTCGTGCTCACGGGGCTGAAGTGCCCCGGATGCGGCTCCCAACGCGCCATACACAGCCTGCTACACCTTGACATCGCTGCCGCTTTCGGATACAACGCGCTGCTGGTCATAGCCCTTCCGGCCGTAGCAATGCTGGTCTACTGCGAGCTGACGCGCACCCGAAAGCCGCGCCTCTACTCTGCCGTGAACAGCCCGCGGGTCACATGGACCATGTTCGCCACAGTCATGTTATGGTGGGTGGTGCGCAACATCGCGGAGTGGTAGAAAGCCGACAGGCGCCGCAACAGACTCCATGCGGCATCGGCCAAAAAGCAACTCCTACCCCAAAAAGGCGCCAGGCGAACCCTAAAAATAAGTTAACAAGCAGCCAATTGTGAACCCAGTGTTGCGAATTATGAATTTAAATAACTACCTTTGCACCCGCCATTCGGAAAATCCGATGCATTCGACGACGGCTTCGTTGTGATTAAGGCGGCGTCCGCCGGAAGGATGTAATGGCAAGAACAATTAATCAACCACAACAAAATGTATTTGGATCAAGCTAAAAAGAAAGAGATTTTCGAGAAGTACGGTGCGTCAACAACAGACACAGGCTCGGCAGAAAGCCAGATAGCCCTGTTCACATACCGCATCGCCCACCTCACCGAGCACCTGAAGCAGAACCACAAGGACTTCGTCACTGAAAGGTCGCTGACCAAGCTCGTGGGCAAGCGCCGCGCCCTCTTGAACTATCTCTACAGAATCGACGTGGACCGCTACCGCACAATCGTCAAGGCTCTCGGCCTGCGCAAGTAAGGCACACCGGCCAATGCAAGAAAAGAAAACAGGCGGGAAGGACAGCCAAACGGCATCCTTCCCGCCTTTGTTTTACCCCAAACCGAACATTCGGCGACCCAACATCCGATTTGGAATTGCATGGGCATCCGCATATCAGCCGGCAAAACGAGCCGGGAGACGAGCCTGCCCGGCTCTCACTCGCTGTCTTTCTTGGACAGCTCGGGATAGCTGACGCGTGTGTGATACATGGTCTTCAGCTTGTCTATGAGCACGGTCTTGGCGTAGGCTATGTCGCGGAACGTTATAGGGCACTCGCGGAAATAGCCGTCGGCCAGCTGCCCGTCGATGATCTTGTTGACCAGTTCGCGGATGGAGTGGTCGGTGTATTCGCTGAGCGAACGCGACGACGCCTCCACAGAGTCGGCCATCATGAGTATGGCCTGCTCGCGTGTGAATGGGTTTGGTCCGGGATATGTGAAGAGCAACTCGTCGACATCGGTGTCGGGATGCTCGTTCTTGTACTTCACGTAGAAGTATTTCGCCTTGCCCTGTCCGTGGTGCGTGCTTATGAAATCGCGTATGACGGCGGGCAGGTTGTACTTGTCTGCCATTCTCAGCCCGTCGGTGACGTGGCTGATTATTATCTGCGCGCTCTCGATGGGCGACAGGCTGTCGTGCGGGTTCACGCCCGCCTGGTTCTCGGTGAAGTATATCGAGTTGTTCATCTTGCCTATGTCGTGATAGAGCGCGCCCGTGCGCACGAGCTGGCTCTTTGCCCCTATCTTGTTGGCTATGGCCGCCGCGAGGTTGCCCACTTGTATGGAGTGCTGGAATGTGCCCGGGGCCACTTCGCTGAGCCGGCGCAACAACTCGTTGTTGGTGTTTGAAAGCTCTATCAGGGTGATGTCGGACGTGAAGCCGAAGGCCTTCTCCATGAGGTAGAGCAGCGGGTAGGCGAAGAGCAGCAGCACGCCGTTCACTATGAGGTAGTTGTAGTTGCTCATGTCAAGCTCGGCCACGGCGGCGGTGTGGATGAGGTCGAAGGCGAAGTTGACCGCCATTCCCGACAGCGTGACCACTATGGCCGTCTTGAACAACTGCGAGCGGTATTGCAGCTCGCGCAGGCTGTAGACGGCCATCATGCCGGCGATTCCCTCCACCACGATGAACTCGTAGGGGCTCTGCAACATACAGGCGCAGATGAGCAGCATGGCGAAGTGGGTTATGAAGGCGGTGCGCGAGTCCATGAACACGCGTATGAATATGGGCACCATGGCGTATGGCAGGAGGTAGACATGGAACGCGGTGTTGCGCACGAGCACGGAGGTGAAGGCGGCGAAAAGTATGATGAGGCAGTAGAGCATGGCTATGCTGCGGGGCTTGTCGAAGTAGTCGCGGCGGAAGAGCGACAGGTAGACGGTGAAGGCTATCACCACAATGAGCACGTATAGTGCCTCGCCGGCCATGGTCATGCGTATCTGCCGCGTGTCGCGCCCGCGCTTCTCGTTCTCTTTCTTGAACGATTCGAGTATGCGGTACGCCTTCTCGTCCACGATGCTTCCGCGGTCAATGATTTTCTGCCCCTTCTGCACCACTCCCTCTGCGAGCGGGATGCTGTTCATGATGTCGTTGAGTGCCGACGTGCTTTTGTCGCGGTCGTAGATGATGTTGGGCGCTATGTAGTCGTTGAGGTCGCACTTCTGGAGGATCTGGCGGTGCTGTTCGAGCGTCTCGTCCACGAAGAGCCGCTCGTAGGCGGTCTTGGTCGTGTAGAGCGAGTTGAGGCGCACGCTGACGGCTTTCTTGCCGCTGACGAGCCTCACGGTGCGCGCCGTGTCTGTGGCCAGCTGCTTGTAGTCGGCCGCGCTGATGATGCCCTGGCGGTAGAGAGAGCGCAGGCGGTTGGCTATTATGCTGATGTAGTCGTCGCTGAGGCCGGGGATTCCGTTGCTGAAGTCCGACACGAACTTGCGCACCTGGTCGCCCTCCACCTCGGCGTTGTAATTGTAGTAAGGCTCATACTCGCGCATCACGCTGTCGCGCTGGCGGCGTATGGCCTCCTCCGACTTGTAGACGGGGAAGTCGAACGGCGCGGTGAGGTCGCCGTACTTCCACGGCTTGCCCTGCTCCACCCTGAAATAATTGCGGCTGTCGCCGGGCATCACCCACACCGTCACGGCCACGGTGCCAACGATGATGGCCACCCTTATGAGTATGTCGCGCCACGTCATGGCGCTCTTGATGCTGATGGTGCTCATTCTCTATGCTTGTTTGTGCGTTGCGTTTATGAACGCGAAAATACGAAAAAAAAACGACATGACAATGCCCCGGGGCGTTAATATGAAGTTAACGGACGTTTTTTCGCGCCGGCGGCGCCATCGGCACAATGTTAACAAATACAAAAATCCTTACCGGCCGGCAAGGCCGCAAAGGCAGGAAACGGCTTCATTTTCGGCGTTTTCACGGCGAGAGGGCGCCCCGGCGGCAAATACGGCCAAAACGGACGTGCAAACACAACCTGCTGAACGTCAACCGATTGGACGTAGCAAGGCGCAGACTGTGCAACAAAACTCGCCCAGCCGCGCTGCGAAACGGCCCGTTTCGCCACGCCAAACGGGTCGTTTCGCAGCGCGATATGTGCCGTTTCGCCATGCGATATGCCCCGTTCCGGAGGCCCGAAAAGGGTCAAAAAGTGGCTTCCAAGTCCGTTTCGTGGCAGAAAACGCGGTCGGCAAGGCAGAAAACGCAGCTCCGACAGACGGCAGGAAGCGGCTCGCCGCTCTATTTCACGACTTCCGCTTGTCACGATTTCGGAAAGGCACGGGCGACGGGAAGCCGCATCCTGTTTGCACTTATTAACATCCTGTAACATTGACGGGATGCCTGCGACCACCCGGCCAAAGGCTCGCCCGCCTCAGTGCGCAGGCAGGCGGCACAACGGCGGAGGCAAGGCAAAATGCAGGCACGGCCCTATAATTATCACGCAAAAACATTAAAAGTGAAAAAAAAATAGTAATTTTGCCCAAAATTATGGTCGGCACGGCGGCGCGGGGCAATGCCCCGGCCTTGGTGGTGTCGGCCATTCCCCACAAAAAGACATCAAAACACCGATTGCGTTAGGATGGAAAACAGAAAGACAAGGGTGCGCTTCGCGCCCAGCCCCACCGGGGCACTGCACATCGGCGGAGTGCGCACCGCCCTGTACAACTATATGTTCGCCCGCCAGAGGGGCGGCGAACTGGTGTTCCGCATCGAGGACACCGACTCCAGCCGCTTTGTGCCCGGAGCCGAGGAATACATCATAGAGTCGTTCCGCTGGCTCGGCATCAAGTTCGACGAGGGAGTGTCATTCGGCGGCGACCACGGCCCCTACCGCCAGAGCGAGCGCCGCGACATATACAAGAAGTACGTGAGGCAGCTGCTCGACACGGGCAAAGCCTACATAGCCTTCGACACACCCGAGGAGCTGGAAGCCAAGCGCCAGGAGGTGCAGAACTTCCAGTATGACGCCCACACGCGCCTGCAGATGCGCAACTCGCTCACGCTGCCAGAGGAGGAAGTGGAGCGGCTCGTGGCCGATGGGGCGCAGTACGTGGTGCGCTTCCGCGTGGAGCCGGGCCGCGAGGTGCTCGTCGACGACATCATACGCGGCGAGGTGCGCATCAAGAGCGACATCATAGACGACAAGGTGCTCTACAAGAGCGCCGACGAACTGCCCACATACCACCTGGCCAACATCGTGGACGACCACCTGATGGAGATAACCCACGTCATCCGCGGCGAGGAGTGGCTGCCCAGCGCGCCGCTGCACGTGCTGCTCTACGAGGCGTTCGGCTGGGCCGACACCATGCCCCGCTTCGCCCACCTGCCGCTGTTGCTCAAGCCCGAGGGCAAAGGCAAGCTGAGCAAGCGCGACGGCGACAGGCTGGGATTCCCCGTATTCCCCCTCGAATGGCACGACCCGAAGAGCGGCGAGGTGTCGGCGGGATTCCGCGAGAGCGGCTATTTCCCCGAGGCGGTAATCAATTTCCTCGCCCTGCTGGGCTGGAATCCCGGCACGGAGCGCGAGCTCTACAGCCTCGACGAGCTGTGCGGCCTGTTCGACCTCACCAAGTGCAGCAAGGCGGGAGCCAAGTTCGACTACAAGAAGTGCATCTGGTTCAACCACGAGTACATGCTCATGAAGAGCAACGAGGAGGTGGCCGCGCTCTTCGCCCCGATAGTGCGCAGCCACGTTCCGGAGGCCACCGACGCGCAGATAGAGGCCGTCGTGGCCATGATGAAGGACCGCGTGAACTTCGTGAGCGAGCTGTGGCCGCTCTGCTCGTTCTTCTTCGTTGCCCCGACCGACTATGACGAGAAGACGCGCCGCAAGCGTTGGAAGGAGGATTCGGCCCGCGTCATGGGCGAGCTGGCCGACGTTCTCGCCTCGATAGGCGACTTCTCCATCAGCGGGCAGGAGCCAGTCGTTGAACAATGGATACAGGACAAGGGCTACAAGCTGGGCGACGTGATGAACGCCTGGCGGCTCGCGCTCGTCGGCGAGGGCAAGGGGCCGGGTATGTTCGACATATCCGCCTTCCTCGGCAAGGACGAGACCCTGGCCCGCATGAAACGTGCAATAGAGACATTGGGCTGACGCGGCGATGTACGACATAGCTATTTACATCTACATGCTGGGCGTGGCGATAATCAGCCTGTTCGACAGCAAGGTCAAGAAGATGTGGCGCGGCGAGCGCGAGGCCTTCGACACGCTGCGCCGCAAAGTGGACCCCAAGGCGCGCTACGTGTGGTTCCACGCCGCCTCGCTCGGCGAGTTCGAGCAGGGGCGGCCGCTCATGGAGCGGCTGCACGCCGAGCATCCCGAGCTGAAGATACTGCTCACGTTCTTCTCGCCGTCGGGCTACGAGGTGCGCAAAGACTACGCCGTGGCCGACATAGTGTGCTACCTGCCGCTCGACACGCGGCGCAACGCCCTGCGCTTCCTGCGCCTCGTCAAGCCCGAGATGGCCTTCTTCATCAAGTACGAGTTCTGGTACAACTACCTGCACATACTCAAGCACCGCGGCATACCCGTTTACAGCGTGGCCAGCATATTCCGCCCGGGGCAAGTGTTCTTCCGCTGGTACGCCCGCACTTACGCCAGGGTGCTGCGCTGCTTCACCCACTTCTACGTGCAGAACGAGGTGAGCCGCGAGCTGCTCGCCACGATAGGCATCACCAACGTGAGCGTGACGGGCGACACGCGCTTTGACCGCGTGCTGCAGATAAAGGCACAGGCGCGCAGCCTGCCCATAGTAGAGGCATTCGCAAAGGGGCACAGCGTTTTCGTGGCCGGCAGCAGCTGGCCGCCCGACGGCGACCGATTCCTGCCCTACTTCAACAGCCACAAGGAGTGGAAACTGCTCATCGCCCCCCACGAGATAGGCGAGAGCCACTTGAGGCAGATAGAGCAGCGGCTGGAGAAAAAGACAGTGCGGTACACACAGACAACGCCCGAGGAGGCCGCCGAGGCCGAGTGTCTCATCATAGACTGCTTCGGGCTGCTGTCCAGCGCCTACCGCTATGGGCGCGTGGCATACGTCGGCGGAGGCTTCGGAGTGGGCATACACAACGTGCTTGAAGCCGCCGTGTGGGGCATCCCCGTCATCTTCGGCCCCAACAACAAGCACTTCCAGGAGGCGCAAGGGCTGATGGCGGCTGGCGGAGGCTTCGAAATCAACACCGAAGACGACTTCACCACCCTCATGGGCAGCTTCAGCTCAGACGCCAAGAGACTGGCCGACGCCGGCCACAGTGCCGCCGACTATGTGGCAAGCTGCACCGGAGCAACAGAAAAGATACTGGCAGACATAGATTTATAAGGCAGGAGTTAACGGGAGTTTGGCGCCTCACGTCTGGGTTAGCAGGAGTTAACGGACAATAGTAATGTGGCAGAGGCTAAGCTGTTGTCCGTTAACTCCCGCTCCCATAAGGGAGCTAACTACTGTCAACTCCTTGTGTATCCGGCACTGTGCCATTGTCCGTTAACTTCGGATAACTACGGTGCGAAGCACCAAACTCCCGTTAACTACGGTGAAAAGCTTTCCCCATTTTATTTTCCCCAACGCTTGCCTGTTCGCCAAAAAAGAGCTAACTTAGCGGTCGGAAAACGTTAATGTTGCCACAATATGGAGAAATTCACCGAGAGATACATCAACCCACAGACCGACTTCGGATTCAAGAGGCTGTTCGGAACGGAGCTGAACAAGGAGCTGCTCATCAGCTTCCTCAACGCGCTGCTGGCAGGGGAGCAGGTGGTCAGGGATGTGTCGTACCTCAACTCCGAGCAGCTCGGCGAGCGCATAAGCTCCCGCCGAGCCATCTTCGACGTGCATTGTCTCAACGACAAGGGCGACAGGTTCATCGTGGAGATGCAGAACGTCTATCAGGAATTCTTCAAGGACCGCACCGTTTACTACTCTACCTTCCCGATAAGGGAGCAGGCCGTGAGGGGCGACGACTGGGATTTCCACCTCAACGCGGTATATACCATAGGACTGCTCAACTTCGTTTTCGACGAGGACAAGGACTGCCCGGACTGCTTCCACCACGAGGTGAAGCTGATGGACGTTGACCGCAAGACAGTGTTCTACGACAAGCTGACGTTCATCTACGTGGAGATTCCCAAGTTCAACAAGCAGGAATCGGAGCTTGAGACCATGTTTGACAAGTGGATGTACGTGCTGAAGAACCTATCGAAGCTGCTCGACCGCCCTGCCGCGCTGCAGGAACGCGTGTTCACAAGGCTCTTCGAGCAGGCCGAGATAGCCAAGTTCTCACCCAAAGACCTGAAGCTCTACGAGGACAGCGCCAACGCCTACCGCGACATTCTGAACGCCATCAGGACGGCACGCAAGGACAGCCGCGCCGAGGGACTGGCCGAAGGGCTGGAGAAAGGCCGCGAGCAGGGCATAAGAGAGGGATTGGAGCAGGGCATAAGAGAAGGCGAGGACAAGGCCATTGCCAGCACAGTGCGCAACCTAAGGAACTACGGAATGGGCGACAAGGAGATTGCCGCCGCACTGAAAATGGGCATTGACGAGGTTAGACGGATTGGCTGAACGGGACGGAGCCAACCGGAGTTTCGATTTTGCCAACGGGAGTTTGATGAATACAGTTAGTGCCAAAATACATACAGGCATTCCTCCTGCAACCACCGACAAAGACTAAACAGACAAGAGATATGTGGATGATATTGTTCCTATTGCTGCCCGTTGCCGGGCTGGCTTACACACTGTGGCACCTCTGGTGCCTGCTGCCGCTCGCCCCGGTGTGGCGCGGTTGCGTTGTCGGGGTGGGCATAGCGGCCTTCCTGACGTCGATACTCAACTTCTCGCGCTCCATAGACGGGATGCCTATGGGACTGGCATCGGCGTGCTACGAGGTGGGCAACTCCACCATATTCATACTCCTCTACGCCGTCATGGCCTTCCTGCTGCTCGACGCGGGACGGCTTCTACACGTGGTGCCGCGCTCGTGGCTCCACTCCAACGGCATCGTCTCGGTGGCCTTCATAGCCGCCATGGCCGGCCTCTTCGCCTACGGCTATGCCAACTACCGCCACAAGGTGCGCCGCACGGTGGAGCTGACCACAGACAAAGACATTGGCCGCGACATGAAGATAGTGATGATGAGCGACCTCCACCTTGGCTACCACAACCGCCGCAAGGAGCTTGCCCGCTGGGTGGACATGGTGAACGCCGAGCGCGCCGACGTCATTCTGATGGCCGGCGACGTTATAGACATGAGCCTCAGACCGCTGACTGACGAGGACATGGCCGCCGAGCTGCGCCGCCTCAACGCCCCAGTATATGCCTGCTTTGGCAACCACGAGTACTATAGCGGCGCCAAGCAGGCCGAGGACTTCTTCGCCGACGCGGGCATAACGCTGCTGCGCGACAGCGTGGCCACGGTGGGCGGGCTGTGCATCGTAGGCCGCGACGACCGCTCGAACCCCCGACGCCGCAGCGTGGCCGAGCTGATGGGCAGGGCCGACAGGGGCAAATACACCATAGTGATGGACCACCAGCCATACCACCTGGAGCGCACCGAGCGCGCCGGGGCCGACTTCCAGCTGAGCGGCCACACCCACCACGGCCAGTTGTGGCCCATATCATGGATAACGGAGTCTATCTACGAGTGCGCCGCCGGGCCGTGGCAGCGCGGCCAAACGCGCTACTACGTAAGCTCGGGCATGGGCATCTGGGGAGGCAAGTTCCGCATAGGCACCAGCTCGGAATACATAGTGGCCACGCTCAGGCAGTCATAGCTTGATGCCCACGAACATCCTTGCGCGCCACTTGGTGGTGCCCACCGACAGCCGGTCGCTGTCGCCTATGTATGAGGTGTTGACCACGGCGGTGAACCCCGCGAAGTATTTGTCGAAATGGCGCACCACGGCCATGCGCCCCACAGCCATTATATTGGGAAACCTGTAAGGCATCTTCTCGCGCCCGCCTGCCGCTGTCAGCCGGCAGCGGCTGAACACCACGAGCTCGGGCAGCGTTGAAAGATGCAGCAACCACCCTCTTTTTGTCACCCAGTTATAGCCATAGCCAGCACCGCCCCCGGCGCAGATGATGCCGAGCGTCGTCTCGCCGGGCAGGCTCTCGTTGCCATAATCATATCTCAGGCGGCCGCCCATGAACGTCAGCCCGAGCATGAAGCTGCCGTGGCTGCGCCGTTGCAGCCACGACTGGGTGAACGCGGCGGGGAACGAAAAGCGCCTGCCGCTGAAGGCATAGTAGGCGTTAAGCGTGAGCATCTGCTGGCTCACGGCCCCGGCGGCGACCTCCGTCTCGACCGCCCCGGCGGAAACCGTGCCCTTGTAGGTCTTCGACGACAGGAATACCACCTCGCCTCCGAGGCGGTTGCCATACGCCGTGAGGTTCAGCTCATAGTCATTGTCCTTGCCCGACAGCTTGGCCGGGTTGAGCGCAACGCCCACCGACAGCCCGCGATACGACGCGCCTATGCTCAGCGTTGTCCTGAGGTCGGTCTCCAAGGCCGACTCAAACGGCGAGCCACCCTGCGTGCCCTTGGTGGTGATGTCGGAGCCAGAGCAGTTGAGCCGCAGCTTCAGGCGCAGCCGTTCGGGCGCGCGGCGCAGGTAGGCTGTGTCCACGCGCACCTTGCGGCGGCTGTCGCGCAAGTCGAGCACACTGTCTATGGCACGGCGCACCTGCTCCACCTTGCTCACGCTGCCACCAGCCACGCCGGTGCTGTCGGCCCGCTGCGCGGCGGCATTTGCTGCCCGGCAGGCAAGCAAGCAGATGATAATGGTCGTCACTCTCATTGTATTTATAACGCGCCTGCGGCGGCTTTATTTTGCCGCAGACTGGCTTTTTGCCCTCGCCCGGCCCCACTGAGCAGACCGGCGGAAGCGGTAAAAAACATTGACAAAACGCCCTTTGAAAAAGAGCCCTTGCCGCCCGGCTCTGCAAGACGTGCCGTTTCACCATGCAAAACGGCCTATTCCAGCCCATAAAACGTGCCGTTTCGCAAGCCAAAACGGCACGTTTCGCAACCCCACTGATTACCAACGAGTTAGCGGCAAGGGCGCGAGCGGTGTCTCAAGCGGTAAAAATCTTGACAAAAAACGGTGGCAACCGCCGTGGGGCAGCGTGCTGCCGCCACGATGGTTGCCACCGTAATATGCCTTTGCCGACGCACGGCGGATGCACGTTGTGCGCCCACCAAGCATTCACGAGCACATAGCCCGTGGCCTGCCACACCGGCCTTCACACCAGCCGGCCGCGCATTAGAAGTAATATGCCGCCGACACCTGCCATGCGTTGGCGCGGCCCTTGGTCACCTGCTCCCATGTGTCGCCAGCAGCACTCAATACGTTCACCTCACCGGTCTTGCCGCAGGCGATGTTGTAGGTGAAGCCTATTTCGAGGTGGCTCACGAGCGTTATGCCCGCGCCCACATTGATGCTGAAGTTGGAGTTGCTGATGTCGTAGCTCGTTTCCTCATCCCATTTAAAGCTCTTGTCGCCTACAGCAAAGCCAAACTGCGGGCCGGCAGCTATGTAAGCGCCCACCAGGCTGCTGAAGCCTATGTTGTAACGCAGGTTGATAGGGATGTTGATGCTGCGCTGCTTCACGCTGATCTCGTCGCCATCAATGCCTCCCTTTGCCTCGCGCTGGTCATACATCACAGCAGCGTCAACTCCAAGCCCTGCGAGGGGAATGCCGATTTTGACGGTAGGACCGACAAAGAATCCGGTTTGGTTGGACTTGTCTATCACGTCCCTGCTGAAGCTCATGTTAGTCACGTTGAGGCCTCCCTTGAGTCCGAACTTTATCTGCGCGTCAGCCACGCCAGCCGTCATCAGGGCCACAACAAAAAGGATTGCGGTAAGAATTCTCTTCATAAACAGTGTTATTTAGTGAGTTATTAATGTGAATTGCCTCCGGAAACAAAAACAAGTCAATTGGCCAGACCAGCCAAGCCGGGCCAATTGGCTTTATGCCGTCCACCGACCGAAAGAGGTCAATGGCGCTGGCGGCGCACAGACACACGCGCTGCCGACGAGCCCGACGAGACGGTCTGCGTCTTCACCGACGAGCTGCGCGAGCGGCGGCTGCGCTTCTTGGCCGCCTTGCGGGCTGCCTTCAAGGCCTTGGGGTCGTTCTTGGCTATGCTGTCGAGCGAGTCCTTACGCTCCGGGTCGCCGAAGATGCGCTTCTCGAACATGGCCAGCTCGCCCTCTATGCGCTTCTGCTCCTTGGTCATGGCCGAATCCGTGGTGCAGTATTGCGCCAGAGTGCGGCCAAGCATATTGTTGGTCTTGTATATCGTCCCCTTGTACTTGTTGAGCGTGAAATAGTCGCTGAGACTCATCGTGGCGGCGTTGTTCAGGTTGCTGGTCATCACCTCCTGGCGGCTGAGGAACGGCTCCAGGTCGCTGTACTTGACCCAGAAGAGCGGATACTTTGACGGCTCGCCGCCGAAGTCGTCCTCCCTCATCATCACCGGGCAGAGGGCTATCACCTTGCGGTGGAACGAGGAGTTGGCCTGGTCGTAGTACGCGCTCTCCTTCAGGTAGTAGCGCGTCACCTCGGCCGACGGTATGTCGCTGTTGTCCACGCGCAGCCTTCCGTTCTGCTCTTCGTAGAATATGTGGTAGTTGTCGAGCAGGGTCTTCATCTTCACGCGGCTTGAGTCTGTGAACACCTCGTTGCCGTCCAGGCGGTACTCATAGATGGGTATGTAGCCGTTCTGCGCCAGCTTGAATATGTATGTGAACAGGTTGAGCTGCCGGTCTACAGGCTCTACGGGATAGTATAGCCCCGCGTTGGCATCCTCGGTGAGGTCCAACTCGCGGTATATGTCGCGCCGCCACACCACGTCAGCAGGCATCTCTATGGTCGTGGGATACATCAGCTGCGCGCGCCGCGACATCTGCCCCGATGCGTTCTGCTCCTTCTTGGCGGCCGCCTGGCTGCGCCTCACCTTGGGCTGCGCGGTGGCCGCCGTGGCCACGAGGGCTATCATTAACACTGACAACAGTCTTTTCATATTTCGGTTTGCTTTATGTCTGTAAGTTATTTCACTATCACCTCCATAGACGAAGGCAGGCTGCGCTCTATGCCGTCGGGGCCTATGGCCCTCACGCGGGATATGTAGAAGCGGCGGTTGCGCGCCAAGCGACGGAACGTGGCCTTCTGGCGTGCGGAGAACTTGTCGCCCTCGCTGACCATCGGCACGGCGTTTCCCATGTTGTCGAAGAACACTGTCTCGAACCCGAGCACACGGAAGCCGATGTCGAGAATGCCGTCGTCAATAGCGGCTCCTATGCCGTCGGCGGCCATGAGGCTGGCCTTGGGCAGCCCCCCGCCCTTGTAGCGCGTGGGGTTGCCGTGCTCGTCGGCCATGGCTATGTATGGCGTCGGGTCAGGAAGCTTGCGCACACGGAACGTGAACTGCCCCATCTGCTGCACCCGCCCCGTGTTGGTAGACGACACGGTGATGGTGACATCCTTGCCAACGGCGGCCGGACGGGCAATGTAACGCCCCGGGCCCACGGGCTGCAGCGTGCCACCGGTCATGGTGGCAGTTATCTTGTTGAGCGGCACCCCCGGCACACTGACACTTATCGGGTTGCTGTATCCGGCGTAGAGCATGTTCATCAGGTCGGCCGACACTGTGGCGCTGGGGTCAACCACGGTATATTTCTGGCTGAAGTCGCGGCTGATGCGCTCGCCGTTGCCGTTGAGCATCTCTATGCGCCCGGCCAGGGTGAAGTCGCCGGTGCGCGAGCACACCGTCTCGTACAGCCCCCCGGGCAGGTCGACCCTGCGCTCGCCGATGTATATCTCGGGCACCTGCGTGGTGTCTACCGCCGCCATCACTATGTGGGCAGAGAACTTGTCGCCCCTCACTATGGTCTGCGAGTTGGGTATCACGAAGGCGTTGAGCGAGTTGACACGTATGTCCTTAAGGTCGATGTTGGACACGAGTGTGTGCAACACCTCCCCCTCGGCATAGCGGACATCGCTCTGCAGCTTGGAGAGAAGCGTCACGGCGGCGGCCACCGGCATATTCTCGAACATATACTCCTGCCAGTTCTTGCCCATGGTCTGTATGTTGCGCGGCACGTCGGTAGACAGGTTGCTGCGTATTATGGCGCGCTGCGCGGAGTCGGTGACCATGGCCAGTATGCGCTCGCGGAACGAGTTGATGGCATCGTAAAGCTGCTGGCCGCGTCCGCGGCGCGGCGCCAGCATCACCTGGCTGGCCGCCTCAAGGTCTTCCTTGCCCACGATGTTCTTCACATCGCCGTCACTGCCGTCGGCCTCCTTCACTATGGCCACCTTCAACTCGCCGGCGAAGGCATAGAGCGAGTCGCTCATGCGCTTCACTTCCTGCGCCTTGTCAAACCACGCTTTCACCTTGGCCGGGTTGGCTTTCAGCTGCGCCGCAAAGTCGTCATATATCACCTGGTTCTCCTTAGCCGAGTTGGCCGTGGTGCGGCTGATGCTCTCCTCCACGAGGGAGAAGCCGTTGAGCACCTCCGTAGAGACGTTCAGCGCGAGCATGGCCATGAGGACGACGTACATGAGGTTAATCATCTTCTGGCGCGGGGAGACCGGTCTTTTCTTTATTGCCATATCGTTATATTTTCCAAACGGGCGGCTGCTGTGGCGCAGCCGGCGCCGTCCTGATTGGTTAAACAGCCGCGGCGGACGCGCCGCGCGGCCTTTAGTCCTTGAGCGGCGCAGCCGATTTCATGTTGACGGTCATGGCCTCTATCATGCGTGCATATATGCCGTTGAGCTCCGCTATCTGCTCCGCCATGCGGCGTGACTGCTCGTTTATCTGGTCGATGGTGCCTATCTGGGCGCTGGCTCCCTTGAGTTGCATCTCGTAAACCTTGCAGATGCCGGTGAGCGTGCGGTTCAGGTTCTCCATCTCCTCGGAGTCGCGGGTGAGCCGCTGGCTCTGTTCCGACACCTTGGCAAGCATCTCGGTGAGCTTGCGCAGCTCGTCCACGTAGTTTGTGGTGGCCTCTTCCATGTCCTTGGCGGCCTCCTCCATCTCTGGCGAGACCTGCGGCTGGGGCTGCATCCACACGCCACCGCCCACTACGCCAGGGCCTTGCGCAACGGCACCGCCGCCTCCGCCAACGGGCTGCACCGCGGCTGCGGCATCGCCTTCACCTGCGGCTACGGGCGCACCGCCACCCCCGCCGAAGATTATAGTGCCACCACCCGGAACGCCAGTGCCCACACCGGCCACGACAGCCGCGCCGCCCATGGCCGCAGCCTCGTCTGCGGCCGGAGCCACGCCTGCGCCCTCTGTATCCTCATCTTCGGGGAAAGCGTGGGTGGGAAGGTCCTTTCCGTCGGCGGTTTTGTCGAACGGGCGGTCGAATGCAGATATGAAGAACACTATCACCTCCGTGCCCATGCCAAGATAGAGCATGATGTTCGCGCCCGGCAAGTGGGTGAGCTTGAACAGTGTGCCTAGGATGACGACCGAAGCGCCCCAGCTGTAGGCATAATTAAGGAATGTCTGCCCGGGAACGCTGTCGAGCCATTTCTGCAGACGGTACACTATGTTGAACTTGCTGTAGACTGTCATTTCTTCTTTGATTTTTTGATTTTCTCACTTGAGGTGTTGGCCAGGCTGCGCACGCAACGGAAGCCTATGTACGACCGCGGCTGGTTCTGGTATTCGTATGAACGCCACGCCGAGCGTATGTAAGACTCAGGGTCTTTCCATGATCCGCCGCGCACGCTCTTGCGCTTCAGCCTGTATGGGTCTTCAAGGGCGGCGTTGTATTCTAGCTGCGGGTTTATGTCGTTCATCGTCTCAACGCCGGCCTCGGTGTAGATGGTGCTTGTCCACTCGGCCACGTTGCCCGCCATGTCATAAAGCCCGTTGCTGTTCGCGGTGTAGATGCCTGTGCGGCTGGTTATCAGGTTGCCGTCCTTGGTGTAGTTGCCGTTGTCGGGCTTGAAGTTGGCAAAGAAGCAACCGTCGCCCGATGCCATGTCCTCGTTGGTCCACGGGAACTCGTCCTGGTTCTTGCCGCGCGCGGCATACTCCCACTCGGCCTCTGTGGGCAGGCGATAACGCTGCACGAACCTGGCGGCGTCGCCCAGCCCCTTGAGCAGGAACTCGGTGCGCCACGCGCAGAAGGCGTTGGCCTGCTCCCACGTGACGCCCACCACCGGGTAGTCGTTGTATGTAGGATTACTGAAGTACAGGCGCATATACGACTCGTTGTCCGCGTTCGGGAAGTCGTTGACCCAGCAAGTGGTGTCAGGGTATATATTAATGATGTACGTGTTGAGGAAGTCCCACGGGCCGCTGCGGGGGCGGTTGATGGTCTGGCGGACTATGCGCCCCTCGTCGTCAATGTAGGCAGTGTCCTTTGAGATCCACACCTCCTCGTCGGGATTCACCTGCAGGTCGGTGTTCAGGTTGCGCTCCGCCGGGTCCATGCGGTACTTGCGCAGCGCGGCCTCGGCGTAGTCGTATATCTCGTAACGGTAGTTCATTTGGCTGGCATCGAGTGTCTTCTCGCCCGTCACTGGATTTGTGGTGTACACGCTCTCTATTGCCCTCAGCTCGTCTTCGTTGGGCTTGCGGGGTATGGCTTTCTTCCAGTTGAGGTATGGCTTGACGGGGTCACCGTTCTTGTCCTCTTCAATCTTGTATGTCTCGTCGCCCCCGTAGGCCGGGTCGGCCAGGCGCTCGCGTATTATGGAGTCGCGCACATAGTAGACAAACTGGCGGTACTGCGAGTTGGTTATTTCCTTCTCGTCCATCCAGAATCCCTCCACCGATATGTCCTTCACCGGAGTCTGCTTTCCCCAGAGGCTGTCCTGCTTCTCCGTTCCCATGCGCAGGTGGCCGCGCGGTATCATCACCATGCCGTATGGTGTAGGCTCCGAGAAGCCTTTGCCCCTCGTGCCTGTGACCTCGCCTCCCGATGCCGTGGTGCTCTTGCCGCCGAAACAGCCGGAAAGCGCGGCCACGGCCATGCAGCACAACGCCATGCTTAGTATCTTCTTGTTCATATTTACTTAGAGTAATCTCACACTTTTATGTTTGTTGCGTCCTTTCTTCCCGAGGTTCATGTCCATCTGGTAGCCGATGAAAATCTCGTGGCTGCCGTTGCCTATGCTTATGGCCGAGGTATAGACCTCGTAGCTGTAGCCGAGGCTCACGCCGTGGAAGTTGCCTCCTACCATGACTGTCACGGAGTTGGTGGGGCTGTAGGCGAGGCCGGCGTACATCACTTTCTTGTCGTTGGTGTACTTGAGGCGCGCCGTCACGTCGCCGCGATAGGCCGTGCCGTCATAGCGCACGAGCGCACTCGGGTGTATTGATAAGAACGGATTTCTGAGCTTAATATTGTATCCTCCGGTCAAATAATACGTGGCGTCCACATTGAAAGTCTGCGCATCGCCAATGTCCATGGAAGGCGAGTTGAGGTGGAGCGCCGACAGGCCCACGTACCAATTGCGGTGACTATAGTAGAGGCCAACGCCGATGTCTACGCCCGTGCCCGTGGCGTCCGACGAGGGAAAGGCAGGGTCGTCGGGGGTCTCGGTGTCCACCGAGCCGCCGTCGAATCCCTCACTGAGCAGTCCCACGTTAACGCCAGCGCTTATCATGCCGCCGAAGAGCTTGAACTTCAGGGCATACTGCAACGCGAAACGCTTGTGGGAGAAAAGGCCAATCTCGTCGTTCATGAACTGGAGGCCCACTCCGTGGTACGTCCTGAGAAAATATAGCGGTATGTCCGCCCCGGCATACATGGTGGCGGGGCTGTTCTCGAAGCCCGCCATCGACTTGGCATACGCGGCGGCAATGTTCAGTTTCTGCTCCTTGCCCACGGCAGCGGGATTGAAAACAGGCTCCAACGCCCAGTAATGGGAGAAGGAGGCATCGTATTGCGCCCGCACCGCCTGTGCGGCAACGGCAAGCAACGCAAGGATTGCACAAAAACGCTTCAACACATATCATATAACGACAGCCGGGCGGTTTTATTGTAAACGGCTGCATAAAATTAACAGATTGCGGCAATTTGCCCCTATACGCCAATATGCAATGAAGAAGGAGCCCGCCTGCGTTGCTTGCGTATATATGCCATTCCACATCACAACACGGCGCGCATCGCGTTGCGAAACGTGCGCTCCGGCAGGCACAGTACGCACAGGCTGCTGCCGGCATTGACCCAACGTCTACTGACGGTTGGCCGCGCCGGCGCCCCATGTGCAGGCCGCGACAAAGGCAAGCGACAGCCGCCGCCACGCCCCGGTGTGGAGAGCAAAAAAACAAGGGAGACAGGTCTGTTCCGTTCCCGTCTCCCCATGGATTTCACTTAGCCGCGATTAGTTTTGCTGAGGCCTCCCGTCAATACTCGTCCTCGTTGAAGAGAAAGTCCTCTTTTGTGGGATAATCAGGCCAGATGTCCTCGATGCTCTCGTAGACATCGCCCTCGTCCTCTATCTCCTGCAGGTTCTCCAACACCTCAAGGGGTGCTCCAGAGCGGATGGCGTAGTCGATAAGCTCATCCTTGGTAGCCGGCCATGGGGCGTCTTCAAGTTTTGAAGCCAATTCAAGTGTCCAATACATAGTCGTAAAATTTATCAGTTATGAATCAGCCGCAAAAGTAGTAATTTTATTCTTATCTGCAAGAGTTATCCCATATTTTTTCTCTCACGCCGTCAACAAAGTTTAATTTGCGTGCCAGCACAAAGAGGTAGTCGGACAGGCGGTTCATGTACTGTAGCACCTCCGGAGCCACCTTTGTACTCTCGGCGAGGAAGAATATGCGCCGCTCGGCGCGGCGGCACACCGTGCGGCAGACGTGCGCCACGGCGGCCTCGTGGCTGCCTCCGGGCAGGATGAAGTTCTTCTGCTGCGGTATGCTGGCGTTGATCTTGTCGATGGCCTGCTCCAGACGCTCGGTCTCCGATGGGTCGAGCGTGTAGGAAGGCGCGAGGGGTGTCTTGCTGGTGTCGGTGGCAAGGTATGCGCTCACCGTGAAGAGGTTGCGCTGCGAGCGCACCACGAGGTTCTTGTCGTCGCCGTCCTTCATGAACGACACGAGCAGCCCGAGCTGAGCGCTGAGCTCATCAACGGTGCCATAGGCTTCGATGCGCGAGTTCGTCTTCTTCACTCTCAGTCCGCCTATCAGGCTGGTGGTGCCGTCGTCGCCCGTCTTGGTATAGACTTTGTTGATTGCCATGGTCGTAGGGTTTTTAAAAGTTTATGATATAATTCTGTTTGTAACGCTTCCTGTCGAAGAACACTATGCCGCAGTAGTAGAGGTCGAACGTCACGCCCGTGCGCCCGTCGGCGAGCACGCCGCGCCACAGCTTGCGGCACCGGGCGTCGCTGTGTATGCCCTCAATGACGAACGCCGACCGCTCTCCGGTCCGTCCCACGGCCAGCTCCCACAGCTCCGCCACGGCTGGCGAGGGCACGAAGCGGGCCATGTCCACGCGCGGCAGCGAGTCGATGGCCCTGCCGGGCTCGCCCTCCCCGCCGCAGGGCGATAGCACGGCGGCGCGGCGGCAACCGGCGCGGACGTAATCGGCAAAGGCGGCATCGCCCCGGCCGAAGTCGGCCACCACATCCGGCTGCAGGTGGTTGGCCAGCCGGAAGTAAAACTCCAGCACACGCCGCTCCGCGGCCGGGAGGCCCGGATGGGCTGCGGCCAGTTCCCCGTAGGCGTAGTAAGGCCAGTGCTCGTTGACCACGTAGCGGTCGAAAGCGTATGCCCACGGCGACTGCACGCCGAAGCCACGGCTGTGCCTGCACCGCGCCGCCCACACCGCAATACGCCTTATGTCGCTCATCACCTCCATCTGCAACCATTCACTCTGAAGCCCCGCGCCACCATCGCAACGCCCCGACAGGCACCGAGCGCGCCGCCGGAAGCCCGCTGCTCACGGCACCGAGCGACATTGCGGCGTATGGCGGAAGCATCGTTCATCATGCAAATATAGCGATTTTATTTTTAATTCGCAGCATATAGAAGCAGTTTTGATTTTATCAAGATTGTTTTTTGTCTCCGCCGGGGTTGTTGCCCTTCCGGTCATATTCGCCCGTTTGCGCAGCCGGAGCGCAGCAAGGACTTCCGGCCAGGCGCAGTGCCAATAAAGCGAGGACGGCTTCCGGCAGAGGGCGCAGACAGGCTCGTGTCAGTCTTCGCCCGCCGTGGCGGGATTGTCCATGACGTGCCCTTCGTCGTAGTCTTCGCGGGCATCGAATATTTCCGTCGGATAGCGGTTCTCGTCCTCGGGGTCCTCATAATACTCATCCCTGTAATAGTCGTAAACGATGTTTTCCTCGTCGGGCGTAAGCTCCCCGCCCTGGCGCAACTTCTCCATAAGGGCCGGAGCAGCCGCGTTGCGCTCACCCTGGCTGCGTATCATGTCCTGCACGTCCTTCAGCGTGATGCTATAGACGTGGTGCGCCCGGAGCGAATCCTCGACCCTGCGCCGCTCGTCAGCGAGCGAGTCGGCACGCCGCTGCGCCTCCTCACGAGCCCGGTCTTGCTCTCTTTCAACACGCCGCATCTCGGCCTCCTCCTCATAATAGTCGTCAAGCAACCAGTAAAACCCCAAAAGCAGGGCCGCGCTGCCCGCCAACTTCAAGAAAAAACTCCGTGGAGGGCATCTTGAACTTTCTTTTCTTTCTCCTTGCCATAAATTTCCTATCCTTAAGATGTGAGCTTTAAAGAGCCATGCAAGCGAGCGGAAGCGGAAGCCCGCCCCCACTTTCCAGGACACAGCTTGCGCCTTACAAAGATATGGAAAAAGCCGCACATTACCGCTTGTCCGCCGGATTTTCTCCACGCATTCCAAAATGTTGCGAATGGCGGCCCGCACGACAGGGACTCGCGAGGAACGCCACGCAACAACGCGCAGTCAACCCAAATCGAGCCAGACCGCCGGATGCTTGCTTTATCCCAAATCGGTCATTAGACCGCCAGGAATATATTTTTGTTACTTTTCAGGCTTTCCAAGCGCTTTCGCCCTGCCAGCGGCATCTTGTCTGCCGCTTTGTCCCGACGCAGCCCGCTACGCCTTCGACAAAGGCGACAGACAATCTGCACGACAACAGCAAGGAATCGCTTTGGCCTCCAACGACCGATTCGGGTTAACATTTTTATGTTAAAAGCGGCGACAAGGCTTGCCTTGGCCAAGCAGCTGACTGTCAGCGCCTTGCGATATGTGCCGTTTCAGGCTGCGAAACGGCGCATTCCGCACGACGGAACGGCACGTTTCGCGGCGCAAAACGCGCCGCATTGAAAGGCGAAACGGCACATAGGCGAGGACGGCGCCCTACGGGCCATCTCTGATTGCATATTTGCAAGCACGGGCAGACAGCCGACATCTGTCCGCAAAAAGAGGGGACACCTTCAACAGGCATCCCCTCCACACTGTCATTTGATGATTGGTATGATAAAGAAACTCGTCTTCACCTACTGTCAGTTCCAACCCTCGTTCTGCGACAGGTTGGGGTTCTTCATGCGCTCCGTCTGCGGTATGGGGAAGAGGTACATACGGTTCTCCCACCGGCGGCTGACGGTCTCGCGGCGATACGTGATGGTGTTGTCGGCATTGAGCGTCAGCTTCATCTCGTCGATGGAAGCGAAGTACCTGTCGGCCTCGCGCCAGCGGCGCACATCCCAGAAGCGGTGTCCCTCGAAGGCAAGCTCCACCATGCGCTCGTTCTTGTACTTCTCCCAGAACTCGTCGGGGCTGAGCCCTGCGGGCACATCGGGCATACCCACGCGGCGACGCGTGTAGTTCATGGCCTCGGCGGCGCTCATGCTCAAGTCGCCAGACGTGGCGTAGGCGTCGCCGGTGTAGCGGAACATGGCCTCGGCGTAGTTGAGATAGAACTCACCCAGGCGGAAGGTGAGCCACGTGTGGCGGTCGGCGCGGTAAGTACTGTTGGACGACAGGTTGATGGCCGAGTGGCAGTACTTCTTCACGTAGTAGCCCGTGGGCGTGCCACCAGTGAGCGGCTCAGCGTTCAGTCCGCCGTAGTAGGTCTGCAGCGGGGTGGTGTTGTAGCTGGGCCAGCTCTCGTCGCCGTTCTTGGCTATGGTGACGTAGAAGCGCGGGTCGCGGCCCTCGTAGTAAGGCTTGTTGGGGTCGTAGTCGGCCAGCTGGGCTGGGCGCAGGCCTGCGCTGTCGCCGCTGGCAAACTCGTAGGCGTCGACAAGGTTCTGCGTCGGGCAGTTGCCGCCAACGCCTCCCTCTATGCCCACGGGATAGTTGTAAGACTCGAAGGTGTTCGACGTGCCGCCCGTCTCTGAGCCATAGACACGGCGTCCGAAGACAATCTCGCACATGATGTCCGGGTTGTTGAAGTTGTCCGTTGCCCAGAGCGACTCGTAGTCGGTGGCCAGGTGCTTGCCGCGCGCCGTGGCCTCGTCGATGAGCTGCTTGGAATACTGCGCGGCAAGGCGGTAGCGCTCGCGGTCGTTGCCGGGGTTGAACAGCGGGCTGGCCCAGTAGAGGGCGGCGCGTGCCTTGAGGGCAATGACAGCCAGGCGGTCGGCGCGGCCGGTCTCGTTGGCGCCCATGTCCATGGCACCCATGTCGGTATAGTCGGCAATGATGGAGTCCTCTATGAAGTTGCACTCGTCGATGACGAAGCGGAAGATGCTGTCACTCGACTCGCGCGGCAGCGCATTGGTGATGTCGTAGCTCTGGTTGTGAGTGACAAGAGGCACCCCTCCATACTGCCGCGCCAGCACGAAGTAGAAGTAGGCGCGGGCAAAGCGCGCCTCCCACTGGTAGTTCTCGTAGCGGTAGAGCTGCTGGCGGTAGTCGCTGTTCAGCACAAGGTCGCTGAAGGTGAGGTCCTGGAACTCGTCGAGCAGCACGTTGCACACGGCTATGCCCTCGTACATGTCGTTCCAGACAGTGCTCTTGGCGTTCGTCGGGCTCCATGCCCCGTTGTAGAAGTCCTCTATCTCGTTGCCCATTATGGCATACTGCGACTCGTCGCTGGCCGAACCGAGCAGCGCGCCGCTGTAATACTGCCCGAAGTCGTAGTCAATGTGGTTGTATATGTCGGTCATGAAGCCTCCCACCCGCTCGAACGTCTGGATGATCTGCTCCCTGTCCCTGACCACGTACTCGTTGTAGTCCATGCGGTCGGAGCAGGCAGTGAGGGCCATCACCCCGGCCATGCAGCCAACAAATATCTTGCTCTTTTTCATGATTCTGTCGTTTAATGAATGGTTAGAATGTTAATGCCACTCCTGCCACGATGCTCCTTGTGAGCGGAGCGGTGGCACCGTAAGACTCGGGGTCGGAAGCCTCAAGGTGGTCTGCGCTGAACAGGTCAGTTCCGCGGACATAGAGGCGCGCCCCTCCGAGGAAGCCCGTGGCGTCCATGAGCTTCTGCGGGAAATTGTAGTAGAGCTCCACGTAGCGCAGCTTCAGGAACGAGCGGTCCTCGACCCACACGGTGCTGGTCTGGTAGTTGTTGGCGTTGCTCTGCGAGCTGAGGCGCGGGTACTTGGCGTTCTGGTTGTCGGGAGTCCAGCGGTTGTCGTAGGCATACTGCGATATGGTCGTGTTGTTGATGAGCGGCCAGTACATGCTCTTCGTGTTGAGTATGGCCGAGTATCGGCCCGTTCCCTGGAACAGCGCGTCGAAGCCTAGGCCGCGCCACTCTGCGCCGAGATGGAACGAATAGTAAATCTCCGGGGCGGCGTCGCTGAAGCCGATGGCCACCTGGTCGTTGGCATCAATCAAGCCGTCGTCGTTCACGTCGGCATATTTCACGTCGCCGGGACGCACAGTGCTGAACGTCTGCGTGGGGCTGTTGGCAATGTCCTGCTCGTCGCGGAAGAAGCCTATGGCCTTGAGACCGTATATCTGGCTGAGCGGATTGCCCGTCTGCACAAGGTTGCCGTAAAGGCGCGGCTCCTCCAGCTGCTCCACGATGCGGTTGTGGTTGAGGGCGAAGTTGGCTCCGGCGTTCACCGTCCAGTCACCGAAGCGCTTGGAGTAGTCGGCCCCGAACTCGAATCCCCACGTCTCCACGATGCCCCCGTTCTCGTAAGGCGCGTCGAAGCCAATCACCTCGGTATATGCTCCGGATGCCTCCACCCAGATGTCAGTGCGGCGCTGGTAGTAAGCGTCGAAGGTGAAGTTGAGGCTGCCGAATAGCGAGGCGTCAATGCCGAAGTTGTACTTGTAGGCCTTCTCGTGGCTGGGGTTCTCCGTGGCCAGGCGGTCAAGGTAAGTGCGTCCGAACTGCGATGTCCACGAGCCTTGGAAAGGATAGGTTCCGCCGCTGGTCACATACTGCTGCGTGTAGTACGTCCACACGTTGTCGCCGGGCAGGTAGTCCGCGTTGATGATGCCGAACGAGGCGCGCACCTTCAGCAAGTCAACCCAGCTGACATCCTTGAGGAAGTTCTCGCGGGAAAGCACCCACGCTGCCGACACTGTGGGCGAGAACGACCACTTTGTGCCCGGGGCGAGGCGGCTCGACCCGGAGCCCACCAGCGCGAGGTCGAGCCAGTAGCGGTTCTTGTAGCCGTAGTGGCTCCACCACGACACGTTCTGCCGGTAGATGGTATTGTTCAGGCCCGTCGACTCCTGGTACTCGTAGTCATACTTCAGCTGCGTGTAGATGGAGTGGTCGCCGAAAGTGTTGCCGTAGTTAAGGCCTGCGTCGAAGTGGAAACGCGCGGCGTAGGTGTTGGTCTCGGCAGTGGTGGCCATTGTCGACTCGGCTGTGACACGGTAGTCGCCCGCAATGGTGGGCGCGCCGTTGGCCCATGCCCCCGGAGTCTTGCTCCCGTAGTCGTAAGCCTGGCTGTGGTTCTCGAATATGTTCGACGTGTTGTCATAGCCCACGCGCACCGTTCCGCCCAGTCCCTTCAGTATGTCGGAGAGGTCTTGCGTCAGGGTGAGGTCGGAGAAGATGCCCCTTGTGTGGTTCTTCGAGTAGGCCGCGCCCACCGACTGCGCCACCGGGTTCACCGTTCCGTTCCACGTCGCGTTGCCGCCCCATATCCCGTCTTCTGTCCTCACGGGGAAAGCGGCCGACGGCAACGAATATACCATGTCCCAGATGTTGGCCGGCCCGGCGGCGGCATTGCCCGCATCGCTGGCTCCGTCGCTGTTCACGCCGGGCGCGCTCGACTCGCTCAGCACACCGAGCAGGTTGACGCGCATCTTGGTTTTGGGCGTAAGGTCGGCATCGAGGTTCACCCTCATGCTTCCCTTGGTGTATTTCTCCTGCGTGGAGTAGCCGTCGTTCATGCCGGGATTGGCGATGAAGCCCTTGTCGGTGATGAGGTTCACCATCGTGTAGTAGCGGAAGTTCTTGCCTCCGCCGGTGAACTCCACGTTGTACTTGTTGCTCATCCCGTGGTTGCGGAAGGTCTCATCGACCCAATTCACGTTAGGATAGAGATAAGGATACGCCCCCGTGCGGAAGGCAGCCACCTCGTCGGCAGTGTATCGAGCGCCAAGCCCGTCGTTGGCGCGGGCCTCATTGAGTGCGCTCGCATACGTGGCGGCATCGACAAACCGGGGCCGCTTCACCATATAGTTCCACACATGATCGTAACTGAACTTCACCTCCTTGGAGTTGTACTTGCCACGTTTGGTGGTGACGAGTATCACGCCGTTGGCTCCCTTGTATCCGTAGAGGGCCACTGCGGCGGCATCCTTCAGTATCTGCACCGACTCCACCTCGCCCGGCGACACGTTGTCGATGTCGCGCTCAATGCCGTCGACGAGGATGAGCGGCGTGCTCGTGGAGAGGCTCTGCAGGCCGCGCACGTAGAACGTGGGGTCGGCGGCGGAATAAGCTCCGGCGTTCTGCAGCGACACAAGTCCGAGGCCCTGGCCTATGATGGAGTTGCCAATGTTGCGTGCGCTGCGCTTGTCGGTGGTCTCGGAGGTAATCACCGACACGGCGGCGGTGGCCTCCTCGCGCGAGAACGTCCTGTCCGCTCCCACGTCAATGGGCTGACTGGCGAACTTCTCTGCCGCCGACAGCTCTTTTATCGAGTCGTTCTGAGCTGCCGCCGGCACGCCTGCGCAGGCCAGCAACGACAGCACCAATATCTTGTTTCGTTTCATAATACGCAATTTTTCGATTGAACTTCGTTAGTTGTCACATAAGTCCTTCAGAGCCTTGGTCACCATCCCGGGTTCTGGATGAGTCCGTAGCCCTTGTTCACTTCGGTCTGCGGGAATGGGAAAAGATACCACTTGGGGTCGAAGCCCTGCGTCCAGAACACCCTCACCGGAACGTTTATCGCAAAGCGCTCGTACTCAAAGTCCGTCGGCTCATAGTATCCGGGAGCCGTCGGGTCGTTGGCAGTGTTCACCTTATCATCCCGGGTCCACATGGTCTGCACGGTGTCACGCACACCAGTTGCGGGGTCTGTCTGCATACGCCAGATGCGCAGTCCGTGCAGCTGCTTGCTGAAGATGTCGGCCCGCTTGTAGCGGATGAGGTCGAAGTAACGCTCGTTCTCGAAGCCCAGCTCGCAGGCGCGTTCGCGCAACAGTTCCTCTATCAGCGCGTTCTTGTCGGAAGTCAGGTTCTTGTCGGGGTTGCACTCCGCAAGTCCTCTCAGGCCTACACGCGAGCGGACGAGGTCTATATAATAAAGAGCATCAGTGAAATCGTTGTCGGCCTGCAGCAAGGCCTCGGCGTATGTGAGATACATATCCGACATACGGATGACATCCCACTGCGGGAACTGGCGGTCATAGCACGAGCCTACGACATACTTCTTATTGAAATATCCTGAGCCGAAGCAGCCCGTCTGGGTCAGCGGCTGCTGTCCGGCGTCCGTTCCGCCCACCCAGTTCTCACAGATGTCGCCGGTGGCATTGCCGTCTGTCCAGTTTGTCTGTTGCGGAACGCCGTTCACATAAACCGTCTCATAGAGACGCGGGTCGCGCGTGAGCACGCGGTTCTGCCGGTCCTGCAGCCCTTCCACCCTGTCGCCTTTCACAAACATTGTGTCAAGACGGCCGGCTATGCTGTCGCGGTTCCAGTCGAACGGAGTGCCGTCTCGCCACGGAAACATCTCGACATACTCCTGCGTCGGGGTATAAGCGTAGCGGTCATTGCGCCCGTACATGAGCGTATATCCCTGATACTTGGAGTCGTGGGTGCTGTTGGTCACGCGCACAGAGTACAGCACCTCGGGGCTGGCCTGGTTCACGTAGCCATAGCGGAAGGCGTAGCGATAGGCCTCAGGCGTGTTGGCCGTTGGCATCACCATCTCGTAATGGCCGTTGGCCTGCAGGGCGGTGAAGAACTGGTCGCAGGCTTCGCGACACTGCTGCCAAAGGTCCTGGCGATAGCCGCCATACCATACGAGGCTGTCTTGCTCGGCCGGCGTGGAGCCGCCATAGTAGGCTTGCTCGCTATTGAACAGCGGAGAGGCGGCAAACTGGAGTATCTTGCACTTCAGGGCCATGGCCGCAGCACTTGTCCAGCGGCCTGTCTCGCTCTGAGCGGCAGTGCCTGTGTAGGCCCAGGGCAGCACGCCGGCAGCCTCGTCGAGCAGGCCAGTCATAAAGCGGACGGTGCGGTCAACCGAGGCACGGGGAATGTTGTAGGAACCATCGAGGCCTGAGTATGTGCCTGTGACGATAGGCAGTCCGCCATAACACTTGAACATATTAAAATATGTGGAGGCTATGAGACACTTGCACTCAGCCACGAGCCTGTCCTTCTCGCTCTGCTCCATGTTTGGCACGGTGCCTATGTTTTCCATCAACATATATGCCGCGCGTATCAGCTGCCAGAAGTTCTCGTCAGTCAGGCCATAGATAGGGCCGCCGGTACTTGACGTAAGCGAAGCTGTATAATATGAGCCATAGATCATCGAGCCGCTGAAGTTGAGGTGATAGATGTCTGTGAGCGCGTCGAGCTTGCCCTTCCAGTAGCTTGCAGACAGCGGGGCGTCGTTGGAGCTGCGGTAAGGTATGCCGTAATATTGCAGCGAATATATGCTGGCCACGAACTGGCGCGTGTACTCTGCGTTGTGGAACACAGAGTCCTTTGTAGTGCTGCCGCTCGGAGCCTTGTCGAGGAACTCGCTACCCACGGCAATCTCGTCTGTACACGAGCTTACGCCCGCAACAGCTGCCGCAACCACAAGTCCGCCCAGTAATAACTTATGTATTTTCATAATCGTAGTCTGTTTATATAAAGTTGTCCTTCTGTGATTAGAATCCCAATTTAAGAGAAACAGTGTATGTGCGCTGCAGCGGATAAGATGGCGACGCACTTGCCCTCGTCTCGGGGTCTCCCCAGATATAAGGCGTGATGGTGAAGAGGTTATAGCCGCTCAAGGCCAACTGCAGCTGGTTGAGGCCTATGCTCTTCATGAACGGGAAGTGGAAGTCGTAAGCCACTTCGAGAGTCTTCAGGCGCAAGTACTTCGCGTCCTTCTCATAGAGTGTTGAGGAGGCGTAGTTCTGCGAGCCGTTTGTCTGCGTTGCGCGCGGATATTCGGCATCCTGCGACGGGTTGTCGACAGTCCATGTGTGGTCGAGGTGATACTTGAGCAGTCCGCCCTGGTCGGTTGTGGTACGTCCCTGGAATGGGCGCATGAACACGTCGGAGAGATAGCGCGACACATTCCACGCTCCGGTGAACTGCATATTGACACTGAGGTCCTTCCACTGGAAGCCAAGGTTCAGGCCGGCTATGTATTCCGGGTCGTCGGTGTAGCCGTAGTCGCGGCTCATATCGTTCTCGTTTATCACCCCGTTGCCGTCAAGGTCAACGTAAATAGCATCGCCGGGCTGCAGGTTGTCGTTGTTGATAATCTGCTGCGGGAACGGCCGTCCGAACTCGCGCTCGTAGTCGGCCTCGGCTCCGTCATAGTAGTAGCGCCAGAAGAGGTACTGGCTGCGCGAGCCTATGCGGTGGCCTTTCTGATACTGGTACTCGTTGTTGAGCGGCGCTTCCTTCATTTCCTTTATCTCGTTCTGGTTGTAAGAGAGGTTCAGGCCGACCCAGTAGCGGAAGTTCTTGCCTATCTCGTCTTGCCACTTCAGCGACACTTCCCATCCCCAGCTGTCCACTTCGCCCATATTGGTATAAGGCACATTGAAGCCGATGATGCCCGGGGCCGTGCCATCGCGCAGCAGGATGTTGGTGCGGTGCTCCTTGTAGTAGTCGAAGACGGTGCGCAGGCGGTTGTCAAACAGGTTGAGGTCGAAGCCGTAGTCCTGCTTGAAGGCCTTCTCCCAGGTCACCTCGGGGTTGTTGCGCGAGGCCTCGAACGCGCCGGGATAGATGGTGCTGTTCTCTATGCCGAAGGAATAGCCGCGGCCTCCGCGCGCCCAGATGGCCTCGTTGTTGACGGTGTACGGGTCGTCGAGGTACATGAAGCGGGAGCCTCCTATCTTGTCGTTGCCCACGAGACCCCACGACGCACGCAGCTTGAAGAAGCTCACCACCTTGCTGAGCGGCTTGAAGAACTTCTCCTCGCTCATCACCCAACCGATAGATCCGGCGGGGAAAGTGCCGAAGCGGTTCTCGGGCGCAAAGTTCTCAGAGCCGTTGTAACCGATGTTGAACTCGGCCAGGTAGCGGTTGTTCCAGTCGTATGTGACGCGGCCCACCAGGCCCACGTAGCCTCGGGCCAGGTCGGGATATTCCGTTGAGGAGTAGTAGAACTGCTTGCTCTGGTTGTAGAGCAGCAGCGCGCCCACGGTGTGCAGGCCGAAGGAGCGGCTGTAGTTGAGCGAGGCCTCGGCATACCAGTCGCGTGCCTTGCCGGTGTCGGTGCTGTAGCTCACAGGCTCGTCGCTGCCTATCTTCCTGTAGGCCAGCGTGCCGTCGTCCTGCAATACGGGGTTGTATGTGGCCACGGCGGCCGAGCCGTTCTTGCTCACGTTGTACTGGCTGTTGTACGAGCCTTTGATCTTGAACGACAGACCCTTGGTTATCATGTCGAGCTTCTGCTCCAGCTGCAGGTCCATCTGCAGCTTGTTGATCTGCGTCTTCATGAACCCGGCGCCGTAGTAGGTCATGCCCGAGCCGCCGACGAACGGCAGCTGCACGTCGGTGTAGTCGGTTGTGGTGCTGATGAGCCTGCCGTCCACGATGCCGGGGCTTGAGAACGGGGTGGCCTGATAGGCCGCCATGATCATGCCCGAGGCCCCCTGGCCGGTGTAGGGCTTGTTGGCGTTGCTCGCGTTTCCGGCTATGTTGAGCGATATGGTCGTGGTCTTTGTCACGTCCATGTCGAGGTTGGCGCGGTAGTTGAAGCGGTTGTAGGAGTAGCTGTTGTTGTAATCCTGCGCGAACTGCTGGAAGAGTCCGCCCTGGGTGAACACGCCTGCGGAGATGAAGTAGCGCACCTTCTCGCTGCCTCCGCTTATGTTGACGTTGTGCTGCGTCTGCAGCGTGGCGTCTTTCATTATGTAGTCGGCCCACTCAGTGCTCGGGAATCGGATGGGGTCCGAGCCTGTGCGGAACTTCTCGAGCAGCACCTCGTCAGTGAACTGCGGGGTCTGCCCGTCGTTCTCGCGCATCTGGTTGTGGAAGAGGGCGTACTCGTAGCTCGAAGCCTGCTCCACCATCTTGGTGGGCATGAGGAGGCTGAACGAGGTCGTGCCGCTTATGCGGGCCTTGCCCTCCTTGCCTCGCTTGGTGGTGATGAGCACCACGCCGTTGGCTCCGCGCACACCGAACACAGCCGTGGCCGATGCGTCTTTCAGAATGGTGATGCTCTCAATCTCGTTGGGGTCTATGTCGCTCATGGAGCGCTCCACTCCGTCCACCTGGATGAGCGGGGCCGAGTCTTCCCACGTGGCCTGCCCGCGCACGAACACTGTGGCCGCGTCTGAGCCCGGCTCGCCCGAGTATTGCACCGTGGTGACACCCGAGAGCTGTCCGGCCAGCACGTTGTTGACCGAGCTTACGGGCGTGCGCACCAGCTCCTCGCCCTTGATGCTGGACAGGGCGCCGGTCACGGTCACCTTCTTCTGCGTGCCGTAGGCCACCACCTCGACACCCTGCAGCACGTTCGAGTCCTCATTGAGCGTGACTCTCATGCCGTTCTTGGCCTCGACCACCATCGGCTTGTAGCCCACAAACGTGATGCGGAGCTTCGTGCCGGGAGCCACCTTCAGGGAGAACTTTCCGTCGAAGTCCGTAACTGTGCCTTGGGTGGTCTTGGCACCCTCGACGATGACACTGGCGCCGATAACGGTCTCGCCATTCTGGTCGACCACTGTCCCGCTTATCATGCCCTGCCGCTGAACGCTCTGCGCCTGGGCAAAAGCCGGCGAGAGGCCCGACGGATGGAATCCGCACAACAAGGCGACAGGCAGTAGCCACCATCTTTTCAGTAACTTATTGTCAGCCATATTAGTAGTAAATTTAAGAATAAGAATGTTTCTAAATATAATGTGTCTCACTTCCGCCGTGGCGCCGGGTTGCGGTGACGGCGCATCCCGCGCGCGCGCCCAGACCCGCCACGGAAAGCCGCTACAGGCGGACACCGCCCTATCGCCATGCGCAAGCACAGCGCGGCTGCGCCACCATTGTCTGTCTTAATGCCCATAAAGTCTCGTCAGTTTATAGTTATTGATATTGCTTATTGGTCGTCATTGGTCTCGCCCCGGGTCTTGCGCCTTGCTTCCGCGCGTCCTTCCGCTTGCGTGGCAGGGCCATTCCCTCCGGCCCCGTTGCATTTGCGCCAGCCTGCCTCCACCATAAGGAACAGCCGCCAGCTGTCTCAAAGATTATGAAATTATGTTTTGTTTAGTCTTGCCGGTATTTTCGCTTGCTCCCGGTTTACATCATGCGGCACAGCCTTGGCTTCCGTCTGTGCCGCATTGTTACAAATCTGTCGCAAATGTAGAAAATAAATATAACAATTTTAACCCCCCCCCCGTTAATTTTTGTTAAACACTCTTCTGTTTAACACTTCCAACCCGGAAAAGCATCAATTTGAACCCTCAAAAATGACATACCGTATAAACCCGTGTTGCGAAACGTGCCGTTTTGGGTTGTGAAACGGCACATTTTGCACGATGAAACGGCACGTTTCGCAGCCCAAAACGGCACGTTTCGCAACACATTGACTGCCAATATGTTATCCAAGGCAAAACAAACCGCACTGAAAGGTGGTTTTTCATATACGAAAACTGTAAGCAGCAACATAGGCCAGAGCCTCCACAACGTGCCACACCCCCCACCCTGCCGCACAGCGAAACGCCACACCGGCACGCACAAGACACGGACGAAAAAGCCAGGAAACGAGCCGACCACCCATGCATTTGGGATGCGCCGCCTGCGCATGACTCAAGCCCCAAACAGCCATTAGAAGCCGAAACGGTTTCTCCCTATTGCCGCGCAGACTTGCCGCCGCCTTCATTGAAGGCGTGGCGGGCTGCGATTTCAACCCCAATCGGTCATCAGAAACCAAAACGAGTCTTTTCTATTGCCGTGCAGATTGGCGGCCGCCTTTATCGAATGCGTAGCGGGCTACGGCGAGACGAAGCGGCAGACAAGGTGCCGGCAAGAGGAAGGAAGCGTTTGGGAAGCCGAGCACAGGCAAAGAATGAGCATCCGGCGGCCCAATGACCGATTGGGGTTCGACAAAGCGGATGACAAGATGCCCACAGGAGAATGAAAGCTGATGGAAAGCCGAACACAAACCAAGAAACAAGCATCCGGCGGCCCAATGACCGACTTTGGCCAAACAGGCCATCAGGGAAAGGGGCAAACCGAAGCAAGGCTGCAGGCAGGCCGCCGGAAGTTGACGGACATATTTTGCCGAGCGCGGCGAGAAGCCGCATGACAATCAGTGGCAAAACATTTGCCCGTCAACTTCCGATGACTTCGGAGCGAAGCTCCCGACTCCCGCCAACTCCATGAAAAAACGCACGTCACACCTCGGCGCACGCCTCGGCGAGCCAGCGGCGGTCGTCGTCGCCGAGCAGCGGGGCGAGGCGCGAGAACACCGTGCGGTGATAGTCGTTGAGCCAGTCGCGCTCCTCGCCGGTGAGCATCCCGACCATCAGCGGGACCGTGTCTATGGGGCAGAGCGTTAGAGGCTCGAAGGCAAGGAAGCGGCCAAAGGCGGTCTCGCTGTGGGGAACTATGAGCAAGGTGTTCTCCGTGCGCACGCCGAAGCTGCCCTCGATGTATATTCCCGGCTCGTCGGTGACGGTCATTCCGGGGAGCAGCGGGGCGGGCTTCCACTCCATGCGGATCTGGTGAGGGCCTTCGTGCACGTTGAGATAGCAGCCCACACCGTGGCCCGTGCCGTGCAGGTAGTTGAGCCCCTCGCGCCACAGCGGCTCGCGGGCCAGCGCGTCTATCTGCGTGCCCGACGCACCGCTGGGGAACACGGCGCGGCTCAGGGCGATGTGAGCCTTGAGCACAAGGGTGTAAACACGCCGCTGCTCGTCGCTGACGGGGCCGAGGGCTATGGTGCGGGTGATGTCTGTCGTGCCGTCGAGATACTGCGCGCCGCTGTCAAGGAGCAGCAGGCCCTCGGGGCGCAGGGGCGCGTCGGTGGCGCGCGTAGGCTCGTAGTGGACTATGGCACCGTGGGCCTGGTAGGCCGAAATGGTGGCGAACGACAGTCCGCGATACAGCGGCTGCCCGGCGCGGAGGCTCGTCAGCTTGTCGCTTACGCTCAGCTCCGTCTGCCCTCCGGCCTCGACGGCGGGCTTGAGCCAGCGCAGGAATCGCACCATGGCCACGCCGTCGCGGAGCATGGCGCGGCGAAATCCCTCCTGCTCGGTCTCGTTCTTAACCGCCTTCATGGCCGCCACGGGCGACGGCTGCGCCACCACCTCTGCCCTGCCCACCGCTTTATATAATGTATGGCAGGTGGCGTTGGGGTCCATCAGTATGTTGTACTCGGAGTAAGAGCGCAGTGCGTCGGCCACGTCGTCATAGAAAGCAATGTTCACGCCGATGGAGTCGAGATAGTCGGCCACGTCGTCCGGCAGATAGTCAAGGTCTGTGAAGAGCGTTGTGCTCTGCCCCTCAAACAGCAGGAACGACACGAACACGGGGTTGTAAGGCACGTCGGAG
>CALUHC010000008.1 GCA_944320355.1 uncultured Prevotella sp. | reverse complement strand
GTGCTCGGCTTTCCAAACGCTTTCGTTCTCTTGTCGGCATCTTGCCTGCCGCTTCGTCTCGACGTAGCCCGCTACGCCTTCGACAAAGACGACAGCCAATCTGCGCGACAATAGAATGAAATCGTTTTGGACTCTAATGATCGATTTGGGTTGAAGAAAAGGCGGTTGGGCTGTTTTCGGAAACGCAAAGTGGCGGCACGTAACGTTCGTGCCGCCACTTTGCGTTTTGTTTTTGGCGAAAGCGCTTTTACTTTGCGTATGCCACGCTGCGTGTCTCGCGTATGACGGTTATCTTCACCTGTCCGGGATATGTCATCTCGGTCTGTATCTTGTTGGCGATGTCGCCCGAGAGTGCCTCGGCGGCCTTGTCGTCCATCTTGTCTGCGCCAACTATCACGCGGAGCTCGCGGCCTGCCTGTATGGCGTATGTCTTTGTGACGCCAGGGTAGCTCATTGCAATGGCCTCAAGGTCATTGAGGCGCTTGATGTATGCCTCTACAATCTCGCGGCGTGCGCCCGGCCGTGCGCCGCTGATGGCATCGCACACCTGCACGATGGGAGCCAGCAGGGTGTTCATCTCGCACTCGTCGTGGTGGGCGGCTATGGCGTTGCAGATGTCGGGCTTCTCCTTGTACTTCTCGGCTATCTTGGCTCCGTAGAGTGCGTGGGGCAGCTCGCTCTCCTCGTCGGGCACCTTCCCTATGTCGTGGAGCAGTCCGGCGCGCTTGGCCTTCTTTGGGTTCAGCCCCAGTTCCGATGCCATGACGGCGCAGAGGTTGGCCGTCTCGCGTGCGTGTTGCAGCAGGTTCTGGCCGTAAGAGCTGCGGTATTTCATCTTGCCTATGATGCGGATGAGCTCAGGGTGCAGGCCGTGTATGCCGAGGTCGATGGCGGTGCGCTTGCCGGTCTCTATCACCTCGTTCTCCAGTTGCTTCTTTACCTTCTGCACGACCTCCTCTATGCGTGCCGGATGGATGCGGCCGTCGGACACGAGCTGGTGGAGGGCAAGGCGGCAAACCTCGCGGCGTATTGGGTCGAATGCGCTGATGACGATGGCCTCGGGCGTGTCGTCGACCACAATCTCCACGCCGGTGGCGGCCTCAAGTGCGCGGATGTTGCGGCCCTCGCGGCCTATTATGCGGCCTTTCACCTCGTCGTTGTCGATGTGGAACACGCTCACGCTGTTCTCTATGGCCGTCTCGGTGGCCACGCGCTGTATTGTCTGTATGACAATCTTGCGTGCCTGGGCGTTGGCGTTGAGCTTGGCCTCGTCCATGATTTCGTTGATATAGCACTGCGCGTCGGTCTTGGCCTCGTCTTTCATTGCCTCCACGAGCCGCTGCTTGGCTTCCTCTGCGCTGAGGCCGGACAGCTCTTCGAGCTTCTCGCGCTCCTGCAGCTGCATCTTCTCAAGCTCCTCCGTGCGCATCTGCAACAGTTTCTTTTCGTTGTCGATGCGCACCTGCTGGTTGTCGAGGTCGTTCTTGCGGCGTCCAAGTTCCTCCTGGCGCTGGTTCAGGGATATCTCGCGCTGCTTGAGCTTGTTCTCGCTTTGCTGTATGTGCTGGTTGCGCACTTGAACTTCTTTCTCCAGCTCGCTTTTCTTGTTGAGGAACTTCTCCTTCACCTCAAGGAGCTTTTTTTCTTTCATTACGTCTGCCTCCTTTGCGGCAGCATCGATCATCTCATTGTATTTTCCCTTTAAAATATATCGGAAAACGAGATAACCGCCGAACCCTCCGACAATGAGAGCGGCCACGGCGATAATTATTGTTAGAATCATATAGCTAAATTATAATAATGTTAATATTCTCATTTCTTCTCTCCTAAGGCATCTTCGATTTCGGCAGTCAGGCGAGTGAGAATATCATTGTATGGTGCTGTGTCGTTCTTGGAGCGTTCCTTCTGGTATTGGAGCGCAATGTCTATGAGCGTCATCAGCGCAATGGTGTGATCTCCCTTACGGCCTTTGTACATCTGCGCATAGACGTTGTATCGGTCCGTAATGAGTTTAGCGGCTGCACGGTAGTACTCCTCGTCTTCACGGTTGATGGAGACTCCAATCTCCTCGTCGTATACGTGCAACCGTATATTTAGTTTGTCACTGTTCTGTCCTGCCATCTGTTCCTGTCTTATTTTTGTTCCGACAAGATTGCGATGCATTTGTTCACATCCCTGATGAGTGAGGCGAGCCTGTCTTTTGTGCGGCTAATGTCGCCATCGGACACTTCCACCATCTTCATCATCTTCAGTGTGTCGTAGTCATGGGTTGCCTGTTGCAGCTTTTCGCGCAGTTCCTTTATCTCGCGCTCGCGGCTGTCAACCATTGCGTACAGCTCGTCGTTCTCCTTTCTCAGTTGGTCGAACCGGAGAATCATCTGCCTTACGCGGGTCTGAAACAAGGCTAAAGCCTGCTCGTCATTTGCCATAACCGACAATTCCTTGGATACAAAGGTACAATTAATCCGCAAACCAAAAGCGAATAGACTCTGCGGAAACTGTTCTTTTAATGTTTTTTATCTATCACTTGCCTTTTGCCGTGTCGTCATCGGCTCCGGGGCGCGGCTCTTTCTTGGCGAGCATCACCACGGTGTAGACAAAGTTTGTCACCCACTGCTGCGAGAAGCCCAGGCGTCGGGAGTATTCCCTCACGGACACCACGGTCTTGATGACTCCGGGGTCCTTGAAGTCGTTCTTGTTGTATATGCTGGCCACGGTCTTTTCTGTCATGGCGTACATTGCCTTTTTGAATATGCCGGGAAGGCGCAGCTTGAACTTCATGAGGTTGCCCATGAGCATCATCAAGTCTTGCGTGAAGCCCTGGAACTGGAAGAGGTATGTCTGCACGTCTTGCAGCTTGTGGCAGCGGCGGCGTATGCTCTGGTCTATCTCCTTGAAGAAGTCGTCGTCCAGCGAATATATGTCCTTGAGCATTTTCTTGCATCTCGACTTCTCGCCTACGCCCAGCTTGTTGTTGACGGTTGGCACGTGGAGCGTGGTCTTGAACACACGCAAGTCGGGGAGCATCGACAGGTTGGTGATGCCCAGTTCGGAAGCGATGACGGCCTGAAA
This sequence comes from uncultured Prevotella sp., assembly GCA_944320355.1. GTDB lineage: Bacteria > Bacteroidota > Bacteroidia > Bacteroidales > Bacteroidaceae > Prevotella. The sequence continues at coordinate 59,899 of CALUHC010000008.1, read as the reverse complement.
GTAAACGCGTATGAGCGTCATGAAGTCTTCCATGCCGCCTACTTTCTGCCCCTCGGATTCCTTCCGCCCGAACAATTTGGATATTATACTCATATTTTATTGTCTGTTGAGAAACGCTGGCTGCACGTCATGTGTGCGTGGGAAAATGCAACGGGCGACGTGCCTGCCGGAACGTTATTTTTTATTTTCGATTGCAAAGTTACGTATTTTCTCGGAGAACGGAATGGTTTTCAACATAAAATCATTTCTTTATAAGAGAAAAATGAGTACCTTTGCAGCAAATTCCGAGAATATAGATAGCAATAATCATGAAAGGTATTGTATTAGCCGGAGGCAGCGGCACAAGACTGTACCCGATAACGAAGGGCGTGAGCAAGCAGTTGCTCCCCATATTTGACAAGCCGATGATATATTACCCTATATCGGCGTTGATGCTTGCCGGCATCAGGGATATATTGGTGATCAGCACCCCTTACGACCTGCCGGGCTTCAAGAGGCTTCTTGGTTCTGGCGAGGAGCTGGGCGTGAGGTTTGAGTATGCCGAGCAGCCGTCGCCCGACGGGCTGGCGCAGGCGTTCATCATCGGCGAGAGTTTCATCGGTGATGATGCCGTATGCCTTGTGCTGGGCGACAACATCTTCTACGGCAGCGGGTTTACCGGCCTGCTGAAGGAGAGCGTGGAGAACGCAGAGAAACGCGGCATGGCCACGGTGTTCGGGTATTATGTCAACGACCCGGAGCGCTACGGGGTGGCCGAGTTTGACGCCGAGGGCAACTGCCTGAGCATAGAGGAGAAACCGGAGAAGCCCAAGTCCAACTACGCGGTGGTGGGGCTTTACTTCTATCCCAACAGCGTGGTGGAGATTGCCAAGGGCATAAAGCCGAGCGCAAGGGGCGAGTTGGAGATAACCTCGGTAAACCAACGCTACCTGGAGCGCAAGCAATTGAAGGTGCAGACGCTGCAGAGAGGCTTCGCGTGGCTCGACACCGGCACACACGACAGCCTCAGCGAGGCAAGCACTTTCATAGAGGTCATAGAGAAGCGGCAGGGGCTTAAGGTGGCCTGCCTGGAGGAGATTGCCTTCAATCAGGGCTGGATCAGCCGCGAGCAGCTGCGCGAGCTCGCTGCGCCTATGGCCAAGAACGGCTACGGCCAGTATCTTTTGAAATTGCAGTGAACGCCATAACAGTGAATTACAACCAGAGACACAACAGCCGAAAAGCCGCCGAGCGGCCCAGAAAACCAAACACTTACTTTTGATGAACAGCAACAATACGGAAACAATGAACAATTTGGAAAATGTTGATGTGAAGGAAAACGAGTCTTCTTTCGACATCAAGGCAATATTCACCATCGTCTTGCTCCACTGGAAGTGGTTCGCCTTGTCCATCTTCGTGTGCTTGTGCCTTGCCTTCATATACCTGAGATACAAGACCCCTGTATACCAGGTAGCTGTGAAAATCCTTGTCAAGGACGACCAGAACAGCCAGCCGCGGGGCGGTTCCCAGATGCTTGCCAATATGCAAGACTTGGGATTCATATCTAGCAGCAACGGCATTGACAACGAGGTTGAGATAATAAAGAGCCACCTGTTGGCGCGCGAAGCGGTGAAAGACCTCAAGCTATATACCGAATACAAGCTGGAGGGAAGGGTGAAAGACGCACTCATATACAAAACCCAGATGCTCAACGTGGATCTCGACACGGCCGCGCTGAAGCGCATGGACGACGTTTACAGGATAGAGCGCGTGCTGGGCATAAAGATGAAAATAGTGGCCGAGGGCGGTAAGTACAGCGTGAAGGGCAAGGTGTTCACAACAGACGAGAAGGAAGACGAGAAGCCTTTCGAGGCCACGTTCAGTTCTCTGCCTGCCAAGGTGAAGACGTATGCCGGCGAGCTGACGTTCACGCCAAACCTCCACGAGATTCCAGAGGAGTCCAAGGACAAAGCTCTCTACGTCACCATCTACCCGCCGTCGGCCGTGGCCGCAAGCTACATAAAGACCATGTCGGTGGAGCCAACGTCTAAGACGACGTCGATAGCCCTTGTGACCATCAACGACAACAACCGTGAGAGGGCCGAGGACTTCCTCAACCAGCTCGTGGTCTGCTATAACAGGCAGGGCAACGCCGACAAGAACGAGATAGCCATCAAGACAGAAAAATTCATCAACGAGCGTCTCGAAAAAATCAACGCTGAGCTAGGCACCACCGAAGGCGACCTTGAAAGCTATAAGAAACGGCATAACCTGACGCAGCTGAAGCTCGACGCCACGGAGACTCTCGCCCAGTCGAGCGAGTATTCCACCAAAATGACCGAGGCGAACGCACAGATTGAGTTGCTCGACTACCTGCGCGAATACATTGACAATCCGAGCAACCAATACCAGATCATTCCCTCTAACATAGGGCTTAGCGATGTCTCTTCCACGGCGCTCATCAACCAGTTCAACCAGACTGTGCTTGAGCGCAACAGGCTGCTGAACTCCGCTTCCGAGATAGCCCCGCAGGTGATGACGCTCACCGGGACGCTCGACCAGCTGCAGGCCAGTCTCCGCACGGCCTTGGCCCAGGCCCGCCGCAGCGCAGAGATAAAGTACCAGAACATAAAGGCACAGTACGACCTATACAAGGACAAGATTGCCAGCACCCCCGAGCAGGAGCGCATACTCACGCAGATTGGCCGGCAGCAGGAAGTGAAGTCGGGCCTGTATCTCATGCTCTTGCAGAAGCGGGAGGAGAACTCCATATCGCTGGCCGCCACTGCCGACAAGGGGACGCTCGTGGATGACCCCATCTATGGCGGCAAGGTGAGCCCCAAGGGCAGCATAATACTCCTGGCGGCCCTTGTGTTCGGCGTGGGCATACCGTTCCTCGTGTTCTATGTCATGCAGTTGCTGCGCTACAAGATTGAGGGCCATGAGGACGTGGCCAAACTGACCTCGCTGCCCATCATAGCCGACGTGGCCGTGGCAAGCGAGAGCGCCAAGAGCGCGGCGGGCATCGTCGTGCACGAGAACCAGAACGACCAGATAGACGAGATATACCGCTCCATGCGCACGAACATACAGTTCATGCTGAAAGGGCAGCAGAAGGTTATCATGTTCACGTCGTCAACTTCGGGCGAGGGAAAGACGTTCAACGCGGCCAACCTGTCCGTGAGCTTCGCGCTTCTCGGCAAGAAGGTCATACTGATAGGCCTCGACATACGCAAGCCGGCCCTCGGACGGCTCTTCGGACTGTCTGACCGCAGCCGTGGCGTCACGCCGCTTCTCACCAGAGACACACTCACTCCGGCCGACATCGACAGCCAGATACAGCCGTCGGGCGTCAACTCCAAGCTCGACCTCATGCTCGCCGGACCTACCCCTCCCAACCCCACAGAGTTGCTGGCACGCGACAATATGAGTATCATCATTGAGCACCTGAAGGGCAAGTACGACTATATCATACTCGACACCGCCCCCATCGGGCTCGTCACCGACACACTCCAGATTGGCAAGCTGGCCGATGTGACCGTGATGATATGCCGTGCCGACTACACCGCTAAGGCAAGCTTCGAGGCAATCAACGAGCTGGCCGCAGAGAACAAGCTGCCGAATATGTGCGTGGTCGTGAACGGCATAGATATGTCAAAGGCGAAATACAGCTACCGTTATGGCTATGGCCACTACGGCCACTATGGCAGGTACGGCCACTATGGCCATTATGGCAACTATGCCAGCAGCCATTATGGAAACAAAACCGACAATTCCATCAAGAGATGACAATAGCAGTAGACTTCGACGGGACGATAGTTGAGCACCGCTATCCGGAGATTGGTCCCGAGATTCCGTTTGCCATCGACACGCTCAAGATGCTCATCAACGACCAGCACCGCCTCATCCTGTGGAGCGTGCGCGAGGGCGACTTGCTCAAGCAGGCCGTGGAGTGGTGCCGTGAGAGGGGCGTTGAGTTCTGGGCCGTGAACCGTGACTACCCAGAGGAGACCACGGGCAACAACCAGCACTTCAGCCGCAAGCTCAAGGTGGATATGTTCATCGACGACCGCAACATAGGCGGGCTGCCCGATTGGGGCACCATCTACCGCATGATAACCGAGCGGAAGTCGTGGGACGACATTCTGCGCGAGGCCGAGTCTGGCTTCATGTCTGCCCCGTGCGGCATGGGAGGCGGCGAGAGAAAAAAGAAGAAGTGGTGGCAGTTGTAGCCACGCTTCGCTGACCGTATGGCGGCGGCAGGCGGATTCATCCGCCTGCCGCCGTTTGCTGTTTCGGCGTGGACTGCGCTTGCGGATTTCGCTTGCTGGCTTTAGAGCATTAGTCGGTAAATGCTTTTTGTGAGTTTATCCCAAATCGGTCATTAGAAAATTAATTTTATAAAGTATTGTATATTAACGAGTTACAGGCGCGACCACGGAAACACATATTTTCTAATGACCGATTTGGGTTTAACATTGGCTTTGTCTTTCTTGCAAATGTTAGGGATGTTGATGTTGGATGGAGATAGCATTGTTTTGCGCAGCTTCCGTTTTTGCGCAAGTGGTGATGTGCTTGGGTGTTAACATTTTTATGTTAAAGAAGATGGTAATGGGCGTCTCGGTTAACAGGCTGGTTTCCAATAGGTTGCGAGAGGAGCGGTTTCGTGTTCCAAAGCGTGCTGTTTTGGGCGTTGGAACGTGCCGTTTCGCGATGCGAAATGGCTCGTTTTGGAATGTGAAACGGAGCATACGTGGGCGCGGTGTCTGCCGGGTGGTTGTTAGTTGCATATTTGCAAGTATGGGCAATGGGCTGGCATCTCATTCTTGGCTTGGGTGGATGGCAAAAAATCAAGGTCATAAATGTTCTCTGTCCTAAGTTTGGCTTGAATGCCACAATGAGGTAAAAAACGTTCGGTTTTGTTGAATTAACTTTCCGAACATATAGGCCTTGAGAACAGTCTATGACCTTGATGCGGCCAAAGTTAATGACTTTTTCCGTAAAAAACAAAAGTTTTTGAAATTTTTTTCGTCGTGAGCGACTTTTTCTTCTGTGTTTGGCACTTTGGCCGTAGTGGTGGAGTGGCGGTCATGGGCGGTGTGCGGCGTAGTCATGGTCTTGCGGTTAGGGGGGCACAGGGCGGCGGATGGTGGAGGGGCGTTTGCGTGGTGAGGCCGGCTGTGCTGTGGATGTTCATGGCGAAAAAAGCCCCGGCCGTGCTGCGGGATGGGCACGGTCGGGGCGCAATGTGTGGTGGTGTGGCCTTTCCTTTACGCAGGCTGGCGGCCTTACCGCCGTTTTTTGTCGAATTTTATGAGCAGCAGTCCGATGGCCGTCCATATCAGTTCGCGTATGCGCACTATCAGGGCGACCAGTATTCCGGCGTTGGCCGTGAGGGCGAGGCCCTTGGCCGACATGAGGAAACCGCCCTCGCGGCCCCCGAGTTGCAGCGGCATGAAGAACAGCATATTGGCGAACAGTGATGTGAACGCCAGTATGAGCACGCTCTCCAAGTAGTTGGCAGACGGCATTATGACCAGCAGCACGAAGTATATCTCCAGTGCCGAGGCCACGCGGCAGGCCAGTTCGAGCAGCACCGCCGAGACGAATGCGCGCGGGTTCTGGTTGTGCAGTGCGGCTATCTGGCTGTCGATGGTGGCCAGCTGCTCCTCGTGGCGCTCTATGAAGCCGCCCACTCGCCGCTTCAGTCCGGGGAAGTGGCTGAGCAGGTTCATGCACCTCACGGCTATTCCCTTTTTGTAGCCCTTGATGAAGAACCATATTGCCACGCAGCACAGCGCGGCGATGACGGCCAGCATGATGCCCATCGCGATGTTGACGGGCTGTGTCAGCACGTAGAGCGCGCACGAGAGGAGCCAGAACCAGAAGTGCGAGAATATGTGGGTCATGGCATACAGTATCACCGACGACGACGCTCGCTCGGTGCCTATGCGCGGAGCCAGGGCCATGATGCGGTATGGCTCGCCTCCCATCAGGCCGCAGGGGGTGGTGTAGTTGAGGGCGAAGCCCGACACGGTGACCTTGTACAGCCACCAGAAGCCCACCTCCTTGGGCCGCCGCAGGGGCTCGCCTTTGTGGCCGCAGGCCGTGCTGGCTATGATGATATACCACGCCGTGGTGTTGAGCATATAGAGGAACAGCCACAGCGCGACCACTGCCGCAAACCAGTATCCGGCCCGTTGCAGCCCGTCCCACACTTGGCCAAAGTCCAGTTGTGTGACCATGACCACCAGGACCGCTATGCCGAAGATGAAAAAGGCGTTCTGGTATTTCTTCTTCATTCTGCCTTTGGCTCTTTGTCTTCGCGCTTTGTTTGTTTGTCCTCGCGCTTAGGCTGTTCCTTGGCCTTGGGTATGGCAAAGCGGGTTTTCTCGCTTTCGTCGCGCTTCTCGTGGTAGAGTTTTGGCAGCGGGTTGCCCATAGGCTCGTCGTATGCCTTGCGGTTGCGGTAGATGTCTATGGCGGTGTATATCGCCTGGCGGAAGGATGTCGGGTCGGCGATGCCTTTTCCTGCAATGTCGTAGGCCGTGCCGTGGTCTGGCGACGTGCGTACAATGGGCAGCCCCGCGGTGTAGTTCACGCCGTTCTCTGCGGCAAGGGCCTTGAATGGCGCCAGCCCCTGGTCATGATACATGGCCAGTATGCCGTCGAACCTGTTGTAGTTGCCGCTGCCGAAGAATCCGTCGGCCGGGTAGGGGCCGAATGCCTGGATGCCGCTGTCGGCCAGTTCGTTTATCGCCGGTATTATTGCCTCTTGTTCTTCCGTGCCAGCCAGTCCGTCGTCTCCGGCGTGGGGGTTGAGCGCCAGCACGGCTATGCGTGGGTTGGATATGCGGAAGTCGCGCTTCAGGCTTTCGTGCAGTATGCGTGCCTTCTCCTCTACCGCCTCCTTGGTTATGGCTGCCGCCACGTCCTTCAGTGGCAGGTGGGTGGTCACCAGTGCCACCCTCATGTTCTCGTTCATCAGTATCATCAGTGCCTTGCGGCCATCGCCCACGCAGTCTTCAATGTATTCTGTGTGGCCGCAGAAGTTGAACAGCTTGCTCTGTATGGTCTTTTTGTTGATTGGTGCGGTCACGAGCACGTCATAGAGTGCGGCCCTGTAGTCGGTCATGGCGCGGTCTAGAGCCTTCAGTGCGGCCTCTCCGGCTTCCTTGGCCGGTTCTCCGGCTTCCACCTTCACTTCGTCGTCAAACGTGGTGAGCAGGTTCACGCGTCCGTCGCGGGCCTCTTCGGCCCGGCTGATGATGCTGAAGTTGGTCTGCAAGTCGAGCATCTTGCGATAGTATGCGGCCACCTTTGGCGAGCCATATATGATAGGTGTGCATATCTCAAGCATCTCCGGGTCTTCAAAGGTCTTCAGTATCACCTCATACCCTATGCCGTTTGTGTCGCCGTGGGTGATGCCCACGCGGATAAGTTTGTCGTCCATATATCTGTCGGTTTTGTTATTTTGTGAGGCGCAGCGTAAGCAGTGCCGCCTCAAGTTGTCTCGTCAAGTTGCGCTTCGGGCCTTCCGGGGCGTAGACAAAGGCTTCTGCCACTACCGTGCGTCCCCTTGCGCTGTCGGCCACAGCGTGGCACACGAACGGCCCGCCCATGGCGTCGCCCTCCATCTCCCACAGTCCGCGCACCTCTGTCACCTGCCGTCCGCCTTTGCGGAATGTGCGGCGATATAGGCGGCTGCCTGTGTCTGTGCGCATGAATGTGCCCGTACGTTCGCCCGGCAGGTTGGCTTTCATCACGCTGTCGCGCCTTTCTGTCACCGTGGCGGCGCGTGTGTCGGTGCCGGGGTAGGTGTATATGCACAGGCTCTGCAGTCCCTTGGCGGCGTTGTCGGTCAGCCAGATGAAGTCGCGCCCGCGCTTTGAGTAGGTCATGTCTGCCGGCACCAGCAGTGTGCATCCCGTCACTTCGCTTACCGCCTTGGCGGCCTCGGCGTTGTGCCGCTTGCGCAACTGCGCCACGGCATCTGCCGTCTCAAAGCGGTTTATGAGCCGCGCCAGATGCGAGCGCACGCTCATCATGTCGGCGCAGAGCCTGCCTGCCGTTGCAGAACTGACGCGGACAAGCAGCTGCGGGCGGGCGTAGACATCGCGTTCATACTTTATCGATGTGGCCGGCATTTCGTCCTTGCCTGTGCTCACCACCACTATGCAGCGGGCGTAGCGCGTGGCTTGGTTGAGTGTGCTGCCTTTTGTCTGCGTCAGGTCGAACGCCTTTTCAGCCTGTGGAAGTCCTTTCACAGGTTGCTGCAGCGCCTCGGCCACGGCGTTGCGCGCCGTGTCGTTGTCTGCCATCACCACCACCTCGTAAGGATTGCCGCCGCTGCGGGGCTTTACGGGCATCCGCCCGTCGCAGGCCGCGAGCGTCGCCGTGGCGCATACGGCCACTATGGCTATGCCCAACGTGCCTCTCATTCGCCCTCCTTGGCTTTGTGCGCTGTCGAGAGCAGGCCGCAGGCGGCGAATATGTCCTGCCCACGGCTGGCCCTTATGGTTGTGAACACTCCGTGGCCGGTCAGGTAGTCGCGCAGCTCCTCCATCCTAGCCTCGTCGGCTTCGTGCAGGTCGACGCCCGGAATGCGGTGGAAGCGTATCAGGTTCACGCGGCACTCAAGGCCGCGCAGCAGCCTCACCGTCTCGCGGGCGTGCAACATAGAGTCGTTCTCACCGCCGAAGACGATGTACTCGAACGACACCCTGCGCTGGCCGCTGAAGTCGTACTGCCTCAGTAGTTCCACCACTTCCCTTATGCCCATCTGCCCTTCTGCTGGCATCAGGCGGCGGCGTTGCGCCGGGATGGGCGAGTGGAGGCTTATCGCCACGTGGCACTGGCTCTCGTCAAGGAAGCGGCGCAGCTTGTTCTTTATGCCCACGCTGCTCACCGTGATGCGCCTCGGGCTCCACGCGTAGGCGTAGTCGGCGGTCAGAATCTCGGTGGCTCGCAGCACGCTGTCGAGGTTGTCCATAGGCTCGCCCTGGCCCATGAACACGATGTTCGTCAGCCGTTCGCGCTCGGGCAGCGAGTAAACCTGGTTCAATATGTCGGCGGCGGTCAGGTTGCCCTCAAAGCCCTGCTTGCCTGTCTGGCAGAAGAGGCAGTTCATCTTGCACCCCACCTGCGACGACACACACAGCGTGGCCCGCTCGCCGTCGGGGATGAACACCGTCTCAACGTACTTCCCGGCAGCCGTCGGGAACAGATATTTCACCGTGCCGTCCTTTGATTCCAGCCTCTCGGCGGGCTTCATGGCTCCTATGGTGCACGCCTCTTCTATCCGTGCGCGGTTGGCTTTCGATATGTTGGCCATGTCGGCTATGTCCGCCACGTGCTTGCCATAAATCCACTGCGCCATCTGCTTGCCCACGAAACCCGGCAGGCCGAGTTCGCGTGCGGTGGCTGTCAGCTCGTCGAGCGTCATGCCCATCAGCACCTTCTTGCCGCTTTCCATACTTCTGGTTATATGTTATTAACTTGCAAAGTTACTGTAAATCGGGCGAATATCAAAATAATTAGGCTATTTTAAGGGCATACTCTTGTTCCATGTCTGCCCTCTCTGCTGAAAAACTTAGCAGTCTCAATGCTATTTTACTTGCAATGGTGACGTTCTGTTTTCGGAGCTTTTGAACAATAAAAGGGCAAAAGCTATACTTTGCTTGGTATGTGAAATTGTGCATTTTGTATGCTGACCTTTTCCCCTTTACAATGGAATCGGCATATCGCCACCCCACAAAGCGCACTTGTCCCCTTCTTTTCCAAAGGAGGGGCGGGGGTGTAGAATAATGCCACAACCTATGGCCAACGCAGTTTACTTCCTTTTGGGAGCTGCCGCGCGGCGTTTTGTAGCGGGTGGCTTAGTTCCCACCCCCTACGGTATGGGCGGCAACCTTCTCGTGGCGTGGGCGATGGACCGGCTCGGGCTGTCTCCGCTGTTTTGCGGCAGGCGTTGCTTGCTTGTCTGATAGCGCGGCGGGTGCGTTCTCTTGCCTATTGTTTTATGGTGCCCTCCACCAGTTTGCTGCCTGCCACGTTGGCGGAGTCCTTGCGGAACGCCCCCGAATAGCGGCCTGCGGGCAGGTTGGAGAGCACTTGCTCGTTGCACTCGCGGCCCGCGTCTATCTTGTCTGTGGTGGCCGTTGATATTGCGTTGACGAGCATGCTGCTCAACAGTCCGGCCAGTCCGGTGCTGTTGCTGTCGTCGTCGGAGCTTACGCTGGTGTCGAGGGTGATGTTTCCTTCGCGCTCGTAGAGCGTGCGCCCGGTCTTGGTGGAGCGCAGGCGGTACTCTATGTTCACCGTTATCTTGCCGCCGATGTTGTTGCGCCGCCAGTCTTTTATTATTGTGAACATGGCCGCGTCGGCTCCCAGCACATCGCGAAACTTGCCAAGGTCGCCGTCTATGAACAGCTCGGCGTCGTATGCGCTCTCGTGTTGGAACATCTCCATCGTCATTTCCGGCGGAAAGACATAGTAGCCCTTCTCGCACAGCGGGTGATAGAGCGAGGTGTAGAAGTAGTCCTTCGCCTCGGCGTGGTTGGTGTTGTTGATGGGCGGCATGATGACTATGGCCAGCGGTTGCTCCTCGTACATGGCCGGATATTGGTCGGCGAGGGTGGTGGGCGAGGTGGTCACGCAGGCCGTGAGCGTGGCGCAGCCCACGATGGCTGCTATGGCTTTCTTCATCTTTCTTTCTGTTTTTTTTGTGCTTGGAGTTGTCCGGGGGGCAATGGGAGTTATCCGGAGTTGACGGAAGTTAGGCGCCCTTACGGTCGCCCGGAGTTAACGGACATTACTCACTAAAGCTATTTTATGGAATGTCCGCAAGTAGCTAAACTCGTTTGAAAACATTCCACTTGTCCCCTCCTTTTCCAAAGGAGGGGCAGGGGTGGCTTGTCAAATAATTTGATATACAATGTGTTTGCCCATCGGTTGTGACATTATTCCACAAACCACCCCCGCCCTTCCTTTGGAAAAGGAGGGGACAAGTGCGCGTTGGGTTGGCAAAATGTGGACATTCATAAACTATTTTTCGATATTCCGGACAGCGCGTGTCCGTTAACTCCGGGCGACCGTAAGGGAGCCTAACTTCCGTTAACTCCGGATAACTCCCATAATTACTTGCCCTCTATCTGTTTTATTATCCGCGATATGTACCTTTCAGACTCGGGGTAGAGTTTTATCTCCTGCCGCAGGAAGCCGAGGCCCTCGTCCTTCTTGCCCGTCTTGTAGAGCAGGTAGCCGTATTCGGCATAGAGTCCCGGCGGCACCACGCCGCGCCGGCCACCTTGGTGCTCGGTCATGCGGCGGTAGGTGTCCAGCAGCTTGGCCTGCAGCTCTTCCGTCTGCCGCTTGTTGTACTTGTAGGTGGCGTTGTCGTAGTCGTGCCACGAGTACAGCGTTTCTGGCCCGGTGCAGGCGCACAGCGCGAGCGTGGCGGCGATGATGCACGTCAAGGGTTTGCTCATGGCAGTGTGATTTGTTTCACTTCTTGCGTCGATACCACTATCTTTTTCTTGTAGAGGGTCTTGCCGTCGCGGCTCACGGTGAGCGTCCGCGTGCCCGGGGCAATGCCGTAGCGCGTGCCGTGGCGTGCCGACTTCTTGGCCTTGACCACTCGTGCCGTGAACGGCTGTCCGCCGTCGAGCGTGGCCTGCACGTCCTGCCCGGCGTATGCCTTGGGGCTGACGAAGAGCAGGTAGCCCATGTCTTCCTTGCCGCTCTGCTGCTCTACGGGCAGGCTCACGCGGCATCCGGCCAGCATCAGTGGCGTGACGAGTATGATAAGTGCCTTCTTCATCTCACCTCCTCTATTACGTAGTTGCCCATGTTGGTTGCGTCTATCTGTTCCGTTGTGGTCACCGTCACCACCGAGTATTCCGTTTCCGGCGTCTCGCCGCCCGTGGCCGTCACCGTGACCCGGCCCACCTCCTTGCCCGGCAGCGGAATCATGATGCCCGTCTGCGGGTTCTTCACCTTCTTGCCCTTGGTCTTTATGGCGAACGTCATGCCCTCCTTCACGCCTTGGCTCTTGCCTCCGGCTATGAGCACTCCGTCCGCGTCGTAGGATATGAAGTAGGTCTTCCACGGGCTGTCGGCACACTTGTTCACTATGTTTTCCACCAGTTGGCCTATGGCTTCCGATATTGCCTTGTCGCTCAGCGTGGCGTCATAGCCAGCCTGTCCGCCCACTCCGAGTGTGGTTTTGGTGGTCACCTCGGCCGAGCCTTTGGCCTCGTCGGCATAGGTGATGAGGCCCGTCGACACGTCGACCAGCCTTATGGCCACGGCGGCATCGACGGTCTGCGTCTTCTGCGCGGAGAACACGCGGTTCTTGCCCGTCTCCTTCCGCCCGTATTCCGTCACCGAGCCGATTATCATGTAGTCGGCCCCGATGGTCTGCGCCGTGCCGTTGCCCTTCTGGCACTCGTCCAGCAGCGTGGCGAGGTCGTTTCGTTCCAGCAGGATGAACTTGCCCGTTGCGGCCAGCTTGGCCGACAGAATGTCGAGCGCCTGCTTGCCCATGGGGTCGTTCTCCTTGTCGTAGAATATGCCCTTGGCATACTGCGTCTCGTTGGAGAACCTGCCTATGGCCACCTTCCACTTTAGTGTCATCCCCTCGTTTTGGGTCTGCGCGGGGCTTTCCACAATCTCTGTTTCGCGTTGTGCCGCCGCGTTCCCTGCGAGCAACAGCAGCATCGAGATGATGAGCAGTCTGTTCATAGTCGTTTCGTTTATGTGTGTTGTACGTATTGTCGGCTCGTTGTCATGGAGGCTGGCGCCGCCTTCCGGCGACCGGCAGGTCCTCTGACCTCGGTTAACTCCTTTCACCTCCATTTTGACACAGCCTCTTTCGTTTATGAAAGTCCGCATCCTGCACCTGCTTGCAAATATGCAACTAAAGGCGGTCTCTGCCGTCTTTGTTTTCGGTATGTGCCATATCGTGCCCTGAAACGGCCTGTTTTGCGCCCTGATATGGCCTGTTTCATCCGCCAAAACGGCCTGTTTCGGAAACCAAAACGGCACATATCGCAATGCGTTGACTATCAGATGCTTATTCGGCAAGCCCCATGCCGCAGCCTTTAACATATTTATGTTAACTGCGGCACGCGCCAATCTGCTGCCGCGGAGCGTATGTGGCCGTTTGCGGGCATCCGCATTCCATGTTTTCAGTTTGCGGCTTATCTAAAGGCAAAGATAGCGAAAATAGTCCTGATGGGCAAGCGTGGGGCATTGTTTTTTTGCATGGTTTTGCCGTTATTTCATATATGTTTCGGCATAGTCCGGCGGCATCGGCGATGGCTCCCGGCCGTGGCCTGGCCGGGAGGGACGGTCTGCGGCTACTTCATCAGGCGTTCGTCGATGGCTTTCTTCAGCTCTTCCTTTGGCATGAAGCCCATCGATACGAATGGCTTTTCGCCTTTGGGAATCCACAGCAGCATGGGTATGCTGCTCACGCCGAAGGCTGCCGCGAGGTCGGGTTCGCTGTCTACATCAACCTTGTAGACCACAATCTTGCCCGCATAGTCGGCAGCCAGTTGCTCAAGCAGCGGCGACAGCTGCTTGCACGGGCCGCACCACGTGGCGTAGAAGTCTATGATGGCAGGCTTGTCGCCCTCGTATTTCCATGTGTCGGGGTTCTTCTCGAAGTCGTAGACACGCTTTTTGAAGTCGGCCGTGGTGAGTTGCTGCACATTGTCGGCAGCCTCTTTTCCAGTAGTCACTTGCTTTCCCGCGCCTTCCGCCGTGGCTTCTCTCTTGGCCGTTCCGGCCTGCTTGTCTTTGCCTGTGCAGCCTGTCACTGTCAGTGACAGCATGAGCAGTATGGCCGAAGCCAATAACTTATGCTTTTTCATGTTGTCTGTTGTCGTTTTGTACTGTGTTATTTTTATTGTCAAACGCGCAATGCCGCCCGTCGCCGTATGCACAGACATACGGCGGCAGGCGGCATTGCGTGTTGTTTCCTTATGCGTCCTGCCTGTGCTGTCACAGCTCGGGATGCACGTCGGTGGCCTTCAGCATCTCGGCCACTTCGGCGTTTATCTTTGCGGCAAACTCGTCGATGGTCATCACACCGCGCTCTTCGGCACCCTGCTTGCGCACGCTCACCGTGCCGTCGGCCTGTTCCTTCTCGCCCACGATTATCATGTATGGGATGCGCTTCATCTCGTTGTCGCGCACCTTGCGGCCTATCTTCTCGTTGCGCTTGTCTATGGTTGCACGCACACCTACGGCGTCGAGCCTGCGCGCCACCTCCGAAGCATAGTCGTTATACTTCTCCGAGATGGGCAGGATGGCCACCTGGTCGGGCGTGAGCCAGAGCGGGAAGTGGCCTGCGGTGTGCTCTATGAGCACGGCGCAGAAGCGCTCCATCGAGCCGAACGGCGCGCGGTGAATCATCACCGGCGTCTTCTTGGTGTTGTCCTCGTCGGTATATTCGAGCTTGAATCGCTCCGGCAGGTTGTAGTCCACCTGTATTGTCCCCAGCTGCCAGCGGCGGCCCAGCGCGTCCTTTACCATGAAGTCGAGCTTGGGACCGTAGAAAGCGGCCTCGCCATACTCCACCTTTGCCTTCAGGCCCTTCTCGCGGCAGGCCTCTATGATGGCCTGCTCGCTGTGCTCCCACACCTCGTCCGAGCCGATGTATTTCTCGTGGTCGTTGGGGTCGCGGAGCGAAATCTGCGCCTCGAAGTTGTCGAAGTGGAAGATGGAGAACACCGTGTTGATGATGTCCATCACGCGGAGGAACTCGTCTTTCACCTGGTCCGGGCGGCAGAAGATGTGGGCATCGTCTTGTGTGAACGAGCGGACGCGGGTCAGTCCGTGCAGCTCGCCGCTCTGCTCGTAGCGGTAAACCGTGCCGAACTCGGCTATGCGCAGCGGCAGGTCCTTATACGAGCGCGGCTTCCATGCGTACACCTCGCAGTGGTGGGGGCAGTTCATGGGCTTGAGCATATACTCCTCGCCCTCCTCGGGAGTGTGTATCGGCTGGAACGAGTCCTTGCCGTAGTGGGCGTAGTGGCCGCTGGTCACGTAGAGGTTCTTGCTGCCTATGTGTGGCGTTATCACCTCCTTGTAGCCATAGCGCGACTGTATCTTGCGCAGCATATCCTGCATCCTGAGGCGCAGCTCGGTGCCTTTGGGCAGCCAGATGGGCAGTCCTTTGCCCACGCGCTCGGAGAACATGAACAGCTCCATCTCCTTTCCTATCTTGCGGTGGTCGCGTTTCTTGGCCTCTTCCAGCATCACTAGATACTCGTCGAGCATCTTTTTCTTGGGGAACGAGATGCCGTAGAGGCGCTGCATCTGCTCGCGTGTGGCATCGCCGCGCCAGAAAGCGCCGGCCACGCTCGTCAGCTTGATGGCCTTTATCAGCCCCGTGTTGAGCAGGTGCGGCCCCTTGCACAGGTCGGTGAACGCGCCCTGTGTGTAGGTTGTTATCGTTCCGTCCTCAAGGTCTTGGTCTATGTGCTCGCATTTGTAGGTCTGGCCGGCCGCAGCAAACTCCTTCAGCGCATCGGCCTTGGCCACTTCCTTGCGCACCACCGGCTCCTTCTTGGCGGCCAGCTCGCGCATCTTCTCTTCTATCTTGGGGAAATCGCCCTCCTTTATCGCCTCGCCGTCTTTCAGCAGCACGTCATAGAAGAAACCGTTCTCTATGGCCGGACCGAATCCGAACTGTATGCCGGGATAGAGCTCTTGCAGGGCTTCGGCCAGCAGGTGGGCCGACGTGTGCCAGAAGGCGTGCTTGCCTTCCTCGTCATCCCACTTGTAGAGCTGCACCGTCGCGTCGCTGTCTATCGGCCTGTTCAGTTCCACCGTCTCGCCATTCACTCCGCAGGCCAGCACGTCGCGCGCCAAAGCCGGCGATATGCTCTCTGCGATCTGAAGTCCGGTAACGCCCTGTTCGTACTCGCGCACAGAGCCGTCCGGAAATGTAATCTTTATCATAGTCGTGTCGTTTAATCCTAAATTCTGTGCGCAAAATTAAGCATTTAATTCGGAATATGAGCACGTTGCGCGATATTTTTGTGGAATATCCGCAATGCTTCCGTTCAACGGGGTTGAGTAGCTGTATGTAGTCGTTGAGCCGAGGCAAATGCTTTGCTGAGAAGCCCTGTCCAAAAGTCTCCGTCCTGGCGTTGCCGTTGCCTGTGCGTCGCGGCCTCGCGCCCCGGCAGTATGGCTTCGTACACGCCGCGGTGTGCTACACTTTTTAATACAAATCATTTTGCCATTAGCGAAATTACGCCTACCTTTGCACCCATATTTTATGCAAAAGACAAATCATAACGTATGAGAAAGATACTTCTGGCCGTGGTGGCTTTCATGATGGCAGTGCCGTCTATGGCGCAATATGTGGCGCCGTTCAACTCGTCGTACACAGAGGAGCACAACGTATATTACGGCCTGCGGCTGGGCTGGGCCTTGGCAACTGTCAACTCGGACGACGACCGGCTCGACGGCGGCAGCGTGCGCTCGGGCATCAACATCGGCGCAATAATAGGCTTCCAGCTGTCCCCCGTGGCTCCAGTCTATCTTGAAACGGGTCTGTATTATACGGGAAAGGGCGGCAACGGCAAGGTGGACGGCAACAAGTTTACCTACGACCTGAACTATCTTGAGATGCCAATCATTGCCAAGTACAAGTATGATGTCGACGGAAGATTCGGCGTTCAGCCCTTTGCCGGAGGCTATGTGGCCTGCGGTGTGGGCGGAAAGGTGAAAGACTATGGCACCAGCGTTGATGACAGGGCTGTCTACTCATCGTTCTCTGGTGATTTCTTCAAGCGTTTCGATGCCGGAATCCGCATAGGCTGCGGTGCTGAGTTCCAGATGATATACGCTGAGATTGCATACGATTTCGGTCTTGTGAACATCTGCCACAGCGATTTCGACTCATCTCATACGGGATGTTTCTACCTTAATTTTGGTGTAAACTTCTGATTGCCTCTTCCTGGTGTGGATGGGGGAATGCCGAAATGGAGTTGGCGGGAGTTTGGTCTTCGCCCCGGAGTTGTCGGAAGTTATCGGGCGAGCGCTTTGCCATTGATTTCCAGACTGTCGTCAGTTAAGCAGCCGTTTTGATTTTATCAACAGCCGGGTTGAGGCTTGTTTTAGAGGCTTATTTGCCCGTCTGCCTGTGAGCATAGCTTGCTATGTGACGAGGCAGACGGGCAAATATGCTTTGAGAGGGCGCTCACGGCGGCATGGATAATGGGTGGCCTTGATTAAAATCGCGGCCGTTTCGCATAATGAGGCTGTGTCAAAATGTAGTTGAAAGGAGTTAACCGAAGTTGGACGGCCTGTCGGTCGCCGGAAGTTAACGGACGATTGCTTGGAAATCAGTAACAAAACATACGTCTGTTAGCTCCATATAACTTCGGGCGAAGCCCCAAACTCCAGTTGACAACATTTTGACACATCCCCTTTTCCCTCATGGAGTCACTTTCCGATGGCCATTTCCCTTCCGTTGACGATGTACGTCCCGGCCGGCAGTCCGTCGGTTGAGGCGGCGTTGGTGAGCACCTTGCGTCCGTCTATAGTATAGACATTGTATCGTTGTGAGGCTGTGGCAGAGTGGATGGCCGACGGGGTAGAGTCGATGTCTATCAGGTTGTAGGCGGTGGTTCCGAGGCCAATTTGCTCGGCGTAGTCCACTATGTGGGTGCCGTGCTGGCGGTTTATGCGGTCAATGAGCGGCTGGCTGTCATCGCCGGCAGTGGACTGATGGTTGAACACGAGGTCGAGGCAGGCCTTGTCGAGGGCCACCGGGTCTGTGGAAGCCAGGATGCCGATGTCGCGCATACGTGGCGCTGCGGGGCTGCCATCGCAGTCGCAGTCCACGGAGAGGTTGTTCATGACGTCAATGTAGACAACATTGCCATTATAATAGTTGTGTACTGCCTGCGCCGCGGCGGCCATGGACTCAAGGAATGCGTCCTGCCCGCGGCGGTTGCCGAACACCTGCGACGGGTTGGAATATTCGCCGGCGGTGTGTATCAGCGTCTTTCCCTCGCGCGAGGCCATGCCTATGCTCTGGTTCTTCAGCACGCCGCCGAAGCCTCCCATGGCGTGACCCTTGAAGTGGGCGAGGTTGATGAGGAAGTCGTAGTTGGCCACATGGCTGCCCACGCGGTCGAACTGCAGGTGCGTGTTGTCGGCCACGGGGATGTCTATGCTGCCCTCCTCGTCCATTATGTCCACGGTGGCTATGTCGTTATATCCGCGCTCCTCTATGGCGCGGCGGTGGCTGGCGGTGCTTGAACGGTTGCCCGAGTAGGCCGTGTTGCACTCCACGAGCGTGCCGCCGACCTCGCTGACGAGCCGGCCTATCAGCTCGGGGCTGAGCTGGTTGGAGCGTGCTGACTCGCCCGTGCTTATCTTCACGGCCACCCGCCCGGTGGCCTGCTTGCCCACGGCGCGGTATATCCGCACGAGCGACTCGGCGCTGATGTCGCTCGTGAAGTAAACGTTGGCTGCCTGTTCGCCTTGCGCCAAGGCGGCGAGCGGAGCCATGAGGAACAACAGTTTGGTAAATATTCTCTTCATTGTGGTCTGTTTTTGGTCAGTTATGTTCATTTTCCGCGGACCACCTTGCGTGTGCTTTGGCCGTCCTTCACTATGTATACGCCGCGGCGGTTGGCGCCGGCGTCAGTGCGGGTGCCGTCCATGCGGTAGGTCACGGCGCTGCCCTTTGTGGCCGGTGCCGCCGGTGCGGCGATGGCGTCGGTGCCTCCCTGCTGCGCCGTCCACTGTGCGTTTATCTCGCTGAGCCACTGGCTCACGCCCGTGGTAGTGCCGCGCGAGCCGAATCCTTCGAGGTGGTCGGCCTGCGGTGTCAGCTCGGCTATGCGCGCCAGAGTTTCGTCGCGGTATGTCGAGGCGTATGTGCAGAAGGGCACAACGGTCTTTCCGCTGAAGTCATAGCTCTCGGTGAAGGTGTTGATAATCATCGGAGCCGTGTGCCACCACACGGGGCAGCCGATGAAAACCACGTCGTAGTCGGCCATGTTGTCCACCGCGTTGGCTATCGCCGGGCGCGCGTTGTTGTCGCGTTCGGCCAGCGCCACCTCGGTGCACTCGGTGTAGTTGGACGGGTAGGGCACCTCCGGCTCAATGCGGAACACGTCGGCTCCGGTCTCGTTGGCTATGGCCTGCGCCACCCGCTGCGTGTTGCCCGTGCGCGAGAAATAGGCCACGAGCACTCTGCCGTCGCCGAAATAGGCCTCGTCCCGGCTGCCGCCGGCCTCCTGGGCCGAGGTCGCGCCCGCCAAGAGTGCGAGCGCGATTGTCATCAGTTTTCTTGTTTTCATTGTTCTTTATGTTTTGTGTTTAGTGTTGGGTCTGCTTGTCTGGGGCTGCGCTCTTGCGCCGCTTGGTTTATGCAAAGGTAATCATATTGCTGTGGCGGGGCAGCACACGCATTACGGTTTGATAAACCCTTTTAACGGTTTTTGCCCGGATGGAGGTCGCCGTGCGGGGTTTCGGCTCAGTGGGATACAGGCCGACAACTCTTAACGAACGTGAAACGACAACGAAGTTTGTAGTGCTTGAATGCTGGAGAAAGTCGTCCATAGCTGGCGTTTTCGCGGCGAAAAGACAGTTGGGCGGCAAATACGGCCAAAATGAGCGTGCAATTGCAATGAGCTGAAATCCACATACTTGACTTCGACAAGCGGCAGAGTGTGCAGCGATTTGCGGCATCTCCGGCTGCGAAACGTGCCGTTTTGCAATGCAAAACGGCACGTTTCGTGCTGCGATATGGCTCATATTGCATGGCGAAACGGTGCATTTTGGAGTGCAAAAAAGTAGGTCTGGAATGCTTTTTCGGGGCTGTTTGTTCAGAAATTAAGGGTCTGTTATCATAAAACAAAGGTCGGAGCACGCTCCTCCGGGCCGCTTTTCATTCTATTTCGCGATTTCCGTTTGTCAATATTTCGGAAAGAATTGCCCTCAGTTTCGTTCTTTCCCGTTTGCGTTTGTTAACAAGATGAGCGGTCGTTGCGGCGTTTGCGGGAATCGCTTCTCCACACGTTGGTGAATCAAGAAGCGCAGCACGTGGCAATGACCCTCTCCCCGGCCCTCTCCCAAAGGGCGAGGGGTGGTTGCCACTTGCCCGCCGATGCGCTGCTGTATGATGGTGAAAGGCCTGCGTTCCTTGTTTCCGCTTCTCACTGTTCTGCCGCTTCGGGTGTCCATGTGTCGCTGATGGTGAAGACGGCCTGCATGGTCACGGCCTTGGCTTCCTTGTCGGTGAGGCGGCAGCTCCACGGTGCGCGGCCGTCTGTCTTGGCTCCGGGGCCGCTGTTGTTGTACTCCGCGTAGCGGGCGGTCTGCTCGCGGCGCTTCTCCCAGTGGTGCCATCCCTCGGGGCGAATGTGCGCCCCCATCTCGCAGTTCATGAAGAGCGTGTAGCCGTAGTCGCGCCACGGGCGGCCCAGATATACCTTGGTGACGCCGGGGGCGGCGGTGAGCCGGCAGCGGTTGAACACGTAGCCGTACTTCACGTCGCGGGGTGTTGAGGCAGCGGTGATGTAGGAGTTGCGGCGGCTGTGTATGTCGCAGTTCTCGAACCACGCCGTGGAGGGGCCGAATATGAAGTCGGTGGTGCCCTCTATGAGGCAGTTCTTGAAGAGCAGGCGCGTGCCGGCGGTGCCGGTATATACGGTGTCCTGGTTGCCCAGCAGGCGGCAGTTGATGAACGTGAGGCGGTCGCCCTCGGTGTGCAGGGCCACGGCCTGGCCCAGCTGGGCGGCGTTGTTCTCTATGGTTATGTTCTTGAAGGTGATGCCGTTGCCCTCCACGCGGACGGTGAACGTGCGGAATGTGCCCATCGTGCGGTCGGTGCCGGGCAGGCGGATGTTGGCGTGGTCGTCGTAGGTTATCACGGTCTCGTCGCGGTCTTCGCCCACTATCTGTATGTTGGTGAGCCACTGCGGCACGGTGAGCTTCTCCTTGTATAGGCCGCGCTTTACGTAGATGACCTTGGTGTAGTCCATGAATGCGCGGCAGGCCTCTACGGCCTCGCCGATGGTGCGGAACTCGCCGGTGCCGTCGCGGGCCACCACGAGCGTGTCGGGGTTGTCGTACTTGTTGGCCGCGTCCGCGCTTACGGCGCAGGCCAAGGCCAGTGTCAGCATAGTCAGCAGTCTTTTCATTATGGTAATTTTTGTGAGATTCTGGTTGCGGGGCGCATTGGGGCGGTGGCAGCGTGGGCTACATGATTGCCGACACTTCCTGCAGGTCGGGTATCTTCTTCAGGCTTTCGATGACCGTCTTGAGGTCGTCGCGGTCGTGTACGCTCAGTTCGAGCATTCCGTTGAATATGCCTTCGCCGCAGTTTATCACCACCTTGTGGATGTTGATGTTCATCTGCCCGGAGATGACCTTGGTCACTTCGTTGAGCAGTCCGATGCGGTCGATGCCCTCAATGTGGATTGTGGCGTCGAAGAACAGCCGCTTGTGCATGTCCCACTTGGCGTCGAGTATGCGGTTGCCGTAGCTGGCCTTGAGCTTGGCGGCCACTGGGCAGGCGCGCTTGTGGATTTCTATCTGCTTCTTGTTGTCAATGAAGCCGAGTATGTCGTCGCCCGGAATGGGGTGACAGCAGAAGGTGAACTTGTACTGCCCGATGTTGTCGTCGGTGATGAAGATGGGTTTCTTGCGGTTGAAAGAGTCTGAGACGGTGATCAGTTCGGGCTGCCTGTCGTTGGCCTCTTTCTTTGACTTGCCTCCGATGAACGGCACAAACTTGCGCCATCCGCGTCCCTGGCGGTCGCGCCGCTTGCCGTTCAGCTCGGCGATGTCCTTCTCGCCGGGTATTATCATCTTCTCGCCGATGGCCTGGAAGAGGTCTTCGCGCTTGTCAACGTTGTGCAGGCCGATGAGCTTGTCCACGGCGGCGTTGGTGTATTCGATGTTGTTTTTCTTGAGGAAGTCTATCAGAGTCTCCTCTCCCTGCTTCTGTATCTCGCGGCTCTCGCGGCGCAGTATGGCCTGTATCTTGGCCTTGCCCTTGGCCGTGGCCACGAAGTTTATCCACGATGGCTGCACGTGCTGCGACTTGGAGGTGAGTATCTCCACCTGGTCTCCGCTCTCCAGCTTGTGGCTCAGCGGCATGAGCTTGTGGTTGACCTTGGCCCCGATGCAGTGGCTTCCGAGGAAGGTGTGTATGGAGAAGGCGAAGTCGAGCACGGTGCATCCGGCGGGCATGGTCTTTATCTCGCCCTTGGGGGTGAACACAAATATCTCGGACGCGAATAGGTTCAGCTTGATGGCGTCGAGGAAGTCCATGGCGTCGGGCTGCGGGTCGTCGAGTATTTCTTTTATGGTGTGCAGCCAGTCGTTCAGTTCTCCGTCATCTTCGGCTATCTCTCCGTCATCGCCCTCCTTGTACTTCCAGTGGGCGGCGAAGCCCTGCTCGGCCACCTCGTCCATGCGGTCGGAGCGTATCTGCACCTCTATCCACCGTCCCTGGTGCGACATGAGCGTGACGTGCAGGGCCTGGTAGCCGTTGGCCTTTGGGTGGTTGACCCAGTCGCGCAGGCGGTCGGGGTGCGACTTGTATATCTTGCTGATGGCCACGTAGATGTTGAAGCACTCGTTTATCTCGTTCTTGCGGTCGTCGGGGGTGAATATTATGCGCACGGCCAGTATGTCGTATATCTCCTCGAAGGTGACGTGCTTGTTCTGCATCTTGCACCAGATGGAGTAGGGGCTCTTCACACGCTCCTTGATTGTGTATTTGATTCCCATCTTGTCGAGGGCTTCGCGTATTGGGGCGGTGAACTCGTCGAACAGGGTTTCGCGCGAGGCTTGTGTAGAAGCCAGCTTCTGTTGTATGGATGCGTACTCGTCGGGATGCTCGTAGCGGAAGCTGAGGTCCTCCAGTTCGGTCTTTATCTTGTTCAGCCCGAGGCGGTTGGCCAGCGGCGCGTAGATGTAGAGAGTCTCTCCGGCAATCTTGTATTGCTTGTTGGCCGGCTGGCTGGCCAGCGTCCTCATGTTGTGCAGGCGGTCGCAGATCTTGATAAGGATGACGCGTATGTCGTCGCTCATCATGAGCAGCAGCTTCTTGAAGTTCTCCGCCTGGGCCGACGCGCGGTCGCCGAATATGCCGCCGCTTATCTTGGTCAGGCCGTCAACGATGTGGGCAACCTTCTGCCCGAAGATGTTCTCAAGGTCTTCTACGGTATATTCCGTGTCTTCCACCACGTCGTGGAGCAGGGCCGCGCAGATGCTCGTCGAGCCCAGCCCCATCTCCTCGCAGGCAATCTGGGCCACGGCGATGGGGTGCATTATGTATGGCTCGCCCGACAGGCGGCGCACGCCTTTGTGTGCCTGCCGCGCAAAGTTGAAGGCTTTTGTGATGATGTCAACCTTCTTGCGGTGGCGCGATTGGGTGTATGTGTCCAGCAAGTGCTGGAACGCCTCGGTTATCATCTTGTCGTCGGCAGCCTCTCTGCTTTTCTGTTTTTCGTCCTCTGTCATATCCATTTGGTTTTTAGTAGGTATGGATAAAAGCACTGCCTCCTGCCCTGCGGCAAACGCCGCAGGCAGGAGGCAGCTTGTTGTCATCTCACTCTGAGCCGCTTTCCGGCGCGTATGGATGAGCCTTTCAGCCCGTTGAGTCTTTTCAGCTTTGTCACGGTGGTGCCGTATTTTTGCGCTATGTGCGACAGTGTCTGCCCGTTGCGTATGGTAATGTAGCGGGCCCTGGAGCGGCTTTGGCGGCGCGAGGCCGTGCTTCTCTTCGTGTTGGACGAGACGCTTGCCTTGTTGACATCCACCTCAGCGCGCTTTGCCAGCAGCACGTCGGCCTTGTAGTTGTATATGGAATCTTCGTTGTCTATGAACTTTCCGACTTCCGTTTGCGGCAGCCTGAGGCACGAAAGCTCGCTGGCTCCTGGTATGATGTCGCGCCGGTAGGCCGGGTTGAGGGCTCGCAACTCGTCAATGTCTATGCCGCAAACGGTTGCGATCTGCTCCAGGTGGACGTTCTTGCTGAGCATTATAGTGTCGGTCTTGGCCGGCAGCCGTGTTCTCATGGGGCAGATGTTGTGGTCGCAATAGTAGGCCATGATATAGTTTGCCGCGATGAACGCCGGCACGTATCCGCGCGTTTCTTTAGGCAGGTATGGGTATATCTTCCAGTAATCGCGTTCGCCGTTGGAGCGGTGGATGGCCTTGTTCACCTGTTCCGGGCCGCAGTTGTAGGCCGCTATGACGAGTGTCCAGTCGCCAAACACCTTGTACAGGTCTCTGAGATATTGCGCGGCGGCGTATGAAGCCTTGATGGGGTCGCGCCGTTCGTCCACGAGCGAGTTCACCTCCAGGCCGTATTGCTTGCCCGTGGCGAGCATGAACTGCCACAGCCCGGTTGCTCCGACGCGCGACACGGCCGTGGGATTGAGCGCCGACTCGATGACAGGCATATAGCGGAGCTCCAGTGGCAGGTCGTAGGTTTCGAGCGCTTCTTCGAATATTGGCATATAGAAGTTCGACGCGCCGAGCATATAGCTCACCGAGTGGCGCAGCCTGCCGCTGTATCGGTCGATGAATTTCTGCACCACATCGTTGTATGGCAATTCTATTATTGATGGTATCCGGCTAAGCCTGTCCACGTAGACTTCCTTCTCGAATGTCGGGTTGATGTCTTTCATCTGGCAGTCTTCGTCGGCATCGAGATATGTCTTGGCCATGTAAAGGTTCAGCAGGCTGTCAAGCTCATAGCCCATGGCTTCGGGGAATTCGATTATTTCCTGGTTCCCTTTGCTATCGGTTACGCTTATTTCGTTGCCGTTGTCGTCTTGGGCCTGCGCGTTGCATAGGCTCGTTAACAGCATGGCGGCGGATATCATTATGGCTTTCTTGTTCATTTATATTTATATACTAATAATGTATAGTATGGTTGTCTGTAATTTGTTTGGTGGCGCATCGTGTCAGAATCTCAGCTTGCACTGTATTCCGACCGACGACGCTTCGAGCACCTTGCGCGACGCGTTGTTGTTTATCACTGCTGGTTCAACCTTGAGGCTCAGGTCCTTGGAAATGTCGAATTCAGACAACTCGGCGTCCACGTAAGCGTCGATGATTGATATTGCGTAGACTCCCAGCAGGCAAAAGAAGCTCATGTCGCGCCAGCGACGGTAGCGGTCGCGGCGGTTTCTGAATATTTCCTTGTATCGTTCCTCGTTGGAACTGTTTATGGTTTGCCCGAGATGGAGGAATTGGTTGTAGCTCTCTGTGGTCGGGTCGCTGTCCATTATGTCGAGATAAGCCTGCGAATAGTCCTTGTACATCATGTTGTTCCAGTTCAATGCGTACAGGCATCCCATGAATCCTCCGTATATTATCGGCAGTTTCCAGTATTTGCGGTTGTATATCTGTCCTGCTCCCGGTATGACGAGCGCGAGCCACATGGCTCTCTGCGGGTTGGGACGCCACGTTGCCCAGTCGCGTTTCGCCTTTGGCTTGTCAGGTCCTTCTGTGCCGTTTGTGCCCATGAGCACTTGGGCGTCGTTTGCCGCCATGGAGTCGCTTGCCATCGCTGCCGCCTCTATGCTGCGCGCGATGGAGTCTGTGAAAGCCTCAGCGCGGCTTATAGTGGCCGCTATCGAGTCTGCGCCAACGATGGTGCTGTCTGTGTGGACACTGTCGGTTATGGTGGTGTCGGCCGCTGCCACAGCCATTGCCGTGTCTTGCTGAGCCGCCGACTGTGCTGAAACCGTGCCGGTTGCCATGGCCACCACGATGGAGGCTATGGCCTTTTGTGCCGTTGTTATGATGTCTCTCCGTGTCAAGTCTTTGGCGCGTTATTCGGTTTTCAGCTTGTCGAGGGCGTTCATTATGCGCTCCAGCTCCTCCTCGTTGGCAAAGGGTATGCTTATCTTTCCCTTGCCCTTGGGCGAGCAGGTCATCTGAACCTTGGTGTGGAAGAAGTCGCCCAGCCGTGCCTTTAGTATCTCGAACTCTTCGGGCAGCGTTGCCTTGGCGGCTATTTTCTTTTTTGCCAGCTGCAGGTCCTCACCGCTGTTGAGCATCTGCACCATCTCTTCTACTTTTCTTACGGAGTATCCGTTCTTTTGTATTTCCTTGAACAGCTTTATCTGCAGGCTCGGGCTGTCGAGCGAGAGCAGCGCGCGGGCGTGGCCCATGTCTATCTCTTTGTTCTTCAGGGCCATCTGCACCTGTGCCGGGAGCTTTAGCAGCCTCATATAGTTTGTCACGGCAGCGCGGCTCTTGCCCACTCGTTCGGATATGCGTTCCTGCGTCATGCCTGTGGTTTCGGCCAGATGCTCGTATGCGAGTGCTATCTCGATGGCGTTCAGGTCCTCGCGCTGTATGTTCTCTATCAGCGCCATTTCCATCACGTTCTCGTCCTCCACGGTGCGTATGTAGGCAGGTATTGATTCCAGTCCGGCCAGTTGCGATGCTCTCCATCGCCGTTCTCCGGCTATTATCTGGTAGTGGTCTTCGCCCACCTTGCGCAGTGTGATGGGCTGTATGATGCCTATCTCGCGGATGCTGGCAGCCAGTTCCTGCAGCGCTTCCTCGTCGAACTCACGCCGTGGCTGGTTGGGGTTAGGCTCGATTTGCGACAGTTTGATTTCGTTCAGGTTCGACGAGCCTTGCGTTCTCACGCTGCCCGTGTCTATGAGGGCGTCGAGTCCGCGTCCGTTGCCTATGTCGTCGAGCCCGCGTCCGAGCACGTTCCTGTCGTATTTCTTGTGTACTGCCATCTTCTGTTAGTTGAGAATTGTGAATTGAGAATTGAGAATTGCTGTGCCGTCAGTGGCGTTTCGCCCGGCCTTTGGCCGAAAGGGCGTCGGCCTGTCGGCGTTGCCGTCCGTTTCTGCCGTGCCTGGCTGGTTGCCAGGCTTTACTCCTCGCTCTTGCTGTTTTTGTTTATTATCTCCTTGGCCAGCGCGAGGTGGTTCTTGCTGCCGGTTGAGAGGGCGTCGTAGAGTATGACGGGCAGGCCGTGGCTGGGGCTCTCGCTGAGCTTCACGTTGCGCTGTATCACCGTCTTGAACACCAGCTCCTGGAAGTGGCGCTTCACCTCGTCGTATATCTGGTTGGCCAGTCTGAGGCGCGAGTCGTACATGGTCAGCAGGAAGCCCTCTATCTCCAGCTTCGTGTTCAGCTTGTTCTTTATTATCTTGATAGTGTTGAGCAGCTTGCTGATTCCCTCCAGGGCGAAGTACTCGCACTGCACGGGTATGATCACGGAGTCGGCAGCTGTGAGCGAGTTCACCGTAATGAGTCCCAGTGAAGGGCTGCAGTCTATCAGTATGAAGTCGTAGTCATTGCGTATTGGTGCGAGCAGGTTCTTGATTATTTTCTCGCGGTTGTCGAGGTTGAGCATCTCTATCTCGGCTCCCACGAGGTCGATGTGGCTCGGTATTATGTCGAGCCCGTCGATGTCTGTTGTGTATATCGCGTCGCGCACGTCGGCGTGGTCGATGATGCACTCGTAGAGAGAGCAGTCCACTTGCTTGATGTCCACGCCGAGGCCGCTCGACGCGTTGGCCTGCGGGTCGGCGTCAACAACTAACACGTTCTTCTCCAACGTGGCGAGCGATGCCGCCAGATTGATGGTAGTGGTGGTCTTGCCCACCCCGCCTTTTTGGTTTGCTAAAGCGATTATCTTTCCCATTTCCGAATATCTGCAGGGCGGCTTCGCGCCCGAATCTTTGGTGTGCAAAGTTACATATTTTAGGTGAGAAAATGTTATCGATAGCCCTTTTTTTCGTATTTTTGCATCCGTAAACGATGCGAAGCATGGAAAAGAAGAAACCTTTGATACTCATATCCAATGATGACGGATATCACGCCAATGGCCTCCGCAGCCTCATCGACATGGTGAGCGGCTTCGGCCGCCTGCTCGTGTGCGCCCCCGAGTCGGCGCGCAGCGGCTTCTCGCGTGCCTTCTCGGCCACCACGCCGCTGCGGCTCAAGCTGCGCCGTAAGTGGGAGGGCGTAGAGGTGTGGTCGTGCAACGGCACTCCCGTGGACTGCGTCAAGCTGGCCTTGAGCGAGCTGTGCGGCGGAGAGCGTCCGGACCTCGTGATAGGCGGCATCAACCACGGCGACAACGCCTCTGTGAACACTCACTACTCGGGCACCATGGGCGTTACCCTTGAGGGTTGCATGAAGTACATTCCCTCGGTGGCCTTCTCGCTTTGCGACCACCGCGACGAGGCCGACTTTGCCCCGCTCGCGCCGATAGTGACGGAGATTGTGGCGAGGCTGCTCTCAGAGGGGCTGCCACGCGGCGTGTGCCTCAATGTCAACTTCCCGCTGGCGGAGAGCTTCCGTGGCGTCAGGATATGCCGCATGGCGCGCGGCACGTGGGGCAACGAGGTGGTGCGCTGCCACCATCCGCGCGGCTATGACTACTATTGGATGGTGGGCGAATATACCAACGACGAGCCGGAGGCCACCGACACGGACAACTGGGCGCTCACCCACGGCTACGTGGCCATAACGCCCACGCGCGTGGATGTGACCGACTATGACATAATGGACCGCCTCAGGGGCTGGAATCTGAAATGAAATACTACCTGATAGCTGGCGAGGCGAGCGGTGACCTGCACGCCTCGCGACTGATGCAGTCGCTCCGCGAGCATGACCCGGAGGCCGAGTTCCGCTTCTTCGGCGGCGACCTGATGGCAGCCGTGGGCGGCACGCGGGTGCGCCACTACCGCGAGCTGGCCTACATGGGCTTTGTCCCCGTGCTGCTCCACCTGCCCACGATACTCTCGAATATGCGCTCGTGCAAGCGCGACATCGCCGGGTGGAGGCCCGACGCGGTGGTGCTGATAGACTATCCGGGCTTCAACCTCGGCATAGCCAAGTATGTGCGTGCGGCTCTCGGACTGCCCGTCTTCTACTATATCTCGCCCAAGATATGGGCGTGGAAGGAGTACCGGATAAAGAACATAAAGCGCGACGTGAGCCGTATGTTCTGCATCCTGCCCTTCGAGACCGACTTCTACGAGGGGCGCCACGGCTATCCCGTAGATTACGTGGGCAACCCCACGGCCGAGGAGGTGGCCGCCTTCCGCCGCGGTTACGACGGCCGGTTCCCCGACTTCGGCCGCCCCGTCATAGCCCTGCTGGCCGGGTCGCGGCGGCAGGAGATTAAGGACAACCTGCCGGCCATGATAGAAGCCGTGCAGGCCTTTGCCGACTACCGGCCCGTGCTGGCCGGTGCGCCGGGCATAGAGCGCGGGTATTACGACCGCTTCATCAGCGGCACGGGTGTTGAGGTGGTGGAGAACATGACCTATCCGCTGCTTGCCAACGCCGCGGCGGCCCTCGTCACCAGCGGCACTGCCACGCTTGAGACAGCCCTGTTCGGCGTTCCGCAGGTGGTGTGCTACGAGACCCCGATACCCCGCCTCATAGCTTTCCTGCGCCGCCACGTGCTGAAGGTGAGGTACATTTCGCTCGTCAACCTCATTGCCGGTCGCGAGGTGGTGCCAGAGCTGGTGGCCGACACGTTCACCGTGGCCAACATACGCCGGTGTCTGGCCGACATTCTGCCAGGCGGAAGCGCGCGCTGCGCGCAGACGGAGGGCTACGCCGAGGTGGGCCGCCGGCTGGGAACGGGCTGCGCGCCCGACAATGCCGCACGCCTGATGGTGGCCGCGTTGCGGGGCGGCGGACGTTGACGCGGCCGTCGGCGTGCCGCAATCGGCGGCACTGATTTTGTTTTTGCGTTTTTTGATATTTGACGGTCGAATGTTAAAAACGGCCGCGTGAAGGTGCTTGAGAATTCGCGTTTTCGGAACGGGAAGTGCGTCGGGCGAAAATAACGCGAAAATGAGCGTGCAGCCGTAACTGC
The DNA here is from genome assembly GCA_944320355.1 of uncultured Prevotella sp. GTDB lineage: Bacteria > Bacteroidota > Bacteroidia > Bacteroidales > Bacteroidaceae > Prevotella. Next base: position 30,045 of record CALUHC010000008.1, on the reverse strand, counting down.
TTGAGCATCACGCGCTCCGTGTGGCTCGGACATGGAGTGTGCAACCTTTTCGGCCTCAAATAAGCATCAAAACGGGGCGTTTGGCATGGATTTTGGCCTGCAAAACGCCCCGTTTTGCGCTGCGATATGTGCCGTTTTGGCTTGCAAAGTGGCCTGTTTCGCATTGCGATATGTGCCGTTTGGCAAATCGAAGCCGTTTTTTTCGCCTTCCGGCACGGCTTTTTTCGTATTTCCGTTTCTGTTTCGTCGCTTTTTGAAGTGTTAAATTTCAGGAGGCAGGAGGCGGGAGACAGGAGTGCAGACGATAGTTATAGAGCAGTCTCTCCCCATCCTTCCCCCGTGTGGAGGGAGCCGATGCGCCCGATAACCACCTGCTATATGTGCCTGCCACTTGATAGGGAGTTGTGTCAAAATGTGTGTTTAGGTACGCAAGCCCTCTCATCAGCTCTCTCCCAGAGGGCACGGGTGTAGTTGCCTTTTGCCACCTCAGACATTCTGGATCACCATGATTTTACTGTTCTTCAAATTGCTGTGCTAATTCTTTTTTCACTTCAGTTCACGTACAAACTGCTCCCTCGCCGCCCATAAAAGTAAAAAGGTAAAATGGTAAAAAGGTAAAAAAAGGCTGCGCTAAAGCCGACGGACATAGTTGCAAACTGCTCCCTCGCCCTTTGGGAGAGGGCTGGGGAGAGGGTTATGGATATTAGACGCGCATTCTGATACAACCCCTTGGAAGGACTCCTTCTACGTTCCTTCCGCACGGTTTTTGCCATTTTTTGCCTTTTCTTTTTTGTTTTTAATTGTCGGTTTTTGTCTTGATTCACAGTTGTTTTAACGTTATTTTGCTTCGGGAGGGTTATGAAATTGGAATTTATTAGTACCTTTGCGGCATCACAAACGAAGAGGCCGGCAGGTATGCACAGAGGGAATGGTAAATGGAAAAATTACATACAGCCTGCTGCCTTTTGGTCGGAGAGTGACTGAATATGGTGCGGACAGCACCGCAGGTAAATATAGATGTTCAGCATAAAATGAGATTATGAAAAAGAAATTGAACCTTTTGCTGATGGCCGTTGTGGCCGTCATGGTGTGTATTGGCTTCGGCTCGTGTGGCGATGATGACGAAGAAGGGGGCGATGGCGGCACTACCGTGAGCCGGCTGGAGGGTGTGTGGCTCAACGACGCGCCGGAAGACGATGGCGAGTATCCTTATTTCATAGTGAGCGGAAACAACTGCTACTTCAGCCTTTCTGCCACAGTTGACTCGGACGATGGTGAGGAGTACACCTACACCTACGACTCCTCGACGGGCATCATGACCCTGCACGAGGCCAACGACTACGACGACACGTGGCAGATAAGGGTGGTGTCGCTCGACGACAGCAGGCTCGTGCTGGAGTATATAGACGAAAATCCCGAGGTAAACACATTCACTCGCGTGGAGTGATTGTGGATGCCGGCCGGGCGCGCTCGTGCCCGTGCGCCGGCGTCAGTTTGGTTCTTATGGGTTGCCCTCCCCGTTTCATTGCACGTGGGAGGGCTTTTTTTGTCCTTGCCATGCGTTTTTTGTAGGCGCAAGGCTTTCTGTTCTGAATTTTAATTGGTACTTTTGCAACTGTTTGTTATGACAATAAGCAGATTAGTTACTAAAGTGATATGATAACGTTTTTATTGAGTTTGGTGGCCCTTGTAGTGGGCTACATTGTCTACGGGCGTGTGGTTGAGCGCATTTTCGGTCCAGACGGCCGTCCCACGCCCGCCGTGAGCATGGCCGACGGTGTTGACTACGTTGTGCTCCCGGGGTGGAAGGTGTTCATGATACAGTTTCTTAACATCGCCGGCACAGGCCCTATCTTCGGCGCGATAATGGGTGCCATGTTCGGGCCTTCGGCCTATCTGTGGATAGTTTTCGGCTGTATCTTCGCCGGTGCCGTGCACGATTATCTCAGTGGCATGCTCTCCATGCGCCACGGCGGGGCGGGCTTGCCGGAGCTGATAGGCATCTATCTTGGCGGCAGGACCAAGCGCGTGATGCTGGTATTCTCGGTTTTCCTGCTCCTTATGGTGGGCGCCGTGTTCGTATACAGCCCTGCGCTCATCCTTGGGCGGCTCTGCGGCTCGTCGCTTACGTGGGTCTACGTGTGGTGTGTGGTCATTTTTGCATACTATTTCCTTGCCACCCTCTTGCCCATCGACAAGATAATAGGGCGCATATACCCGCTCTTTGCCGTGGCGATGCTGTTCATGGCCGTGGCTCTCATGGTGGTGCTGTTTGTGAAATGGCCGTCGTTGCCTGAGCTTACCGACGGACTGGGCAATATGCGCCCGGCCTCCGGCCCCATATTCCCGTGCTTGTTCATCACCATAGCCTGCGGGGCCATAAGCGGTTTCCACGCCACCCAGAGCCCGCTCATGGCCCGTTGCGTGAAGAGCGAGCGGCAGGGCAGGCCCCTTTTCTACGGTGCTATGATCACGGAGGGCGTGGTCGCACTTATCTGGGCCACGGTGTCGATGTACTTCTTCTATGGGGGCGCGGCGGCGGAGCTTGGCGTGGAGCCCGCGCTCCAGGCCCCCGAGGTGGTCACTACGGTATCGCAGGGCTGGCTCGGAGTGTTTGGCGGCGCGCTCGCCCTGCTTGGTGTGGTGGCCGCCCCGATAACCAGCGGCGACACGGCGTTGCGCAGTGCCAGGCTAATTATAGCCGAGTTCCTTGGCATGGAGCAGCACACGGTGCGTCGGCGCATATACATCTGCGTGCCGGTGTTTGCAGTTACGTTGGCCATGCTGTGGTACAACATAGCCGACGAGGACGGGTTCAACGTGGTGTGGAGCTACTTCGGCTGGGCCAACCAGACGCTGGCCGTCTTCACGCTGTGGGCCGTCACTGTCTATCTGGTGCGTCGGCGCAAGCCGTTTGTCATCACCCTGCTGCCCGCAATGTTCATGACGGCGGTATGCGCGTCGTTCATTCTCATCTCCGACAACGCCTTCGGTTTGCCCGTTGTGGTGGGCTATGTCGTGGCAGTGGCTGTGTTCGTGCTGTCCGGACTGCTCTTCGGCCTGTGGTACAGGCGGCGCGGTGCTATGGGCGGAGACGCAGAAGTGTGAGTGCTTTTCGGTTTTATGGATGTCCGCAAGTTGCCGAACTCGCTTGAAGGCGTTCCGCTTGTCCCCTCCTTCTTTTCCAAAGGAGGGGCAGGGGTGGTTTGTCAAATGAGTTGATGTGCAATACGCTTGGTCATTGGTTGTGGCATTATTACGCATATAATAGGTTTGCCGGCATCCCTCTCGGCCTTTCCTTTGTTCTCCGAACTCCCGTTTGATGCAGCCAAAACGCCCTTGGGCGGCATTGCGAAGGCCAGCCTTCGCAATGCCGCCCAAGGGCGTTTTGGCTGTCATGTGGCCGGGTTTAGTCCTGCCAGCAGAACCGTTAGAGCAGCGTGAGCGTGTAGAGGTAGACCACTGCGGCAGGCATGGCAAGCAGCGAAGAGTCAAACCTGTCGAGCATTCCGCCGTGCCCAGGCAGTATCTTTCCGCTGTCCTTAATGCCGAGGGTGCGCTTCAGGAGGCTCTCAACGAGGTCGCCCCATGTGCCGAATATCACCACAGTAAGCCCCAGCCCAACCCATTCCATGGCGCTGAGCTGCAACTCGTTCATGTTGTAAAGCTCAGTGAGGTGCCATATAAGCACGGCTGCGGCTGTCACGAACACGGCTCCGCCTATGCTGCCTTCCCAGCTCTTGCCCGGGCTGATGCGCGGGAACAGCTTGTGGCGGCCAAGTAGCGAGCCGCAGCAATAGGCGCCTGTGTCGTTGAGCCAGAGGAACACGAACACGCTGAGCGGTATCGTCGATACGTATTCAGTGCCCACGGGAGTGGCTCGGAAGGCCAGAACGCCGAGCATTGAGAATGGCAGGGCGATGTAGATCTGGCTCATCATTGTGTATGCCCACGTGCCCACAGGGTCGGGGTTCTTGGCGTATAGCTCGGCCACGAGCAGGTAGATGATGGTGATGAGGTAAGGGATGAACACCGCCGATGGCGTCAGCTCGCTGCAGAATCCCATCATGGCGAGGAAGAAGTAGACGCCGGCCACGGTGCATATCATGCGGTTCGTGTCGATGCCTTCGCGCCGATTGACCAGTCCGGTGAACTCCCACACGGTGAGACCTGTCACCAGTGCGAAGAGCAAAGTGACGGCGGTGGGGTCTATGAAGCTCACCACGATGGCCGTGACGAATATGACCCCGGTGATGGTCCTTACTATGAGATTCTTCATTTGTTGTCGGTTTGTTCAGTAGTGTTGCCTGTCTCATCAGCCGTGGCGGCTTCGGCGGGCTGTGTCTTGTCTTCGGTCTCACTGCCGCTTGGGCTTTCCTGTTCGGGAGCGCCGAGCTGCTTGCCCTGCGCCTCAAGCTCCTTTGCGCGGTGTTCGGCCATGGCTTCGGCCTCGGCGCGCTGCTGTGCCTCAAGCAACTCTTCCGAGCGGCTGGCCCACGGGCGCTTGCCGAATATTTTCTCAACGTCTTCCGCGAATATGACTTCGCGCTCCACGAGCAGCTGCGCCAGCTTGGCGTGGCCTTCCTCGTGCTCTTTCAGTATCTGCTTGGCGCGTTCGTACTGTCCGTTTATCATCTTGAGCACCTCGTCGTCCATCACTTTAGCGGTGGTTTCGGAGTAAGGCCGCTGGAAGTTATACTCGTTGTTGTTGTAGTAGCAGATGTTTGGCAGGCTGTCGCTCATGCCTGCGAAGGCTATCATGCCGTAGGCGCTCTTGGTCACACGCTCCAGATCGTTCATGGCTCCGGTGGACACATGACCGGTGAAAAGCTCCTCGGCGGCGCGCCCTCCGAGCGTTGCGCACATCTCGTCGAGCATCTCCTCCTTGGTGGTGATTGCCCGCTCTTCGGGCAGATACCACGCTGCGCCGAGGGCGCGGCCGCGCGGCACGATGCTCACCTTGACCAGAGGGTTGGCGTGTTCGGTAAACCATGACACGGTGGCGTGGCCTGCCTCGTGTATGGCAATGGTCTTTTTCTCCTTCGAGGTCATTATCTGCGTTTTCTTTTCGAGTCCGCCTATGATGCGGTCCACGGCGTCGAGGAAGTCTTGCTTGCCCACGGTCTTGCTGTTGTGGCGCGCGGCAATGAGGGCGGCCTCGTTGCAGACGTTGGCTATGTCGGCCCCTGAGAAGCCAGGGGTCTGGCGTGCCAGGAAGTCAACATCCACCGTGCTGTCGGTCTTGATGGGGCGAAGGTGAACCTTGAACACCTCCTTGCGCTCGTTGAGGTCGGGCAGGTCGACGTGTATCTGGCGGTCGAAGCGGCCTGCGCGGAGCAGCGCTGAGTCGAGCATATCGGCGCGGTTGGTGGCGGCGAGGATGATGACGCCGCTGTTGGTGCCGAATCCGTCCATCTCGGTGAGCAGGGCGTTGAGCGTGTTCTCGCGCTCGTCGTTGCCGCCCATGGCGGGGTTCTTGCTGCGGGCGCGGCCCACGGCGTCTATCTCGTCGATGAAAATGATGCACGGTGACTTCTCCTTGGCCTGCCTGAAGAGGTCGCGCACGCGGCTGGCTCCCACGCCCACGAACATCTCTACGAAGTCTGAGCCGCTCATTGAGAAGAAAGGCACGCCGGCTTCTCCGGCCACTGCCTTGGCCAGGAGGGTCTTGCCGGTGCCCGGGGGGCCTACGAGCAGTGCGCCCTTGGGTATCTTTCCGCCAAGCTCGGTGTACTTCTTGGGGTTCTTCAGGAAGTCGACGATTTCCTGAACCTCCTGTTTCGCGCCGGCCTGTCCGGCCACGTCCTTGAAGGTGATGTTCAGTTCGCCGCCTTTTTCGTACATCTTCGCCTTGCTCTTGCCAACGTTGAACACGCCGCCTGCGCCTCCGCCGCCTGCGCCTCCGCTCATGCGGCGCATCACGTATATCCAGAGGCCGATGAAGAATATGAACGGCAGCAGGTTGATGAGTATGGTGAACAGCTCGTTGTCCTTCTTGTTCTCATAGCTGTATTCGCCGCTGAACTTCTTATGCTGGCGCGCCTCGTCGATGAATTGTTCCACTTGGTCTACCGAGCCGAACTCTACTGACACTGAAGGCTCGGTGCCGGTCTGCTGCACTCCCTTGCCGAATACATCGCGTATGTGCTCGGGCTTCACGTACATACGCAGGGTGTTCTGCTCCTTGTTGACAACTATCTTTGAGGCGTAGCCCTTCATCACCATGAGCTTGAACTGCGAGTAGGAAGTCTCGGTCTGCACGCTTGCTTTCTGTCCTCCGCCGGCAAACCACAGTAGGAGGAGCGCGATGATGACCATGCCGTATATCCAGTTCATGTTGAACTTGGGCATATTCATCTTGGGATTATTCTGCTTGTTGTCCATTTGCTGTTCATTCTGCGTTTGGAACCTTGGTCAGTATGGCGTCTTCCCACAGGTTCTCTAAGTTGTAATATTGCCGCACGTCGGGCAGGAATATGTGTACGAGCACGTCGCTGTAGTCCATGGCCACCCACTGTGCGTTGTTCAGCCCTACCACTTTCATGGGCTTTTCGCCAACCTCGGTGCGCACCATGTCGCCCACCGACTCCGTTATGGCCTCTACCTGTGTGGGCGATGAGCCTTGGCAGATGACGAAGTATCGGCAGATGGCTCCCTCGATTGGGCTGAGGTCGGCTATTACTATGTCTGTTCCTTTTTTCTCTTGTATTCCCTTTGTGATGGTTTGAACTAATTGCTTTGTTTGTTCCATTAATGATTTTGTGATGTGATGTTTGTCTTTTTGCTTGAGTCCATGGGCCGGCAGTGGCTGTGCCTGCGGTTTGCGGCGGTGCCGCCAAGCTGGCGGGGTGGCCGGCCGGCAATCCCGGACATATACGCCTGCGTCGCCTGCAAAGGCCGGGCATAATACTTTGCAAAGTTACTGTAAATACATAAAAGCGCAAAATAAATTGGGAAATATTAAGCATTTGCCGCTAATGTTGGCAAACTGCCTGTGCGGCGGGCCGAATGCCGAGAGGTTGCGGCTCTCCGCCACGGTGCCTCTTGGGGTCGTGCCGCTGCGTGAGCGCGGCCTCCGGACATGGTGTGGCCGGCGCTCCCGCGCTTTCCGCCAAGGCATTGCGGCTGCCGGTGGCCGGGGCTTAAACGGAAAAGAGGTTTCCAATGGAAACCTCTTTGTTGGGATACTCGGACTCGAACCAAGAATGACAGGACCAGAATCTGTAGTGTTACCATTACACCATATCCCAATTTTGCTTTCAGGTTTGTTTCCTGATTGCGAGTGCAAAGGTAGTGGTTTTTCTCGAACCGACAAAACTTTTTCGCGTTTTTTTTCGCTAAAATCATTATTTTTCCATCGGAAGCGGCTTTTGATGGGTCTTTTTGCTTGTTTTATGGCGTTGCTGATTAGGATAGGCTATGTGCTTGGGCTGTGGGCGGTGCGCATCGTTCCACTGTTCCGAATGCTTTTGGTATATGTTCCGGTCGGGCTCGATTGCCGTTTGTACGGGGCCCGCTTCAGGGTGTTGCCATCTGTTTGCCGGCAAGGCTCTGCCGTTAACACAACGAAAGGTGTGTTAAACGTTTTGGCTCTTGGTGTCTCCATAATTCGTGTTTTGATAGAAGTTGCGGGCAATGGAGGCATATAGCGTCAAAATGGATGTGCAATTATAAAATTCTGAATAGCAGTTGGTTATGTGTAGATGCGACTGCTTTGTGCAATGTTTTGTGCCGTGATGTCTGTATGGATGCGGCTTGTAAACGCGCTTTTGGGCGCGTTTCGGCTTGCGAAACAGCCCGTTTCAGAATGAGAAACGGCCCATGTCGCATTGCGTAACGGGTCGTTTGGCGTTGCGATATGGGCCGTTTTGCTTCTGTGGAAGGTTTTTGTTGGGCTGTCTTGGCGCGCTTTTGCCTTTGCGGGGTTTGCGCCTTGTGTTTCACGCGGCTGTTTCAGTGTTCCACGAAGTGTTAATTGTCGGCCTTCGCCACCGGTCGGACGGTATGGTTTTCCGCTGTATTCTTGTCTGCCGAGTCATTTTCCGGTGAGGCGTTTCCGGTGGTGCGATGGGGGATGTTTGGGGCGGAGCCGTGCGCCTTGTGGCGTTTCCGGAGCGTTGGGATACAGAAAACCCCACACTCACCGTTGCGGTTTGTGTGGGGAATGCCTTGGTTGCTGACTGGAAATCCTATTGGTTTTGCGAGTCGATGGCTTTTATCTTTTCGAGCACGAGGTTCATGTCGTCCTTCAGTTTCTGCACCTTGCGGTTCATTTCCTCTATGAGGCTGTTGCCCTTTTTGCTCGATGCGTTGAGGAATCCGAGGTTGTTCTCGTATGTCTGCACCTCGCTCTTTATGGTCTCATACTGCCTTACGAGGCGGGCGCGCTCGTTGTCTATGGCGGCGTCTCCCTGCTCGGCCATGTTCTTGAGCTTGCTCTTGAAGTTGTTGAGGCGGCGCTGCGCCATGCTGATGTTCAGCTCCTTGCGAAGCCTTTCCATCTCGGCGTGGAATTCTTCGTACACCTTGTCCTTCTCTTTGTATGGCACATGGCCTATCGCGTTGTACTCTTCAACGAGCTTGTGCACCGTTTCCTGCACATTGCCTTCGGCCTCGGCGGTTATGGCTTTCAGCTTTTCTATCACCGCTTTCTTCTTCTCCAGGTTGTCGCGCTGCTCGTTGCGCTGGCTGGAGCCGGCGGCGTTGCGTGCGTCGAAGAACTGGTTGCAGGCTCCGATGAACTCCGCCCACAGGTGGTCTCCTGTCTTCTTTGGAACGGCTCCTATTGATTTCCACTCTTTCTGCAGCGCGATTATTTTGTTGGCTGTCGCTTTCCAGTCTGTGCTGTCCTTCAGTGCTTGCGCCTTTTCTATGAGTGCGCGTTTCTTTTCGATGTTCTCTGCGAACATTTCCCTTTGCTTCTGGAAGAACTCTGTCTTGCGTCCGAAGAAGTCGTCGCAGGCGGCGCGGAATCGCTCGAATATCTTCACGTTCATCTTCTGCGGCGCGAATCCAATGGTTTTCCATTCAGCCTGTATCGCAATGATGTCCTTTGAGTGTTTGTTCCAGTCGCTTATGCCCTTGTTCTCCTCGGCGGCTATGGCCTCCACTTTCTCGCAGAGAGCTGTCTTTCGTGCCAGGTTGTCCTCTTCCTTGGCGCGTTGCTGCTCGAAGTATTGCTGGTGGCGCTTGTTTATTACGGTCGACGCAGCCTTGAACCGTGCCCATATCTCTTCGCGTAGCTCCTTGGCCACGGGGCCGGTCTCGCGGTATTCCTGGTGCAGCTTCTGCAGTTGGTGGAACGCGCTGAGCACGTCTTCTTCCTCGGCCAGCTTCTCGGCTGCCTCGCAGAGGTGTATCTTGGTCTCCTGGTTCTTCTTGAAGTCATACTCGCGCGCCTCGCTGTTGAGCTTCAGCATATCGTAGAATTGCTCCACGTAGAGTTGGTATGTGCGCCATAGCTCGTTGGCCTTGGCCGGCGGTATGTTCTTTATCTCTTTCCACTGTGCCTGCAGCGTCTTGAACTCTTGGTATGACTTGTTGGCCTCTTCGGGCGAGGTCACCATGGCCTTTATCTTCTCTATGATGTCAACTTTCTTGTTGTAGTTGGCTTCTTTCTCCTCTTCTTGCTCCTTGAGTATCTTTGCGCGCTTTTCCTTTATTATGCCCATCTCGGCCTTGAAAGCCTCTTCGTCCTCATCGGGCATGATGTGGTATTCTTCAGGGTCGCCCCCGCCGTCGATGAAATCCTTCATCATGGCTTCGCGCTCGGCTATGTGCAGTTTGTAGAAGGTGGTCTTGAGATAGTCTACTTCGTCTTTTTGCGGTGCTTCGTTGCTGTGTGCTATCTCTTTTACCCGTTCGAGAACGTCCTTTTTTGTTTCGTAGTGCCTCTTGTAGTTTGGCTCTTCGGGCGTGCTGCCGGCCTCTTCGTCACTCTCGGCTTTTGGGGTCTCGGTAGGTTGGATCGGCTCTTCTGCCGGTCCGACGGATTCTTCCACCTTGTTCACTTCATCATGTATGCCCATTTCGAGGGCTTTCTCTTGGGAGTCCATCATTCAAACTTTTTAGTTCATGATTGTGTTAATGCAAGTATTGCTTTGCGCGTCTTGCCGTCCGCTTTTGCCTGCGCTGGCTTTTGCGTCGTGGCGTGTGGGCGTCGCATAATTTGGCGCAAACTTAATCAAAAATATTTTAACAGCCTAATTTTCAATCGTTTTTTTAAATTCTTTAAGGTCTAGACAAGCCGCTTGTGGCGGAATATCCACCAAAAGACAGCCGAAATGCAGGCCGAGATTACCAGCGCGATGATGAACCCGTAGGGGTTGCTCTCCATGCCGTTGACGAGGTTCATGCCGAAGAGGCTGGCTATCAGCGTGGGGAACATCAGTATGATGGACACCGAGGTGAGCGTTCGCATCACGGTGTTCATGTTGTTGTTGATGATGCTCGAATAGGTGTCCATGGTCGATTCGAGGATGTCCGAGTATATGTTGGTGGTCTCGCGGGCCTGCGTCATCTCGATGTTCACGTCCTCTATCAGGTCGGCGTCAAGCTCGTCTATCTGCAGCTTGAACTTCAGCTTGGACAGCAGCGTCTCGTTGCCCCTTATCGACGTGATGAAGTAAGTGAGCGAATCCTGCAGCCGGCTGAGGCCTATCAGCGACTCGTTGTTCACCTCGCGGTCCAGGTTGCGCTTGGCTTTCTCTATCAGTCCGTTTATCTGCTTGAGCCGTTTGAGGTACCACACGGCCGAGGAGAGGAAGAGGCGGAATATCATGTCCACGTAGTCGGTGAAGCCCTCGCCGCGTTTCTGCTGGTAGCTCACGAAGTCTATCATCATGTTCGTCTCGTAGTAGCACACCGTTATCGTGACGTCGCGCTTGTGGATGATGCCGAGCGGCACGGTGGTATAAGGCGTGCGCGAGCGTATCTCCTTCACATAGGGTATGCGGAGGATGATGAGCATCCAGCCGTCGTCGTACTCGTAGCGGGCACGCTCGTCGGTATCGCTGATGTCTGTGATGAAGTAATCGGGTATCTTGAACTGCTCTTCCAGCATCCGCTGGTCTTCTTCTGTCGGACAGGTAACTTGTATCCAACAATTGGGCTGCCACTCGTCGATGGCCGTGAGCCCTCCAACCGTGTTCCAGTAAGTTCTCATTCTGCTAATCCTCCATAATGATTTCAGGTCGAGGACCAGCTTCCGTGAGCGTCTCCCCGGCACCTACAAGTTAAAGTTTTCCGCGTGATAATCGTCCATGATTTGGTTTGTTGTTGTTTTTTGTGGTGCAAAGGTACTCATTTTCTTTTTAACTTCCGACATTTGTTTCAACTTTATTTAAGTGTTTTCCGTCATATTTTCACCATTGCAATATGTGTTACGGCCTTGCCGTCGCGCCCTTCCGGCTATGCCATGCCGCCGCCGTGGATGTGTTTCCGCACCTCGGCCACCAGTTCGCCGGGCTTGTCGCAGCTCACGAGATACCTCCTCCGGGCGGTCGCCACCATCACCGTGTCGTGATAGTCGCCCACGTATGCGAAGTATTTCCCCTGCCTTCCCTTGAACCATCCGGTGAATCCGAACACGCCGCCAACACCGCATACCCTCGTGTCGCTGCCCATGCCGCCATACCTTTCTATATATGTGATATCGCTGACGGCAATCCTCTTGCGGCCTATGCGGCGCACTATGGTCAGCCACTCGCCGCTCACGTCAATCCGCTTCGGCGAGAGCCACCAGCACCACAGCGCAATCGCGGCCACTATCGCGGCCACGCTGCCATCGAGAGCCATGCTCGCCGGGGTGGGGTTGTCATACACACCAAACAGGTAGCTCACGCCGAAGAACAGCAGCAACACCGCGAAATATGCCACGGTGAGCCGCTTGGCGGCTTTGCCCATGCTCACACTGAAAGATTGTTTCTTGCTGTCCATGTCGTTTGTCTTTGTGGTTTTTAGTTTTGATGAAGCCTTTGTTTCATGTCCTCCCGCGCCGTGTCACGCTTTGTTCTGTGCCTCTATGCGCCTTTTCACCTCCTCCACCAGCTCGTCGGGGCGGTCGCAGCTCATCACGTACTTGCGCTTCCGGGTCACTATCAGAAACGTGTTCTTATGGTCGCCGACGTAAGACATATACCGGCCGAAGTCGCTGTTGGTGAACCACCCCGTGTAGCCAAGCATGCCGCCCGAGCCTATCAGCCTCATGTCGAAAGCCAGGTCGTCGCGCCGTTCTATGCTCTCTATGTCGCTGAACAAAAGCGTTTTCTTGCCGATGCCCTTCTTCAAGACCAGCCGGTCGGCGTAAACCGTAATGCGGCGCGGCCACATCAAGAGGGCGTAATAGGTCGCGCCGACAGCGAAGGCGATGAGAAATCCTGCGTATAGCCACTCGTTGAGTGTCTTGTCTGCTGGCTTCGGAAAGTACAGGCAGGTAAATATCGCTGTGCCAACCGCTATGCTGCACACTGTGCTTATGATTCTCACCGTCTTTGTCAGGCTCACCTTGTAAGTCAAATCCTTGCTGTCCATGTCGTTTTTACTGTTGGTTTTTGAAAAGAAAAACGCCGGTGCGCGTCGCTTCACAGCGGGCATTGCACCGGCTCTCATTTGAAACTTATGATTATTAAAAAGTGTTCGTATTGCCTATTTGGCCGGGATGTCCTCAAGAGTCTTCTTGAGCAGCTCCCAGAAAGGTGCCATGGTGGGGATGTAGCAGCGTTCGCCGGTGGTGTGGGGCGAGCGGAGCGTGGGTCCGAGCGACACCACGTCGAGGTGTGGATACTTGCCGAGGATGACGCTGCACTCCAGTCCGGCGTGGTCAACCTGCTCCACAGCCTCCTCGCCGAACAGCTCGCGATACTCGCGTTCGAGCAGTTTCAGTATCTCGCTGTCGGTGTTCGGGTCCCAGCCGGTGTAGCCGCCGCTCAGCGTCACTTTCATGCCCACCATGTTGAAGCAGCTCTGCAGCGTGTTGGCCAGGTACTCTTTCATGCTCTCGCTTGACGAGCGGGCGAGGATTTTCACCTCGGCGCGGCCTTCGTTTATGTCTATTATGGCGAGGTTTGACGACGTTTCAACGACCGAGGGTATGGCCGGAATCATGCGCAGCACGCCGTTGTGGCAGGCATAGATGGCGTCGAGCAGGTTGTCCTGTATGTCCTCGGGCACTTCCTTCTTAGGTGCGGCGGTCTCTTCGGCGGTGAAGATGATGCCGCTCTCTATGCCGGCATACTCGTGCTCGAAGGTCTCCTTGTAGTCTTCGGCCAGCTCCTTGGCGGCCTCTACGTTCTCCTTTGGTAGCGTGAGCACCACCTCGCACTCAAACGGGATGGCGTTGCGCATGTTGCCGCCGTGCCACGTTGCCAGCCGTGCGTCGCAGTCTGTGATGGCATCGCGCACGTAGCGGGCCATCAGTTTGTTGGCGTTGGCGCGGCCCTCGTGTATCTCCAGGCCCGAGTGTCCGCCCTTGAGGCCCTTCAGCGTCACCTTTATGGCGGTGTCGTCGGGGTCGGTGTCGGCCTCCTTGTATTCGAGCGTGGCGGTTATGTCGAGTCCTCCGGCGCTGCCGATGACGAACTTTCCCCATGTCTCGGAGTCGAGGTTGAGCAGTATGTCGCCGTTGAGTTCGTCCTCGGGCAGGTCGTTCGCGCCGTACATGCCAGTCTCCTCGTCGGCCGTTATGAGGGCTTCAACGGGGCCGTGCTTCAGCTCTTTGTCCTCCATCACGGCCATGATGGCGGCCACGCCTATGCCGTTGTCAGAGCCGAGGGTGGTGCTGCGCGCCTTCACCCAGTCGCCGTCGATGTATGTCTCTATGGGGTCTGTCTCGAAGTTGTGCGTGCTCTCCTTCGACTTCTGCGGCACCATGTCCATGTGCGCCTGCAGAATCACGCCCTTGCGGTTCTCCATTCCGGGGCTGGCGGGCTTGCGCATGACGATGTTTCCGGCCTTGTCCTTGAAGGCTTCAACGCCAACCTTCGCGGCGAAGTCGAGCAGGAAGTTCTGTACTTTGTCAAGATGTCCTGACGGACGGGGCACCTGTGTGAGCGCGTCAAAGTTGCGCCAGATGCACTCGGGCTTTAGGTTCTTAATCTCACTCATAGTTTATCCTTTTATGCGGGGCTTGGCCTTGTGCGCTGCCTGTGCGGCTTTCTGCGCGTGCCGGCTGCCGCCCCGTGGGTTTAAGTTGTTTTTTTCTTGTTGTGTTTTGTGCTCAGGCTCCGGCTGTGGCTGCGGTCGTGGCTGCGCGGCGGCGTGTGAACGCCAGCGCGCCCCATGCCCACACGCCGAGCAGAATGACGAGCATGGTCTGCACGGCGTGGACTATCAGCACGAAGAACAGAGCCTCGGCGTCGGCCACGCCGTATAGTATCAGCATGGTCTTCACGGCGAAGTGCCACGGGCCGGCGCCGTTGGGCGTTGGCACTATCACGGCTATGCTGCCCACCACGAACGTAACCAGGGCGCACTGCACGCCCAGTCCGGCCGTGAAGCCGAAGCAGAAGAACGTCAGGTAGTAGTGCATGAAGTAGCAGGCCCATATCCCCACGGTGAACAGCAGGAACAGAGGCACGCTCTTTACGCCGCGCAGCGACATCACGCCCTGCCACATTCCGTTGAGCGTGGCCTTCACCTTATTATATATAGACAGCCGCTTCAGCAGCAGGTGGGCCAGCAGCAGCACCGCCACGGCGCACACCGCCGTGACCACGTAGCCAGTGGTGGAGAAGCGGCCGAGCACCGACTCAAGGCTCGTGCCCGTGCGGTCGAAGAACGTGTTGAATATCCTGACCTGGCAGAGCAGCATCACCGCCGTGACCACGAGCACCAGTAGCGAGTCTATCACGCGCTCCGTCACCACCGTGCCGAGTGCCTTGGGGAATGACACCCCGTCGTATCTGCGCAGCACTCCGCAGCGGGTGAACTCGCCTATGCGCGGTATGACAAGGCTCGAAGCGTATGACAGGAATATGGAGTATATGCACGTGGCCCTGCGCGGACGCTCGCCCACAGGCTCCAGCGTCTGCCGCCATCGCCACCCGCGGAGCACCTGCGCCAGTATGCCGAAGGGGAACGACGCGGCCATCCACGCCCAGTCCATCTCGTGGAGCAGCACGTGGCCCATGCTCCTGAAGTCGAAGTCGCGGTACATCCAGTACAGTATCGCGCCGCCGAGCAGCAGGGGCAGCGTCACCTTGGCGCACGTATTGGCTATCTTTCTCGATTCCATAACAGTATGCAAATTTACATTATTTCGGGCGTAACGCAAAATAAGAGCCAGCCTAAATTGTCGTAGCTGGCCATTTTGTGACTCCGTCCGGCATTATTTATGCCTTGAAACGCCTCTCCGGGCGCGGGGCGCGAAAGGTGGGGGAGGCCGTGGCGGCCTGTCGGGAGCACTTTTTTGCGGTCGGCGCGATTTTTTGATGCAAGTCAAAATTATGGGTCTTTGCCATTATTTTGCATCCTTTGGCATTTCGTGTTTGCGGATAAGTGCTTAAATTTGCACCCGAAAAGATAACATAGGGATAACAAACAAGAGAGAGAAAGCATTATGGAAACAATTGTTTTTGCAGCGTTCTGCACGTTGCTTTCGGCCATAGCCGTGGCCTTGATGGTGGCATCAGTGGAAAGATTTAGAGAGAATTTCTAACGTAGGGGGCTTGACGCATGACGATGTTCGTAATGATGGCGGTAGACGTGCTGGAGTTCACGGTGGCTGTTGGCGTAGGTGTTGCCATAGGCATCAAGACCGCCCGCCGCTTCTGATGGCTCGCCGCGACAGGCGGACAGGGCTGCGCGGTAACCCTCATTTAGTTTTACTTCATGGTTTTTGGGCCGGCATCGCGGTATATGCGGTGTCGGTCCGTTTTTTGTGCGTTAGCGATTTTTAACTGCGTAAGGTTTATTTGCGTTAATAAAGGACGTGCTTCCTTTTTTCAGGGTTTTAGAAAATGCAGACCGGCGGAGAGCGAAAAATATGGCAGCCTGGGGTGGTCGGTCGGGTGTGTCGCCTGCTTTTGCAGGCGGGTATTGCTGCGTTTGTTGTCTGGCAGGCTGCGTTTTTTGCCATGCCGTGCCGTTTTTGTGCTGCTGTTTGTCTTTCTTTGCGTCGTGAAATGTGTCGTTTAGGCTTGCAAAACGACCCATATCGCAATGCGAAACGTACCGTTTCACATTCCCAAACGGCACGTTTTGCAGTCCGGAATGCCGCCAATTGTTGCACACTTTCTTGTTTGTCGTTGTAACGGCAGTGACATTCAGTGAGTTATGATTGCACAGCCATTTTGACCGTGTTTGCGTCCCCGCGGGCATTCCGCAGCCAAAACGCCGAAAATGGAGCCGTTGCTTGAGGTGAAGGCTGGGCTGCACGGCCTTTTCTTTTGCGTTTTTTAACAAAGGCTCTTGCCGTGCTTCATTCCGTGCCCGTTGTTTCCCGGTGTCGGTTTTGCATGGATTATCAGCCTCCGAAAGCTGGGTATGGCTGGCGAAACACAAACCACAGATTGCACCGATTTGGCAGAATTTGCTATGCA
This sequence comes from uncultured Prevotella sp., assembly GCA_944320355.1. Taxonomy (GTDB): domain Bacteria; phylum Bacteroidota; class Bacteroidia; order Bacteroidales; family Bacteroidaceae; genus Prevotella. The sequence goes on along the minus strand of CALUHC010000008.1, from coordinate 13,507 downwards.
AGCTGCCTGTTGGGGCAAGGAGAGGGTAGGGGATTCCACAGAAAGGGGTAGCATTCGCTGCCCTTGATAAATCCGTGTAATCCGTTCATTCGCAATCCCTTTCCGTGCATATCGGTGCAATCTGTGGTTTTTCGGATTAAAAGTAGAAGAGTAAAAAGGTAAAAAAGTAAAACGAATTGCGCATGAATACGAGGCCTGGGGGTAACCACTCCCTCACCCTTTGGGAGAGGGTTGGGTAGAGGGGTGTGGCCATTGATGCGCATTTCGCCATACCCTCAAAAGCAGGATGGGGTGTGCCTGTTGTGCGGGTGGCGTTTGGACAGCGGGATGAACGGCCTGTCGTGTGGCGGCGTACGCCATGGATTTTCCGTAATTATGGTTGCACCATCAGTAAAAGGGATATTCTGTGTTCGGCAGGTTTGCATTAACTTTGCATAAGTTAAGCTGCACTCGGGAAAGTTGGAGCAAGCTCCATTTCCACTCGTTTGCATTAACTTTGCATAATTTAAGCTGCACACAGAAGCAACAAAACATTATCTTTAAAAATACAGACAGCAATGACTATGAAGAAAGCATTGGCATTCATCGCGGCGGCACTGACGCTCGCCGCATCGTGTACGGCGCGCCAGGGTGGCGCAAAACAGGGCGAGGCAGCCGCCGACGAGGCTGCCACGGGCAAGAAGGTGCTGGTGGCCTACTTCTCGTGTACAGGCACAACGGAGGCTGCGGCCAAGGTGATAGCCGAGGCCACGGGCGGCACCCTCTACCGCATCGCGCCCAAGACGGAGTATACCGCCGCCGACCTTGACTGGCGCAACGAGGCGAGCCGCAGCTCCGTGGAGATGCACGACGAGGCTTCGCGCCCCGAGCTGGCCGACCACAATGCGGCCGTGGAGAAGTATGACGTGGTGTTCGTGGGCTATCCTATATGGTGGAACCTGTGCCCGCGCGCAGTGAACACGTTCATGGAGGCATACAACTTTGAGGGAAATACGGTGGCGCCCTTCGCCACCTCGGGCGGCTCTTCCATCGACAACAGCGCAGAGGTGCTGGCCCGCACATACTCGAAGGGCATAACGTGGAAGCCCGGGCTGCTCGTGACGGGCAGCGACAGCGAGACCGCCGAGTGGGCCCGCGGCTGCCTGAAGTAGGGCACCTGCGGAGGGGCATCTGCCAAAGGGCAGAGCAAGAAGGGAAGTTAACATGAGTTAACCGAGGTTAGGCGACCTGTCGGCCGCCGGAAGTTAACGGACATTAGCTGCCAAAGCGCGGCGAAAATAGCTTGGGAGTCATTGGCAAACTACTTTTTCGCTGTGCTTTGGCAGCTAATGTCCGCTAACTTCTGCTAACTCCGGGCGAGCCCAAACTCCCGTTAACTCCCTCTTTGCTCCGCCCTCCTGCTTTTGCGTCATGCGCCATGGCGGGCAGGCCATGGCGGCCGATTCCCGCCGGAATATTGCGGTGATACGGAATAAAATGAGTAATTTTGCACTCCCGCAGGGAGCGCGCGGCACTGCTGATGCACACCGGCTGGCGGAGCTCCGGCGGCAAACCAAAAAAGGAAAGAGCAACCGTTAAACAGATGTTTGGCAAGAACAAAGGCGACGAATTGCTGTCGTACATACGCGAGGGGCGCGCCATGACACGCAGCGAGAAGATGAAGCTGATAGCCCAACTCAGCGTTCCGTCCATACTTTCGCAGATGTCGGCCATCGTGATGTTCTTCATCGACGCGTCGATGGTGGGCAGTCTCGGCGCGCGTTCGTCTGCCTCCATAGGCTTGGTGGAGTCGTCCACGTGGCTGTTCAGCGGTCTGCTCAGCGCCGCTTCGATGGGTTTCTCGGTGCAGGTGGCCCATTCTATCGGGGCGAACGACTTTGAGCGGGCCCGCCGCATACTGCGCCAGGGGCTGGTGTGCGCTTTGTCTTTCGGCACGATGCTGATGCTTGTGGGCATCGCCATCCACTCCCGGTTGCCCTATTGGCTCGGCGGAGGCGACGACATAGCCCGCGACTCGTCCATGTATTTCCTCATCTTCTCGCTCGCGCTGCCGTTCTATCAGCTGCAGAACCTGTCGGGGAGTATGCTCAAGTGCAGCGGCAACATGAAGGTGCCGAGCCTGCTCAACATACTGATGTGCCTGCTCGACGTGGGCTTCAACTACATCTTCATCTTCGTGTGCGGCCTCGGTGTGGCCGGCGCGGCCCTCGGAACGCTCTGCGCCATCGTTGTCTCGGCCTCGCTCATGGCCTACTCGCTGCTGGTGCGCTCGCCCCATCTGGCCCTGCGCCGGCGCCCCGGCTCGTTCCGTCCCACGGCCGATTGCGTGAGGACGGCGTTTAAGATAGGCGCGCCCATGGGCCTGCAGCAAATACTGATGGGCGGCGCGCAGATAGTGAGCACGGCCATCGTGGCTCCGCTGGGCAACATATCGATAGCCGCAAACACCTTTGCCATAACCGTGGAGAGCCTGTGCTATATGCCGGGCTACGGCATCGCCGACGCTGCCACCACGCTCGTGGGGCAGGGCATAGGCGCGGGCCAGCGGCTGCTCACGCGCAGCTTCGCCCGCCTGTCGGTGGCCATGGGCATGGCGGTGATGACGTTCATGGCCGTGCTGATGTATGTCTTTGCGCCCAACCTCATGTCCGTGATGACCCCCGTCGAGGCCATACGCGAGCTGAGTGTGGCCGCCCTGCGCATCGAGGCGTTCGCCGAGCCGATGTTCGCCGCCGCCATCGTGTGCTACGGAGTGTTCATCGGAGCCGGCGATACGCTGAAGCCCGCTGTGATGAACCTGCTCAGTATGTGGGCCGTGCGCCTGTCGCTGGCCGCCCTGCTGGCTCCCCACTACGGGCTGCGGGGCGTATGGACGGCCATGGCCATAGAACTTACGTTCCGCGGAACGATATTCCTGCTGCGGCTTTTCCGCGGCGGTTGGCTCAAGAGTTTTCCCAAAGCGTAATTAGATATGAGACACTTCGCACTGTCATTGCTGCTGGCCGTGTCGCTCGGTGCGGCTGCACAGCATACCGGAAGGAAGGCCGTGGTGATGGAAACCACCGAAGGCGACATACGCATAGAGCTGTATGACGAGACCCCGCTGCACCGCGACAACTTCTTGAAGCTGGTGCGTGGCGGCTTCTACGACAGCCTGCTGGTGCACCGCGCCATACGCAACTTCGTCATACAGACGGGCGATCCATCCACGCGCCACGCCGAACCGGGGCAGCAGGTGGGCGCCGGCACGCTCGACTATCGCATACCTGCCGAGATACGCCTGCCCGACCTGTACCACAAGCGCGGCGCGGTGGCCATGGCCCGCGAGGCCGACGATACCAATCCGGAGCGCGAGTCTGATGCCTGCCAGTTCTACATTGTGTGGGGCAAGCGCCACTCCACGGCTGTGGTAGAGGAGCAACGCGAGCGCATCGACACGCTCGGCGGTGGCGCGCGGATGTCTGACGAGATGGTGCAGACGTACCGCAAGGTGGGCGGTCTGCCCGAACTTGACGGTCTCTACACCGTGTTCGGCGAGGTGACCGGCGGCCTCGACGTGGTGGAACGCATACAAGAAGCGCAGACAGATGACTATGACCGTCCTATAGATGATATCAGAGTGCTGAGAGTCAGGGAGGATTTTTAGAAGCTGTTTTGATTTTATCAACCGTCGGGCTGGGGCGGACTTTCGAGGCATATTTGTCTGTTTGCTGAGGAGCATAGCGGGCTATGTGATGAAGCAAACGGTCGAATATGGCCGAAAAGACACTCAAGGCGGTAGGTATAAAAGACAGTTTTGATAGAATTAAAACATCTTCTTGGAGTCTTTTGTTCATTTGTCCCAAGATGTGGGGCGTGGAATGTTTGTGGAATAATGTCGCAACCACTGGCCAGGCGTGTTGCATTTCAATCCCAGTCAGTCTTGGAGTTCAAGGTGCTTTCGTTCTGCCAGCGTGCAGATTGACCGTCGCCTTTGTAGAAGGCATAGTGGGCTGCGTCGAGACAAAGTGGCAGGCAAGATGCCGCCGGCATGGCAAAAACACTTGGAAAGCCAGAAAAAGGAACAAAAAACATATCCCTGGCGGTCTAATGACCGATTTTTGTTCAACTTGTTTGGCAGCCCCATCAATGCGAATCCTTTGCGTAGGCCAAGCTGCGCTCGGGCAGATGCAGGCATTGGAATACAAAAAATGCAGTCTCCAATGCCTGGCATTCGGAGACTGCTCTAACCGTATCAATAACTAAAACATCGTTATGAATGAAAAGGTGCGATGCCGGTTGAAGTTCCGGGGCGGTCACCTTTCGTTGTGTGTGTTGCCTTGGCGGCTCACGCAGCGCGGCAACATGCCAATCTTGCTTTTACCTATTAATCAAACCCTTGGTCTGTGTCGCCTCGCGGCGGCGTCACGATTTCACTCAACCGTTACCTGTACAATCTTTTCCCTTGTCTTGTTTTGACTATACCTATTACTGTCGTTATCCTTTGTGGGCGGGCTTCTTGCCTTTCGGTATCGGCCTTTCCTTGCTATCTTTTTACCCGGCTGTATTGCCGTTTCGCCCCGTTGGGCTATATCTTTTGACCTTGGTCGGCCTTGTTCTTTTTGTTAGTGCAAAGTTACTATGAATGTTTTTATGTTGCAAATGCTTTATGTCGGTTTTTCGTTTAAATAGCTTTCTTATTGACGTATGTCAATTAATTGTTGGTGGAAATATGGTTGCTGTGTGCGAGCACAGTATGAAAATATGTCTGTTTGCGGCTTGTTGTGGCGGTGGTGTGGGGCGCGTTGGGTGGTGATGGCGTTGGGTGGGGCCGGCGGTTGGCTGCTTGTTGCCGGTCGGGATGCCCATGGCGCGCATTGCGTGCGGCATGAAAAAAGGCGACAACCGACTGCAATCGGCATCGCCCAAACAATTATATAACCCTAAAATCCATGTCTTCTATGAAAAAGGAGGACGGCGTTTGTGTTTCTCCCGCCTCCATACCTGTTGCAGCTCACGCTGCAAACAGGGTTTACATCTCAATTAACAATCTGTTCACCTATCACTAATACCTCTCTGTCATCCTTACAATCTTACCTTGGCTTCTGCCTTTCTTTTACCTATTGAGTTATCCTTCCAATCTTCGTTACCTTTCTAATACCTATCCGTTATCCTGTCTTCTTAATCTTAAGTACCTTCTTTACCAATTTGTTATCCCTATTATCTAATTACCTTGTCTCTCTTATTCTTAAACTTGCTTGTCTTTTTCTTTCATCGGGAGAGGCTTGTCGGCTTCCGGTTTCCCATTGCCCTTGCCTCTTGTTTTCGTTTGCAAAGATACGCAGTTTTTGCAATATGGCAATGGGCAAAATATGTTTTATAACATAAAATGGCTTTGTTTTTGATATAAATCAAATATTGTGTGCGCACACAACGGTTTTTTAGGCTCATTCGGATGCATTTCCTTGCTTCAGCTGGGCGGCCACCATGTTGGTCAGTTCCACGAATTGCGCTATGCTGAGCTGTTCGGGGCGCATGGTGAGCAGGCCGGGGCTGAACAGCCCTTCGTCGGCGCCGCGCCCGCCGAAGAGCTGGCGCAGGCTGACGCGCAGCATCTTGCGCCGCTGGTTGAACACTGTCTTGACCACGCGGCGGAACAGCTCTTCGTCGCAGCCGAGCGCGGTAACGCCGTTGCGTGTCATGCGTATGACGGCGCTCTTCACCTTTGGCGGCGGGTTGAACACGTCCTCGTCGACGGTGAAAAGGTACTCCACGTCATACCAGGCCTGCGTCAGCACGCTCAGTATTCCGTAGGCCTTGCTGCCCGGAGCCGAGGCCATGCGCTGCGCCACTTCGCGCTGAATCATGCCCGTGCAGCAGGGTATCAGCTCGCGGTTGTCTATCATCTTGAAGAATATCTGCGACGAAATGTCGTACGGATAGTTGCCTGTGAGCACGAACTGCCGCCCGCCGAACACGCCTGTGAGGTCCATCCTGAGGAAGTCGTCGGCTATTATGTTGTCCCTGAGGCGCGGAAAGTGTTCGTGGAGATAGGCCACCGACTCGGCGTCTATCTCCACAACCTTCACCTCGCGGGGCTTTTCCGTGAGGTATTGCGTGAGCACTCCCATGCCCGGTCCCACCTCCAGCACAGGTATGTCGGGGCAGGCGTCCACCGTGTCGGCTATGCGCCGCGCTATGTCAAGGTCGGTCAGGAAGTGCTGGCCGAGGTTTTTCTTTGGTCTTACTTGTTTCATCTTGTCTGCAAAGGTAATGCAAACGGGATGAAAGCGAACTTGTTCGCAGTTTCCCGAGTGCAGATTATCTTCTGCAAAGGTAGCAGAAGTTGCAGAGAAATCAAAGCAAAACCACCGCTTTTATTCACCCCGAATCGATCATTAGACCGCCTGGGATATGTTTTTGTTCATTTTCAGGCTTTCCAAGTGCTTTCGTTCTGCCGTCGGCATCTTGTCTGCCGCTTTGTCTCGACGTAGCCCGCCACGCATCCGACAAAGGCTACAGCCAATCTGCACGCCGACAGAACGAAAGCACTTTGGACTCTAATGACCGATTGGGGGTCAATAATAGTGCTCGTGGTATGCCTCGAAGGCTATGCGCCCCCGGTCCATGCGGATGTTCACCATGTCTTCTCTCGCCAGCCAGCCTATGGCGCAGGCCAGCTCCAAGGGGGCGAGTCCTGTGCTCTGCAGCAGTTCTTCCCACGAGCGGCTCTCGCAGTGCAGCGCGCCCATCACCAAGGATGCGCATTCTCCGATTTTGTTCTTTTTCATGCGTTTGGGGTTTTATGTGTTCTTATGTATGCTTCGCAGAACTGTTTGGGCGATACGCCCTTGCACGCCTTGAAGTACTTGCCGAAGAACGATGTGTTGGCGAAGTTGAGGCTGTAGGCAATTTCCTTTATTGAAGACCGGCTGTGGCAGAGCCTGTGCTCTATCTCCCTTATCGTCTCTTCCCTTATCCATGCCGACGGCAGCTTGCCGCTCGTGGCCTTCACCACGGTGCTGAGGTGCTTTGGTGTGATGCACAGTCGCGACGCGTAGAAGGCCACGCTGCGCTCGTACCTGTAGTTGTCGGCCAGCAAATCCATGAACCGTCCGCACAGAATTTCGGCGTTGGTCTTGTACGTTTGGCATTCGCCGGCCTGGTTGTTTATGCGCAGGAGTATTCTGTTCTCCCCGGCAAGTGAGCCTATTATCGCAGTCAGCTCCATGGTGTCCATGCCTGTATGTGCTTTCAGGTCGGCTATGTCGGCGTTGCCGCCACTCTTCCTTATCGCGTTGAGTACAGTCAGTTCCTTTGTCTCCATATATTATATATTTAGGTATAGCTTTGTATTTCTGTTTGCAGATATGCCGCAAGCGGGTGGAAAGAACGCCTGTTCACGATTTCACGGGTGCAGCAAATCTTTTGCAAAGATAGGCAATGCTGTCTTTTTTGTCAAGTTCAAAATGTAGGAAAAAGTGTGCAATTTCGCATGAAGCCGCCTCTCGCCGCGTTGCGTCCGGCTTTGAGCCTCGCAGGCTTCAGCCCGTCGCCTGGCTTTGATTTTTGACCCGCCGGGCAACATCACCGCAGGCCTTTGCAACTCATTGAAAATCAGTGGGGTTGCGAAATGTGCCGTTTGGGCTTGCAAAACGGCCCGTTTTAGAGCCTGAAACGGGCTGTCTTGCACGATGAAACGGGCTGTATCGCAAGGCGAAACGGCAGGCTTTGATTTTTGATACGTTTCAGTAGGCTGGGCGGTGACTGCCGCTCGGTTGTGCCTTGCCTGCTCATGGCGTGCCGGCAAGGCGGTGCGTTGCAGGCGCGTCAGGCGTTTCCGTCCGTATGGCGAGGCTCCGGCTCTGCCGCCATCTGCCGCCCGTCGTCGGGCAGGCGGTAGTGTATCTCGTGGTCTTCGAGGTAAATGCGGTTCAGGGTGTATTCGAGTGCGAGCAGCGTCCGCTCGCGTTTGTCCTTGGTCAGCTCGCACTCCCACACGGTGATGCAGTGCCACCCCATCTGCGCCAGCCTCCGTTGCACGTCGGCATCGCGCCTGCGGTTTCGTTCTATCTTGCGCCGCCAGAAGTCTGTGTTGGTCTTTGGCAGGCGGAAGGCCGGGCAGTCGTGCCCGTGCCAGAAGCACCCGTTGACGAATATCACCGTGCGATACTTGCGCAAAACGATGTCGGGCCGTCCCGGCAGGCGGGGGTGGGCGAGGCGGAAACGGAAGCCGCAGGCAAAGAGATAGCGGCGCACCATAAGCTCGGGCTTGGTGTCGCGGCTGTGTATTGAGGCCATTATCCGGCTGCGCTTGGCTCTCTCCTGTTCTTCGTCTGTGGACATATACATTGATATAAGCGCTGCAAACTTACAAAAAAATCAGCAGACTGACATGGCCTGTGGCGGATTATAAGCTGTTCTTGTCTTGTCAGCCGCCGGTTCGTGCGTCGTTTTCGGGGCTGTGGCCGGGCTGTGAATGGTGTTCGGCGGCTGCGGCTGCGCTCACGAATAAATCGTGATTTTGTTTGGCCAATATATGGAAATATCGTAAATTTGCACTATGAACATCGACATGAGCAAACCAAGCTGGAGCGAGAACGTGATTCTTGTCGACGGTGATTACGTGGACAAGGTGGCTTTCAACCTTATAGTCAATTTCGAGCGGATGATAGGCCGTCGCATCCCCAAGGCCGACACGGCGCGGTGGATAGACTGCATAGCTCTCGACGGAGGGCTGCGCGAGGGGCCGAACAGCGTCCAGGTGGTGTTCGTCCACAGTGCCGGCACTGCCGCGATGGACAACTTCGCGCCCGGCGACTATGCCTCAGAGCTTGACGGCAAGGCGTTCAGCGACCATCTCGGCGAGTTTCTCATCAGCTCCGTGCGGGCCGAGGCTCCGGTCAGCGTGGCCGGACTCTTTGTGGAGTCGGCCGAGGTGGTCTGCGCGGCCAAGGAGGTGAAGCGCGTCATGCTGATACCCAACGCAGAGGAATATTATGACACGCTGCGCAACGCGCTGCGCCGTGTGGACGACGAAAAGCGCGTCACGGTGTTCGCCATGGAGCCGATGGCGGGCGGCAATTTCCGCCAGGAGATACTCGGATACTCGCTCATGAGCGCGCTGGGCATAAGGGCCGACGAGATAAAACACGACTGAGCGGACACAGAAACGCAAACAAAAAACAATCATAACAGCAACTATGGGAAAAGTATTGATGATCGGCGCCGGCGGCGTCGCCACCGTTGCGGCATTCAAGATAGCGCAGAATGCCGATGTGTTTACCGACTTCATGATAGCAAGCCGGAGAAAGGAGAAGTGCGACAGGATTGTCGAGGCCATTGGCAACCCAGCCATAAAGACGGCGCAGGTGGATGCCGACGACGTGGAGCAGCTCAAGGCGCTGATGAACGAGTTCAGACCGGACATCGTGGTCAACCTTGCCTTGCCTTATCAGGACCTCACCATCATGGACGCCTGCCTGGCCTGCGGGTGCAACTACCTGGACACGGCCAACTACGAGCCGCGCGACGAGGCTCACTTTGAGTACTCGTGGCAGTGGGCTTACAAGGACCGCTTCGAGCAGGCCGGACTCACCGCCATACTCGGCTGCGGCTTCGACCCGGGCGTGAGCGGCATCTTCACCGCATACGCCGCCAAGCACCACTTTGACGAAATACACAACCTCGACATCGTGGACTGCAACGCAGGCAACCACCACAAGGCCTTCGCCACCAACTTCAACCCCGAGATAAACATACGCGAGATAACACAGAAAGGCCTGTACTACAAGGACGGCGAGTGGATAGAGACCGAGCCGCTGGCTGTGCACAAGCCTCTCACATACCCGAACATAGGCCCGAGGGAGAGCTACCTGATGCACCACGAGGAACTGGAGAGCCTCGTGAAAAACTATCCCACCATCAGGCAGGCCCGCTTCTGGATGACATTCGGCCAGCAGTACCTCACTTATCTGGACGTAATCCAGAACATCGGTATGTCGCGCATAGACGAGGTGGAGTATGAAGCGCCGCTGGCCGACGGCTCGGGCAAGACGGTGAAGGTGAACATCGTGCCCCTGCAGTTCCTCAAGGCCGTGTTGCCCAACCCGCAAGACCTCGGCGCCAACTATGACGGAGAGACGAGCATAGGCTGCCGCATACGCGGAGTGAAGGACGGCAAGGAGCTTACATATTATATATACAACAACTGCAAGCATCAGGATGCCTACAACGAAACGGGCATGCAGGGCGTGAGCTACACCACGGGGGTGCCGGCAATGATAGGCGCGATGATGTTCCTCAAGGGCTTGTGGCGCAAGCCCGGCGTGTGGAACGTGGAGGAGTTTGACCCCGACCCGTTCATGGAGCAACTGAACAAGCAGGGTCTGCCGTGGCACGAAGTGTTCGGCGGAGACCTCGAACTGTGAGAAAATTATGAGTTTTGAGTGTTGAGTTATGAATTGTCGCTGCGCGATTCGGCATTATACAATTACGAATTGATGGCATGACGGCTGCGCAATGACGCCATCGGCAACCAGCAACCCAAAACTCGCAACCCAAAATTCAGCAACTCACAATCGCGTAGCGACAACTCGTAACCCAAAATTCACAACTCAAAATTCACAACTCAAGAAATGGCAAAAGAAAAAGAACCAACACCGGAAATGTCGGCCAGCGAGGGCAAGTTGAAAGCCCTGCAGGCTGCCATGGCAAAGATAGAGAAAGACTTTGGCAAAGGCTCTATCATGAAACTTGGCGATGAGCAGATAGAAAACGTGGAGGTGATACCCACCGGCAGCATCGGACTCAACGCCGCGCTCGGCGTGGGAGGCTATCCGCGCGGCAGGATAATAGAGATCTACGGACCTGAGTCGTCGGGCAAGACCACGCTCGCCATTCACGCCATAGCTGAGGCACAGAAGGCCGGCGGCATAGCCGCATTTATAGACGCAGAGCACGCTTTCGACCGTTTCTACGCCGAGAAGCTGGGCGTTGACGTAAACAACCTGTGGATTTCGCAGCCGGACAACGGCGAGCAGGCCCTTGAAATAGCCGACCAGCTGATACGTTCGTCGGCCGTGGACATACTCGTGGTCGACTCTGTGGCAGCCCTGACGCCCAAGAAAGAGATAGAGGGCGACATGGGCGACAACGTGGTAGGCCTGCAGGCGCGGCTCATGAGCCAGGCACTGCGCAAGCTAACCAGCACCATCAGCAAGACGAACACAACCTGCATATTCATCAACCAGCTGCGCGAGAAGATAGGCGTGATGTTCGGCAACCCAGAGACAACCACCGGCGGCAACGCCTTGAAGTTCTACGCCAGCGTGCGCCTTGACATACGCAAGGTGACAAGCATCAAGGACGGAGACACCATCATAGGCAACCAGGTGCGCGTGAAGGTGGTCAAAAACAAGGTGGCACCACCTTTCCGCAAGGCAGAGTTCGAGATAACATTCGGCGAAGGCATATCCAAGATAGGCGAGATTGTAGACTTGGGAGTAGAATACGGCATCATACAGAAGAGCGGCAGCTGGTTCTCGTACAACGGGGCGAAGCTGGCGCAAGGCCGCGATGCCACCAAGGCTCTGCTCAAAGACAACCCCGAGCTGTGCGAAGAGCTGGAGGGACTCATCATGCAGGCCATAGCCGACAAGGACTAAGCAAACCTTTGAAATAGCAAATGGAAGCCCGGCCTTGCCCACTGTTATCGGCAGCAGACCGGCAGATGTCGCCATATGGCGTGGCCGGGAAACGCTTCAGAGAAAGAGTTCCCAAGATGGGGCTGTGTCAAAATGTAGTTGGAAGGAGTTAACCGAAGTTAGGCGACCTATCGGTCGCCGGAAGTTAACGGACACGTGTTGCCAGAGCGCAGCGAAAAATTGCTTGGAAAACAGCAACAAAATATATGTCTGTTAACTCCAGATAACTTCGGGCGAAGCCCAAACTTCAGTTAACTCCATTTTGACACAGCCTCTTTTAACTCTTAACTTTTAACTCTTAGCTCTTACCGACCCACGTCCACTTGTGCCACAAGCCTTCCAGTGGTCCCTGTTTGTGGGCAGACAGCCACCACTTGCACGCCCACACTTGCACAACGAACACCGCGATGCCAATCAGCAGGCTCAGCGTATGGCCGCAGTGCGGGGCGAGATATAGGCCAAAAGGGAAGTAGACCAATGCCCCTATGACAGACTGGCTGATATAGTTGGTGAGGCTCATGCGGCCGTAATAGCGCAGGCCGCCCACAGCCGTTGCAAACCTGCGACTGCGATAGAGCAAGGCGAACGACGCAACGAGCACGCAGGCAAAAGCCAGCTTCTGCCACATATCAAATGCCGTGCCGACGGTCTGCCGCACCATAGGGTCGCCTCCCATAGCCAGTTCGCGCAGCGAATAGAGTGGGGCGAACGCCACGGCGGCGACGGCGAGCAGCTTTGTCCACCGTAGACGGTTGGTCTCCGTGTCGGCAAACATCTGCTTTCGACCAACGTAAAAGCCCAGCAGGAACAGTCCGGCGGTCTGGCTTAGCCGTCCCGCGTTGACTGCCCACAGCAGGCTGGCCTTCTGTCCCAACCCGATATTCGTGGCGATGAAGCTGAGAAAGTCGCCCGACTTAGTCACCTCGGCCACTTGGCATACATGGCGTCCACCCCGAGATCGGGCAAGCTGTGTCCATGGTCGGCGAGCCATGCCGCGTAATGCCACCACTCAGCAGGCTGGAGCAGGAAGAGCACCGCCGCAGCGAGCACAGCGCGGTCGCTAAGGTTGCGTGCGAGAAACAGCACGATGCCCACCACGGCGAAAAGCAGCAGCACGTCGCCAGCAGGGAAGAATGCCGCATTGAGCGTGGCGAAGCCCGCCAGCAGCACCAACCGCCACAGGAACCGGTAGCCGAAGTCAGCGCCCCGTTGCCGCGCGTTGTTCATTTGCAGGTAGAAGGTGAAGCCGAACAGCAGGGCGAAAATGGCGTATGCCTTGCCCGCCAAGAGAGCGAAGACCGCGCTGAACACCCCATCGTCAAGCGCACGGAGCCACCCCGGCCCGCCTCGGGATATACCGGGAAGATGAAGTGCTCAAGGTTGTGAACCAATATTATGGCTATCACGGCAAACCCGCGCAGAGCGTCAACCACCTCTATGCGTGAGCCATTCTTTACAGGTCGTTCCATTTTTATTCTTGCTTATTCGTCAAACAGTTCTATTTCAACGGCTGCAAAATTACTTCCTCAAAAACGACTTTAACTGACTATCAATGCGTTAGCACCGGATGTTGCACACATGTCGCAAAAACGGAAATAACCATTGATAATCAACATGTTACAAAATCACTGCAAAGGTATGAGTTTCTCCCCAAATAGCCAAAAGAAAACACATAAAATGTTTCATTGTTGTTGCATTTTTTTTGATTTATGTTAGACTAGGAATGCAGTAATGATAAAACCTTGTCATTACTAAAATCTGCCAATACTGACAACTTTTAGTCGTGATGCCTTATTGCTCTACATTATATTTCTGCCAAAGGT
>CALUHC010000007.1 GCA_944320355.1 uncultured Prevotella sp. | reverse complement strand
TGTGTCCGCCTTCTTGTCAATCAGAATGTAGATGTCGTTGCGTCCATCGTCCAGCATCCCGACTAACACTGCCAGCATGGCCGGATCATTGTGTGCGATAATGAGATATGCATGTTTCATTATTTATTTTAGCATTTTATGAATTTCCACAAATATTTACGTCCTATACCCATACGCTAAACCAATGTCCTACAAACTGATTATAATTGCATATAAGCTACTAAAAATAATTCCGCTAACGGGTAAATACTGTAATTTAGAAAACATATCTTCATAATATACCCCATACCTCCAACAAGCCCGAAAAGGTTATAAGATAGTCATACCTCACCTTTTTAAATGTTTAAAATTATAGAAGAATAATCAACACTGCTTGATGTGGTTCTAAAAAACATCACGACAAATAGCATTAGCAATAGGACATTATATAAAAAGTGATGAGAGTTGCGCGAATATGAAAGATACAACACTCGAACAATATAAAAAGCACAAAGAGTTATGAAATATGCTACCAATCTCAACATACTGCCTGTAAAAGTTGCGCCCATAGCAAAAATCAAGAAACAAACTAAAATAGTGCATTTATATTCATTCCATTCGAACAAAGGAAATTGTCCATTTTTCCTCTTCCAAACACAAACTCCAGCCAATAATAAAACAAATATTATGTATGTATAAGGTATGATGAGTGTTGCCCATGTTGAGTCTGTCGCCGATACGTCACCATAAATAGTATAGTCTTTTTGAGTGAATGCCGTCAAATATAACAAAACATAATCAATATAATAATAAGTCACTGCCATAAAGAACACCATGCAAAGAATAAAAAACTTATAGGCCTTATATGACAGCCTAGGTATGTGATGAAAGAAAAACAAAATTAGGACTGGAAAGATGGCAGTATTATGACTTAACAATGCCAAAACTGCCATTAAATAAAACCGCCACCCCAATCCGTAATCTTTTAAAACTGTGTATGCGTAAAAGAAAATAGAAACAGCCACATTTTGACGCATTATATTCATGGATGAAGCATAATTAATCAACAAATACCCCGTAAACAGCAACCATAATGGAGCATACCTTTTTAACTTGACACATGCCAAATACGCAAACAATGAAGTTATAAAAGAAATTAAACCAAGAACAAAATGAATATCGTCATAAACAAGAACTCCAATATAATTAATTGCTAAAAAAACTGGTTCTGTAGTTGCATCGCTGTTCAGCAAATCAACAAAAGATTTGCTCAAATGTGCGGATTGGTATATTTCATATTCATAAAAAAGGACATCATATCCCACTGTCAAATCACGGCATCCTGCAAAAACAGAAATAATAAGCAATGCCATTGCTGAAAAGATGAAAAACAAACCTCTGTTTTTGTAACTGACTTCCGCAAGGTATACGAATAGCACGGATATAAAGATTATGAGCAAATAAATAACCATATTCTAACTATTATATTGAGTAAAAAATAGCTCTTAACAAGAAACTTCTGCAGTCTTTTGAAATAACTACACTATATAGAACTTTGCAGATCTTCGCCAAGCTTACTATACGATCCTCTTCATATACGGGACTTGTTTTATTACACAAACCGAGGCAGCACAGACAACATACATCAGGACGAACCTCAGTAGAATATTATCTTTACAAATGTGGAAATAGCCGAGCACGCCAAACCATGCCCCCTGAATCAAATATATGCCAAGGCTCAGGCCGCTGTATTTGGCTGCGGAAGTCTTGCTGATATGCAACTTTGCCAACGTTTTCTGCCAGTCGTGGTACTTGAAGTATGTAAACACCCCTATCGCTGTCATAGTGCAGGGCAGGTTCGTGTAAGCCAAGAAATACCTGTAATGCCCGGGAGCATGAAGCGTGAGGAGCATCGTGCCAAGAAACATCACCACCGCGCTTGCCGCCGCGCACGCATAGAGCCGCCTACGAGTTCGTTGGGATATGTCAAAGTTGCCTATGTAATAACCGGCCACGATAAAATAAAGGAAGCGCGAGCCCATGAGGTAAACGTCCGGCAAGCCGCTGCGGGTGGTGAACGAGGCACTCAACGGGGGAATGCAGCCAAGCACCAGCCCCACCATGAGGAAAAGGCGAAGCAGGCAGCGGTCGGAATTAAGAACGAACACGGCGAAGAACGGCAACGACAGATAAATCAGAATGAGCGGAACAAAAAACCACATGAAGCCATTGTAGTCAAACAGACAGAACTTTGCGATGAGTTCGTTTACAGGCAAAAGGTCAGCCCCCTCAATGTGTGCCTTTGCCAAATATTGCGCCATGTATAAAACGTTCCATGCAAGCAGCGGGATGAGCAGACGCTTCAGCCTCCTGCCGTAGAACCGTTTTACCCCCCCCCCGAATTGTTATCGTTTGTTAACAGAGCGTTCCTCACAAGAGTGAAGCCGGAAATCATGAAGAACACATCAACCGGCCAAAGAAAGAAACTGTGGGTGGCCAGGCCTATGTACCAGTCAAAGGACGGTGTGCCGGAAAAGCCGTGCACCTGCCCGTTTGTGCAATGCAACAGCAACACCCCGGCGCAGGCCACAATGTTCAGCACGTCAATCCAAACCAAACGTTCTTTTTCCATGATCAGTTTTCTATTTCATATTTAAGGTAATCCTTCGAGTCCTTTATCTCGCTCTCAATCAGCGGGGCGAGGCGCAGGTAGTCAATCGGCTGCTGCCAGCCGGTGTCGCCATCGGCGTTATAGTTCTTGTATAGGATTCCGTAGCGGGAGAGAATGTCATACATTCGTGTGTTTTGCGAGCCGGTCTCCGTGTCAGCGTTCTTCATTGCATGGACGAACTCCTTTTGGAACTTCAGGGCAAAGACCGTGGCGTGGAACGAGTCCATGCAGACGTAGGAGGCGTGGCGCAGGAGCCAGACCCACTCGTATGGGCCGGCGTCCTTATAAAGCCGTCCGTTGCCATAATTCAGGTTGCGGTCGTAACATTCCAGCGTGATGACTTCCCGAATGCCGGTGAAACGCTTCACGTCCTGCACCATACGCTCGTAAACGGCGGCGCGCTTGCTGCCGACAAAGTAACAGAAGATGTAACGCTCAGGCACATTGAACTCTATTTCGGCCTTGTCGCCGAACTCCTCCCATTCCTCCGCCGAGAGCAGATAGGTTGGGTCAACCACCAGCTTTATGTCGTCGCGACCGAGCAGTTCGCTCAGCAGCTCCACGGAACGTTGTTCCCTCACGGCGATGTGGCTGAACTTCATCAAGTCTGCCTTCATCCTCGGCGCGACCAATGGCGGAAGCTCGGGCAGGGAGATGCTTGAGGAATATGCCACCCGCTTCTTGTCTCCGCCGAACTCCACAAACATCATCGGGTTGAAGCCGCCGCAATAGGGATTCCAAATCTGGTCGCTGCCCGTGACGAACAGGTCTGTGTCGGCTGCAACCTCCCCGTATTGCCTATGGGTATAGATGCGCCGCATATTGAAGTTGCCGTCCTCGTAAGTGAACTTATAGACCTTTCTCCACTGGAGGTTTCTGCATTTCATGGCTTTATATAATTTTCCATAAAGCGGAAGCATGCTAAGCCGACGCAAGAACGGATGGTCGGGCAGCTCCAAGATATATGGCTCTTTGTTCACATACGCCGCGCCGACCTGCCTTTTGGCCTTTATCGACGCAATCACCGATTTAGGCAACAGCCACTTCAGGCATTTCTTTATTGTTGCCTTGAGCAGAGGCTCCGGCGGCGTTTCCCTGCCATTGTAAATGAACTCCACGTCGTGCCCCAGCTTGCGCAACACGTAATTCAAGGCGTATGACTGCAGGCACGTGCCGAAGTTTGGATGCGGAGCAAAGGTTACGAGCTTTATTCGCATCACTTACTATTTATTATAGATTTCAAAAGTCTTTTCCCTTTTTCTCCAACAACGGATTTTACAGCATCTTTAGCCTTGTTCTTCAACAATACGCTGTTGTCAGTCATCAGCTCTTCCAATGTTTTCAAGGCAGAAGTTTCACTTACCGTATCGGTAAAGATCTCAAAGACCATTGGCCTGTCTGTTAACTCAGGGCAAAGGAAACGGTCTACAGCAGCGTTAAACTCCTCCTTGTCTTTTGCCGCCATGTATTCGTATCCCCAATCCGCAGCCAAATGCTTAAGCACTTGTGGCGATTGATTTCCAAAATGGCCTGCAGCAGCGATGTATTTATCGGTTTCGTCTCCAAACATTGCTCCGTTATGGTTTATCAACCGAAATTCCATGCCTTTTCCATTGTTTATAACCATTATCCTTACATTGTTTTTTATGTGACGGTTTCCCAATGAATTCATGTCGTAGAAGAAAGAAAGGTCGCCTATTACAGCGTAATGTATTTTGTCAGGCTTGCCAAACGACGAACCAATCAGTGTCGAAACAATTCCGTCAATGCCGAAACCACCCGTATTACTGTGTTCCTCTACAGAAGCAGGAGTCTCAAAATAATTCCATGAACGCAATGTGTTCAGAATCCCTAAATACAGAACGGTGTTTTGGGGAATACGCGATGCCATTTGCCGTGCAATCCAAATGTTACAGAACGGCAATTCTGGAATTTTCGAGTTGATATTTTCTATTTCAGCATTCCATTCCTTAATGAAACTGTCGTCTTTTACGTCTGAATCAGGAAACTTTGAGAAAAAATATCTCTCCGACATTTCAAAAACAGCCGTAAGTTTCATAAACTGGTCTCTGATTTCCCCATCTTGGGCAACTCGCCAGATTTGCTTCGCCCGGAATGCAAAGGCATCATATGCCCCAGAAACTTCACCTATATGGATTAATAAATCAATGTCGAGCAATGGGGAATGATAATTTGTTTGCAGACCAACCAAAGAGTTTAATACTCTGTATTTTCCACGATAATTACTGCAATGGTCACAAAATACCACTGCGTTATGCTTTGCACAAAACTCATCCAATATGTCAGTCTCTTCAGGTGTCCACACATTATGCGCCCCTACAAAAACGGCAATTTTACCTTCCGGAAACTTTGGCAATGTGTCACCATAGGAATAATAGGATATTTTTCTTGCTTCCGGCAATTCCCTTACACTATAATCGCGGCTGTATGTTGTCGTTAAGTTGATATGCACAGGACCTCCACCGTGACGTGTCAGGGCGTGTAAAGCCTTGTTTATTTTAATTGTACAGTCCCATTCATCCGTTTTGTCTTTCACTGTCTGCAAATGCACACTGTCCATTACGATGTCATTAGGGCGCATACTCCGGTCGGTTACTTGCGCTATCAGATGACCCACCCGTGAAATGTCCTGTGTGGATGTAATCGCCAAGACCGGAAGTTTTCTGTAATAAGCCTCAGTTAGCCCCGGCATATACTCGCGCGCCGATGTCGCCCCAGTACAGCTTATTACTACAGGTTCACCCAAAGACTCTGCCAGTCCGCAGGCCATATAAGCGGCCGAACGCTCGTCAACACAAGAGTAAAGTTCAAAATAAGAGTCGTGCTGCATACTTGCCACTAGCGTTATGTTTGTTGCGCCAGGTGAAGCTATTACTTTTTTTATCCCGTATGCTTTCAGTAAAGCAAGTAAAATCAGATGATTCTTTTCTGAAACATATTTATAATCCATAATAATTCCGTTTATTTAAAATTGGTAATAAGTGTCGTCTAACGTGATTAAACCTGCTCCTCCTGTCATATAAACAATGTCACCAACAACCATACGTCCCATCCCGCTTGTCAGCACAACGGCCATGTTTGCGATTTCTTCGGGCATGGCATATCGGTATGTCGGGTTGTTTTCAAGTGAAATATCTTTTATTTTCCCAAAAATGAGCATTGGCGTTGCCGTAGGGCCCGGGGCGAGACCATTGACCGTTATTCCGTATGGAGCAAGCACTTTGGCTAGTCCCAGCGTAAGACCACGTATTCCCCATTTTGAGATCGTGTAAGCTGATGTCGCCGGACGCAGACTTGAAGACGAGGCAATGTTCAGAATGTTCCCTTTAATGCCCCGTTCTTTCATGTTACGGGAAACCAACTGTGAAAGGAAGAAGGCACCCTTGAGGTTTGTGTCAAGGATGATGTCGTAGTCTTCTTCGGTGGTAATAGATATGTCACCGCCTAAAACTCCGGCATTGTTGACCAAAATATCTGTTTCTTTTAAAATCGGGTGGCTGTCAAATAAAGTTCGGAACGAGCTTACTTCCTTGTTATCCATCACGACAAACGTAATTCTGCCTTTGGCCGACGGATTTTCATCTCCCAGCTTTTTAACACTGTTTTCAAGTCTCTGCTTTGTGCGTCCGGTAATAATTACGGTGGCCCCACTCCTTAAAAAGGCACTTGCGATGGCATAACCTATGCCGCTTGTACCACCTGTAATCAGTGCTTTCCGTCCTTTTAAAAGTTCATTCGGGGCAATGGACACTATGTTTGTCGTGATGTGGTTGACCGGCAATCCTTTCAACAAATACCGCCCGACTCTTTTTAAGTATTTCTTTACGCTCATATTGAATTGTGGAATTGAGTGGCGTGATTTTAAATTTATTTCCGACAGGTTAGCAACACACGGCTTTTCACCTTATAAAAAGCATCATATCGGACCGTAAAACAGCCTGTTTTGCTGTCTAAAATGCCGTGCATTGATAACTTACTCAAACTCAACTATTTGTGAATATCAATAACTTCATGGTTATTAAAGTTGCATACAGACCGGTCATCGCACAAATTTGTTGCGGAAGTCTGTTGCCTTTTTTACTACGGCTTTGCGCTCGCTACCAGTAAGCCCGATAAGGAAAATGGTTATTGATGATGATATTAACGAAACAATGACCGTGAGGCACAACCGCCAAAACGACTGCTCTAACGAAATTGCCACGATAAACGGCAGGATTACGGCTACCGGGGTGACGATAAGCATCGGCACAATCACCTTTCTGACAAACAGAATTGGAGGGAAATGCAGCAGCCCTTTCATTATGTAAAGTCTGACAACTGTAACCCCGATGTAAACCATGATGAAGACAATGTATGTGCTCTCTACAGGCAGCCCACATTCAAAAGAAATCCAAGTAAGCGGAAAGACCAAAACGCCCACACTCGAAATCCAAATTGAGTAACGTTTGATATTCCCTGTTGCCATACATGCCGTAAGTCCCGTTCCGCCGAGCATATTAAGCATGGAGCCGATGATGGTGAGCCGGAGGAACGTCACGGTATGGTCGGGCACGGTTTTCAACCATAGCGTCAAGACATATTCCGTTTCGAGCATGACGGGTATGGCGAACAGCATTAGCAGGAAATAAGAGAACTTGGCACCGCGGCAGACGAGGGTGAACATCTCTTTAATCCTGCCCGCGGCATAGTCCTTAGTAATCTGTGGGTTTACGGCTGTCATGAAGTTGTTGACAAACTGCTGTATCGCACCGTCAACTTGCGTGGCCACTCCGCGCGCGGCGTTCAGTGCCACACCGAAAAACATATTTATAAGAATGTTCACGCCTTGCGTATTGAACAGCCAACAGCCGTTCGACAAAAACTGCCATCCGGCGAAACTGCCCATCTGTCTCAGCAGTGAACGGTCGTAAACGGGGCGATAACGGCATTCCTCAAAATGCCGACTGCAATAAAATCCATAGACGAACCGTATTATCAGGGCGACAACGACAAGGAGTATGGCGTAAGAAATCAGCTTGTCGAAAGGCGAGACCACTATCAGGTAGCAAATCAACAGTTTCAATAAGGCCTCGAGAATACTGACGTACGCAAAGGCGACCATGCGTTCGTGGGCTATGATGCAGGCGTTATATGGAATGCTTACAAGATTGACGCAAAACATCAGTAGCGAGCAATATAGCACCCAATTGGCCGCCGTCATCCTGCCATCGGGGATGTTCATCTGTGTGTTTAGGAACCAACCGCCGACCGCTGCGCCCAATACCATTATCAGGAGCGAAAGCCCCAACTGGATATTGACGCTTGTCGAGAAAATCACGCCCAGCCTCCTGATGTCTCCACGGCCCAGCTCAAAGGTGATAAAACGGCTGATAGCGTTCGACAGCGAACCCGAAAGAAGCGAGAACATGGCCACAACTCCGCCCACGACATTGTAGATTCCGTAATCCTCCACGCCCAGTGCATTCAGTATAACGCGGCTCGTGTAGAGCGTTATCGCCATAATGAGCAGCGTGCGGAAATACAGCAGCAACGTGTTCTTGGCTATGCGCTTGTTATTGGATAATGTATCGGACATAAAAGGACAGTAATATATGTTTAGAATATTTTTATGGCATCCGGCACAAAGCAAGCGCCATGCCTTCCCATAAAGTTCCATGCATAGTTATATGCTATATGGCATAAGCAAAATTTGTATTCCACCCAATAGAATTGAATATGGTGCCTCACACATAAAATCTATATTGTTTTGTTGCTACAAAACGAACGTTCCGCCGGCTTCAGCCAATCAAGGAAATCGAGGACGTTGGGCTCGTCAATGTATATGCCGAGATCGCTGCAATATGCATCTTCGGGGGATTGTGGTGTTTTGGGCAAACCGTCGCTTAGGCTTTCCTTCTTGCCAAACGGCATGGTCAATACCGTGTTCGTGGCGTTCTCTTTCGCTACGGAGTCTATTTTTTGCCACAACATTCCGCTGTTCCAACTGGCGAAGACATCGCGGTCACACCACGCTCCTGACCCGATTACGTATGTATGCCCGAGGTATGCAGCCAACAGACCGATGAAACACCGGCCTTCATAGCCTTTGGGCAGAGGAGCTGAAAACATCACATCATTGAAAACACGCCCATCCCTGTTTACCAATGCCAATGTGCGGCCGCCGTTGCGTTCCCTTGGCAGGTAAACGTTCAACTGTTCTGCGCCAACTGTCAGCAAGTTGCCCGCCACTTCGTTCTCACACTCCGCCCGGCGGAACCTCCCGGCAAGGCGGCGCAATATTGACAATCCCTTCTTGTCAAGCCAGTTGAACGCCATGTCTGACCAGTACATTCTCAAAGCCGACGCGCGTTCGCTTCCCGCCAGCTCCATATACCTCTTCTCGCTAAAACCAAGGTTGTGGAAAAGCAGCCGGAGGGCACTGTCTTTACGGACGAAGAAAATGGCCATATCTTCCAATCTGCGGAAATCGCCCGACAGCACGCTCTCCTTTATCCATCGCCTCAGGCTGCCTTCCGCCGGAGCGGCCGCCACGGCTTCGGCCACGCATGAGTAAATGGCTGAGCCGTCTTTTCCGTAGGCGCCCAACGCCTTGCACCAATGCCCAACCAAGTCACCTATGCTGCGATACATCATCTCATACTGAGGGTCAAGGCTTACCGTGGCATTGTTCTCGATGTACATCAACAGGTCTATGAGCACGCCGTCTCGCATGAGTCCGGCACCTCTCCCGGCAATGCGGTGCAGACGGCGATATACATCATAATAGAAGTCCACATCGCCGCTCAAGTCCATTGCGGGATTGTGTCGCCGCTGCCATTCGGCCTTGAATCGGCTTGTCGTGTACATTGCTTCAAGCATTTCCCTAAATCAGCTGTATGTATTCCGGTTGCACTTCCACTGCCGCTGCGAGCAGCGTGGGGAGCTCTACCAACAGGCGTTTCACTTTCGAGCCTCGCGTGGTGACAAGCGTACCGGCATAGCCGTCGAGTGTGCCGCCGACAATGAGTATTCTGCGGTTTCTCATGTCGGGTGTGATTTCATCAAGACGGTAGTATCGGGGAGCGTCCACAGATCTCACCGCCTTGATGAAACGGTCCATATCCACGTTGCGCACCACAATTGGCGTATGCCGCACACCAAGTTTGTAGCGGTATTGCAGCGTGGGCGTGACATCCACGATGGTGTCAAGCCGCTCTCTCGTCTCCCTCACAAAAAGCAGGTCTTGCACGAAAGGCACTTTCATGTCTACTCGTTTTCCACTGACGGTGACCAAACGGTGCACCATCGGCGTGAAACAGTCTATGCCCATGCCTTCCAACATCATATAAGCGGGCAGTTTGGCATTCCTCCGCTTCAAGTCGCGCATTGCGAACCATTGCCGTGCGTCTTCTGTTTGCAGTTCTGCATCCATGCGCCCTATACATTTATTTATTGCCCGAACAATCAAGGAGCTTTATCCCTCTATCATCTCCCAGACTTACAACCGGGCAATTCTCTGAGTCCTGCTTTTGCTTCTTTTTATCTGAAACACAAGCAGTTACACACTTCAGTCCTAAAAGTTCGGCGGAATTTTTCTTTATCTCGCACTTTGCCCGTGCCATAAATGGCAACTATTATATTCTGGCTTGCCGGAGACATAGCCTCCTCCCATATAGCAGTACATCTCTTGGTAAGAGATGTACCGGTGTATGTCGTATAACGCCAAGTGCCTGACAGACAGATAGAAACATATAATTCATATAAGAAACACACAACAAATGTTGCACAAAATGTGGCTTTAAATTACAACAGTCACGGTTTGTCAAGCAACGTATTCCAAATATTTTCAACCATTATAATGGCTTTTGTTTGTTGTTTTTTGTAACTTTGCAGCCAGATTCATCTCTTACCAAGAGATGTACAAAGTTTCCAGACACATTCTCTAACATTTTCGCAAACGCGCGTCCACATTTTACAACTCAAGGCGTACGTTTCCCCCTCCTTCTATGTTGCCAAGTTGCAGATATTCATTAAGAAGCTGTTTTGATTTTATAAAACTTGTCTTTTATACCTGCCGTCTTGAGTGTCTTTTCGGTTATATTCGCCCGTTTGCTTCGTCACATAGCCCGCTATGCTCCTCAGCAACCTAGCAAACATACCTCGAAAATCCATCTCAATTCGGCAGTTTATAAAATCAAAACAGCTTCTAAAAATATGCGCCACGCAACATTTGTCGTAAATATGTTTGGTTTTATACACAAAAAACGTTATATTTGCAAAATGGTTGTCACAATGAGAACTTAGAGAACAATTTATTAATCATTTTATAACTAACTTATGAGAAAACTGAACAAAACGATTGCAACAGCCACGATGCTGATTACAGCACTGTTCGCCGCCCCGACCGACGTTGGAGCGCAGATGGCGTGGCAAGAGAATTTCGACTACCCGGCAGGTAACCTCTACGGACAAGGCAGCTGGGGCAAGTATGCTTCGAATCCCAACGAGCCTATACAGGTGATTGACCAGGCACTCGACTACGCCGGCTATCCGGGCGGAGTGAAGGGCAAGTCGGTGAGGCTCGGCCCGGCTACAAACGGCGAAGACCTTGCCGCGCGGTTCGACCCGAGCGAAGAAGGCATAAAGAGCGGCACGGTATATTACTCTGCCCTGATCAACGTTGAGCAGCCATCTACAGGGCCGGTGTACGTGATGACGCTCGTTGCGCGCAATTTCAGCTCGCCTGTGGCCGACGGCAAGAGCGGCACGGAGCTGGGCAAGCTGTACGTTGACGCGGGCAATGCCGAGGGAGAGTACCGCCTCGGAGTGGAGCGCGGCGGCACAAACGCCGCTTACGCCGAACGCACCTTCAGCACGGGCGAGACATATCTCGTAGTGGTGAAATACGAAATCGGCGTGGGCGGCGAGCGTCAGGATGCCGTATCGCTGTTTGTCAACCCGGCAAGCTACACCGAAGAGCCGGCCCTGGCCGACGCTTACTTCGACCCGATGGGCAGCGGCATCGGCATAGGGTCATGGGGACTGCAGGGCATTGAGCTGCGTCAGGGCACCACGTACAGTGCCACCGCGCCCACCATGCTCGTTGGCTCGCTGCGCGTTGCCGACAGCTACGCCGGCCTGTTTGCCGAGCAACAAGGCCCGGACGAGGACGCCCCCGCCATCACACTGAGCGAGCGCAGCCTTGACTTCGGCGGCATATATGGCGGCGATGTGCAGACAAAGACCGTCAACGTGAAGGCCGCCAACCTGAAGGGCGACATAACCGTGAGCGTGACGGGCGACGAACTGAAACCGTCGGTCACCACCATAGCCGCTGCCGACGCACAGAGTGCCGACGGAGTTGACGTGACTTTCACACTCACTCCCGTAAGCGAAGAGGGCCGCGCCACCGTGACCTTCGGCAGCGATGGCGCTGCCGACGCGGTGATAGAGGCCACATGGGCCACCGTGCCGGTGAAGAACATAGCCACACTAAAGGAGTTTGCCGCCGAGAACGGCGACGACAACCTGACCTACCGCTACACCGGCGAGGCCGTGGTGGCGTTTGTAGACAACAGCTCGGGCAGCCCGGTGTATTACCTGCAAGATGCCACGGGCGGCCAAATTGTGCGCAACGACTACGAGATGCTGGCCACCACGTACAAGGAGGGCGACCGCCTCACGGGCTTCATCGGCATTATAGCGTCGTCGGTTGGCGTGAACACGTTCATCCCGCTCACGGCCGAGCTTGGCACGCTGGTGTCTGAGAACAACACCGTTGAACCAACAACAGCCACGCTCGGCGAACTGAAAGCCGCGCCCGCCGACTACATAAACCGCCTCGTGCGCATAGAGAACGCCACTCTGTCGGACTTCGACGAGGGAGCGGTGTTCGCCGCAGGAATGCCCCAGCCCACCATCACCGACGCCACCGGCGAGGGCCGTCTGCGCATATTCGGCGGCACGACACTCATTGGCACTGCCATACCTACTGAAGCTGTCAACATAACCGGCCTGTCCACATCCACAGGCGCGGTGATCATTGCGCCGCGCGGCGCGACCGACATAACGCCCGCCGTTGTGGCCGAACCGTCGCTGACGGTCACCCCCGACAAGCTCGACATGACGGCCGGCCTCGTGGGCAAACCTTCGGTTGTGGGCACACTGCATATCAGCGCAGTGAATATGCCCGCCGAGACCATACTCGAAATAACCGGCACGGACCGCGCCCTGTTCAGCCTCTCGGCCACGACGATACCCGCAGGCACGAGCGAGACCGACATAACCATCACCTATCTGCCCACAGCCATAGGCAAGCACAGCGCGCGGTTGCTCATAGACTGCCCGCAGATGCCGGCTGTCTCTCAGGCAATAGCGCTCTCGGCCTACGCCACAGACGAGCAAAACCCGCCCTCGGTGACCGTAAGTCCGGAGCAGGTGCCTGCGTTCAGCGCTGTGGTCGGGCAGACTTCAGAGCAGACCATCACCGTGACCACGGCCTATCTGCCTGACTATGCCTACATGAGGGTGAAGGAAGCCGGGGCTTTCCGCATCAGCACCACCATGCTGATGAAGGACAACACGGCCCAGGTGAAGGTGACATTCGCGCCAAACGAGGCCGGAGAGTATGACAACGAGATACAGATATACGGCCTGGCCCTGGACACCGTGAGGGTGAAAATAAGCGGAACGGCAACCGAGAGCACCGGCCCCGACCCTGGCAAGGAGGGCGACAGCCTGCCGCTCGACGACTCGCAGCCTGTCAAGTTGCTCAACGAGACATTCGACAGCAGCGTGAAGAACGAGCCGCTATCCATAGAAGGATGGAAGAACCTGGCCATGGAGGGCAACCGCGCTTGGTGGGGATATGTGTTCCCCGACGAGGATGAGTCGGCCGGTGAGCACACCGCCAAGGTGATGGCCTACGACAGCTCCACGCCCGACGGTGAGGAGACGGCCTGCGAGATGATGCTCGTGACGCCGGCACTCGACTTCAACGGCTCTGAGTCGAAGATATTCACATTCCGCGTTCGCGGCGACTATCTCATGGACAACCAGACCGACGTGCTGGAACTTTGCTACATAGACATGACCGACGGCGAGATGTACGTTGCCCCGGTGGAAGGCTTCACCATGCCCAATATGCAAGACCTGAGCGGCGAGTGGCAGGAATACCACATCGACCTGACGGGCCAGAACATAGCCGACGCTTTCTTCATGGGCTTCCGCTTCAAGAGCACGCGCGGACGAGACAACGCCGCCACATATTATATAGACGACGTAAGCTATGGCCGCACCGACCTGGCCACCATCCGCACGTCGCTCACGCAGCTCGCCTTCACGGCCACGCAGGGCAAGGACGCTGTGTCTGACGAAGTGACGGTGAGCGGCACCAACCTTGCCGAACCGATAAAGCTGTCGCTCGGCGGACCGAACAAGAGCAAGTTCAAGCTGTCGGTTACCGAACTGCCCGTCACTGGAGGAACGTTCACTGTGGCGTTCAACTCCGATGACATTGGCGTACACGAGGCTTACGTGAAACTGGCTTCGCGCGGGGCTGCAGACATCTATGTGCCCGTATCGGTGAACAACACCGTGCTCGACTGCATAGAAGGCATTGACGCCGAGCCGGGCAACATCACCGTGTTCGACCTCAACGGCCGCAAGATATGCGAGCGCAAGCAGTCAACGGCGGCACAAGCCACAGAGAGCCTGCCCGCCGGCATCTACGTGATACAGAAGACAACAGCCAACGGAATCACCATAAACAAAGTGAAAATAGACTGACATGACAGGCCTTCGGGTGTGCCAACGGCCACCCGAAGGCTCAATGACCCAAGGTAGCTGTGTCAAAATGTAGTTGAAAGGAGTTAACCGAAGTTAGACGACCTGTCAGTCGTCATAAGTTAACGGACAATAGCTTGGAAATCAGCAACAAAACATACGCCTGTTAACTCCGGATAACTTCGGGCGAAGCCCCAGACTCCAGTTAACTCCATTTTGACGCAGCCTCTTTTCGTAGCTGTTTTCCCATGCCGAGAAAACAGCGTCAGGCAAAAAATCAACGAATGCCCGCCATCTGCCCATACCTGCATATATGCAACTAAGAAGCTGTTTCCTTGATTTTCCGTATGTGCCGTTACGCATTCCGAAACGACCCATTCTGGCTTACGAAACGGCCTGTTTCAGGCTGCAAAACGTGCTGTTTTGCAAGCCAAAACAACGCATTTCACAAGTCGTTGAGTATCAAATATTTAACCAAGACGAACATTACCGCTGTCTGTAACATAAAAATGTTAACGACAGCGTGGGCCTGTCGGCAAGCATAGAGCGTTTGGGCTGTTTGCGTATATTCATAAAAAATCATTACCTTTACAGAAGATATTCCGCACTCGGGAAACTGAGAGCAAGCTCTCTTTCCACTCGATTGCAATATCTTTACATAGACTACATAATATAATATGAAAATGAATGTCCACAAATTGCCAACTCAATGCGCACGTCTCGGCGGAGTATCAAAATGCGCGTCTAAAGTCCACAACCCTCAAGTGAAGCTCTTTCAAAAACAGTTTGGCAACTTGCGGACATTCATTTTCTTAAAAAAAAGAGATTCTTACATCACCGGGCGGAATGCAATTTGCCAAAGACCAACTATACCTTACGCAACACATAATCCCAAATCACTTTGGACTACAATGCGATTTGGGATAAAAAAAGGCCCGGGGTTACATTCCCCGAGCCTTGTATATGCGCTCTTTGGCTTCGTTGATTTCCTGAAACTTCTTCTCGGCAGCCTTGCGAATGTCCTCGCCGAGGGCGGCCACGCGGTCGGGATGGTGCTCAAGAGCCAGCTTGCGGTAGGCCCGGCGCACCTCGTCGTCGGTGGCCGTGGGCGGCACGCCGAGCACCTTGTAGGCCGCCTCAAGGCTGTTGCCACCAAGGTTGAGCATGGAGTCTACGTCAGAAGGCGGCATCTGCATCCAAGCGGCGCACTCCCTTATGGCTTCCACCTCGGCCTGAACGACGGTGCCGTCGGCCTTGGCCACGAGCGCAAGGAGATTCAGAAGCTGCAACCTCTGTGCGTAATCCATATTGGCGGCTATCTGCGCGCAGCAGTCGGCCACGGTGTTGCGGAATGCTGCATTGCCACGCATCTTGTGCTGCTCGAACAGCCTGTTCAAGATATCTTCGCCCTGCAGGCGCGCGTCTTCGCCGAAATTGTTGCGCAGGAAGCGGCGCACCACCTCCATCTCGGAGTGCATCACACGCCCGTCGGCCTTGATTATGTACGACACAAGCACCAGCATGGCAAAGAGGAAGCTGTTGCGCTGCCCCTCATACACACTCTCCGCGCCATACACTCCCGAGCGTCCGCCGCCACGGCTTGCGTCACCTGTGTTCACGGAATCGATGCCGTAATCGAACATCGCGCCTATCACCGCCCCGGCCAAAGCGCCAAGCGGACCTCCTGCCATGAGGCCGAGAAAGCCTCCTATCCATTTACCTGCTGCCATTGTCTTTTGTTTTTACGTAATGGATACAAACATCATGCCACGCCCTGCGGGCGCGAAGATGCTATAAATCCTTTTTCATATTATTACGAATCTTTGTGAGATAGCCTTTCATGGCCTTGGCGTCTTTCTTCTCTATGATGCCAAGCAGCTCCTGCATCTCACCCATTATCTGCTCCACCTGCCCTCCGGTATAGGGATTGAAAAGTATCTCCTGCAGCAGGTAGTCGTCTTCGCTGAGCACTCCGCGGGCTATGTTGAGGTGGCGCTTGAAGGTTGTTCCCGGCGCGTCCTGGTGCTTCATCACGGCTGCGAACACAAATGTGCTCACGAACGGGATGCTGAGCGAATAGGCCACGGTGCGGTCGTGCTCCTCGAAAGTGTACTCATAGACGCTCAGTCCGAGCCTGCGGTAAAGGTCTTTGAAGAAGATGCGCCCCATATAGTCGCCCTCGCTGATTACGATGGCATTCTCTTCGCTCAACTGGTTGAGGTTGGCAAACGTGGGGCCGAACATGGGGTGCGTGGAGACATAGGGGTGGCCGCACTGCTGGTAGAAGTCTTTCAGCCCGGTTTTAACGGACGCTATGTCGCTGACTATGCAGTCGTCGGGCAGGCATGGCATCACCTCCTTGAAGGCGGCTATGGTATATTTCACCGTCACGGCGTTGATGACCAGCTCCGGGCGGAACGCCTTTATCTCGTCGAGCGACGTGAACCGCTGGCAGTTGTACGTGAAACGCATCCTCTTGGGGTCTTTCTCATAGACCGCCATCTCGTGTTCGAAACTGAGCAAGTCGAGAAAGAAGCTGCCCATCTTGCCCGCGCCCATCACCAATATTCTCATTGTGGTATCGTTTTTGGTTGAGAAAAAAAGAAACGGATGCCGCCATGGCAATCGCTTTCGCGAGCCGTTGCGACGGCATTCCATCGCGTTGCCTATTTGTTTATTATCTCCATCTGCTGCCTTACGGACTCGCCGTGAACAAGCTCGAAGACGTTTGTCACAAATTCGGGGCTCATGCCACAGAGCGAGCCTTGCGCCCCGCGCTTGGCCAGGATCTCGCTGTAGCGCGCCGACTGGAGCACAGTCATGTTGTGTTCCTTCTTATATTGGCCTATCTCGCGGCACACGCGCATACGCTTCGAGAGCAGTTCCATCATCTGGTTGTCCAGCTCGTCGATTTGCTTTCGCAGTTGCGTGATGCCCTCGGTGGTGTTGGTCTCGCTGCGAATCACGAGAAGGCTCAAGATATAGTCGAGCACCTCTGGTGTCACCTGCTGCTTTGCGTCGCTCCAAGCCTTGTCGGGATCGCAGTGGCTTTCTATGAGAAGGCCGTCGAAACCGAGGTCCATGGCCTGCTGGCACAGCGGCGCTATCAGCTCGCGCCGCCCGCCGATATGGCTCGGGTCGCAGATGATGGGCAGGTCGGGGATGCGGCGATGCAGCTCGATTGGAATCTGCCACATGGGCAAGTTGCGGTAAATCTTCTTGTCATAACTGGAGAATCCGCGGTGAACGGCTGCCATGCGCTTTATGCCGGCCTGGTTGATGCGCTCCATCGCGCCTATCCATAGCTCCAGGTCGGGGTTGACCGGATTCTTTACGAACACGGGGATGTCGATGCCCTTGAGCGCGTCGGCCATGGCCTGCATGGCAAACGGGTTGGCCGATGTGCGCGCCCCGACCCACAGTATGTCGATGCCGTACTTCAAGGCAAGCTCTATGTGCTCCGGAGTGGCTACCTCGGTGGCCACCAGCATTCCCGTTTCCTGCTTCACGCGGACGAGCCACGGCAGCGCGGCCTCGCCGTTGCCCTCGAAGCCTCCGGGCTTGGTGCGCGGCTTCCACACGCCGGCACGGAACATACGGCAACCCTTCATGGCCAGTTGCGTGGCCGTTGCCATCACTTGTTCTTCGGTCTCTGCCGAACACGGGCCTGCTATGACAAAGGGCCGCTCGGTGTTGCTCGGCAAGTTCAATGGTTCTAATTCGAGTTCCATAAGCTATGTTTCTTTTTATTGTTTTTCCGTTGTTGATTGTCAATAACGTTCTAAACCTGGCTGCCATTGCCCATCATCTGCTCTATGCGGAGCAGAGCCTCCTGCAGCTTCTCGTCCTTGGCGCAGAGCGATATGCGCACATAGCGGCTGCCGTTTGAGCCGAAGATGAAGCCGGGAGTGATGAAGACGCGGGCCTCGTGGAGCACACGCTCGGTGAGCTGCTCGGCGTCCCGGTAGCTGTCCGGTATGCGCCCCCAGAGAAACATACCCACCTGCTCGGGGTCGAACGTGCAGCCCAGCGCGGTCATTATGCGCTCGGCATAGCCGCGGCGGCGGCGGTAAGTGTCCACGTTGGCCTGCCTGTGCCACTCGGCCGAGTTGTCGTAGGCCACGGCGGCGGCCAGCTGAAGCCCGCGGAAGGTGCCGCTGTCGATGTTGCTCTTCACCTTCAATATCCAGCTGATGAACGTTGCGTTCGACGAGCACTGCCCTACGCGCCAGCCGGGCATATTGTGGCTCTTGGACATTGAGTTGAACTCAATGCAGCACTCCTTGGCTCCCGGCACCTGCAGGAGCGATATTGGCCGCTCGTTGAGTATGAACGAATATGGGTTGTCGTTCACGATGACTATCGAATGCTCGCGGGCGAACCTCACAAGCCGCTCGTAAGTCTCCATGCGGGCGTTGCCGCCTGTGGGCATATTGGGATAGTTTGTCCACATGAGCTTCACCCTGCTCAGGTCCATCCGCTCCAGCTGCCCGAAGTCGGGCTGCCATCCGTCGGCCTCGTTGAGGTCGTAGTTCACCACCTTTGCGCCCAGCAGCTTGCTCAGCGAGGTGTATGTGGGATAGCCGGGATTGGGCACCAGCACCTCGTCGCCGGGGTTCACGAAGGCCAGGGTGACGTGGAGTATGCCCTCCTTGCTGCCTATCAGCGGCAGAATCTCAGTGTCGGGGTCGAGCTCCACGCCATACCAGCGGCGGTAGAAGCCCGCCATGGCTTGGCGAAGCTCGGGCGTTCCCATCGTGGGCTGGTATCCGTGGGCATCCGGCCTGCGCGCCACCTCGCAGAGCTTCTCCACCGTCTGCTCCGACGGCGGCATATCCGGGCTGCCTATCGCGAGGCTTATTATGTCGCGGCCCTCGGCGTTGAGCCGCGCCACCTCCTTCAGCTTGCGGCTGAAGTAGTACTCACTGACAAGGCCGAGACGCTCGGCCGGGCGTATGTCGTCATGCTGTCTGTTTTCCATTTTGATACTCTCCTAATATTTTTAGTTCACGTGTCAGCGGCGTGATGGCGTCGATGCTCTGGCGATAGCGCGTCAGGTTGTCGTAAGTGACATCGACATAGAACAGGTATTCCCACTCATGCCCAATGATGGGCAGCGACTGTATCTTGGTCAGGTTTATCTTGTAGAACGACAGGATGCTGAGCACCTGCGAGAGCGAGCCTTCCTCATGGGGCAGCGCAAAGACAAGGCTTGCCTTGTTGGCTTTCTCCAATGGGCGCAGGAAGTCGGCCTTTCCGGGGTTGCACGATACGAGGAAGCGCGTGTAGTTGTGCTTGTTGTCCTCGATATGATCCTCAAGAACCTTCATGCCATAGATGTGGGCGGCCGACGAGCTGCAGATGGCCGCCCAGCCGTGCCGTTCGTTTTCGGCTATGTCGCGGGCCGCGCCTGCGGTGTCGTCGCCCTCCACCAGTTTCTTGTCGGCATGGCTTGCAAGGAAATCGCGGCACTGCATCAAGGCCACCGGGTGCGAGTGTATCTCCTGTATGGTGTCCCACGAGTCGTCGGGCAGGCAGCAGATGCAGTGCGATATGTGCAGTTTGTGCTCGCCTACGACGGTCATGCCCGAGTCGCGCAGCAGTTCGTAGTTGTGCAGCAGGCTGCCGGCGATGGTGTTCTCGATGGCAGTCATGCCTATCATCGTGGGGTCTTGCTTCAGGTTGTCGAACACTTCCTCGAATGTGGCGCAGCATACCAACTGCAGCTGCTCGCCCTCAAAGTACTGGTGGGCCGCTATGTCGTGGAACGAACCGACGAATCCCTGTATTGCTACTCTCTTCATTTGTTATGTCTTAATGTTTGTCCTTTATGTCCCTGTACGGAAAATCCCGCCCCATCTGCGATGAAGCGGGATTCTGACTGTAAACCTCCTTGGGTCTTATCTTGTCATAAGTTGAAATTTACACGCAACTTCCCGCTTCGCAATTCCTTGCAAAGTAAAAGTAAAAAAAGTAATAAAAAGATGCGTTCAACTTATTCATGATTCTACCATTACTGTTTATCCGTTTGCAAAAGTATAACATTTCCACGAACTATACAAATAAATCGAAATGTTTTTTGCTGCTATTCGCGCATTTTTCATCATCCGCACCGGATATGCAAGCACAGCGGACTGACGGACAGCCCATGCGCCCCGACAACAGGCAACGAGGCTGTGTCCAGATGAAGCCAACGGGAGTTGGGCTTAGCCCGAAGAATAGGTCATTAGAGTCCGAAACGATTTCATCCGGTTGTCACGCAGATTGGCTGCCGTCTTTGCCGAAGGCGTAGCGGGCCACGTCAAGACAAGGCTGCCGGCAAGATGCCGACAACACGATGAGAGCGCTTGGGAAGCCGACCATAAACCCCAAAACGAGTATCCGGCGGTATAATGACCGATTTTGGATAAAGACTCCAACAGAAAGCCACGGGGCCACAAACAAAATGAGGGCAGTCAACCGACCACCCTCAACCAACACAAAAACTAAACTAGACTTAACTAATAATACCCACGCGGGATTTTCTCAAATCCTCACTATGGGTAATGCAAAGATACTAACGTTTTGTGAATCGTGCAAGCAAAACGCTAAAAATTTTTGAATCAGAATGCATTTGCAAGCCTGCACGCTCCTGCCGCAAGGCATATCTTGCAGGCTCTTAACGAGACTGGCAGGCGATTTCCTGACCGCGGGCTCACATCCTTACGGTCTTTGCCAACAGGTAATAGTCAAGCAGCACCATGGCCGCCATGGCCTCCACAACCGGCACCGCCCTCGGCAGCACGCACGGGTCGTGGCGCCCTCTGGCTGTGAAGCGCGTCTCGTTTCCTTCGGTGTCCACAGTCTGTTGCTCCATGAGCACCGTGGCCACCGGCTTGAACGCCACGCGGAAGTAAATGTCCTCGCCGTTGCTGATACCTCCCTGTATGCCTCCGCTGCGGTTGGTGCTCATGGCTATGTGCCCGTTGCGGCCTGTCGGTATGTCGTTCTGCTGCGACCCCGTAAGTTCCATGCTGCCGAATCCCTGCCCATACTCAAAACCCTTCGCGGCGTTGATGCTCAGCATTGCGGCGCCGAGGGCGGCGTGCAGCTTGCCGAACTCCGGCTCGCCTATGCCCGCCGGGCATCCCTTGATGACGCAGGTTATGACACCGCCGATGGTGTCGCCGCGCCCTTTCACATCGAGTATGAGCCGCTCCATCTCTGCCGCCTTCTCCATGTCGGGGCAGCGCACGGCGTTGCGCTCGGCCTCCTCAAGGTCGTAATAAGTGTAGTCGTGGTCGAGAGCTATGCCCCCTACCTGCGATGTGTACGCCCTTATGTCCACGCCGACGCCGCGCAACGCCAGCTTGGCCAGTGCCCCTGCCACGCAGCGGCTTATGGTTATGCGGGCCGACGAGCGGCCACCGCCGCGGTGGTCGCGCACCCCATACTTATTATAATATGTGTAGTCGGCGTGAGAAGGGCGGAACAGGCAGCGCAGGTTCTCGTAGTCCTGCGAGTGCTGGTTGGCGTTGCGCACCAAGAAGCCTATCGGCGCGCCTGTCGACTTGCCCTCGAACACACCGCTGAGCAGTTCAACCTTGTCGCTCTCGCGGCGGCTTGTCGTTATGGGATTTTGCCCAGGGCGGCGGCGGTCGAGTTCCGATTGTATGAAGTCCATGTCTATGTCTATGCCCGCGGGCATACCGTCGACCACTCCTCCCACGGCCGCGCCGTGGCTCTCGCCGAACGATGTGAGCGTGAATACATTGCCGAATGTGTTGCGCATGATGGTTTGTTTTTGTTCGATTCAGTGTTCCATGATGCTTGGCGCAGAGCCTTCGTGCCACTTGCCCCGGCGCAGAGGCTTGATGCGGTGCGCAGTGGCGTCACAGCCTTTGATTCAGCACAGTGACCTGAGCGTATGGTGCCTGTGCGTGATTGCTTGCGCGCAGAAGCGGCAAGGCCAGCCCATACCGCCACACCCGCCAGGGCCTCCGGCCTCTACCTGCCGCAGCACCCTCCGTGGTGGTCATGGTGATGATGCCCGTCGCCGCCGCAATTGTCACCGTCGCAACAGTCACCGCCGCAGTGGTCGCATCCGCAGCCGCAGCCTTCGCCGCTCAGTCGGTTCAGCATCCCCTGTATCTCTTCGTTGGTTGCCTCGCGGCTTTCGAGCACGCATCCCCTGAAGTTGAGCGTCTGTCCGGCCAGCGGGTGGTTGAGGTCAATCTTCACCTTGCTGTCTGTTATGTCGAGCACACGGCCGAGAAAGCGGTTGCCATCAGCGTTCTGCAACGGCACCACGGCATCCTTGTATATGTGCTCGTGGTCAAAGTGACCGTTGATGCAGAACATATCGCGGTCGAGGTCGAGCACATGGGCATCCTCATAGTCGCCATAAGCCTCGTCCTTGCCAAGCTCAAAGTCAAACTCCTCGCCCTTTTCAAGGCTTGCCACCTGGCGCTCAAAAGCATCGAGCGTCACGCCGAAGCCGCTGATGAACTGGAACGGGTGTTCGGCCTTGGCCTCTTCCACCAAATGTTTCTCTCCGTCTTCCACCGTGTACAGTTTGTAAGACACGGCTATGTACTTGTTTACCGGTTTATCCATTGCTATGACTCATGTTTTTGATTCAGATTGCAAAGTTAAGCATTTTATTCTGAAAAAGCCTCATGCCAAACCATCAAAACACAAGCTGAAAACCGATGCGTTTTGCCCGCCATTGCCAAACGTGCCGTTTCGCGCTCCGAAACGTACCGTTTTGGCGTGCAATATGTGCCGTTTTGCAGGCCGAAACGTGCCGTTTCGTAACCTGACTGATTATCAGCCGCTTGAGAGGCCTGCCCGACTGGGGTTCCCGTCTCTGCGGCTTGCGGACTTGCCGAGCGCAAATGGCCAGTGCCACCAACCACTCACCAATGGCCCCAAAGCCTGGGCACGTCCGCCCATGGAATACTCTGCGCCATGACACCCAAAGGTTCTGAATGCAAAAACATACATTCGGAAATCTAAATATTTGGGGACAACAGGCTCCCAATAGCCCAATATGGGAAAAAAATCCGCCAAAATTTTGCGGTTTCAAAAAATTGTATTACTTTTGCACTCGCTTTCGAGCACACATACAGATGTCATGCAGACATCAAGGAGAGATGGTAGAGTGGTCGATTACAGTAGTCTTGAAAACTACCGTACCGAGAGGTACCGGGGGTTCGAATCCCTCTCTCTCCGCAACAAACGCTGAAAATCAGCAGATTGCAAAACAAACACCCAGTTTTACACCCAAGAATGTAAAGTCGGTGTTTTTGTTTTATTTAAGATAATACAA
>CALUHC010000006.1 GCA_944320355.1 uncultured Prevotella sp. | reverse complement strand
TCGAAGGCGTAGCGGGCTACGTCGAGACAAAGCGGCAGACAAGATGCCGCTGGCAGGGCGAAAGCACTTGGAAAGCCTGAAAAGGAACAAAAATATATTCCTGGCGGTCTAATGACCGATTTGGGTTTACGCACGAGGGGGATTGCATCAAAAAGTAGTTAACGGGAGTTTGGACCCTTGTCCGAAGTCAACGGAAGTCAACGGACGAATGTTTTGTTGCGTAT
This sequence comes from uncultured Prevotella sp., assembly GCA_944320355.1. Taxonomy (GTDB): domain Bacteria; phylum Bacteroidota; class Bacteroidia; order Bacteroidales; family Bacteroidaceae; genus Prevotella. Next base: position 74,401 of record CALUHC010000006.1, on the reverse strand, counting down.
TAATAAGCCTTTTTTCGCTGCGCTCTGGCAGCACGTGTCCGTTAACTTCCGATGACCGATAGGCCGCATAACTCCGGACAACTCCCGTTAACTACTTTTTGACACACCCTCCATGCGGCAGCGGCACCGTGATTTTTGACACACGGCAAGCCAATGCCATCGCCCCTTGTAAGTCATTGACAGTCAGTGGGGTTACGAAACGTGCCGTTTTGCGTTCCAAAACGGCGCGTTTCATCGCCTAAAATGGCACGTTTTGAAGCGCGAAACGGCACGTTTCGCAAAGCCAAACTGCAGGCTTTGATTTTTGACACGAGTTTTCTCGGTGCAGAGCTATGAGCGAAGCGTGCCGAGAGACGGCCTCAACGCTCCTGCCACACGCCGGCTATCGGCTCGCCGCAGTTGGGGCAGGTGCCGCTGAATGTGCCCAAGTGGACGTTGTAGCCGTGGCGGCTGACGAGCAGGCGGCCGCAGGACGGGCAGCGGGTATCCTCCGCCCCGGGCAGGCTCACGTTGCCTATGTAGACGTGCTTCATGCCGCAGGCCTCGGCCACGCGGCGCGCCTCGACGAGCGTCCGCACGGGCGTAGGCGGCAGGGTGGCCATGAGGTGGCGCGGGAAGAAGCGGCTGAAGTGGAGCGGACTGCGGGCAAAGCCGTTGGCGGCGAGCCAGCGGCACATTGCCTCCACCATGGTGGGACTGTCGTTGACGCCGGGTATGACGAGGTTGGTAACCTCCACCCACACCCCGGCGTCGCGCATCAGGCAGAGCGTCTGCAGCACGGGGGCGAGCCGTCCGTGGCTCACCTTGTTATATATAGCGTCGGAGAACGACTTCAGGTCCACGTTGGCAGCGTCGATGTAGGGCAGAAGGTCGCGCAGCGGCCGCTCGTTGGCAAAGCCCGCCGTGACGAGTATGTTCTTCAGTCCGGCCCCGCGGCAGGCGCGGGCGCAGTCTGTGGTATATTCAATCCACGTCAGCGGCTCGGTGTAGGTGTAGGCCACCGCGCCGCATCCGCTGGCCTCGGCCAGCCGTGGCAGGTCGTCGGGGGCCACGTAACGCCACGGCACGTCTTCGGGCGCGGCCTGCGACAGGCCGTGGTTCTGGCAGTTCAGGCACGACAGGTTGCACCCCGCCACGGCCAATGACAGGCACGTGGAGCCGGGAAGGAAGTGCAGCAGCGGCTTCTTCTCCACCGGGTCGACAGCCAGGGCGCACACACGCCCGTAGCCGTCGGCCCACAGCCGTCCGCCGCGGCAGGTGCGGCCGCGGCACAGTCCGCGCTGACCCTCGGCCAGATGGCATCCGTGGGGGCACAGCAGGCAGGCCGCGCCGCCGTCGGCGGCAGGCTCGTAGTAGCGCGCCTCGCGCCTTGTGGCGTTGTCGTCAGCAGATGGTTTCATCACTGCCTCCCCGCTTCGTCCTCGCCGAACACCTCGGCCTCATACACATAAAGCTCGGCGTCGCGCCACCCGTCCCAGCCTATTCCGGCCTTGTCGCGGGCACAATGGCCGAGCAACTCTTCCACAGTCCAGCCCGTCTCGGCGGCCACCTGCGGCAGGAACGTGCCTGAGCGCGCGCCCTTCACCATGTATATGCCGTGGCGGCCCGGCACTATCTCACCGGCCGAGGCCACGCGCCGCAGCGGCGACAGCACCGAGATCTCTATGCTCACGCCGCCAAGCTCGTCGCGGCCAAGGGGCGTGAAGCGCGGGTCTTCGAACGCGGCGGCCCGGGCCATGGCCTCCACCGTGCGGTAGAGCGGGCGGCGAGCCATCAGGTTGCCTATGCAGCCGCGCAGCCGCCCGCCTGCGTTCAGCGTGACGAAGGCTCCGCACCTGGCCTCAAGCGCGGGCGTAACCTCCGCTGCCGGCACCTCAGCGCGGGGGCGGCGGGCCAGGCTGTCCTCTATGCTCCGGCGGGCAATGCGCAGCAGGGTGGCCTTCTCGGCACGGCTCAGGGCAAAGGGCTCTGTCGCGGCGGCACCGCGACCGCTCTCCTGCCGGCGCACCACGGCGAAGGCATGATAGCCCACCACCTCGTCGCGGCTGCCGTAGGGAGAGTCGCCGGAGTTGCAGTATCCGAGGTGTTCCACGGCGAGTCCGCCAGCGCTCTCCATCAGCATGAGCAGCACGGCTATGGGCGACTGGCCGCAGGCGCTGGTGTACAGGTTGCCGATGTGGCTGCCGGCATTGTCGTTTATGGCCTCTATGAATGCGCTGAGCGAGGCCTCGCCGATGGCCTTGCCGGTGATGCTGTCGGCCCGGCAGGCATCGTCGTAGGCGGGATAGTGGGAGAAGTCGCTGCTGATGACGAACAGGTTGCCGGCCGTGAAGTACGGCTGCAGGGCGCGGGCTATGCGCCTCAGCCGCCCGATGTCCTGCGTGCCGATGATTATCGGCACTATCGGCGGCATGGTGTCGAGCCGCTCTTGCAGGAAGGGCAGCTGCACCTCAAGGCAGTGCTCGCCCTCGTGCGCCTCGTCGAGGCAGGCGAACACGCTGTCGGCCTGCATCAGGGCGCGGCCTGCCTCGCGGTCTACGGCCACGCTGCCGAGCGGCGTCTCGTAACGGCCGGCGGCCACGTCGACCGACGCTCCGTCGAAGGCCGCCTTGTGGCTCGGCCCGAGCAGGAACACCCGCCGGTATGCGGCCTTGGGCGATATGCTGGCGAAGGCCTTGGCGGCCGTGCCGCCCGAGAACACATAACCGGCGTGGGGAGCAATCAAGGCCTGCACGCCGGTGCCGCCGCCGTTGCCAGCCGAGGCCAGCATACTGTCCACTTCGGCCTTCAGCCGCGCGCTGTCTGCCGGATAGAAACGCCCCGCCACGGAGGCGCTGCGCGTGCATCCGGCGTCACGCGCAGACGGGTTGCATGATCCAATAGTCATAGCCAATATCATTATTAGTATCGTTGTCTTCATCGCTGCGGGTCTCCTTGCCTTCCATATACGGCACTGCCGCCCCGCGTCCGCCCGTTGCGCGGACACCGGGGCGGCAGCGGCCACAGTGCAAATATAGCGAAAATGCGCGACAATCCAAATGCAACGGCGCAGAATCTTCGCCGCATGAGGGTGCATAAAAATGGAGTTAACGGAAGTTGGGGGCTTCGCCCGAAGTTATCGGAAGTTAACGGACGAATGTCTGGTTGCTGATCTCTAAGCTATCGTCTGTTAACTTCCGACGGCCAATAGGCCGTCTAACTTCTGTTAACTCCAATTGGCTCCATTTTCACACTGCCCCAATGTGCTACTTGCTTTTGGTTATGGTGTGTATCACCTTGCCGCTCTTGTCTATCATGAACATATAGAGCTGCTTCTTCGTGGCGGAGAAAACGGAGAACCCTTCTGCCGGAGAGCAGAACACGGTGCCGTCGGTCGGCTCCACGCTGCGGGCCAGCGAGCCCGACGAGTTGACCACGTAGTCAATGCCGTCGCCCTGCTTCTTGATGTGCTGGAAGTTGTGAATGTGGCCGCAGGCGTATATTGCCACGTTGCCATACTTCTTGAGCACGGGCATGACGAGCCGCTGCATGTCGGCGCGCTCTATGTCGTCCTTGGGCGTCTGGGCGTAGATGGGATGGTGACCCACCACGATCACCCAGTCCTCCTTGGCGTTCTTCAGGGTGTTGTCGAGCCACTTCAGCTGCGCGTCATTGTCCTGCTTCGATGCGTCGGGATACTTGTCGCTCTCCTCGCGGTACTTGGATATGAGCGGGGTGGTGTCTATGAACACCACGCGGAGGGTTGTGCCGTCCTCATTGAAGGTCTTGGTGTAGTAGCGGGCGGGCATCTCCCAGCGGCGGCTCACCTTCGAGTAGTCTATCACGGCCTGCGTGTTGCCGCGGTATTCGTGGTTGCCGCAGATGGGAAACCAGTCGAGCATCAGCTCCGGGTGCGAGTATATCAGCTCGTAGTTGGTCATCCACAGCGGGTCGTTGACCGACGCAACGCCCTCGAAGTGGTGCACGTCGCCGGCGGCGATGACGCACTCCGGCCCCACGGTCTCGGCCATGCGGCCCATCAGCTCGGCCACGGGCTTCTGCTCGTAGTAGCCGTTGCGGCCCAGGTCGTTGGCCATGTAGAGTACAATGTCGCCGTCCATCTTCTCCCACTCGGCGGGGGTCTGCGCCATCATGGCGGCGCTTGCCGACAGCGCCAGGGCCACCAAGGCCATGAGGCGGAGCGCCCCGGCTCTCATCATTCTGATTGTCTTCATAATGTTCTTTTGTCGTTTTGTTTGTTCGTCAATGTTGTTTTGGTTTATGTTTCCGTGCCGCAAAGATGGCGATTGTTTCTGAAAAGAATCTGAAAAAAGCACTGTGTAACAGTATCTTAACGCCTGTTACGGCCATTGCGTCGCTGCCGCCGGCCACCAGCCGGAGCGGCATCGGCACAGGAAACAAAAAGGCGGGCCGCCTGATTGCCAAGCGGTCCGCCGTCGTTATGCGTGAAATTACAGGTTGATCTTGAATCCGGCATTCACCTTCACGCCGTAGTATTCCACCTGCATCGTGCGGTCCTTCTCGCCCTGATAGTAGCGCAGGGGCTGGTTGAGCAGGTTGTGGGCTTCGGCGAAGATGGTGAACTTCGTGTTCTTTCCCCACGTATAGCTGGCGTTAAGGTCAAGGTAGTTCACCTTGTCATAGTAGCGGTCGAGCGCCCTTGCGCCCGTGTTCATCTGGTCTATGAACTCCGATGCGAAGTTGTACGACAGGCGCACGTTCACGCCGGCCTTCTCGAAGTAGAGCGAAGCGTTGGCTGTGTGCTCGGGAGAGCCGGCCATCTTCACGTCGTCGCCGTCCTCAATGCCCAGGCGCTCGTTGTAGTTGCGCGTGGTGCTGTGGGTGTATGTGTAGTTGCCATAGAAGCCGAGGCACTTCAGTGCGGGGGTGATGAAGCTGAAGTCGCGCTGGTATCCCACCTCAACTCCGAATATGCGGGCGTCGTAGGCGTTCATGTTCTGCGTCACTTCAAACTCGTCGGTGTTGCCGCGCAGGCCGAGCTCCTCGCCGGTATAGTATCCGAGGGTCTCCACGTTAACGTCGTGTATGTCCTTGTAGAAGAGGCCGAGGCTCACCAGACCCACGCTCTTGAAGTAGTACTCGGTGGAGAGGTCATAGTTGAACGACGTCGTAGGCTCTGTGTTGGGGTCGCCGATGGTGGCCTCCTGGTCGGCGAGGTTGAAGCTCTTGTTGGCTATCAGTGCCGAGTACTTGGGGCGGGAGAGCGTCTCGGTGAACGAAGCGCGTATGTTGAAGTCGTCGTTTACCTTATATTTCAGCAGCACGCTGGGCAGCACGTTGGTGTAGTTGTGCTTGTACTCGCCCGTGGGGTCGAGGCTCTCCTGGTCGTCTCCGTTGTCGTCTTCCCAGGCCTGATAGTTGAATCCGTTGGTCTTCAGCCTTGTGTTCTCCACGCGGAGGCCCACGGTGGCGTCGAGCTTGTTGCCTATCTTCTGGTCGAAGCGGATGAACCCGGCCGTGATCTGCTCGCTCACGTCATAGTTGCCGGCCTCCTCTTCGAGCACTTCGGTGCCGAGGGAACGGTCGAACTGCAGTCCGCCGAGATACTCCTTGGCTATGAAGGACGAGCCGATGGGGTAGAAGCTGCCGGGCATGAAGCCCTCGCGTATCTTGGGAGTGGTCTGTGTGCGCCAGGCTCCGAGCAGGTCCTCCTCGTACTCATAGAAGCTTATGTCCTTGCTCTTGTCCTTGTAAGTGTACTTTCCGCCGAACTTCAGCTTGTTGCCGTAGCGGCCCTTTGCGAGCGGGAGCTCGAAGTTGAGGCGTGCCTTGTACTCGTTCTCCACTATGTCCTCGTCCTGGTTTGTCAGCTCGTCGAACTCCCATCCCTCGTCGTTTATCGACGGGATGGCGAACGTAGAGTAAGGCTGCCGGCCGCCGACGTCGCGCAGGCCGCTGGCCAAATCGACATCGCTATACTTGATTGCGGCGTAGCGTTCGTTGGGCCTTTCCTCCGTTGCGCGCGAGTAGCTGGCGGCCCAGTCTATCTTCAGGTTGCCCAGATAGTGCTCTCCGTCGAGTGTGAAGTCCATGGTCTGCTGCCTCTCCAGGCGTGCGTTCTTGGTGTTGTTGGCACCGGCCTTGGTCTCCATCACTATCTCCTGGTTGCCCGGATCGTCGTCGAGGTCGCGGTAGCGCACGCGGAAGCGGTTCTCCCAGTCGTTGCGGCGGTTGTATATTCCCTTGAACGATATCTTGTTGAGCGGGTTGAACTGGTAGTCGAGAGCCAGCGAGTAGCTCTGGCGTTCGCGCGTCACGTAATACTGGCGCACCTCCATTTCCTTCAGCACAACGTCGTCATCGTCGGTGTCATACTCGAACTCGGTGTTGTCCGAGCCGCCCGGCGCGTACTGGTATGAGGCCGAGGCCATGATGCCCAGCTTGTTGTCGAGGAAGCGGTCGCCCCACGTCGCTCCGAGGTTCCACTGCGGCTTGCCGCTTATCCAGCTGTAGCCGGTGCCCACCATGAAGTTGAGCACGCGGCGGTAGGGCGTGTTCTTGGTCACGAGGTTGATGGCGCCGCCTATCGCGTCGCCGTCCATGTCGGAGGTGACGACCTTGTTCACCTCGATGGTCTGCACCATGTCAGACGGTATGAGGTCGAGCTGCACGTTGCGGGTGTCGCCCTCGGCCGACGGCAGGCGGTTGCCGTTGACGGTCACCGAGGTCAGGTCGGCGCTCGTGCCGCGCACCTGTCCGAAGCGGGCCTCGCCCTGGTCGTACTGCACGTTGATGCCGCTGATGCGCTTGAGCGCGTCACCTATGTTGGAGTCGGGGAACTTCCCCACCTGGTCGGCCGACACAACGTTGGTCACTCCCATGCCGCTCTTCTGCATCTGCAGGGCGCGGCGCTGGCCCGAGAAGGCTCCCTCCACCTGCACTTCCCTCAGCTCGTGGCCCTCGCTCATCACGAAGTCGTTCACCTGCGCCTTGCTGTCAGTAACGGTTATCTTGCGCGTGATGGGCGCGTAGCCCACGTATGAGATCTTGAGAGTATATGTGCCGGGCTTCAATACGGGCAACTTATAGTATCCGTTGATGTCGGTTGTCACACCTGTGTGCAAGTCTACAATCATGACCGACGCGCCGGGAAGCACGTGCTTCTCGCTGTCGGTGATGCGCCCTGTCACGCTCCCCAAGTCGGCCTCGGCCTCTTGCACGGCCCAGGCGGCAGAAGAAAGAGACGCCGCCAGCGCGGTCATAACAAACAGTCTTTTCGTTGTTTTCATCTTTACTTGACTTCTTTAATTAACTTTTCGGGTGCAAAATTACCAACAGAATGTAAACAAAACATAACAGAGATGTTAGATGTTTGCGACAAACATATTACGAACCTGTTGCGCGGATGGCTGCCACGGCCGCACTGCCACGCCACGACGGCGCAGCCACCGCATGACGGACGCGGAAGCGGACGGCGCTGTCTGGAACACCACTCTGAAAGAAGCGCTGAGCAAGCTGATAATCAACAAGTTACGAAACGGCCCGTTTCATCGTCTGAAACGGGCCGTTTTGCACGTCAAAACGTGCCGTTTCGCAAGCCGAAACGGCACGTTTCGCAAAGCCGCGCCACAGGCACTGGCCTGGCAGACCACTTTTGGCGCAGCCCGGCACTGCCCCAAGCGGCCATCCGCGGCCGCAGGGCGACATCACCCTACAAGCCAGAATATGCCCTCGGGGCCCATGTTGAACAGCAGGTCGAGTATGCTCAGGTTGGGCAGGAAGCCGTTCTTGCGCTCGAACACCTGGTAATAGCGGCGCGGCTCAAAGTCGCTGTCGGGCAGCGGGTGCTTCGGGTCTATGGCATCGCGGAAGTCGGCTGTCAGTGCAGAGTGATGAGTGATGAGTGATGAGGCATGATTAGCTTGGGTGATGGAGGGGGCGGAGGGGATGTCGGCGGATTGTGGCCGGGTGGCTGACAGGGGCTTTGCGAAGCTGTCGGTGGGGATTACCGTGGGGTGGATGTCGAGCAGGGCGCACACCGTGGCGCAGGTTTCGGCGTTGAAGTCATACAGGAATTCCCACCTGCGCTCGTAGAAGGGGCGCAGGTCGTCGGCGTAGTAGTCGAAGAAAGGCGACTCGCTGTAGGCCGCCTGGAGGGCGTGCCAGTGCAGCCGCCGCCAGTTGCCGTGGTCGCTGATGCGCACGTCCTTGGTCAGCTGCCGGCTGCCGTCGGCCGGCCGCTCCACGGGTATGGTGAGCGCCTGAGGCCCCGCCGCCGTGGCTATCACGCAGCGGTTGCGGTATGTCTGCTTGCGGTATGTGTCGTATCGCTCCACGAGCACGCGCTCATAGCGGCACAGCTTCTGGTACCACTGCACGGGCCCGAAATATGTAGAGGACAGCAATGCTTGCATAGTCTGACAGGAATGGGAGTTATGGTAGGGCCGGGAGATATGGGAGGACTGTACGAAACAGGCGGCATTCTGCTGCCGGAGGTGCCGCGCCGCGGCTTCAGCGTGGCACGGCCAGCGAGCGCTCGCGGCGGTAGCCGCGGTAGAACGGCTGTCCGTCATCGTGGCTATACACTATAAGGCACACGCGACCTATGATGAGACTCTCGGGCACCGGGCCGAACATACGGCTGTCTGTGGTGTCTGCCTGGCCTACGGCCTCCATCCAGTAGTAGTCCTCGGGCGAGCAGGTGGCCTCGCGCCCGGGCACCAGCATCGGCCCCTGGGGCGTGCTGACGGTGTCGCCCGGCAGCGCGGCGCAGCGGCACACGAACACCCCTCCGGGCACGTCGGCCGGACAGTCGAAGGCCACAAGGTCGCCCACACGCACACTGTCTGACATGAAGCGGCCGTAGCCGAACAGCCCGCCGCGGCCGCCCGTGCGCAGGCCGTAGCTCCAACGGTTTACCAGCACGCGGTCGCCCGCCATGAGCACCGGCTCGAAACCCGTGCCGCCCACGGTATAGACGGCAAAGAAGAGGGCACGGAACAGCACCACGGCCAGCGCAGCCGCCACGAGTGTGGATATGATTTTGAGCCATGCCCTCATCGGCCTCGGGATTTTACTTTATGTTGTCAACAAACTTGAACAGGCGGTTCCAGCGCACGCCGGAGAAGCCGCTGCGGTCGGGATCGCTCGACCACCAGATGAAAATCGGCTTGCCCACGATGTGGTCTTCGGGCACAAAGCCCCAGTAACGCGAGTCGGCCGAGTTGTGGCGGTTGTCGCCCATCATCCAGTAGTAGTCCATCTTGAACGTGTAGCTCGTGGCCTCCTTGCCGTTGATGTATATCTTTCCGCCCTCCACTCGCAGGTCGTTGCCCTCGTAGGTGCGTATTGGCCGCTCGTAGATGGCTATGTTGTCGGGCGTGAGGCTGATGCTCTTGCCCTTTGCCGGAATCCACACGGGGCCGTAGTTGTCGCGCGTCCAGTGCTTGTTTCCGTTCAGCGGGTAGAGGTCGGTGTCCGTTGCATCGGTGTTGAGCGTTACGCTCTCCACGAGGTCGCGGCGCGCCCTGAGCGCCGCCACGGCGCGGTTGGTCAGCGGCATATAGCCCAGCGTGTTCAGGCTTCGCAGGTCTTCGTTCGATATTCCCAGCTCGCGCACAAGATCCTCGGGCAGCGAGCGCAGCAGCTTCACGTAGTAGGTGTACTGCACGTTGTCGGGTTCCTTGTTGGGCTTGCCGTCCAGGTAGACTATGCGGTCCTTTATCTGGAGCGTCTGCCCGGGCAGGCCCACGCACCGCTTCACGTAGTTCTCGCGGCGGTCGGCGGGGCGGGTGATTATCTCTCCGTACTCGCCGGGGTTGGCCTCCACGTACTGCCGTCCGGCCTCATAGACCGAGTTGAAGTACTGCCTGCGCTCCATGGCGTTGAGCGAGTCGGGGTTGGGGCGTCCGGCCACTATCTGGTAGCCCAGCGCGTAGCACAGCTGGTAGAAGTCCATGGCCTGGTACTGCTTGGCCGAGCAGAGCGTGTCGCCCGCCGGATAGTTGAACACCACGATGTCGTTGAGCTGCACCTTGCCCAGCCCCCGCACGCGGCGGTAGTCCCACTGCGGCCACTCTATGTACGACTTGCAGTCCACCACGGGCAGCGTGTGCTGCGTGAGCGGCATGGTGAGCGGCGTCTGCGGTATGCGCGGGCCGTAGCTCACCTTGCTCACGAAGAGGTAGTCGCCCGTGAGCAGCGACTTCTCGAGCGACGAGGAGGGTATGACGTAGTTCTGGAAGAAGAACAGGTTGATGAAGTATACGGCCACGAGGGCGAACACTATGGCGTCCACCCACGACATGATGAACCTGACGGGCGGCTCGGAGTCGCGCCACCACTGCCACCTTATCTTCTTGGTTATGTACACGTCGTAGATGAACGGCAGCACTATCAGCCCCCACCAGCTCTTCACCCACAGCAGGAAGAGCAGGTAGAGAGCCGCCACCACGCCGAACTTAATCCACTGCTTGCGCATATTTTTCTTTTTTTCCTGTGCCATTGTCGTTGCGTTTTCGACGTTGTCAGAACTTGAACATATCGCTGATGGTGAGCAGGCCGGTGTGCTCCTTGGTGTATTCGGCGGCCAGCACGGCGCCGAGCGCGAATCCCTTGCGCGAGTGCGCGTCGTGGGTTATGGTGATGCAGTCGGCCTCGCTGTCGTATGTCACGGTGTGTATGCCCGGCACCTCGCCGCGGCGCACGGCGTCCACGCGCAGCTCGTCGGGCGCGCACTCCGCCGTGCCATCCACCGTTCCGTCGGCGGCGGTCACCGTTCCCTTCACCCAGCGGGCCTTGCGGTCAAGGCGGTCCACGATCTCTTCGGCCAGGGTTATGGCCGTTCCGCTGGGCGCGTCGAGCTTGTGCACGTGGTGGGTCTCCTCCATCCGCACGTCATACTGCGGGAAGGAGTTCATGATGGAGGCCAGGTAGCGGTTCACCGCCGAGAATATGGCCACGCCTATCGAGAAGTTGGAGGCCCAGAACAGCGTCTGCCCGCCCTCGGCGCACATACGCTCCACGTCGGCCTTGTGGTCCTTGAGCCAGCCCGTTGAGCCGCTCACCACCTTCACCCCCTTGGCGAACGCCTTGAGGTAGTTGCCGTAGGCGGCGGTGGGGTTGGTGAATTCTATGGCCACGTCGGCCGAGGCGAACTCCGGAGAGTCGAAGTCCTGCTGGTTGTCTACGTCGATGATGCTTACGATTTCGTGACCGCGGCCCAGGGCAATCTGCTCTATCATCTTGCCCATCTTGCCGTAGCCGATTAATGCTATTTTCATAATTAATTCGAATTAAACGTTGCAAAGTTAGTGTTTTTTGTCCATACTACGCTGATTTACAGCCAAAAAATAGCAGGCCGCGGGGTTGCGTTAACAATCCTTTCAAATCTTAATTGCCAGTGTTCCGCGCCCCCTGAGAATCGCGTTTTCAAAAATAATGTGCCGCAAGAGGGAAATAACGCGAAAACGGGTGTGCAATCTTAACACGCTGGAAGCCACGGAGTTCATGGCGGTTGCGGGCACAGTGTGCAGCCACCAGGGCCGAAATGTCTGGCAAAAAGCCTCCCGAAACGTGCCGTTTCGGCCGAAAAGAGGGATGCAAGACAGGCCGTATCGCGCTGCGAAATGTGCCGTTCCGCCACGCGATATGTGCCGTTTCGCCCGATGAAACGGCCTGTTTTCCGGAATGCAGGCCTGTTTTCCGGCGAAAAGAACGGCTGAGACGCCGTTCCTTTTTCTATTTCGACAGAAAACGAAATGTTAAATTTCGGGGCGCTAACCATCTTCTCTTTGCCGGAGAAAAATCAGATTGGCCGCCTGGCAACGCTGTGTTTCAAGTATTTTTTCATATCTTTGCATAAGCAAAGCCGCACCCGGCAATACTGGGGCAAGCCCATTACTGCCGAAAGGCTTTGGCAAGAAGACCATTCTAACGGCACAACCAAGGCATGGAAAAACTGCTGCACTACGTATGGAAGCACCGGCTCTACGCGCCCGCAGGACTGACAACCACCGACGGGCGCAGCGTGGAGGTGATAGACCCCGGACTGCACAACGGCAACGCGGGGCCCGACTTCTTCAACGCCAAGGTGAAGATAGGCGGCACGACGTGGGTGGGCAACGTGGAGATTCACGACCGCTCCACCGACTGGCGCGCGCACGGCCACGACCGCGACGCGGCCTACGACAACGTGGTGCTGCACGTGGTGGCCGCGGCCGACGGCGAAGCCACCGACAGCCGGGGGCGCGCCGTGCCGCAGATGCAGCTCAGCGTGCCGGCGACAGTGGCCGAAAACTACCGCGAGCTGCTGGCCACGGACCATTATCCGCCCTGCCACCGCATCATAGCCTCCCTGCCGCGGATGACGGTGAGCGCGTGGATGGCCGCGCTGCAGGCCGAACGGCTGGAGCAAAAGACCGAGGCCATCAGCCGGAGGGCGGCCGCCAAGGGCGGCTCGTGGGAGGAGGCGTACTTCGTTACGCTGGCCCGCAACTACGGCTTCGGCATCAACGGCGACGCCTTCGAGGCGTGGGCCATGAACGTTCCGCTGCAGGCCGTGGCCCACCACCGCGACGACCTATTCCAGGTGGAGGCCCTGTTCATGGGGCAGGCGGGCCTGCTCGACGACGAGGCCCCGGGCCTGCGCCACCGCGAGGAGGCGCGGCGCGACGGCCATTTCGCCCGGATGCAGGCCGAATACCGCTACCTGGCCCACAAGTTCGGCCTAAAGCCGATGGACAGGACGCAGTGGCGCTTCCTCAGGCTCAGGCCGCAGAACTTCCCCCACATACGCATATCGCAGCTGGCCGTGCTCTACCACGAGGGCCGCACGGGGCTGAGCAGGCTCGTGGAGTGCGCCGACGCCGATGCCATGCGCGCCCTGCTGGCCTCGCACGTGTCGCCCTACTGGGAGACGCACTACACGTTCGGCTCCGAGAGCGCAAAGAACCAGAAACGCCTCTCGCCACGTTCGCTCGACCTGCTGGTCATCAACACGGCCATACCCATGCTCTTCGCATACGGCCGCCACACCATGAACGAGGCACTGTGCGACCGCGCCTTCGAGCTGCTCGACAGCCTGCGGGCAGAGAACAACACCATAATCCGCACGTGGCGCGAGTGCGGCCTCAACGTGAAGACGGCTGGCGACAGCCAGGCTCTCATCCAGCTGAAGCGCGAATACTGCGACCGACGCGACTGCCTGCGCTGCCGGTTCGGCTACGAATACCTCAAAAAGGGGAAAAGTAAAAGTTAAAAATGAAAAAAGGAAGAGGCGGGGATAATGAAGAATTGAGAATGGAGAGTTGAGAATTGGCCGCGCCGCCATGCCAGCGGGCTACCCCTGCAAAGCGGCTGGCACAAGCAGGCAGAGCCGCCAACGGGCGGCAGGGTGCCGCGCATGAGCGCCGCGCCGCCCCACAGTTCCCGGTTCTCCCATTACTCCCATCACTCCCAGCCCTCCCACAAAAGTACAACAATGAAGAACTATATCTTTGAGACAAGGATGCTCGTGCGCGACTATGAGTGCGACATAGAGGGCATAGTGAACAACGCCAACTACCTGCACTACACCGAGCACACGCGCCATCTGTTCCTGAAACAGTGCGGGCTGAGCTTCGCCGAGATGCACCGGCGCGGCACCGACGCCGTAGTGGCCCGCATGAACCTGCAATACAAGGTGCCATTGCGCTGCGACGACGAGTTCATATCGCGCCTCGCACTGCGCAAGGAGGGCCTGCGCTACGTCTTCTCGCACGACATCTACCGCGCCGCAGACGACAAGCTGTGCTTCCGCAGCACCGTAGAGGTGGTCTGCCTCGTGGGCGGCCGCCTCGCCGCCAGCCCAGAATACGACCGCGCCTTCGCCAAGTACCTGCAACCATCAGAAACAAAACAATAACCCGCGATGTACATATCTGCCGACTCCAACGCAAAGAGCACCAAATACATCAGGCAGCAACTACGCAACGGCAGCACCGTTACGGAGTGCCTGATGTGGAAGATGCTATGCCGAAGGCGTGTCGGCGGACTTAAATTCAGGCGGCAACACGGCATCGGCAATTATATCATCGGCTTCTATTGTCCGGAGATTCGGCTGTGCATAGAGGCCGACGGCAACATCCACAACACCGCCGAAAAGATAGAACGCGACAATGAGCGCACCCGCTTTCTCAACGAACAAGGCATCACTGTGGTGCGTTTCAGCAATGCTGAGATATGGGAAAATCCGCTTGCCGTTGCCCAAAGAATAATAGAATACAAGGAAAACTTCTACTCCAACGGCGGCAATGCCTATTGTCCATCGCCCGTTTCAAGGCATGAGGGTAATGGTAATGGTCATTGTTTTTCTACAAACCACCCCTGCCCCTCCTTTGGAAAAGGAGGGGACAAGACTATGGAAACGACTTGCCCCCAACCAAACGTTTCCACAAAAGAAACCTTTCCCGAAAGCAAAACGGGAAAAAGCAAAAATGATTTAGGGCCTGACAAGGGCATAAATGAAACAGGAAGCCCAAGCAGGGCAATAAACAAAACTGTTATAAACGTCAAGGGAGACCAAGGCAAGAATACAAACACACATATAAATAAGGAAGAAATCATTCGCTTGTCCCCTCCTTTTCCAAAGGAGGGGCAGGGGTGGTTTGTAAATAAAGACACTCAAATCACACCGCAAATGAACGAACAGGAAAAGCTATATGCCATGGCGCTGACGCGCATTAGCAACTTCAACTTCGCCACGGCACTGGCACTCTACCGCCGGATGGGCAGCGCGACGGCCATATACGAGCACCGCAACGACATCGGCGACGTGGTGGACGACTGCTCGCCACGCCTCATCGCGGCCATCAAAGACTGGGCCGAGCCGCTGCGGCGGGCCGAAGCCGAGATGGAGATTGCGGCCAGGCACGCCGTCAGCATACTCACCCCGGCCGACGAGGAGTATCCGCAGCGGCTCGCCGAATGCGCCGACGCGCCGATTGTCCTATACTATCGCGGCACGGCAAACCTGAACCAGCTGAAGGTGATAAGCGTGGTGGGCACGCGCCACTGCACCGCCTACGGACAGGACCTCGTGCTCCGGCTGACGCAGGGGCTGCGCGAGTTGTGCCCAAGGGTGCTCGTGGTCAGCGGACTGGCCTACGGCGTTGACATCTGCGCACACCGCCAGGCGCTGGCCGCGGGCTACGAGACCGTGGGCGTGCTTGCCCACGGACTGGACCGCCTATACCCGCCCCGACACCGCGACACGGCGCGCGAGATGCTCTCGCAGGGCGGACTGCTCACTGAGTTCATGACCGGAACGAACGCCGACAAGGCCAACTTCGTGCGCCGCAACCGCATCGTGGCGGGCATGGCCGACGCCACGGTGGTCATTGAGAGCGCGGCAAAGGGCGGCGGACTCATCACCGCCGGCATAGCGCGGAGCTACTGCCGCGATGTGTTTGCGTTCCCCGGAGCGGTCGGCGCGACCTATTCCGAAGGCTGCAACAACCTGATACGCGACAACGGGGCGGCTCTGATAACGTCGGCCGACGACCTCGTGAAAGCCATGCGGTGGGAAGACGACGCGCAGCTTGACCGCGCCCGCAAGGCCGGAATAGAGCGGTCGCTCTTTCCGGACCTCTCTGACGACGAGCAGAAGGTGGTCGCACTGCTGCAAAAAGCCAACGACCTGCAGGCCGACATCATTGCCACCAGGGCAGGCTTGCCAATAAGCCGGCTCACCGCCCTGCTGTTCCAACTGGAGATGAAGGGCGTGGTGAGACCGCTGGCAGGAGGGGTGTATCACCTGATAAGTTAAGAGTGTAGAACGCAGAGTGCAGAGGTATGATTACCTTTTGCCGCGGAATGGCCTGGCACAGCAAGCGTAAACCAGGCTATATGAGGCAAAAGCCCGTCGGCATTGGTTATCGGTGACATTATATAATATGCAACAATGCGCCATTAATCACACCGCTACATCTGCCTTTAACTCGCCAGCCACTCTACTCCAAAGGTAATCATACCTCTTCACTCATCACTCATAACTCTGAAATAAAGCAAATATGACCATCTCAAACATAGACTTCGGCGCGCGGCCGGTGTTCCTCGCGCCAATGGAAGACGTTACAGACATCGGCTTCAGGCTGCTGTGCAAGCGGTTCGGGGCGTCGATGGTTTACACCGAGTTCGTAAGTGCCGAGGCCCTGGTGCGCTCGGTCAAGGCCACAGAGCGCAAGCTCGCGATAAGCGACGAGGAGCGACCCGTGGGCATACAGATATACGGCCGCGACGCCGAGGCGATGGTGGAGGCGGCCAAGATAGTGGAGCAGGCGGGGCCTGACCTCATAGACCTCAACTTCGGATGCCCCGTGAAGAAGGTGGCCGGCAAGGGCGCGGGGGCGGGAATGCTGCAGAACGTGCCGCTGATGCTCGACATAACGCGCCGCGTGGTGGATGCCGTGAAGCTGCCCGTGACGGCGAAGACGCGCCTCGGGTGGGACGCCGACCATATCATAATAGGTGAGCTGGCCGAGCAACTGCAGGACTGCGGCATCAGCGCGCTGACCATCCACGGCCGCACCCGGGCGCAGATGTACACGGGCGAGGCCCGCTGGGAGCCGATGGCCGACGTGAAGCGCAACCCGCGGATACGCATACCCATAATAGGCAACGGCGACATAACCTCTGCCGAGGAGGCCGAGCGGGCCTTCGATAGCTACGGCGTTGACGCCGTGATGGTGGGCCGCGCCACGTTCGGCCGCCCGTGGATATTCAAGGAGATGCGCGACCTGCTCGACCGCCGCGGCCCCGACGCCCGACCGCTCTCCACCGACGAGAAGATAGACGTGCTGCTGGAGCAGCTGCGCATCAACGTGGAACGCATCGACGAGTACCGCGGCATACTGCACACGCGCCGCCACCTCGCCGCCACGCCAGTGTTCAAGGGCATTCCCGACTTCCGACAGACGCGCATCGCCATGCTGCGCGCCGAGACCGTGAGCGAGCTGACCGACATAATAGAGCAGACGCGCGAGCGGCTCCACGAGCTGGAGAACGGGGAGGCGGGGCTGTGTCAAAATGTAGTTGAAAGGAGCTAACCGAAGCCAGACGGCCTGCCGGTCGTCGGAAGCCAGCGGACAAATGGCTTGGAATTCAGCAACAAGACATACGCCTGTTAACTCCAGATAACTTCTGGCGAAGCACCAAACTCCAGTCAACTTCACTTTGACACAGCCCCCCGGCCCGCGCCTCCGGCATGGCGCCAGGCCCGGGCCTCGCCCTCAGCTCTCCCGGAACTCCCTGCCCTCTCATAACTTCCACCTTCCCCATCCCACTCCCCGCAACTTCCGCGCGGATTTATTTTGCCGCACGGAATATTTTTAGTAATATTGCACCGACTAACAAACCATCACCATGCATCCATTAGACAAATTCGGCTATTGCCCCGTGTGCGGCAGCAAGCACTTCGAGGAGCACAACTTCAAGAGCAAGAAATGCGACAACTGCGGCTTCACCTACTACCTGAACCCGAGCGCCGCCACGGCGGCTTTCATCGTGAACGAGCGCGGCGAACTGCTCGTGGAGCGGCGAGGCAAGGAGCCGGCCAAGGGCACGCTCGACCTGCCCGGCGGCTTCATAGACTTCGACGAGACAGCCGAGGAAGGCATAGCGCGCGAGGTGAAGGAGGAAACCGGGCTTGAGATAACCTCCGCGCGCTATATGTTCAGCCTGCCCAACACATACCTGTATTCGGGAATGAACATCCCGACACTCGACATATTCTTCAGCTGCAAGGTGAAGGAAGGAGCCTCGCCCACTGCCGCCGACGATGCCGCCGAGTGCTTCTGGCTGCCCATAGCCGACATACACACCGAGCTGTTCGGCCTCCGCTCCATAAGGAGGGCTCTGCACCTGTTCCTCGGAATGGCAAAACAGAAATGAATGTACGCCACCTCGCGTACATTCATAAAAGCAAAAAAGCCATGCGGAATAGCCTCAATGTCCCTTCAAAGCTCCGCAAGGGACAGCTTGGGCCGCGACGAACACAAAGCCAATGTCATCTGGCTCCTCAGCGGAGCGAGACGTAGCGACAACTCCTTCTGACCCCTTTAACTTCGTGGAGAGCCATTGTCCGCACTCCCGCCACCAGTCTCCTGCCTCCTGGAAATTAACACTTCGCGAAACGACGAAACAGGGAACGGGAAGCGCAGTTGCACGAAATATCTTGACAAAAACGGCGCCCGACTCTGCGATATGCGCCGTTTGGAAACACGAAACGGCACATATCGCCTTGCCAAACGGGTCGTTTTGCAGGACAAAACGAGCCATATCGCATGATGAAACGGCAGGTCTCGCTACCCGTTTCCGGCCAAAACGACCCGTTTCGGGCGGCTTTTGGCCGGATGTTTCGGCGCAAAAGACTGCACAGTTCTCCCCAATCGCCCATAACTCCCATGACTCCCAGCGAGTTAAGATTGCACGCCCATTTTCGCGTTATTTGCCGCCCCGACGGTCTCTCTCCGCGAAAACGCGAGCCACGGAGGCCGCCGGCGCCATCGGATTTAACTGTTTTAACGTCAATTAACCATGCAACGGCGTAACATTCCGCCACGCCGGTCGTCTTCATTATAGAGAGGATGAAGAATATTAGCTTCCGGAACGATGTGCTGCCGCTGAAGAACGAACTCTTCAGGCTTGCTCTCCGCATTACTCTCAATAAGGCGGAGGCGGAAGACATCGTGCAGGAAACGATGATAAAAGTGTGGAACCGCCGCGACGACTGGCCGGCCATAGAGTCCATTGAGGCGTTCTGCCTCACCGTGTGCCGCAACCTCGCGCTCGACAAGTGCAAGGGCATGGCCGGAAGGAGCGAGCCGCTCGACACCGCAGGCCGCGACGACAAGGCCGACGGCTCGTTCGCCTCAGACCCCGAGCGGCAGGCAATGCTCGCCGACAGCGTGGGCATAGTGAGGCGGCTGATGGACACACTCCCCGAGAAACAGCGCTGCGTCATGCAGCTGCGCGACATCGAAGGGAAAAGCTACAAGGACATTGCCGAGGCCATGGGCATAAGCCAGGAACAGGTGAAAGTGAACCTGTTCAGAGCCAGGCAGGCCATAAGGAAAAAATTCACCGAAACAGAAAGATATGGACTATAAGTATATCGAGCAGTTGATGGAACGCTACTGGCAGTGCGAAACCTCACTTGAGGAGGAAGAGATACTGCGAGCCTTCTTCGCCCAAGACAGCGTTCCCGCCCACCTCAGCCACTATGCGCCGCTGTTCCGCTACAGCCGCAACGAGGCAAAGGAGGAGGTGCTGGGCGACGACTTTGACTCCAGAATCCTGGCATTGACCGAAGAAAGGCCCGAGCCGGTGAAGGCACGGACCGTCACAATGACCCGCAGGCTGATGCCACTCTTCAAGGCAGCCGCCGTGGTGGCCATCGTCCTGACCATCGGCAACGCCGCACGCATATCGGTGGGCAACGCCGACAGCAGCCGCGACGACATAAACTACGCCAACTACAAGGACACCTACAGCGACCCGGCCATGGCATACGACGAGGTGCAGAACGCGCTTGAGCTTGTCTCGGAGGGCATAAGCAGCTCGGCAGATGGCGACACCGCAAGCGCGGCGGCCGCCGCAAGGCACGACATAAAGCCCGCCAAGAGATGACACGCATAGCCTGTTTCATAGCGGCGCTGCTCGCCTGCATGGCCACGACGGCACAGACCAGCATGGACTTCGCGTCGAAGTTCATGGACAAGTGCGCCGACGACACCGCCGTGCAGTGCATAACCATCAGCCCGAAAATGATGGAGCAACTGACCAAGCAGCCCGACGCAAGCCGCAACGAGCACATAACCCAGGCCATGCAGAAGCTGAAGAGCGCGCGAATAGTGACGGCAAGCGCCAACGGCGACGAATACTACGCCATGGCCGAAAGCCTGCTCAAGGACAACCCGCAGCGCTTCCGCCACGCCCGCGACTACCACAACGACCACGCGCACGGCACATTCTACACGCGCCAGACCACCAGCGGCGACACCGTGGAGCTGGTGATGCTGCACACAGACACCAACAACGGCCGGCTCGTGATAGTGAACCTGACGGGCGACATAGACAAGGAGTTCGTCGAAAGCCTGCAAAAGACATTCGGCGAGAGGCCGCCCAAGGCGTGAGCAATGATGAGATTTCTATGCTTTCTATATAATAATCATGTTTAGTAAAACAACAACGAAGAAACTGTGAAGTTTCGATTCTCTCAAATTTTTCATAACATACTAACGTAATGAAGGGCCGACGGGACAACAGTCCCGGACGGCCCTTCTCTTTGCAGGCAGGCGCAAGCAGCCCGCAAGACGCTTTTTTGCCCGCCGGAATGCGGGAAAACGGAAATAAATCACTACCTTTGCAGAAGGCAGGCGGCGCTCGGGAAATTGCGAACAAGTTCGCTTTCCGCTCGCTTGCACCGTCTTTGCAGAAGGCAGGCGGCAGCACGCCGCGCCCCCACAGCGCCGCCTCCACGCCACGAAGGCGACAGCGGCCGCAACGAGCCAACGCCACGGCGAGGCACGCTGCCGGCCGCAATGATAAAAGAAACCCGACGGATAAAATTACTACAAACGCCAAGACACAATGCAGGCACTTAGCATAACAACATTCTTCAACGGCATATCCACCGCCTACTTCGCGTTCAACGCCGTCCTACTGCTGCGCCGCAAGCAGCGGTCAAGGCTGCAGACGATACTCGGCGTGGCATTCGCCTACTGGGCGGTGATGACCGTCAAGGATCTCGTCTCGCTCATGCCGGGAGCCTATACGGACACCATGCTCGACGCAATTGTCATGCTCGACGGCTACAGCCTGGTGCCCATAACAGCCATTCTCTTCGAGGTCACCATGCCAGGATGGGCATCCGCCAAGCGGCTGGGACTGCTCTCGCTGCCGTTCGCCGCCTTCTTGGCCATCTACGCCATAGCGCCCACCCACCGGGTGGCCATAGTCTACATGGCGTTCCTCGCCGTCTTCGGCGGCACCGTAGTGCGCATCTGCTACGCCCGGCTGGAGGCTTACACATCGTTCCTGCACAACAACTTCTCCGATCTGGACGGAATAGACATCTCGTGGCTCAAGAAAATCTACTTCGTCATGTACCTCTATATGCTCCTGTGGGTTATCATCTCGCTCGTGAGGGAGCCTGTGCTCGACTCGCTCTACTACCTGTTGTCCGTAGCCCTGTGGCAGTCCATGCTCCATTACTGCTCGAAGATGAAGGACGCAAGGCCGTGCCCCACCGACGACGAGGCCTGCTGCGCCACGCCCGCCGACACGCGCTGCTATCCATTTGCAGGGCAGATGGAGGACATCGTGGAGGAAGATGCTATATACCTCGACCCGAGCCTCACGCTCGACACGCTCGCGCGCCGCCTCGGCACCAACCGGACCTACCTGAGCAACTACTTCAACAACGTGAAGGGAGTGACCTTCTACGACTACATAAACGCGCTGAGGATAGAGAAAAAGAGCATACCCATGATGAACGAGCACCCTGAGTATGCCCTCGAATACGTGGCCCGCGAGAGCGGTTTCAACTCCATCTCCACCTTCCGCCGAGCCTTCCGCAAGCACACCGGCACCACTCCCGGTCAGTATCCCGGCGTAACCGCCGAGGCGAAAGCCGCCGAGTGACCAGCCCTCCGGCCGGCGGCACGCGGACAAGACGCGCCGCGGAACATAGCGCCGAGCCTCACTGTGGCTGGACGTCCCACTGCACAGGCACGTTCTTGAACGTGATCATGCCGCGGTATTGCCCGTCGATGTAGCACGCGAGCTTTATCACCTGCATGGTCTTGGCCGTCTTCTTCACGTCCGTGAACACGGTGCTGCCGTCGTTGAGCGTCAGCTTGGTCACAATGCCCTCGGCCACGTCATAGTAATGTTGGCCCATAGTGCCGTTGGGATACGAGTTGCCGTCTTGGTCCACGGCCATCGTCTTGTCGGCGTTGAGAGTGCCTCCAAAGCCTATGCGGCTCTTGTTCGCAATCATCTTCACCTTGAGCACGAGGTTCACCTTGCCGTAGTTCTCAGACGTGCTCGTGCCGTATGCCCCCACCAGCTCCACGTCAACGGCGGCGGCCAGGGGGTTCTGCATGGTGCCGCCCGAGGCTATTGCCACCTCGCTTCCCGTGGCGGCGCTCTCGCCGGTGAGCGTTCCCACCACCTGGTTTGCCTTCTCCAGCCCCTCCTTGGCCTTCTTCAGGATGTTGCCGAACTGCGCGCTGGCCGGCATCGAGCCTGCGAACGCCATCACCACGCACACAAGCAGTGCCTTGATAGTCTTTCTCATGTCCTTTTCCTCCATTTGATTTGGTTTGCTAAATGCTATGTCAGTCTCATTTTCCCGAGTCGATCAGCCACTTGCCGCCGTCGCTCTTCACCATCTTCATGTCGTCTGTCTTCTCCTCGCCGTTGCCGTATGTCACCTTTATCTGCACCACGGCGCTGTTTCCGTCGTCGGCCACTGTCTCCGAGAGTACCTCGTAGCTCTTTATGCCGCCCTTCTTGTCGAGCGTGGACTCAGCCTTGGAGCGCAGCAGGTCGGCTATGCCCTGCTTGGTCTCCGCCACGTCCTGGCCCTCCTTCTCGGTTATCCGCATCAGGTCCACATAGCCCTCGTAGTCCTTGTCCTGTATGCACTTCACGGCCTGCTCGGCCACTCCCTTTGGCGAATTGTCGCCGCCACACGCCGCCATCACCAGCGCTATGGCTGCCATGGCGATGAATCCGATGATTTTCTTCATGCTTGCTGTCAATTTAAACGGTTTGTAAATATAAGTGTAAGTCTCTTGCTACGCGCGCTCAGAACTCTGCCACCACCCTCAGCGATGGCGAGCGGCGGAAGTCTGACGGCATGATGACGCCCCGCAGGCTCAACCCCGGTATGCTCACGTTGTGGCGCGGCGGCAGCACGAGGCGCATCCCCGCGCGGCGGCAGACGCGCTCCACCAGCTCGCTGCAGTACACCGCCGTGGTGTCATTGCTGTCATAGTCATGGTCGAAGAGCGTGCCCCGCCGGCACACCTCCACCGCCGCGGCCGCGGCCCGCCGCGCCTTCAGGCTGTCGGCGCAGCGCATCACGCAGCCCCGCGAGGCCCTCATGCGGCTGTAGAACGCGCCCACCGGCTCCATTCTCACCATGTCTGGCTCGCCCGGGTAGCGCGGTTCGCCCGGCACGGCGTGCACCACCACCGTCACACCGGCGCTGTCGGCCGCTATGCCCACGTGCGAATACTCGCCCGCGCCGTCGGCAAAGAGCACCACACGGCTGGCCATTCCGTCGCCGCGCCGCAGCAGGATGTCGCCCGGGCGCACCTCCGTGCCGGGAGGGAATATCGTCTCCGGCCTATCCGCCGAGCATCCGGCGGCGAGCGTCACCGCCAGCACGGCCGCGCAGAATATGGTGCTGCCCGTTGTCATGCCTGCTGCCTGCGCCGGCCGCCACGGGCGACCGGTCTGCGACAAAGTTATGAATAAGCGCGCCGCCACACAAACATTTTGCGCACATGCATGGTGCAAAATGTAAAAAAATAAGGTCAATCAGTAAAAAACGCCGATTCCATCGGCAGCCAGCATCCGCCATCCGCCCTCTCAAGCCCAAGCATCCAAAGGCATCCCTATGTGTTTCCTGCCCGTTTGCCCGTCCCGCCTCACGCCGGCACAGCCTTTGGCAAAAGAGGAGAAAGCAAGCAAATGAATGCCCGCAAGTTGCCGCCCCGCGCAACCCGCTGAGCCTCAACGCTTTGCAAAACGGCACGTTTTAGCCTCCAAAACGGCACGTTTCATCGCGCGAAACGGCCCGTATTGCAACCCGAAACGGCACGTTTCGCAAAACCATATCCCACCGGGGGCAAAACGGCCCGCTACACACCGCCCGGAGAAGCCTGCCCGGAGAGACAACAGAGGCCCGCCTCCCGGCGAGCCTCTGCGTGCTTTACTTTTATGATTTGAGATTATGTTGCAACGGCCTCCGGCCGCACCCAGCGCGGCCGGAGGCACAGTGAGTTGCCTGTGCAGGCGGTCACTGGCGGGTGAGATGCATCAGTTCGTAATATCCATCGTCGCCAATGTAGCGCAGGCTCAGTGCGGTCGATGTCACCGACAGCACCTCATAGAGTTCAGTATCATCGCCAAACAATATGGTTAGCATACCGGACTCTCCATCATAGAAATAGCTGAACGCCTCCTGGTCTATCCATTCGCCACTGTAAGAGTCGTACTCGCGCTGCAGGCCACGGCCTCCAGAATTGAATGTTATCAACATATATCCTTCCTCGAACGAATAGCGCCATGTGCCGGTGATGCCAGTTCCGCTCCCGTTTTCGTCATCGTCGTCGTCCGACGAACAGCCCGCCACAGCCACCGACATGGTGACCACAAGCAGCAGCATTAGCAATGTCCTCAGTCTTTCTTTCATGTTTTTCTCCTTGTTTATGATTTCGGCGGGATGGCTCGCGACTCATGTCCGGCCACCCCGCCGCGTGATTGATTTACAGGTATGATTAGAAGCAATAGCCGACGGTCACCGAAGTGGTCTTCAGCTTGCCGTCCTTCACAATCTCGGAGAAGTCCGTTCCGTATGACACACCGAGCAGGAAGCTGTTGCTTATGCGTGCGTTGACACCTATCTGCCAGCCAATCTGGAAGCGCTTCCACGTGTAGTCCTTGTCTCCCATGTCGTCTTCGTCAAAGAGATTGAGGTCCTCGTCATAGTCGTAATCATCGGCCGTGTCGTTCCGCTTGCCGCTTAGGTTATAGCGCATCGTGACGCCGAGGAACGGTATCAGGGACACCTTGCTGCTCGGTATGTCCCACTTGTACATAAGGCTTACGGGCACTTTCAGCGAGAACAGGTTTATCTTTTGTTCGCCATCGGCCTCGATAAAGTCACCATACTCGTCATATCCATATAAGGTTACGTCGTCACTCCACGTGGCATACTGCAAACCAACGCCTGCCTCGACAAAGAGCGGGATGCTCTTCGACACGCTGAAGGCATGGTTGTAGCCAAAACTGAAACCATTGAACGATACGTCATCGTAATCATCATCGTCAAAAGCCAGGCTGACAGGGTTGTACTGCACATAGATGGTGCTCCACCCGTCTGTCGACACGGTGCGGGCCGACCTTGACGAAGAGTTGCTGAACTGCGCCGATGCGCTTGTGCCGACCGCGAGGAGCGCGGCGGCTGCGAGTAATTTAATCTTTCTCATAACTTTGTTTATTTTAATTTGAAATGTTGTTCCGGTGTGTGTCAGATGTGCTTGCCGCAGGGATGCCTTTAAAAACAATATCCCAAGGTGACGGAGGTGGTCTTCATCTTGGCCTTCTTGAACAGCTCGCTGAAGTCAGTTCCGTACGAAACGCCAAGCAGCAGGTTGCCGTTGAAGCGTGCATTCACGCCGATGTGCCAGCCTATCTGGAACCGTTTCCACGTGTAGTCCTCGTCGCCCATGTCGTCTTCGTCAAAGAGACTGCGGCTTTCCTGCAGCCCGTAATATTCTTCCCAGAAGCCTTCGTTGCCCTCATAGTAGTCCTCTACGTCTTCTCCCATCTCGTACTCGGTCTTCACTTTGCCGCTTATGTTGATGCGGAAGTCTATGCCCGCAAACGGGATGAGCGCCACTTTGCTGTTGGGTATGCTCCAGCAGTAGGCCAGGCTGACGGGTATCTTGGCCGAAAACACATTGTATTTGTCAGCAGTAGGCTGTATATTGCGGTCGTTAACCTCGGGATAGTCTTCGTATGGCTCCTCGTCTGTCTTGAACATATACTGCAAGCCGATGCCTGCCTCTACGAAGAACGGCAGGCTCTTGGATATGCTGAAAGCCTTGTTGTAACCTATTGAGAAAGCGTTGAGCGACATATCGTCAGCCCCCTTTTGGTCGATGCCTATCTTTGTCGGGTTGTATTGCACGTAGATGGTGCTCCAGCCGTCGGTGGAGGCGGTGCGTGCCGACTTGGACGACGTGTTGGTGAACTGCGCCGATGCGCTTGTTCCGACCGAGAGAAGCGCGGCGACTGCGAGTAATTTAATCTTTCTCATAACGTGATTTATTAGGCTTGAAATGCTGTTTCGGTGTGTGTCAGTAGGCGAAAGTCATGCGCCACACGTTGGCTGTGGCCGTTGCGCTGCCTCGCTGCGAGATGAAGTAGATGTACTTCCCGTAGCGGCTCCAGGCCGGGCTGAGGTCGTCGGCGGCGTGATATGTGAGCTGCGTCAGCCCGGTTCCGTCCGCGCGGCAGACAAAGATGTCGGTGTTGGCGTAGCGCTGCGTGCCGTTCATGAGCACGTTGCTGCCCACGGCGAGAATCCAGCGGCCGTCGGGCGACATGGACGGCGTGGTGAAGCTGCGGTTGGGGTCGGCCATGAGGCACTCCTCAACGCCCGTCTCGTAGTCCACGCGCCATATCTCGCCGCGCCCCGAGGCGTCGGTGCGCGCACAGAGCATGGCCTTCCGGCCCGCTATCGGGCAGGGGTTCATGCCCCGGGTATAGCTGGCCAGGAAGTTGTTGGCCACGTTGTAGCTCCACACGCTCACTCCGCTGTTCTCCTGCCTGGCAAAGAATATGTTCTTCATGTCGGCGGAATAGACCGGCGTGAAGTCTGCGCTGCCCGACGTTATCTGCCGGCACACGTAGCTGCCCTCGGCCGCCGTCTGGAAAATCTGGTTGTAGTCGCCGTTCTGTTCGGAGAAGCAGATGCTGCTTCCGTCGGGCGAATAGGAGAAGTCTATGACCGCGCGGCGGTTGGTGCGCTGCACAGAGCCACCCTGCCGGGCCACGTCCTTTATGAAGATGTTGGTGGTCTCGCCGCGCGCCGATATGTATGCCAGCTTCCGGCCGTCCACAGACACGTCGATGATGCGGTTGGAAAACCAGTTGACAGTGCCGCCCATTCGCCTCACCTCGGGCATGCACACGAAGTCGTTGTCTTGCGTGATGCGCGTCAGCTCCAGCCCCGACTCCTCGTTGACGGCCACCACCGAGTAGTCCACCTGCGCCCGCACTGCCGCCGTGGCGGCCAGCATGGCGAGCGCGAGCGCGGCTTTCCTTATGTCATTGTTTGCCATATCATTGGTTATTGCCTGCCCCGTGCAGCCACGTTGACGGCCTTGACGCCCGCAGCGGGGCGCGGCCTGAACGTGGCAAGGCAGCGTTGTCGGCTGCAAAGTTATGATTTTTTGGTAAACAAATCTTAAAAAACGCGTATCTCAGACAATACGATACCGTATCTCAAACAAAACAAAAATGTATCTGACACGATACATCCCACGGGGCTGAAAGCGCCCCGCGGCACCCCATTCCACCACTTCGCGGAGTGCCGCGCCGATGCCGACGGCCGGCCGCTAACGCTCCTTGCCGTCGAGCCTGCGCCCTATCTCGGCCGACAGCTCGCTGAAGAAGTTGCGCCCGAGCACAACCGATATGCGCGCCAGCATGGCCGTGTCGATGCTGTTCTTGGCCATGATGCGGTACACAACGGCCCGAGTGCAGTTCAGCTTCTTGGCAAGCCAGCTCACTGTGCGCTCCTGCCGGGCCAGCTCTTCCCTTATGCTCTGTCCGATATTTATCATTTCTTTGGCTTTGTTTCGGTTTGCGCCGGGCCGCCCGGAGGCTTATCCGCACCGCCGACGTCATGCTTGTAAAGATGAACGGCCTGCCCTCCAGCCTGCCCCACGCACACACAGCCAACCCCTGTCCGCACCCCGGCGGGCGCAGACGCGGCAAATGCAGCAAGTGTGTATAGAGCAGAGAGGCGGCTGTTTGGCTTCACCGCACAAGGCCTGCCGCTCGCAATCCTTGTCCGGCGCGACGCCCGTGCCACCGGCGGCACGGCTCATCGCTTTTGCAAAGATAAGTAAAAAAATTAAGAATTAAGAGGTAATAATTAAGAAAAATGGCAAAAGGGGCTGAACTGCAAGCCCGGATACGGTGTCCGTATGCGCCCCGACTGCCCTGTCGCAAGGCTCTGCCGACAACCCTTTGACAGCGATACAGCACCGCCGCCGACCACCCATGCCGGCACGGCGGAGCGGCCTGTGCAACGCCCAAAATATAATCCCGTTCACCGCCCGAATTTGTATCAAAAATCAAAGCCTGCCGCTTTGCGCGGCGAAACGTGCCGTTTCACCGCCTGAAACGACCCGTTTCGCCGCCTGAAACGGCACGTTTCAGAGGCCAAAACGGCACGTTTCGTAACCCCGCTGGTTATCAATCAGTTACAGAGACCGCGCGGACTGCACGGCGCGTAGCAGAAAACAAAGGGGAGGAAAGTTAAGAATTAAAAATTAAGAATTAAGAAAAATACCTGCGTGGGACGGAACTTTGACGAATGATGGGTAATAAAGGCGGTAAGGAAAAATCCTCTGCCGTTAGTTTATTTCAATCGCAAGTCGTTTTGTTTTCCCGTCCCACGCAGGTATTTTTCTTAATTCTTAATTTTTAATTCTTAATTTCTCCTACTCTCCCTCCACTACTTCCGGGCCGCAGGCCATCCACACCTCCATGCGCCCTGGGCCGCGGTGGCACCACGAGTAGTAGGGTATGAGTGTGGCGGTGGCGGGGCGTGCCTGCAGATGGCCGTCGGTGCCGGTGGAGAGCACGGTGCCCGTGGCCGTGAGTGTCTTCACGCCCCCGGCCAGCGAGGCGTTGTCGGCGATGGTGAAGCTGGGCTTCTTGTCGAGCACGAAGTGGAGCACGTCGAAGTCGTTGTCTGGCCACTCGGCGCAGTAGACCAGCGGTCCGCGCTGCACGGCCACGCGGCCGCGGTCGGCGCTGACGCGGCTGTCGGCCTTGACAGTGCGCGGAGTCATGTCGAAGTGCAGGCTAACCACGTCGCCCTTCTTCCACTCGCGACTGATGGCCACATAGCCCTTGGCGGGCCGTGCGGCCACGCGCTCGCCGTTGACGCTCACCCAGTAGTACTGCTCGGCGCTGTCGGCGTAGGCGTAGAGGCCGCCCGGCGTCACCTCGCCGCGCACCCACCCGGGTATGCGCACCATCATGGTGAACCGCCCCGCGGCGTTCTTCTGCACGCTGATGGCCACGTCGCCGTTCCACGGATACTGCGTCTGCTGGGCCAGCTCCACCTTCTTGCCTCCCACGGTCACGGTGGCCGTGCTGCCGGCATAGAGGTTCACGTAGAGGCTGTCGCCGCGCGTGGCGTAGACATAGCCCGGCATGGAGGGTATGAAGCGGCAGAGGTTGCTCGGGCAGCAGGCGCAGCCGAACCACGGCTGGCGCTCCATCGACCCGTCATGGTTGAAGCCGTACTTGCCGTCGGCGGCCAGAGGGTTGGGATAGAAGAAGCGTCCGCCGTCGGCGCTCATGCCGCTTATCACGCCGTTGTAGAGCGTGCGCTCCAGGCAGTCTATGTACTTTGCGTCGCCGTGGAGCAGGAACATACGCTGGTTGAGGTATACCATGGAGATGGCGGCGCACGTCTCGTTGTAGGCGGTGAGGTTGGGCAGCTCGTAGTTGGCGCCGAACGCCTCGCCCGCATGGCGCGCGCCCACGCCTCCGGTGATGTAGTACTTCTTGCCTACGATGTTGCCCCAGATGGCGTCTATGGCCTTTATGTAGGCCGAATCGCCGGTGAGCGCGGCCACGTCGGCCATGCCCGCGTACATATACCCGGCGCGCACGGCGTGCCCCACGGCCTCCCGCTGCTCGGTGACGGGGCGGCGGCTCTGGCTGTAGTCGTTCTTAATCTTGGTGCGCCCGCGGTAGTCGAGGAAGAACTTCGCCTCGTCGAGATACTTCTTCTCGCCCGTGAGCACGTAGAGGCGCGCCAGGGCCATCTCGGCAATCTGGTGGCCCGGCACCACGCAGGCCTGCCCCTGGGCGGGTCCCACCTCGCGGACCACGCAGTCGGCGTAGCGCCGCGCTATGTCAAGGAACTTCCTTGAGCCTGTGGCCTGGTAGTGGGCGCAGGCCGCGTCGACCATGTGGCCCAGGTTGTAGAGCTCGTGGCTCAGGTCCTCCTCCTTCACCCAGCGCGCCGCTCCCGACCACTTGTGCGGCTTCTGCGGGTTGATGGTGCGGGCGGTGTACAGGTATCCGTCGGGCTCCTGCGCCGCGGCCACTATGTCGAGCACGCTGTCTATGTATGCCTCCAGCCGCTTGTCGGGATACGTCTGGAGCACGTAGCTCGCGCCCTCTATGGTCTTGTATACGTCGGTGTCGTCGAAGGGATAGCCCATGAACGAGCTGACGTCATACTCGGCCGACGGGTGCGCGGCCTTGACAAAGTTAGCGTAGCGCCCCTCGCTCTCGCACTTGCTGAAGGCGAGCGGTATGGTCACGTCGCGGGCGGCCTTGATGCGGTCGCCCCAAAAGGTGTTCTGGCCTATCTTCACCGACGTGAACGGCACTTGCGTGATGGGATAGCCGGCGGCACGGGTCTGCCCCCCGGCCTGCGCGGCGCAGGCCATGAGCGCCGTGACGGCTGCCGTGGCAATGGTTCTTTTCATGCTTTATAGTTTTTATGATTACTGTCATTGGCCCCAATCCGGGCGCGAGCGGAATGGCCTGGCCCGCCCCGTTACGGTCTGTAAAGTTACTCCTTTTATGCGTCTCGGGCGTGCTGTTTAGCGGTTTTTAACTTTACCGGCCCGCCTTTTGCCCGGCCGCAGGCACGGAAAAGGGGCGCACACCCCGCGTTGCCGCAAGGCCTGCGCCCCTCCTCGATGTGGGTTGAAGTGCGGAAGGCCTACTTCCTGAACTTCATTATTATGTTCTTGCCGTCAACATTGACCAGCGCTACGTAAACGCCGCGGCCCAGTCCGGAGATGTCCACGCTGCTGACGTTCTTGTAAGAGCCTTCCATGGCTCCGCTGACACTGTAGAGGAGCAGCGTAGAAGCAACGCCGTCTACGGTGATCTGGCTCTCGCTGACCTTCACCTTGCCGTTGCCGGCCGTTGCGTCAGATATGCCCTCGGTGGTGCCGGGGTTCATATCCGGATCGGTGAGGTCCACGGTGATGGTGTCGGAGTTCACCTTGCCGAAGTGGTAAACGCTCTGGATGTAGATGTCCTCGCGGTCGAAGCGGAATGTCAGGGTGTACTGCGTGTCCTGTCCGTCCTCCTCGTTGTTCTCGGCGACGCGCATACCCAGCTGGGTGATGAACACGTTGTAACGCTGGAACATGAGCGCGGGGTCAAGGTCGGCGGGAGCGTCCCATGCCACGGTGATAAGGTCGGCGCTGCCCTCACGCTGGTACTCAACGAAGTGGAGGTTGGTCACTGCGGGCAGTTCAACGTACGGGCTCACCTCAACGCAGTTTGAAACGTTGTATGTAGTGCTGTCGCCGGTAATCTCGTCAATGACCATCGTCTCTATCATATAGTCGTAGGTGCCGTTCGGAACGTTGTGGTCAGTGAAGACGAAGCGGCCTGTCTCCTGGTCGAACGACTCGGCGTCGTCCATCATGATGCTGCCCGAGAAGATGCCGTGACGGTAGATGTTGAACTTGACATCGCCGAAGGTGGGCACTGATGGAGCGTTGAACGAAATCTCATAAGAGTTGATCTCACCCTCAACCGGCGTGAGCATAAGGTCTGTCGGAGAGTAAACAGCGTCATACTGGCCGTAGATGCTCACCGTGCTCACAGGCTGTACAGCAAACGTGTCAGCACTGCTGACGTAGTACCATGAGAACATACGCACCTTGTTCGGGTCGCCGTCAACACACTCGTAGGTGTAACGGTTCTTGGGAGTCTCCGTGTACTCCTCGCCGCTGTACCTCACTCTGTTGACGAGTTTCTCCACGAGCGAGTCGTTGCGCCACGTCTGGTAGGTTATCTCCTGCATCTGCTCTTCGGTTGCGTTCCACTTTGTGGACTTCACAAGGTTGTTGTCCTCGTCGTACTCGTTTACGGTCACGAACTTGTATGAGCCGTAAGCACCGTCGCCAACCACGCGGCGCGGCTTGTTGAAGGCGGCGAAGTCAGAGTAGGTCTCGCTGCTCATCACGTAGTAGTCGGTGCCGTATGTCCCGTAGAGGTCGGGGTTCATCTGCGCCTTGTACACCAGTTGGCCGTTCTCGTCGTAGCGGTACTCCTTGTAATTGATGGTGTCTCCGCTTGCGATAGTGTACTCGTGGCTGAGTCTTCCGTTAGCGTCGTAGTCATATCTCACGGTGTCGTCCATTGCCTTGAAGGCGAAGTCCTCGCCGCTGTACTGTCCGTACTGCTGTGAGTGCGACTCTATCATGCGGTGGTTCTCGTCATACTCGTACTTGGTGTAGTTCATTATCTGCCACTCGTCGGCCATTCCTCCCGCATCAGAGTACATACGGCCGTAGTTTGCCATGCGCACCACGTTGTTGTACTGGTCGTAATAATATATCTTGCGCTTGGTGACCTCGTCAACTCCTGAAGAGCCCATGGCGTCGCCCCATGTCTCCTCGTACTTCAGGCGCAGTCCGGTGTCCTCCTCCTCGTCGCCGCCGCTCGTGGTTCCGCCTTCGGTAGACTTGGTGAAGGTGAGGCCCACGGCATTGGTGGAGAAGGGCAGTTCTATCTCCTCGAAAGTGTCTGCCTTAGGCTCGAACACCATAATGTTGCGTCCGTAGAGGTAGTAGAGCTTGCCGTCGTTGTATGCAAGAGAGTTCTTGGAGAGGATGCCCTTGGCAGGAGTGCCGACCTCGCGCATGACGTTAGCCTCGGCGTTCTCAATGTCAACGGTGTAAAGATAAACAGTGTAGGTGTACTGGCCGAGTTCGCCCTCGCGGTCGTAAGCCACGGCATACATATTGCCATTGTCATCGAATGTGATGGCGGTGAGCGAGACACCGGCCAGGGTGCAGGCCTCTGCAAGCTCGCCATTGGTCAGGTTCACGGTGTAAACCACGGTGCTGTTGCCGCTCGTTGTGTAAGCGCTGCGTATGGCATAGAGCTGCTCCGTTACGGGGTTGCAGGCCATGTCGAGCACGCTCGTGGCGGTCTGCTCGTCCACGTCGGCCACCTTGGCCACTGTGCTGTTCTCGAAATTCATCGTGCAGAAGTAGTTGAAAGCTCCCCAATCTGACGATGCGTAAGCGTAATAGCGGTTGCCCACCGTGGCTCCTGCGTTGATGTAGGTGTCCTCGTCACCGTTGCTTCCTGACTCTGCGGCTATGGGGCAATACTCTCCCGTGATGGCCGTGGGGTTGCTCACATCAAACGAAAGCACGCGGCTGTCGGTGTTCTCAACAACTTCGCTGCTCGGGGTTGCGTTCAGGGCGAGATAGGCCGTAAGCGGTTCTGCGCCCATGCCGGCGGCGTCGGCCGTCGACTTGGTGAAGGTGATGCCGGTCATGTTGCTGAAGGGCAGCGTGCCGAGCTGCACCATATCACCCTCGGCGGGGTTGATGCTGTAGAGCTTCTTGCCGCCGATGTAATAGAGCGTTCCCTCGTTGAGCTCCATCGAGGTGTAGTTCTTGTTGCCCGAGAACGAGCCTATGGCACGCACATCGTCGCACGTCTTGGCGGCGAAGTCGACAGTGCAGAGCGACAGGTCGTAGGCGTATGCGCCGAGATCAAAGCCTGTCTGCACCGACTTTATGGCATAAGCCTTGCCCGTGCCGTCGGCCGCGATGGCATCAAGGGTGATTCCCTCGAATGTGGTGTAAACGGAAGTGGTGCCGTCGGTCACGTTGATTGCCACCAGCTCGGTGTTGGTTCCGGTCATCGTGGTGCGGGTGTAAAGGCCGTAAACGGTCTCAGTGACAGGATCGTAGGTCATGTCCTTCATTGAGGCATAGCTGGTGTTGCCCACCTTCGTCACCGTGCCGGTCTCGAAGTTGAGCCACGCAAAATATGGGGTAATGCCCGCATCAGTATGCACGAAAGCCAAATAAGAGTCGCCGACGGTGGTTCCTGCATGGATATAGGAGTCGCCGTCCGACGCATCCGTGGGAATCTTGGCATACTCGCCGGTGACGGTCTGCAGGTCGGAGAGGTCGAAGGAGACCATCCTTCCCTCTGTTCCTTCCACCGGGTTGGACGAACTAAACGGGAATCCCGCATAGAATGTCTGTGCGCTGACGTTCATCGTAAAGGCTATCGCCACTGCGGTGAACAATGAATTAAGTACTTTTTTCACCATAAATCAAATGTTTTAAGATAAACTTGACATGGCAAATATAGTAAAAATAATACATTCTTTTCTCAAAATATATCAACAAATGTAAGCGCACTGTATAATTAATTGATATAAATCAAGCGCACAACCTCATCAAAGCAGACGGCACAACAAAGCAATACGCAACGGACTTTTCTATGAAATATTCCTCCTTGACCCACTAATGCAAGCGTTCCGTACATTAAGAAGCCGTTTTGATTTTATCAAATATGTCTTTTATCCCTGCCGTCTTGAGTGCATTTTGGTCATATTCGCCCGTTTGCTTCGTCACATAGCCCGCACCCCTGTAGGCTGTGCCAAAAAGAGTTCCTGTCTGAAAAGCCCTTCCCATCCCTCTCCCAAAGGGCGAGGGAGTGGTTTGCACTCGGCTTACTAACCCGTGCGCAGCCACTTTTTACCCTTTATGAATGTCCGCAAGTGCCAAACTCTAAGGGTATTGTCCCCTCCTTTGGAAAAGGATGGGTGGGGGTGGTTTGTGGAACAATGTCACAGCCAATGATTAAACACATTATATATTAACTTATTTGACAAACCACCCCTGCCCCTCCTTTGGAAAAGGAGGGGACAAGTGGAAGCCTTTCCAAACCAATTTGGCAACGTGCGGACATTCATTTTACCTTTTTACCCTTTTACCTTGTTACCTTTATAAGCGGCGAGGGAGTGGTTTGCCCGTGAGACGAAGTGGTGAAACTGCCATCATAACAATCAGAGAACAAACAGAATACGATGGGCCAGGTATGCCCCGACAGTCAAGCGGCAACCACTCCCCCGCCCTTTGGGAGAGGGATGGGGAGAGGCGTTGCCGTAGATAAGGGCTTTTTGGCGCACGCCAATGGGTCGGCAAGAGGCTAAGACACATCAGGAACCAGCTTCCGGCTTTGCCAAAGTGGCATCACGCGCCTTCCGTTTGCATTGTCTTTTCGGTCTATATATTAATATGTGAATGTCCGCAAGTTGCCAAACTCGAAGCGCATTGCCCACTACTTTTCAAAAGGAGAGGCAGGGGTGATTTGTAGAATTATGCCATAATCCATGATGAAACGTATTGTGTATTTGCCTATTTTGACAAACCACCTCCGCCCCTCATTTGGAAAAGGAGGGGACAAGTGAATCTCTTTCAAACACGTTTGGCAAAATGCAGACGTTAATATATCAAGGTATATGGAGCGCGCGGGCACGGGGCCGGCCGGCGGCCTGCGCCCATCAGCCGCGGGGGAAAAGAAAAAGGAGACTTGCCTTTGAAAGCAAATCTCCCTCACTGTGACTCCGATGGGATTCAAACCCGTAACCTTCTGATCCGTAGTCAGATGCTCTATTCAGTTGAGCTACGGAGCCAACGCTTTGCAATGTGCTATCGCTTAATTGCGGTGCAAAGGTACGGAGATTTATCGAAACCGCCAAATTTTTCGCAGACTTTTTGCAAAAAAAGTGCGAAAAATGCCTCAACCACCGGACAGATGGCAATAAGCCCCATGCCACCCGGAGGCTTGTCAGAAATCAAAGCCTGCCGTTTGGCATTGCGGAACGTGCCGTTTTGCGCCCTGAAACGGCACATTTCGCAAGCCAAAACGGGTCGTTTTGCAATGCAAAACGACCCGTTTCATAACTCCACTGATTATCAATCACTTACAGATGTTGCCGGAACTGTCCGGCAAGTGGCAAAAAACCAAGTTCCATTATGTTGGAGGCTTGCACCGGGCGGCGCCTCAGTCCTCCTTGGCCACCAGCTCCACGGCCCGGGCCACGATGGGGTTCTGCTCGTTCATCACGGCGAAATAGTCACTCATGGTCCACAGGTCGCGGGCCACGAGAGCCTTGAGCTGCAAGCGCAGGTACGGCAGAGCCTTGGCCAGTTCGGCCGAGTCCTTGGGCTTGATGCCGCTGCGCGCTCCCTCGCTTACAATGCTGTCGGTGAGCGCGGCGGGTATCTCGAAGTTGCGGCGGAAGTCGTCGAACGACTTGTATGTGGCCTTCAGGCGCTTGCGGTTCTCGTCCACGTATCGCAGGTTGGCGTTGATCACTATGCCCTTGGCCACCAGCTCGCGGTGGAAGCGGGTGTAGATGGTGGTGTCGAGCGGCACGAAATAGTCGGGCATGATGCCCCCGCCACCATACACGGTGCGGTGGCGGCGCAGCGTGTAGCACTTCAGCGAGTCGGCAAAGTGTATGCTGTCGGCGTTGGTCAGCTCGCCGTGGTTGAGGCGGTTGAGCACGTCCATGGCGTAGTCCTTGGCCTCGCCCTTCACGTAGGGCTTCTGTATGCAGCGGCCTGCGGGCGTGTAATAGTGGGCCACGGTGAGGCGTATCATGGAGCCGTCGGGCAGGTCGATGGGCCTCTGCACGAGCCCCTTGCCGAACGAGCGACGGCCGACCACGGTGCCGCGGTCCTGGTCCTGTATGGCTCCGGTGACTATCTCGGCGGCCGAGGCGCTGTACTCGTTGACCAGCACGAACACCCTGCCCTCGCGGAAACAGCCGTCGCCCTTGGCCTTGTATTCCACCCTCGGCGAGTTGCGGCCGTCGGTATAGACTATCAGGTCGCCCTTGGCCAGGAACTCGTTGGCCACGTCAACGGCGGCCTGCAGGTATCCGCCGCCGTTGTCCTGCAGGTCGAGCACGAGGTCCTTCATGCCCTCGCGGCGCAGCTTATCGAGCGCGCTGACAAACTCGTCGTGCGTGGTGGCGCCGAAATTGCCCAGCCTGATGTATCCGACACCTGGCCTTATCATGTAAGAAGCGTCTACCGACTCTACGGGAATCTTGTCGCGCGTGACGGTGAAGGCCAGCGTGTCGGCTATGGCGCGGCGCACCACGCCGAGCCTCACCTGCGTTCCCTTGGGTCCGCGCAGGCGACGCATTATCTCCTCGCGGGCCATCTTGACTCCGGCTATTGCCGTGTCGTTGACGCTGACAATGCGGTCGCCGGCCATGATGCCCACCTTCTCTGACGGCCCTCCCGCCACGGGCTGTATGACCACGAGCGTGTCTTCCATCATGTTGAACTGCACGCCGATGCCCTCAAAGTTGCCCGCCAGCGGCTCTGTGAGGGCTTTCACCTCCTTTGCAGTGGAGTAAGAGGAGTGCGGGTCGAGCTTCTCTATCATGCCGCGTATGCCGTCCTCCACGAGCTTCTGCTCGTCAACGCTGTCCACGTAGAGGTTGGTTATGGCCAGTTCGGCTATCTGCAGCTTGCGCAGCGGGCTGTCTGAGCCTATGTTGATGCGCATCTGCGCCGCCGCGAGCGATGGCAACAGCAGCGCGGCGGCTATTATCTTGAGTTGTTTCATGATCCTGTTTGATGGTTGGTTGCTGGGGGTTATGGGAGTAATGGGAGCAATGGGAGCATTAAGGAGGCAGGGGGTCTTGAATTGCAGGAGTGCAGACGATGGCTCAGGAGGAAGTCCCTCCCCGACCCTCCCCTGTGCAGAGGGAGCCGCTACACCCGTCCACTTGGTAGCCTCCGCCGCCGGGGGAGGTTGGAGGTGGCTTCCTGCCACGTTCCTTCCGCACGGTTTTTTTACCTTTTCACCCTCTTACCTTTTTACTTTTAAAGTCCTTTCAGCTCTCTTCCGGCCTGTCTTCCTCTATCACGAGGTTGTCTATGATGAAGTTCTGCCGCTCGGGCGTGTTCTTGCCCATGTAGTATTCGAGGAGCTTCTGCACCTGGTCGGTCTTGTGGAGCGTCACCTGCTCAAGGCGCATATCCGGCCCGATGAAGTTCTTGAACTCGTCGGGCGAGATCTCTCCGAGGCCTTTGAAGCGCGTTATCTCCGGTTCGGGCCCCAGGTCGGCTATGGCCCTGAGCCGCTCGTCCTCGCTGTAGCAGTAGCGCGTTATGAAGTCGCCGCGCTTCCCTGCGCCGTCTTTCGCGTCGGCAGCGGCCACGACGGCGCGGTCCTTTATCTTCGTCCGGCGGTTGCGCACGCGGAAGAGCGGGGTCTGGAGCACGTAGACGTGGCCCTTCTTTATGAGGTCGGGGAAGAACTGCAGGAAGAAAGTGATGATGAGCAGGCGTATGTGCATTCCGTCCACATCGGCATCGGTGGCCACTATCACCTTGTTGTACCTGAGCGTGTCGAGGCCGTCCTCTATGTCGAGCGCGGCCTGCAGCAGGTTGAACTCCTCGTTCTCGTAGACCACCTTCTTGGTCAGTCCGAACGAGTTGAGCGGCTTTCCGCGCAGCGAGAACACGGCCTGCGTGTTCACGTCGCGGCTCTTGGTTATGCTGCCGCTGGCCGAGTCGCCCTCGGTTATGAATATGCAGCTCTCCTCCTTGCGCTCGTTCTTCACGTCGCTGAAGTGTATGCGGCAGTCGCGCAGCTTGCGGTTGTGCAGGTTGGCCTTCTTGGCCCGCTCGCGGGCCAGCTTGGTTACGCCGGCCATTGCCTTGCGTTCCTTCTCGCTCTCCTGTATCTTCTGCAGCATGGCCTCGGCCACGTCGGCGTGCTTGTGCAGGTAGTTGTCCACCTCGGTCTTCACGAAGTCGCCCACATACTTGTTTATGCTGACCCCTCCACTGGGCGCCATCGTCAGCGAGCCGAGCTTTATCTTGGTCTGGCTCTCGAACATCGGCTCCTCCACGTTGATGGCAATGGCGGCCACGAGGCCGTTGCGTATGTCGGTGTACTCGAAGTTCTTGCCATAGAATTCCTTTATGGTGCGGGCTATGTGCTCCTTGAACGCGCTCTGGTGGGTGCCGCCCTGCGTGGTGTGCTGGCCGTTGACGAACGAGTGGTACTCCTCCCCGTACTGGTTGGTGTGGGTGAAGGCTATCTCGATGTCCTCGCCCTTGAGGTGTATTATAGGGTAGATGCCGTCGTTGGTCATCGTGTCGTTGAGCAGGTCCTTGAGCCCGTGGCGGCTCAGTATGCGGCGGCCGTTGTACATTATGGCCAGCCCTGTGTTCAGGTAGGTGTAGTTGCGGAGCATGGTCTCCACTATGTCGGCGTGGAAGGAGTAGCCGGTGAAGAGCGTCGGGTCAGGCTCGAAGAATATGTAAGTGCCGTTCTCGTCCTGCGTGTCCTCGGTCTTGTCGCTCTGCAGCACGCCGCGCTCGAAGGTGGCCGTGCGCACCTTGCCGTCGCGGTATGAGCTTACGGTGAAGCGCGAGCTCAGCGCGTTGACGGCCTTCACGCCCACTCCGTTCAGGCCAACGCTCTTCTTGAAGGCCTTCGAGTCGTATTTCCCGCCGGTGTTGAGCACGCTCACGGCCTCGATGAGCTTTCCCTGGGGTATGCCGCGGCCGTAGTCGCGCACGCCGACGCGCAGATTGTCCTCTATGTCAATCTCGATACGGTCGCCCGCGTTCATCTTGAACTCGTCTATTGAGTTGTCTATCACCTCCTTCAGGAGCACGTAGATGCCGTCCTCGGGCAGCGAGCCGTCGCCCAGTCGGCCTATGTACATGCCGGGGCGGGTGCGCACGTGCTCCATGTCGGACAGGTGGCGGATGTTGTCGTCGGTGTATTCCACCGGCTGCTGGATGTTGTCTGTTATATCGTTCATGTCGTTTCTAATGGGAGAGATGAGAGAGCTGGGAGGGCTGGGAGTTATAGGAGAGCCGGGAGAACTGAGAAAACCGGCCCGGCGCCCGGCGGACCTGGCCTGCTACGGCACGCCCACAGACCCATCAAGATGGGGCGGAGGGGCTTCCTTGCGCAGCCTTTTTGCCTTTTAATTTTTAACCTTTAACTTTTTCACAGCTTCTTTCTGTAGCAGCGGCGGCGCTTGTGCTGCACGGTGTCGAAGTACTGCCACTGGCTCTGCACGTTCTCGTTGGTCTCCATCTCCACCTGGCTCTCGCCCCACTTGAAGCCGTACTTCTGGTACCAGGGTATGAGGTCGGCGAACATCAGCGCGTTGGCGCCCTTCATGCGGTACTCGGGCAGCACGCCCATGAGCAGCAGGTCCACGCCCTCGGTCTTGTGGAACTTGAGGGCGCGCAGCACGTGCCACCACCCGAAGGGCCACAGGCGGCCGTCGCGGCACTTCTGGAACGCGCGTGAGAGCGACGGGATGGTGATGCCCACGCCTACCAGCTTGCGGTCGGCGTTCCAGTCTTCGACGAGCACAACGAGGTTGAGGTCGGCCATGGGCAGGTACATCCTCACATACTGGTCTATCTGCCTCGGCGTGAGCTGCGAGTACCCGTAGAGGTCCTTGAACGTCTCGTTGATGACCTCGAATATCTTCTGCCCGTAGCCTTCGCGCATCACCTCGCGGCGCGTCAGCTTCCTCACGTGCAGGTTGTAGCGCTTCTCCACCATGGCGGCTATCTTCATGTACTTCTCGGGGATGGCCTCTGGCACCATCATCTTGAACTCCACGTAGTCGTTGTCCTTCTCCCATCCGCCCATGGACTCTATGTGCTCGGGGTAGTAGGGGTAGTTGTATATGGTGGCCTGCGTGCCCAGCTGGTCGAAGCCCCAGGTCAGCATGCCCTCCGGGTCCATGTCGGTGAAGCCCAGCGGCCCCACTATCTCTTTCATGCCTCGCTCGCGGCCCCAGTCCTCTACGGCGCGGAGCAGGGCGGCGGACACCTCGCGGTCGTCAACGAAGTCTATCCACCCGAACCTCACGCTCTTGCGCTGCCAGCGCTCGTTGGCGTGGTTGTTGATGATGGCGGCCACGCGGCCGCACACCCGCCCGTCCTTGTAGGCCAGGAAGTAGTCGGCCTCGCAGAAGTCGAACGCGGCGTTGCTGTCCTTGCGCAGCGTGCCCAGCTCGTCGGCGCGCAGGTTGGGCACGTCGTATGGGTCGCCCCTGTACAAATCGTGGTGGAACTGTATGAAATCCTCAAGACCCTTGCGGTCAGTGACTTTTACAATCTTTACTGATGACATTGCTAATCGAGCTAATCTGAAAAAGACACACCACGGCACGGCAACACACGGACGACGGCAGCCGCCACCGCCCGCCGGTTGCCCGCAAACTGGTGCTCTGCTTGCAAAGGTAGGCATAAAAATCAAAAATCGGAAGAAATATTTGGAAAATTCAACAATTAGAAGTATTTTTGTAACATAACCCGAATAAAGATGAATTACAGTTTAAATAACAGGAAAAAATGAAAAGAAAGACAATGCTAACGCTGGCTCTCGGCCTTATGGCCTGCGGCGCAGCGATGGGGCAGGAAGCCGACAAGGGCAGCCTCAAGTCCTACAACTTCTTTGAAGTGCAGGGCGGAATGCAGTTCACGCCAACCGACGCACAGAACAGCAAGTTGATAACCCCGGTGGGCGCTGTGTCGTTCGGGCGGTTCTTCTCCCCGGCTTTCGGCGCGCGCATACACGTCAACGGGTGGAAGGGCAAGAGCGGATTCGAGTTCGCCGACGGCAGCTCCTACTACAAGTGGAACTACATAACCACCGACGTTGACGTGCTGCTGAACCTCAACAAGCTGTTCAAGCCCAACCGCAACCACGCCGTGAACGTGATGCTGCTGGGCGGAATAGGACTGACAACCTCGTGGGGCAACGACGAGGCCAACGCCCTGGCAGCCAACAACATCGACCTCAATATGCCATTCGTATGGGACGGCACGCGCCTGAGCCACAACATACGGGCCGGACTGCGCCTTGAGACAGACGTGACAAAGCCCGTGGGCGTGTCGCTCGAAGTGACGGCCAACAGCCTCGACGACCGCTTCAACTCCAAGTACAACAACAGCGACGACTGGATGATAACCGCCATGCTCGGCGTCAGCGTGCGCTTCGGCCACAAGTACAAGGCCGCCAAGAAGGCAGAGCCTGCGCCTGCACCGGCTCCCGCTCCGGCACCAGCTCCCGCTCCGAAACCCGAGCCAAAGCCGCAGCCAAAGCCCGAACCCAAGCCAGAGCCAAAGCCAGAGACGCTGAAGGAAGAGGTGTTCTTCCAGATACGCGAGTCTGACCCGAAGCACGCCACCACCGAACTGAAGCAGGTGGCCGACTACATGAAGCGCAACCCGAAGGCCAAGATACGCATCACTGGCTACGCCGACAAGAACACCGGAACCGCCAACATCAACATGAAGTACTCGCAGGAGCGCGCCAACGAGTTCAAGAACGAGCTGGTGAAGAGCTACGGAGCCGACGCATCGCGCATCATCACCGACGCCAAGGGCGACACCGTGCAGCCGTTCTCAGACAACGACAAGAACCGCTGCGTCATCATAGTGGGACCCGCTGAATAACCGGTTGCGGCCCGACAGGCCGCCCGGACAGCGCCAAAAGGCACAAGGCCGCAGGAGCACAAGCCCCTGCGGCCTTTTCTGCATCCGCGCCATGACCAAGCCAGCCAGCCCCGGCGCAACCGCCCCAAGCCCTCTGATTGTTGAGCGGACCGCGCGTCAACAACCGTTAAATGTGTTAATTCACGCATCACGAAAGCCGCCGAGAATCGCGAAATTCTGCCGGCAGCCACAGCCCTACGGCAAATAACGCCGTGGCGAGTGTGCAACCGCAAGTGGCTGAGAGCCATGGGAATTGCAGGAGATTTGGGAGAACTGTGCAATCATTTACGCCGAAACAGCCGGCCAAAAGCCGCCCGAAACGGGTCGTTTTGGCCGGAAACGGGCAGCGAGACCTGCCGTTTCATCATGCGATATGGCTCGTTTTGTCCTGCAAAACGACCCGTTTGGCAAGGCGATATGCGCCGTTTCGTGTTTCCAAACGGCCCATACCGCAAAACAGGATGACGTTTTTGTCAAGATATTTCGTGCAACTGCGCTTCCCGTTCCCTATTTCATCGTTTCGCGAAGTGTTAATTTTCAGGTGTCAGGAGACCGAGGGCGGGAGTGCGGACAATGGCTCTCCACGAAGTTAAAGAAGCCGGAAGGAGCTGTCGCTACGTCCCGCTCCGCTGAGGAGCCAGAGGGCATCAGCCTTACGCTCGGCGCAGTCAAAACTGTCCCTTGTGAGGAGATGAAGTAGCATTGAGGCCATTCCGCATGGCTTTTTTACCTTTATGAATGTCCGCATTTAGCCAACCCGACGTACACCCCTCCCCTCCTTTTGCAAAGGAGGGGCAGTGGTGGTTTGTGGAATAATACCACCACCAATGGCCAAGCGCACTGTATATCAACTTGTTTTGACAAACCACCCCTGCCCCTCCTTTGCAAAAGGAGGGGACAAGTGAAGCCTTTAAAAAAACAGTTTGGCAACTTGCGGACATTCATTTACCTTTTTACCCTTTTACCTTTTTACTTTTAAACGGCGGCGAGGGGGTGGGTTAAATAATCATAAAACATCTGCCCGCTTATATGAAGATATCACCATTTTTCTTAATTTTGCCCTGATAAACTGTCATTATGGAAAATTTTGCGCGTCAGCAGCGGCCCTTTCGTAAGCCGATGGCGGCTTTTGCCCGTCTTAGCGTCGCGCATAGGCTCATATAGGGACTGCGTTGCCACCAGACCGGAGCCCCCGAAAACAGTCTGCCGGGACGGAGGCCACAAAGGCCGCAAGGGATAACGCCGCCCCGAAAACCGCGCCCGCCGCGCAGCGCCACCTCACCGCAGGGCGAAAAAACAGCGCCGGCGATGCAAGGAAAGAGTAAATGCCACATTATAATAATAAACAATTTTAAAATTAAACAATATGAAGAAGATTTTTACTTTGTGCGCAGCAGTGCTCATGAGCGGCGCGGCCGCCATGGCGCAAGTGGACAACACGTTCTCCATTGTCGATGCCGAGGGCAACGTGATCGAGGATGGCGCAACGATAACTGTCACCGAAATTGAGGATGATATGTTCTTCGGCCCTGTTATACATAGCGGACTTTCTGTAAGAAATAACACCTCTGAAGATGCATATTGCAGAGCAGACATCAACATTACTCAAATATCTGAAGGAACATCTTACCAAACTTGTATTGGCGGGGCATGCATACCTGCAGTATCAACAGTGGGGCTTCACTATTCAGAAGCATCACAAGCTATTCCTGCAAATGAAGTAATGGCTTTCGCTGATGAATGGATGCTCATTAAAGATTACAATCCTATAACAGGAGGAACAGTCGAACTTGCACCTGGTTCTATGACAGCAACGTTCACATTGAAAAAGCTTACTACTCCAGAGAAGTTTGATGATGAGACTCATGCTCCCGGCATCACTGGCCCGTCCGTGACGATCAGGTTTGTCAACGAGAACACCACACAGGGCATCGACGGTGTTTCTGACGCCGAAGGCAAGCAGCCCGTGGCTTACTACTCGCTCGACGGCCGCCGCCTTCCGGTGGCACAGAAGGGCCTCAACATAGTGAAA
This sequence comes from uncultured Prevotella sp., assembly GCA_944320355.1. GTDB lineage: Bacteria > Bacteroidota > Bacteroidia > Bacteroidales > Bacteroidaceae > Prevotella. Next base: position 30,022 of record CALUHC010000006.1, on the reverse strand, counting down.
TATTCTGACGGAAGCACGCGCAAGGTGGTTGTGAAGTGACCTGCGGCGTGGCCGTAAACAAAGCAAGCCCCCTCGCAGTCGCTTTGGCAGCGACTGCGAGGGGGCTTGCTTTGTGTCAGAATCTGTGGCAGGCCTATCCGGGTTTCGCGCGGTGGCGCGCTACATCGCGCCGCCCGCCAGCATCTCCAAGGCCGCGTTCTCGGCCTGTTCCATCTGCTCGCGCTCGCCCGGACCCTTGTCGTTGATGCCGCACAGGTGCAGTATGCCGTGTATGATGACGCGGTGAAGCTCCTCGTCGTAAGGCCTGCCGTACTGCGACGCGTTGGAGCGCACGGTGTCGAGGCTTATCACTATGTCGCCGTTGAGCCTGTTGCCCTCGCTGTAGTCGAAGGTTATCACGTCGGTATAGTAGTCGTGGCCAAGGTACTGGCGGTTCATTTCGAGTATCTTCTCGTCGTCAACGAAGAGGTAGCCCACCTCGCCCACGCGCCTATTGTGCGCCGCGGCCACGCGCTTTATCCACGCTGTGGTGTCTGTCTTCCTTATCTTCGGCATCGCCGTGCCGTCTGCGTTGTAAGTGATCATTGGCTGTTGTTTTATTGTTCTGTTGTTGTTTTGCGCCGCTGCCGGCGCGGCCACGCCTGCTATCGCCCGGCGGGCAGGAACTCGCTCACGTCCTTACCGAAGTGTATCAGCTCGCGCACCATACTCGACGATACGCTCTCGAACTGCGGCTCGGCGTAGAAGAGGATGGTGTCCACGCCGCCAATCTTGCGGTTTATGTCGGCCTGCTCGCGCTCGTACTCGAAGTCCTTGATGCTCCTCACGCCCTTGATGATGAACTCCGCCCCCTCGCGGCGGGCGAAGTCTACGGTGAGGTCGGTGTACGCCTTTACCTCCACGCGCGGCTCGCCGGCATAGAGTGCCTCTATCTTGCGCACCCTCACGTGCGCGCTGTACAGGTATTTCTTGCGCTCGTTCACGCCCACGCCTATCACAATCTTGTCGAACAGCGGCAGCGCGCGGCGCACTATCGCGTCGTGGCCGATGGTGAACGGGTCGAAGCTGCCCACAAATATTCCGGTTCTCATTGCTCTCTTTTGCGGATGTTGGTTTGCCGTGCGGGGTTTCCACACCGCCGGGATGCCTGTCAACACATAGCCTCCCGGCTTATTTTTTAACTTTTAATTTTTCCCTTTCAACTGTCAAAGAGATTCGGCTGCATGATGTTCCCCGCGTAGGGGTTGCGCCCGAAGTGGCGGTAGGCCAGCTCGGTGGCCATGCGCCCGCGCGGCGTCCGCTTGATGAATCCCTCCATGATGAGGAACGGCTCATAGACTTCCTCCACCGTGCCGGAGTCCTCTCCGATGGCCGTGGCTATGGTCGAGACGCCCACAGGGCCGCCCTTGAACTTGTCGATGATGGTGAGCAGTATCTTGTTGTCTATCTCGTCGAGCCCGTATCGGTCTATGTTCAGCGCCGAGAGCGACAGCTGCGTGATGACCGCGTCTATGCGGCCGTTGCCCTTCACCTGCGCGAAGTCGCGCACGCGGCGCAGCAACGCGTTGGCAATGCGGGGCGTGCCGCGGCTGCGGCGGGCTATCTCCATGGCCGCCTCGTCGTCTATCGGCACGCGCAGTATGCCCGCCGAGCGTTTCAGTATGCGGCAGAGCGTCTCGGGCTCGTAGTACTCCAGGTGCAGGTTTATGCCGAAGCGGGCCCTGAGCGGAGCCGTGAGCAGGCCGCTGCGCGTGGTCGCCCCCACGAGCGTGAAGGGGTTGAGGTCTATCTGTATGGACCGCGCCGAGGGGCCTTTGTCTATCATTATGTCTATGCGGTAGTCCTCCATGGCCGAGTAGAGGTACTCCTCGACCACGGGCGAGAGGCGGTGTATCTCGTCGATGAAGAGCACATCGTTGCGCTCCAGCGACGTGAGTATGCCCGCAAGGTCGCCCGGCTTGTCGAGCACGGGGCCGCTGGTGATCTTGAACCCCACGCCCAGCTCGTTGGCAATGATGTTGCTCAGCGTGGTCTTGCCCAGTCCCGGAGGGCCGTGCAGCAGCGTGTGGTCGAGCGGTTCGCCGCGGTACTTGGCCGCCTCCACGAACACTTCGAGGTTCTCCACCACCTTCTGCTGCCCGCTGAAGTCGCCGAAGCGCAGCGGACGCAGGGCGTTCTCGAACTCCCTCTCGGCCGCCGACACGCGCTCCTGCCTTATGTCAAAGTCTTCGTCCATTTGCTGTCAATGATTCCTTTTGCCTGCAAAGTTAGCTTAAAATATCGATTAAGCGAAGGCAAAAGGGCAAAAAAGGCGGAAGGCCGGGGGCTTTCTCGCCTTTTTGTCGTACTTTTGCAGTTGGCCGCCCACGCGCCGGGCACAAGGCCGCACGGGCAGAATGGCCCCGGCAGGCGGCGGCGCAGCATATAGCAAACAAACAAAACAGAAACAAGAAATGAACCTGAAGGAAATCCTGGACCTCACCGTCTTCGGCCTGTCCATACGCTGGATAGTGGTGTTCTGCGTCAAGGCCGCAGTGATATTCGTTTTCGTCCGCCTCGTCACGGCGCTCATCAAGTACCTCTTCCGCCGCTCCATGAGGCGGCAGGGCAAGGTGGTTCTCGATGAGACCAAGATGGGCTTCATACGCCAGATAGTGGTGGCGGCGGTCTATGTGATAGGCGTTGCGGCCTTCCTGTCGCTCATACCGGGCATGGAGAAGGTGAGCAACTCCATCCTTGCCAGCGCGGGCATAGGCGCGATGGCCGTGGGCCTGGCCTCGCAAGACGCGCTGTCGAACATCGTTGGCGGGCTGTTCATCATATTCTCGCGCCCATTCAAGGTGGGCGACTTCATCATGGTGGACAGCGTCATCACCGGCACGGTGATGGAAATAACGCTGCGCCACACCGTGATACGCAACGCCGAGAACCGCATGATACTCATACCGAACAGCAAGATGAACTCAAGCACGGTGGTGAACTCGTCGTATGGCGAGACAGACACGTGCGCCTTTGTGGAGGTCGGCGTGTCGTACACCACCGATCTCGACCATGCCATCAGCGTGATGCGCGACGAGATAATGAAGCACCCGCTGCTCACCGACCACCGCACCGACGCCGAGCGCGAGGCGGGAGCGCCGCAAGTGGCAATAAGGGTGACCAACCTCGGCGACTCGGCCATAACGCTCCGCGCCTGGGCATGGGCATCCACCACGGGCAACGCCTTCACCATGAAGTGCGACTTGCTTAAGGCGGTGAAGGAACGCTTTGACCGAGAGAACATAGAGATACCCTACCCGTACTTCAACCAGATAGTGATGAAGGGCTGACGGGCCGCAGCCTGCCTGAGTTATGAGTGCGGAGTGCAGAGTGCGGAGGTATGATTTGCTTTAGTTATGAGTGCATAGTGCAGAGTGAAGAGGTATGATTTGCTTTTGTGCAGAGTGTGGGCAACCCATCCGCAAAACCGTTCATACCATGTTCTATCCTCATTCCGCACTCATAAACTAAAGGTAATCATACCCCCGCACTCTACATCTGCACTCATAACTAAAGGTAATCATACCTCTTCACTCTGCACTCTGCACTCATAAACTAAAGCAAATCATACCCCCGCACTCTACATCTGCACTCATAACCAAAGCAAATCATACCTCTTCACTCTTCACTCTGCACTCATAACTAAAGGTAATCATACCTCTGCACTCTACACTCCGCACTCATAACTTAAAGTTTTCTGCGCCCCGGGCCGGGTTGGAAAAACGACAATCCCCGCCACCCGATAACAGGGTGGCGGGGATTTTGCAGTCTGTGTCTTTTCATGGTATCAGCAAGTGTGCGGCCTGCCGTCAGCAGTCCACGGCCAGGGCCTGGCGGCGGTTGGGGCGGCGCGTGGTGTAAGACACGTGCAGCCAGCGGCAGCCGTTGCTCTGCCTGCGCTCAAAGAGCAGCTGGTCGAAGTCCGTGTTGCGGCGCACGAAGTCGAAAATCTTGCGCCCCACCTCCATGTCCGATATGTGTATGTCGGCCGCCTCGCCCCGCAGGTGCTGCGAGGCGGCGGCACCTCCCACGGCTTTGTTTAGCTCCGCGCAGCGGTATCCGCTCGTGATGCGCGTCACGCCGAATCGGCGGCGTATCGGCTCAAGCACGGCCTGGCACAGCCGTCTCATGTTCTCCACAGCCTCGGGCGTGGGAGTGTTGTCGATGTGATGGCGCAGGGCTATGCCCGAGCGCGTCATCTCTTCGAGCGAGAAGTGCTCGCTCAGCATTGTTCTTTCGTTCATGGCTATTATTTCTTAAGGGTTCATGGTGTTGTCGTCGTGCCGCCTGCGCACCATGGCCAGCAGCGGGCGGCGGGCGGTGTCGCCCGCTGTCAGCCGGCAGTATCGGTCGATGAGCGGCTCGCGCCTTACGCCCTTGCGCCGCGCCGCCCTGCCGGCAAGGCTCCGCGGATTGCGCGGCGGCCTGACATGGAGGCTGCGGCACACCGCCGCCACTATCTCCTTGAATGTGCGCGGGCAGCCAAGCCCGTCGCGCAGCGACGCGTCGCTGTAGGCCACGTGGGCCGCCTCCATCAGGTCGGATGTGGTCCCTGCCCACCGCGACCCGCTCTCAGGGGCTATCGCCAACAGCTCGGCGAACTCTGCCGTCATGCGTTTTCTCGCTTCTCTCAGCATACGGGCCTGCTCTGCCTTCGGCGTGATGAAGGCCATGCCCGCGGTTTCATTGTTGTTGTGTCTCATGGTTTTGATATTTAAAAAGGTTTGCAGCGCGCCGCGCCGCCACGTCCGTGGCAACAGAGGGCTTGCCTTATGCAAAGGTAACGCCAGCGAGGGCAACGGGAGTTTGCTCACGGATTGCCGAGCGCAGCTTACTTTATGCAAAGGTACACTGCCACAATGCACGAATGGTTCAAGGACAGAAGAAGTTTTGTTAAATAGTGAAAAAGGGCACGCCGGCCGCGATTTCGGGCCGCAGGCCCTGCCTGCATCCACGCGCGAGCGGCCACGCCCGCCAGGCCGTGGCGCAGGCACGTGACTTCGCCTTTATGGACATCAGCCGGTTGTCCAAGCGCCCGGAAGCGGCCGGACGCAGCGCGCAGCGGTTAACATTTTTATGTTAAAGGCAGCGGCAGCGGCCGTCACGGATAACCACCTGACTGCCAGCGCGTTGCAAAACGTGCCGTTTTATGTTGCGAAATGTGCCGTTTCGCTCTCCAAAACAGCCCGTTTTGCTCTGCGAAACGGCGCGTTTTGAATGGCGAAACGGCACATACGTGAAACCGGGGCCGCACAGCCCGCTTTTAGTTGCATATATTCAAGCACGGGCAAGGCGCAAACATCGGCCTTGCCTTCCGGCATGGCCACATAGCGGGCACGCCGCACAGGCACACCGGCCTGCAGCGGGCCGCCGCGCCGCGGGCCCAGGGTCAATGGATGCCCTGGCCCGCGCCCCGGCCTGCGCCGGTATATATGAGCGTGGTCATGCGTTCGGGCGCGAACGTCTCGCAGGCCACCTGCTGCATCTCCGCGGCCGTTATGGCGTCTATGCGGGCGAACACCTCCTCAACGTCTTTCTCGCGGCCATAGTGCAGGAAGCCCTTGCCAAAGTCGAGGGCAAAGCTCTCCCGGTTGTCGCAGGCCACGGAGAGCTGCCCCTTTATCTGCTTCTTCGCGGCGGCAAGGCGCGCCGTCGACAGCGGTTTTTGCATCATCTTGTCCAGCTCGCGGCGCACAAGGCGGCGGCAGCGCGGCACGTCGTGCGGGTCGCAGCCGAAGTAAACGCACCACGCCCCGGTGTCCGAGTAGGAGGCCATCGAGCTTTCCACGGTGTAGACAAGGCCGTGGCGCTCGCGCAGGGCGAGGTTGAGCCGGGCGTTCATGCCCGGCCCCCCGAGTATGTTGTTGAGCAGGTAGAGAGCCATGCGCCGCCCGTCGTGCGCGCTGTACGCCCTGTTGCCCATCATGACGTGGGCCTGGTGCGTGCCCCGGTCCACGATGGCCTCGCGCGGGCAGTAGGGAGGCAGCGCTCCCTCCGCGCCCGTGTCTGACGGCGCTGGCGCCCGGTCGGGGAATCCGGCGGCGGCCTTCTGGAGCAGCCTCACAAGGCGGTTGAAGTCCAGCTTGCCGTAGGCAAAGAACACGGCGTTGTCCGGACGGTAGTGGCGGCGGGCGAAGGCGGCTGTCTCTTCGGTGGAGAAGGTGTGCAGCCGCTCGGCCGTACCGAGTATGTTGTGGCCGAGAGGATGGCCGCTGAAGAGCATATTCTCGAACTCGTCATAGATGAGTTCGGCCGGCGAGTCGTTGTAGCTCTCTATCTCGTCGCACACCACCTCCACCTCCTTCTCAAGCTCCTGGCGCGGGTACCGGCTGTGGAACACGATGTCCGTGAGCAGGTCCACGGCGCGGGCCACGTGCTCGCCGGGTATCGCCGCATAGTAGACGGTGTCCTCCTTGTTGGTGAACGCGTTGAGGTCTCCGCCCACGCTCTCAAGGCAGTTGAGTATGTGCCAGGCCCGGCGGCGCGCCGTTCCCTTGAAGGTGGAGTGCTCGCAGAAGTGCGCCAGGCCCTCCTCGCCGGGCAGCTCGTCGCGCGTGCCGGCGTTGATTTGGTATCCGCAGTAGACCACGGGCGACGCCGACGGCAGGTGGATTATGCGCAATCCGTTGTTCAGTGTGCAAGTGTTGTATTCCATAAAGAGGTGATTGTGATGGTAGAAACCGGCGGCAAAGTTAGTAAAAAAAGGCGACAGGCGGAAATATTCCGCCCGCCTATTTCGCCGCGCGGGCGCATTCCTCCAGGCTGCATCGAGCTGTCCGGGCAATGGCCTGAGCCTCAACCGATTGCGAGACAGGGCCTTCCGGCTTGCCGGACGGAGCGTATCGCGCGGCGACAGGGCGAAAACGCCTTGGCATCTGATGGCGACTTGGGTTGCAACCCAAATCTGCCATCAGACCGCCGGACAGCTTGCCTTGTTGCCATTCCCGGCTTTCCAGCCGTTTCCGCCCTGTTGCCGGCACCTTGCCCGCCGCCTTGTCTCGGCGTAGCCCGCTACGCCTTCGGCAAAGGCGACAGCCAATCTGCGCGGCGACAGGACGAAAACGCCTTGGCATCTGATGGCGATTTGGGTTAAAGATACTCAAATATGGTTTGCTTTTGTTTGCAGTTTGGCAAAAAATTCAGAACTTTGCAGCTCGATAAGAAGTTATATATGCGTAAGGTCATAGGTATAGGGGAGACGGTGCTCGACATCATCTTCAAGAACGACCAGCCCATAGGCGCAGTGCCGGGCGGGTCTGTGTTTAACGGCATCATATCGCTGGGACGCGCCGGTGTGGACACAACGTTCATCAGCGAGGCGGGCAACGACCGCGTGGGGGAGCGCATCATAGCCTTCATGAGGCAGAACGGGGTCAACGCCGACAGCGTGAGCGTGTACCCGAGCAGCAAGTCGCCCATATCGCTGGCGTTCCTCGACGAGGGCGGAAGCGCCGACTACATATTCTACAAAGACCACCCGCACGACCGCCTGGACTTCGCCTATCCCGACGTGCAGCGCGACGACGTGGTGATGTTCGGCTCGTTCTACGCCGTCAACCCGGTGATAAGGCCGCAGGTGACGGGCTTCATAGAGTACGCGCGCAGCCGCGGAGCCATTCTGTACTACGACGTGAACTTCCGCGCCGCGCACCGCAACGACGTGATAAAAATAACGCCCAACCTGCTGGAGAACCTTGAGTACGCCGACATTGTGCGCGGCAGCACGGAGGACTTCGACGTGCTTTTCCACAAGACCGACCCCGACTCGATTTACCGCAGCGACGTGGCCTTCTACTGCCGGAGGTTCATCTGCACTGCCGGAGGCGGCCCCGTGGCGCTGAGGGCCGGCGGGGGGCTGGCCAAGGACTACCCCGTGGTGGAGACAGACACCGTGAGCACCATCGGCGCGGGCGACAACTTCAACGCCGGGTTCGTGTACGGGCTGCTCAAGTACGGCATCACCCGCGACGTGCTTGAGGCCGGGCCGTCGGAGGAGCAGTGGGACAGCGTGATGCGCTGCGCGCAGCTTTTCGCCGCCAATTGCTGCCGCGGCATAAGCAACTCCATCGACGAGGACTTCGGGCGGAAGATGAAAGAGGAGCTGCGCGGGGGCTGACGCGCGGCCGAAAACAACGAACCAACAGTGAGAACATAAACAACAAAGCCATGCAACAGATAACAAACAATATCTACTACGTGGGCGTGAACGACCGCAACAAGGCCCTGTTCGAGGGCCTGTGGCCGCTGCCCAACGGCGTGTCGTACAACTCTTACCTCATCGTGGACGAGAAGATATGCCTCATAGACACCGTGGAGGTGGACTTCTTCGTGCCGTTCATGGAGCGCATACGCGAGGTGATAGGCGACCGCCCCATTGACTATCTCGTGATAAACCACATGGAGCCTGACCACAGCGGCTCCATAGCGCTGATAAAGAAATACTACCCCGGCATAAGGATAGTGGGCAACGCCAAGACCTTCGGCATGATGAAGGGCTTCTACGGCCTGGGCGACGGAGAGCTGACCGTGAAGGACGGCGGCACGCTGAGCCTCGGAGGGCGCGAGCTGACGTTCGCCATGATTCCCATGGTGCACTGGCCCGAGACGATGGTGACCATCGACGCGCAGAGCCGCGCGCTCTTCTCGGGCGACGCCTTCGGATGCTTCGGCGCGCTCAACGGCGGGCTGGTGGACTCGCAGATCAACTGCGACGACTTCTGGCTTGAGATGGTGCGCTACTACTCCAACATCGTAGGAAAGTACGGCACGCCCGTGCAGAACGCGCTGAAGAAGCTCGCCGGAGTGGAGTTCGACTACATCTGCTCCACCCACGGCCCCGTGTGGAACGAGCACAAGGAGCGCGTTGTGAAGCTCTACGACCGCATGAGCCGCTACGAGACAGCTCCCGGCCTCGTCATCTGCTACGGAACCATGTACGGCAACACGGAGCGCGCGGCCGAGGTGATAGCCGCCGCGGCCAGCCGCGCCGGGCTGAAGGACATCGTGATGTACAACGTGTCGAAGACCCACCACTCGTACATCATCCGCGACGTGTTCCGCTACCGCGGACTGATAGTGGGCGCGCCGACCTACAACGCGGGCCTATACCACGAGATGGAGGTGCTGCTCTCCGAGCTGGCGGGCAAGGACATAAAGAACCACTGCATAGGCTGGTTCGGCAGCTACGCATGGGCGGGCAAGGCCGTGGCCAAGATACAGGAGTGGAACGACACGCGGCTGCGCTACGAGCCGGTGGGCACGCCTGTGGAGATACGCCAGAGCCTCGACGCCGACACGCACGCGCAGTGCGAAGCTCTGGGCCGCGCCATGGCCGAGAGGCTGCTCGCCGGGGGCGCGGACTGAAGCCAACGGCTGGCAAGGATTTAACACTTCGTTTTCTCTCGAAACAGGAAACGGGAAGCGTCGTTGAACAAAACACCGCAGCAAAAACGCCGCGCTGTATTCAGAAACGGGCTGTTTCGGATTGCGAAACAGCCCGTTTCGATTTGCCATATATGCCGTTTCATGGCGCGAAACGGCAGGCATCGCGGCCCGTTTCCGCCCAAAAGACGCCGTTTCGGGCGGTTTTCAGCCGCAGGTTCCGGCGTATTTCATTGCACAGTTCTCCCAAAAGCCACACAACATCCATGTCTCCCAGCGAGTTACGATTGCACACCCGTTTTCGCGATATTTGCCGCCCGAGGGCGGCTCGCCAGCGGGAACGCTATTCATGGAGGCCTCAGCAAGCCGGAAATTAAGGTTTGAAAGGCTTGTTAACAGATGGCGCCTCCATGCCGGAAGCGCAAGTGCCATCGCGCGCGGAAGCCTCCTCAGGCACGCAGACAGACAGCGGCGCAGGCAGGAAATATCATTAAAAAAGTAGAAAAATCTCCTTTTAATAAGGTGGAAGAAAAGTTTTTGCTTACTTTTGCACCCCAAACAAACCATTTGTCGAGTATGATCAAGAATTTAGTTATAGTCGAGTCGCCCGCAAAGGCAAAGACCATAGAGAAGTTTTTGGGCAGCGACTACAAGGTGATGTCCAGCTACGGCCACATCCGCGACCTGAAGAAGAAGGAGCTGAGCATAGACACCGACACGCTGCAACCCCACTACGAGGTGCCCGCCGAGAAGGCCAAGCTCGTGAAGGAACTGCGCCAGAACGCCGAGCAGGCCGACAAAATATGGCTCGCATCCGATGAGGACCGCGAGGGAGAGGCCATATCGTGGCACCTGTGCGAAGTGCTCGGGCTTGACGAGAAGAACACCAACCGCATAGTGTTCCACGAAATCACCAAGCCCGCCATACTCGAAGCCATCAAGCATCCGCGCCACCTCGACATGAACCTGGTCAACGCCCAGCAGGCGCGGCGCGTGCTCGACCGCCTCGTGGGCTTCAAGCTGTCGCCCGTGCTGTGGCGCAAGGTCAAGCCGGCGCTGTCGGCAGGCCGCGTGCAGAGCGTGGCCGTGAGGCTCATAGTAGAGCGCGAGCGCGAGATACAGGCCTTCAAGAGCGAGCCCTACTACCGCGTCACGGCAGTGTTCGGGCTGCAGAACTCCGACGGCTCCATGGCCGAAGTGAAGGCCGAACTCGACAAACGGTTCAAGACACACGACGAGGTGACTGCCTTCCTCGAAGGCTGCCGCGGCGCAAAGTTCCGCGTGGCGTCAGTCAGCAAGAAGCCCCTGCGCCGCTCGCCCGCGCCGCCTTTCACCACGTCCACGCTCCAGCAGGAGGCCGCGCGCAAGCTCGGCTTCACCGTCTCGCAGACCATGATGATAGCGCAGCGGCTCTATGAGGGCGGAAAGATAACCTATATGCGAACCGACTCGGTGAATCTCTCGAAGCTCTGCCTCGATGCCAGCCGTGAGGAAATAGTGAGACAGTGGGGCGAGAAGTACAGCAAGCCGCGCCAGTATCACACCCACTCCAAGGGCGCGCAGGAGGCACACGAGGCCATCCGCCCCACATACATGGACGCAACCGCCATAGAAGGCACCGCGCAGGAGAAGCGGCTGTACGACCTTATATGGAAACGCACCGCCGCAAGCCAGATGGCCGACGCCGAGATAGAGAAGACAACGGTGGCCATAGCCATTGAGACGGAAGAAAAGGGCGTGGCCGACGGCCTGCAGTTCACGGCCAGCGGCGAGGTGGTCAAGTTCGACGGATTCATCAAAGTCTACCGCGAGTCGTCCGACGACGACGAGCAGCAGGGCGAGGAAGGCAGCCGACTGCTGCCGCCAATGGCCCAAGGGCAGGAGCTGCAGCGGCGCGAGGTGACGGCGACGGAGCGCTTCAGCCAAGGCCCCGTGCGCTATACCGAGGCCAGCCTCGTGCACAAGCTCGAAGAGCTGGGCATAGGCCGCCCCTCTACCTACGCCCCCACCATAAGCACAATACAGCAGCGCGACTATGTGCACAAGGGCGACCACAAGGGCGAGGAGCGCACATACACCGTCGACACGCTGCGAGGCAACGTCATAAACACCAAGGAACGCACCGAGATGGCCGGCAGCGACAAGGGCAAGCTGCTGCCCACAGACATAGGCATCGTGGTCAACGACTTCCTGATGAAGTACTTCCCCACCATCATGGACTACAACTTCACAGCCAAGGTGGAGCAGAAGTTCGACGAGATAGCCGAGGGAGAAGAGGCCTGGACAGACATGATGAAGGACTTCTACCACGACTTCGAGCCAACCGTGGAGAGCACCATGAACGCCCGCTCTGAGCACAAGGCCGGAGAGCGCGAGCTGGGCTGCGACCCGGCCACGGGCAAGCCGGTGTTCGTGAAGATAGGACGCTACGGCCCCGTGGTGCAGATAGGAGCGGCAGACGACAAGGAGAAGCCGCGCTTCGCGCAGATGCCCACAGACAAGAGCATAGAGACCATAACGCTCGACGAGGCGCTCGAACTGTTCAAGCTGCCCCGCGAGATAGGCGAGTACGAGGGAACGAAGGTGGTGATCGGCGCGGGCCGCTTCGGGCCATACGTGCTCCACGACAAGAAATACGTGTCGCTGCCCAAGGGCGCCGACCCCATGGCCGTCACGCTCGACGAGGCCATAGACCTCATAGAGAAGAAACGCAGCCGCGAGGAGCAGCGACACATAAAGGCCTTCGCCGAGGAACCGGGCCTCGAAGTGCTCAACGGCCGCTACGGCCCCTACCTGGCCTTCAACGGAAAGAACTACCGCCTGCCCAAGGCCATGCACGAGCGGGCCGCCGAGCTGACCCTCGACGAGTGCCGCGAAGTGATAGAGGCCGCGGCGACAAAGAAGAAATGACAACCATGGCAGCACGCCAACACCAGCCAACAAGCATGGAGAGAATAATCATAATAGGCTATATGGGGGCCGGAAAGACCACCGTGGGCAAGGCCCTGGCCAAGGAGCTCGGCCTGCAGTTCTACGACCTCGACTGGTACATAGAGGCGCGGATGCACAAGACCGTGCCCCAACTCTTCGCCGAGCGGGGCGAGGAGGGCTTCCGCAAAGTGGAGCGCACAATGCTCCACGAGGCCGCCGAGTTCGAGGACGTGGTGCTGAGCTGCGGCGGCGGCACGCCCTGCTTCTTCGACAACATGGACTACATGAACGCGCAGGGCAGCGTGCTATACCTCAAGGCCACGCCCGAAGTGCTCTACCGCCACCTGCTCATGGGCAAGACAGAGCGCCCGCTGCTAAAGGGCAAGCAGCCCGAGGAGCTGATTGCCTTCATAAGAAACCAGCTCGCAGAGCGAGAGCCTTTCTACTCGAAAGCCCGCCACACGCTCTGCGTTGACCTGATGGACAGCTACGACAAGATAGGCATCACCGTGACGGAGGCGCGCCGGCTGCTCGGCATCTGAAAGCCGCCGCGCCGCGCCCGCAGACAAACCAGTAAAAACAGAAACATATATCCCAACTACACGAACGAGAAATGAAAAAGTGGACTATCGAAGATTCCAAGGAGCTCTACAACATCAATGGCTGGGGCACCTCTTACTTTGGCGTCAATGACGACGGCCACGTCTACGTGACGCCATGCAAGGACGACACCCGCATCGACCTGCGCGACGTGATGGACGAGCTGGCCTTGCGCGATGTCACGCCCCCGGTGCTGCTCCGTTTCCCCGACATCCTCGACAACAGGATAGAGAAAACCAGCTGCTGCTTCAGGAAAGCGGCCAAGGAGTACGACTACAAGGGCGAGAACTTCATAATCTACCCCATCAAGGTAAACCAGATGCAGCCCGTCGTCGAGGAGATAATCAGCCACGGGCGCAAGTTCAACCTCGGCCTCGAAGCCGGCTCCAAGCCCGAGCTTCACGCCGTCATCGCCGTGCAGTGCCAGAGCGACTCGCTCATAATCTGCAACGGGTACAAGGACCAGAGCTACATAGAGCTGGCCCTGCTCGCGCAGAAGATGGGCAAGAGGATATTCATAGTGGTGGAGAAGCTCAACGAGCTTGACATCATAGCCCGCGTGGCCAAGAAGCTGAAGGTGAAGCCCAACCTCGGCATCCGCATCAAGCTCGCGTCGTCGGGCAGCGGCAAGTGGGAGGACAGCGGCGGCGACGCGAGCAAGTTCGGGCTGACAAGCGCCGAGCTGCTCGACGCGCTTGAGCTGCTCGACAAGAAGGATATGCGCGACTGCCTGCGCCTGATACACTTCCACATAGGCAGCCAGATAACCAAGATACGCCGCATACAGGCCGCGCTGCGAGAGGCTTCGCAGTTCTACATACAGCTCCACAAGATGGGATACAACGTGGATTTCGTCGACTGCGGCGGCGGACTGGGCGTAGACTACGACGGAACGCGCTCGCCGAGCAGCGAGAGCTCGGTGAACTACTCCATACAGGAGTACGTAAACGACTGCATTTACACCTTCGTTGAGGCGGCGAACAAGAACGGACTGCCCCACCCCAACATAATAACAGAGAGCGGACGGTCGCTCACGGCCCACCACTCCGTGCTCGTGATCGACGTGCTCGAAACTGCCTCGCTGCCCGAGATGGAGGAGGAATACGAGCCCGACGAGAACAGCCACCAGCTCGTGAAGGACCTCTACGACATCTGGGACAACCTGAACCCGCGCACAATGCTCGAAGACTGGCACGACGCCGAGCAGATACGCGAGGAGTCGCTCGACCTGTTCTGCCACGGAGTGGTGGACCTCAAGGCCCGAGCCGACATAGAAAGCATGTACTGGAGCGTTTGCCGCGAGATAAACATACTGGCCAAGCAGCTCAAGCACACGCCCGAGGAGCTGATGAACCTCGACAAGCTGCTGGCCGACAAGTACTTCTGCAACTTCTCCCTCTTCCAGTCGTTGCCCGACGCCTGGGCCATAGACCAGCTCTTCCCGATAGTGCCGATACAGCGCCTCGACGAGCGGCCCACGCGCAGCGCCACGCTGCAGGACATCACCTGCGACAGCGACGGCAAGATAACCAACTTCGTGACCAACCGCAACAACTCGCACATACTGCCCGTGCACGCCCTCAGGAAGAGCGAGCCCTACTATCTCGGGGTGTTCCTCGTGGGAGCGTACCAGGAGATTCTGGGCGATATGCACAACCTATTCGGCGACACCACCGCCGTGCACATCAGCGTGAAGGACGGCGGATACCACATCGACCAGGTGATAGACGGCGAGACGGTGGCCGAGGTCCTGGACTACGTGCAGTACAACCCGCGCAAGCTCGTGCGCCAGCTCGAAGTGTGGGTGGCCAAGAGCGTGAAGGAAGGCCGCATCACCTTCGACGAGGGAAAGGAGTTCCTCGGCAACTACCGCTCCGGGCTTTACGGCTATACTTACCTTGAGTGATGGGGTGGGAGAACCGAGAGTAATGGGAGCTATGGGAGGGCTGAGCAGGGCGCCGGCGGGCTTGCCGCCCTCGGCCGGGGCTTGCGCAGCTCTCCCATAGCTACCAGTCCTCCCAGCACTCCCGTTATTAGCTATTCTCCCAGCACTCCCATCACCCCCTGTTCTCTAAAAAACCAACCAGCCTTATGAAGCAATCACTGACAATAGTAAAGGTGGGCGGCGCCGTCGTAGAGGACGAGGCGCAGCTCGAAAGCCTGCTCGCCGGCTTCGGCAGCATCAGCGGCCGCCGCGTGCTCGTGCATGGCGGAGGCCGCCGCGCCACGCAGGTGGCCTCGCGCCTCGGCATTGAAAGCCGCATGGTGGGCGGCCGCCGCATCACCGACGAGGCCATGCTCGAAGTGGTGACCATGGTCTACGGCGGCCTCGTCAACAAGAACATAGTGGCCCGGCTGCAGGCCGCGGGCATCAACGCGCTCGGTCTCACCGGGGCCGACATGGACTGCATACGCTCGCACCGCCGCCCGCTGAAGGACGGCGTGGACTTCGGCTTCGTGGGAGACGTCGACCGCGCCGACGCCACGGCCCTATCCACGCTCATCGAGAGCGGCGTGACGCCCGTGATGGCTCCGCTGACGCACGACGGGCACGGCACCCTGCTGAACACCAACGCCGACACGATAGCCGCCACGGTGGCCACGGCTCTCGCCGCTGTCTATGACGTGACGCTGATATATAGCTTCGAGAAGGCGGGCGTGCTGGCCGACCCCGACGACGACTCGTCGGTCATCCCAACCATCACCCGCGCCGACTTCGACCGCCTCGTGGCCGCAGGCACCGTGGCCGGGGGCATGATACCGAAGATAGAAAACGCGCTCGCAGCGGTGGACGCGGGCGTGAGCCGCGTCATCATAACCAAGGCCACGGCCATCGACGGGCGCAGCGGGACGGTGATTTTTTAGGGGAAAGGAGGCCGGAGACGGCAGCGCTGGCAACACCGGCAGGCAGGAACGCGGCACGCAAACTAACAGCGGTGCGGCACAGCCTGCGCCGCACCGCATAACAAGCTGGCTCTCAACACGTTGCAAAACGGCCCGTTTCGCATTCCGAAACGGGCCGTTTTGCGTGGTGAAACGTGCCGTTTTGGAAGCCAAAACGGCACGTTTCGGAAAACGGAACGAAAAGCCTCGCCAGACTACTTCCTGAACATCTCCTCCAAAAGGCGGTCGGCATGACCCCACTTGTCCATCATGTAGATGACGTAACGTATGTCAACGCCTATGCAGCGGGCCAGGCGCGAGTCGAAGAATATGTCGCTCGACAGGCTGTCCCAGTTGCCGTCGAAGGCCAGACCTATCAGCCTGCCCTTGCCGTCGAACATCGGCGAGCCGCTGTTGCCGCCCGTTATGTCGTTGTTGGTGAGGAAACAGAGCTGCATCTCGCCCGTGGTCTTGTCGGCATAGCGGCCAAAGTCCTTGGCCGACATAAGCTCGTGCATCACCGGCTCGGCAAAGTAGTCGGGACGGCTGTCGCCCTGCTTCATCTTCTCCACTATGCTCTGGGCCGTGGTGTAGTAGCCCGAGGGCTTGCCGCCGAGCGTGAACCCGCCCACACGGCCGTAGCTGAGGCGCATCGTGAAGTTGGCGTCGCTGTAGTTGGGCATATCCTGCTCCATGCGCAGCTTGGCCGCGCAGAGGTAGCGCTCCTGCACGTCGATGGAGTCGAACATGGCCTCAAGCGGGGCGTTGAGCACGCCCATTATCTCGGTTATGTCGAGCCCCATCTTCACGCCGGGGTCGTCGTAGAATCCCTTCTTGTTGACATAAATCTTCTCGCCGGGCTTCATCAGCACGGAGTTTGCCCACACGTAGTCCACGTACTTGCGGCAGTCGCCGCCGAAGTCGGTCACGATGGTGGTGTAGAACTCCGGCAGATACTTGGCAGGCACCTGCTCGCGGTAGTTCTCCAGCAGCGCGGCAAAGACCTCCTTGTCCGTGGCCTCGTCCCACTTGTCGCTGTTGTCTTCAAACTCCACGTACTGTTTCTTCCTCCTCTTCTCGGGCCCTTTCACCTCCATTCCGTTGTGAACCTTTATCGCTCTGGTGGCCAGCTCGTTCGTTCCGTAGAATGTCTCGCTGAAGAACGTGCGTGCGCGTATTATGTCGAAGCAGCGGTCGTAGACGCGCTTCAGCTCGCCGAGGTCTAACTTCCCCTTCAGGTAGCCCGTGGAGTCGACATATCGCGCCACCTTCTGCTCGAAAGCGGCCTTCTGGGCGATGAGCCCTATGCTGTCTATGCACTTGTTCATGCCCAGCGAGTTCTTCCAGTAGTTGGAGCTCTGGGCGTATGCCGTCTCGTACTTTATGCGCACCGCGTCGCTCTGGCGCATATGGCGCATCATCACCTCCTGCTTAACGCCGCGCACCTGGGCGCGGGGCTGGTTGCGCGCGTCGCGCCTCTCGCGTATTCCGTATGACGAGAGGTAACGGCTGGTGGAGCCGGGATAGCCTATGGTCATGGCGTAGTCGCCGTCCTTGTAGCCGTCGAGCGACACCTCGGCCCACGACTCCGGCTTGTAAGGCACGTTGTCCTTGCTGTAGTCGGCCGGGCCGTTGGTCTTCGGGTCGGCGTATATGCGGAACACGGAGAAGTCGCACGTCTGCCTCGGCCACATCCAGTTGTCTGTCTCCCCGCCGAACTTGCCCATCGACTTGGGCACGGTGAAGACCAGGCGCACGTCGCGGAAGTCGCGGTAAGTGGTGGCATAGTACTTGTTTCCCTCGTAGAACGGCTTTATCTCAAGGCGCAGCGTGGAGTCCTTCTGCTTCACATCCTTTGACCATGCGTTCTGCACCGAGTCCACGAACAGCTCCTGCTCCGAGGGCTTCAGCTCGTCGATGCCCATCTGGCGCAGGCGCTCGGTGATGTCTTTCTGCTCTACCATGAAGCTGACGAAGAGGTCCTCGTTGGGCAGCTCCTCGCTGAACGACTTGGCGTAGAACCCGTTCTTCATGTAGTCGTGCTCCACAGTGGAGTGCGCGTTGATGGCACCGAAGCCGCAATGGTGGTTGGTGAACACGAGGCCGTCGGGCGAAACGACCACCCCTGAGCAGAAGTCGCCGAAGTTGACCACGGCGTTCTTGATGGCCTTGTCGCTTGAATAAAGCCCGTCGTAAGGCACGGAGAAGCCATACTCCTGCATCTGCGCATAGACAGCCTGCGGCAGGTTGTAGAGCGTCCACATGCCCTCGTCGGCCATGGCGGGCGCGGCCGAGAGGGCCGCTGCGATTAGAAATGATGTTTTCTTCATATCAGTTGTTGTTAGTTGTGTTTGTTGCCAGAGTCATTGCCGGCGGGCTTGCGGAAGCGCCGGCCCACCACCGGCAGCGCGCTCAGCGGGAAGTCGAACCTCACCATGCAGGCGGCGAAGACGGCTATCAGCACGGTGTTCACCGCCACCGAGCCCCACAAGGGCAGGTGCGGGCGCGCCGCCGCCATGCCGAGATAGAGCGCCGCCGCCAGGAGAACATAGCCCGCGATGCGGCGCACGGGGTAAGCAATCGGGTAATAACGCTGCCCAACGAAGTAGCTGAGCAGCATGGCCGTGGCATATCCGGCCACCCCGGCCCACGCGCAGGCCATGTATCCGTAGCGCGGAACGAAGATAACGTTGACCGCTATGAGCACCGCGCAGCCCGCTCCCGAGAACCACGCGCCCCAGATAGTGCGGTCTGTGAGCTTGTACCAGAACGAAAGGTTGAAGTATATGCCCATCATTATCTCGGCGGCCATCACTATCGGCACCACGCGAAGGCCGCTCCAGTAGTCGCGCCCTATGATGAACTTGAGCACGTCTATATAACCCACCACGGCGAGGAAGGCCAGGAGGGTGAACATCACGAAGTATTTCATGGCGCGGGCGTAGGTCTGGCGGTTGTCCTTGTCGCGCGCCTTGCCGAACACAAACGGCTCGTAGGCATAGCGGAAGGCCTGCGTTATCATGGCCATTATCATGGCAATCTTTGACGCCGCGCCGTATATGCCGAGCTGTTGGTGGGCATCCGGCGCATCGTAGATGTACGGAAAGAGTATCTTGTCGGCCGTCTGGTTGAGTATTCCGGCTATGCCAAGCACGAGCACGGGCCAGCTGTAGGCGAGCATCCGGCGCATGAGGGCGCGGTCGAACACGCGGCGGAAGCCGGTGAGCTCGCGCCAGAAGAAAAACGTTATGGAGGCCGTGCAGGCCAGGTTGATGTAGAAGGCGTAGCCCACGTCGGTGGGGCGGCCCGTCAGCTCGGGCAGGGCGATGAAGCAAAACAAGTTGAGCGCGATGTTCATCACGATGAACAAGAGCTTCAGGGCGGCGAACTTCAGCGGCCGCTTCTTGTATCGCAGATAGGCGAAGGGTATGCACTGGAACGCGTCTATGGCCACTGTCATGGCCATCACCCACACATACGAGGGGTGGTCGGCATAGCCCATGAAGGCCGACAGCGGCCCTATGAACGCCAGCACGAGGCAGACGAAGAGCAGCGACGTGCCGCCCACGCTGGCGAGTATGGTAGAATAGACGCGCTGCGGGTCCTCTCCCTCCTTGTTGGCGAAGCGGAAGAACGTGGTCTCCATGCCGTAAGTGAGCACCACGAGCAGCAGCGCCGTGTAGGCGTACATATTGGTTATCACGCCGTAGCCGCCGCTCTCGGCCGACAGCTTGGCCGTGTAGAGCGGCACGAGCAGGTAGTTGAGAAACCTCCCCACTATGCTCGACATCCCGTAAATGGCCGTGTCCTTGGCCAGAGATTTGAGGTTCTGCATTATTCTTGATGTGGTTTTGTAAGGGAAGGTAGGTATTGTAAGGGTGATAGGTGACGTAGGAAGCGGCGGCAGTACACCTTTGCGCAGTTCCTACGCCACCTACATTCCCTTCTTGACCTACCTTTGTTGCTTATCTTCTCCCTTTTGTTCTTTTTTATTGCAATCATCGTTGCGCTGCCTGTTGCGGTATTCCAGCCGCGCCCGGTAGCGTTGTTCCTTCACTCCTCCCTCACGTAAGAACTTGCGGTCTTGGTAGTCTATGAGGCCGCGAAGCAACGCAAGGGTCTGAAGGATGACTATCAGCGCGATGTTGGCGATGTCTTCCGCCGAGCGGCCTTGTATCTGTCGGCGATACCACGCGCTGTCGTTGTGTTTGCGGAACAACGGGAGGCACGCCATGTATTTATAGTGCTGCGGCCCCCATTTCTCCAGCCCGTTGTTGCGCAAGTAGTCTTCGTAATCCTCCTTCAGTTCTTCGAGGCTACCCTTTGCTATCACTGTCAGCTTGTGTTCCGACTCCGTCGAGCCTTCGGCATCGCTATACCCTTCCACTATGTTCTGCTTGCCCGAACGCGCGGCCTGCTGCATCTGGTCGGCCGTGCGGTCGCGGCTGCGGTCAAGAAACGCCCTGACGAAATAGTAAGTTATGTCGAACACACACTCACTCTTCCTGTAAGCCAAAAGCGACTTGTAGCTGCTTATCTTCTTGCCTGTCTCGTCCATAAGCCTTTTTACCCTTAAAAGAACAGGTAGCACACGGCGATTGCCGCTATGACTCCGGCCAGGTCGGCCAGCAGTCCGCAGGCCACGGCGTGGCGGGTGTAGCGTATCCCGACGCTGCCGAAGTAGACGGCGAGGATGTAGAACGTAGTGTCGGTGGAGCCTTGGAAGATGCAGCTGAGGCGGCCCACGAACGAGTCGGCCCCGTAGGTGGCCATGGCGTCTACCATCATGCCGCGCGCCCCGCTGCCCGAGAGGGGCTTCATCAGGGCCGTGGGCAGCGCGCCCACAAACTCGCTGTCGGCTCCGCAGGCCTCCACGGCGGCGCGTATGCCGTCGGTGAGCATATCCATGGCCCCCGAGGCGCGGAACACTCCGATGCCCACGAGTATGGCCACGAGGTAGGGTATGATGCGCACGGCGGTGCCGAATCCCTCCTTGGCGCCCTCTATGAAGGCGTCATAGACGTTCACCTTGCGCCGCACGCCGGCCAGGATGAAGCCCACGATGATGGTCATCAGCATGATGTTGGCCACGGTGGTGCTCACCGTGTTCATCGTGTCCTTGTCCATCTGGCCGAAAGCCCATATCACCGCCGCCACGGCCAGGCACATCCCGCCCAGCGTGAGCAGCAGCGTGCGGTTGAGGAGGTTGATGCGCTGGTATATGCTCGTGGCCACGATGCCGGCCAGGGTCGAGAAGAACGTGGCCAGGAGTATGGGTATGAACACGTCGGTGGGCTGCGCCGCGCCCATCTGCGCGCGGTAGACGAGGATGCTCACCGGTATTATGGTCAGTCCGCTCGTGTTCAGCACGAGGAACATTATCATGGGGTTCGTGGCCGTGTCCTTCTTCTTGTTCAGGCTCTGCAGCTGCTCCATGGCGCGCAGTCCGAGCGGCGTGGCGGCGTTGTCGAGGCCGAGCATATTGGCAGCTATGTTCATGAAGATGCTCCCGGTGGCCGGGTGGCCCTTGGGGATGTCGGGGAAGAGCCTCACGAAAACGGGACTGAGCAGCCGCGACAGCGCGTCGACCACGCCGCCCTTCTCGCCTATCTTCATTATGCCGAGCCACAGCGAGAGCACTCCCGTGAGGCCGAGCGAGATCTCGAACGCCGTCTTCGACGATGAGAACGTGGAGTCCATCATGGCCGGAAACACCTCCGTGTCGCCCATGAACACCAGCCTCAACACGCCGATGGCGAACGCTATGACAAAAAACGCTATCCAAATATAATTGAGAACCATATCGACTTACTGACCGTTTGATTCGTGCAGAGGCAATGCCTGCGGGCGGAAGCGGGGCTTGCCCCGCATTTTCCGAGCGCAGTTTGCATTATGCAAAGATAGCCTAAAAAGCCTAAACAACAAAGAAAATGGCCGCAGACTTGCCAGGCAACAGGAAAAAAGCCGCGCCGGGCCGGCACCGGCCGGGCGGCGTGGACTGACAAGGCGAGGCACAAGCAAGGCTTTGCGGCAAGCCGCAGGGCTCATCACGGAAGGCCGCCCGAAAGGTGCGGCTACGGCAGAGGCGACAAGCTGATTTCCGAAACGGCACGTTTCGTGTTCCAAAACGACCCGTTTCACCGCCTGAAACGTGCCGTTTTGGAAGGTAAAACGGCACGTTTTGCAACGCATTGGATATCAACGTGTTATACAGAATGCGCGACAGGCCGTCACTCTTTGGCGCAGAACAGCAGCACATGAGTGCGGTCGGCAAGCGTAGTGGCGAAGACATAAACGTCTCCTCCGTCGCCCAGCTTGAGGCGCCGGCGCAGCTCGGCCACGCTGAGGGGGAAGTTGCGTGTGGCCACGTTGGCCCTGCTGATGCCCTGCATGGCGGCCCTCAGCTCGCGCTTGTTCATCGTCGTGGCGCGGCTGATGGCAAATCCGCGCCCGGGAAATGCGCTTACCGCCGCTGGCGATAGGAACAGGTGACTGTCGCGCCCGGCCTGCCTCACGCCGTAACGCCGCTCCAGCAGGCCGAAGCATCCGGCCTTCATCAGCGACGCGTTGGGCTCATACAGGTGCCATCCGGCGAGGTCCTGCAGGCCGTCGGGCAGGCTCACGGCGACTGTCCGGGCGGTGTCCGCTCCCTGTGCGGCCTCCTCGCCCGCCGTGAACACGAAGTCAGCGCCGTCGCTCACGCAGTGTACCGCCGGCGCGGGGCTTCCCCCTTGGGTGAGCACGAGCAGCAGTTCCTTGCACTCTCCGCCCGCCGACACTATGTGTACCTCGGCCACGCAGCCGCCCATGTCGGCCACGGCCTTGCGCCAGTCGAGCATGGGCGAGAGCTTCACCATCACCACGCCGGCCTTGTCGAGCAGCACGTCGCGCAGCGAGAGCACGTCGGGCGTGCAGTCGCCGATGGCAAAGGTGCGCCCCCCGGCGGCATCGCGCCGCGCCGGGTCGGCATATACCATGGCCGCGCGGGGCATACGGCGCAGGTAGTCCGCGCCGTCGGCGCACACCACCTCGGCCCCGCCGAGCCCCAGCAGCGGCAGGTTGTGGCGCGCCAGGGCGCACAGCCGCTCCTGCCGCTCCACATAGACAGCGCTGCCGAAGCCGCGCGCCATGAACGAGAAATCGACGCCGAGGCCGCCCGTGATGTCCACCAGCCGCCCGCCGCCGCACAGCCTCCGCGCCACTCCGGCCTTGTATCGCGCCGCCGCCTCGCCCGAGCACTGCTCCATGGCGAGGTGGGGCGGATAGGCGATGCCCTCCGTCGCCGCCCACGAAGGCAGCTTGCGCCGCGCCGTCTGCCGCCCCGCTATCTGGTCGAGGGCCAGGGGCATATCCACGCCGGGGTGGCGGTCGGCCTGCAACGCCAGCCGGCGCACGTCGCCATCGGCGTTGTCTCTAATGAAGTCTATGGTCTGTTGGTTCATAAAGTCATAGTTTTTTGGGAGAGCTGGGAGCACTGAGAGTACTGCCGGCGTGGTGGCAGCTCTCCCAGAACTCCCACAGCTCTCATTACTCCCATTTCTCCCACAGCTCCCAGCTCTCCTATCACTTCCCCTCCTGCTCTCCTCTCCCGTGGTTTCTCCGATAGTCTATCCTGGCGCGGGTCATCTGCTCGCGTATGCCGCCTTCTTCGAGAAAGCGTTTCTTGGCGGCATCTATCAGCCGGGCGAGCAGGTAGTCCGCCTGATGAATCAGCACGATGGCGATGTTGGCTATGGTCTCCGGCGAGCGGGCGGCCAAGCGCTCCCGGTAGAAGGCCGAGTCGGGGTGCTGCTTGCATACGCGCCGTGTCTGCACCGCTTTTGGTGAATCCTTTGGCCAGAGAGCCATGCCCCGCACGCGCAGATAGTCGCCATAGTCAGCCAGAAGCTCCTGCAAACTGGCCTTGGCCACGTTGTAAAGCTTTATCTCCGTCTCGCGCGATGTGGTGGCGGCCGCGCTCCCTTCCACAATGTTCTGCTTGCCGCTGCGCGCGGCCTGCAGCATCTGGTCCACAGTGCGGTCGCCCTTGGCAAGGTGGTTGCCAACAAAGTAATAGGTTATGTCATATATACACTCCGCCTTGCGGTAGGCTATCAGCTTGTCGTAATGCCCCAACCGGGGCAGAAAAGCATCGGGCATAGGCATCAAGTCTTTGTTAATGATGGTCACAAATGTACGGAAAATAAGGCGGAACGCCGCGCTTTCTGCAA
The DNA here is from genome assembly GCA_944320355.1 of uncultured Prevotella sp. GTDB lineage: Bacteria > Bacteroidota > Bacteroidia > Bacteroidales > Bacteroidaceae > Prevotella. Next base: position 5,978 of record CALUHC010000006.1, on the reverse strand, counting down.
AGAAAATCACCCAAAAGCCCAAGAAAAAGGCAAAAAGCTCTTTGAGGACGGCGATGATGGTGGTTCTGGGAGCTATGGGAGAACTGGCTGCGCACTGACGCAGCTGAGGTTGGAGGCAGCACGCTTTCCTGCCGGGAGTTGTGGGAGTTCTGACGATGCGCAGCCAGTTCTCCCATAGCTCCCAGCCCTCCCATGGCTCCCATCACCCCATCGCTCTCACCCCACTCTCTTGCTGAAGCACCACCGGTATAGCGCCCCGGCGCACGTCAGGCAGACGGGAAAGGCCCACCACACGCCCACGAGCCCCATGCCGAGGCGTATGCCCAGCAGCCAGCCGAGGGGCAGGGAGACCACGAAATAGGAGAAGAAGGCGATGTACATCATCGGCCTCACGCACGAGATGCCGCGCAGGGCGTTGGCGTAAGTGCACTGCAGGCCGTCGCCAAACTGATAGGCTATGAGCGGAATCACGGTCTGGGCCACCAGCAAGCACACCTCCGCGCTGTCGGTGAACAGCAGGCTTATGTGGCCGCGCAGCATGAAGATGGGCACCGCCACCACGCAGGCTATGGCCATGATGATGCGGAAGCCCGCCGCGGCCATGGCCCTGACTGACGCCAGGTCGCCCTGCCCGTGGAAGTAGCTCACGCGCACCGCCACGGCGGCTCCCATGCCGTAATAGACCATGTAGAACAGTTGCGACACGGTGATCATCACCTGGTGGGCGGCCAGGGCGGTGGTGCCTATCCACCCCACGAGTATGGCCGAGAGCGAGAACGCCGCCGACTCCATGCCCATCTGCAGCGCCAGCGGCCACCCCAGGGCGTTTATGCGCCGCAGCAACGCCCATTCAGCCCGCCCATGGCGGAAGCCGCGGCTGTAGGCCGAGTAGCGCGGGGCGAGGAAGAACAGCAGGGCAAAGGCAGCGGCCATGGCCACGCGAGAGAGCAGCGTGGACAGTCCCGCACCGAGCAGTCCCAGCTCCGGCAGGCCGGCCACACCGTATATGAGCAGCCAGTTGCCGACTATGTTCATCACATTGCCGCCCACGAGCACGTACATCGGCGTCTTGGTGTCGCCTATGGCATCGTAGAACTGCTTGAAAGTGTTCATCCAGCAGACGAAGGGCAGCGACGCTATGTTGACCAGCAGGTAGGGCCTCATCAGCGGCAACAGCTCGTCGGGCTGCCCCAGCCGGTGCAAGTTGAGGTACATGGCGGCCAGCACCGCGAGCAGCACGGCGCACATCAGCGTGTTGGCCAGCAGGCCGCCGCGCACCACGGTGCCTATCCTGTCAGTCTCGCCGCGCCCGTAGTGGTTGCCAATGATGGGCGTAAGGCCGTAAGAGAAGCCCATGCCGAAGATGACAAAGAGCATGAACATGGTGTTGACAAAGCTCGCGGCGGCCAGCTCTTCCATGCTGTGGTGGCCCACCATGAGCGTGTCTGCGAAACCAAGAACTATGTTTCCTATCTGCCCTACCACTATCGGCACACCGAGTGAGAGCAGCGCACGGCAGTGATGCCGGTATTTTCCAGAGACGATTTGCATAGCGGATGCAAAGGTAAGGAAAATCCGCCGAATAACGGAACGTTTGCCAACAGGAGTGGAATGCAAGGACCATAGCCTGAAAAACAAGAAAGGCCGGAAGCCTGTACTGAGCCTCCGGCCTGCTTGCGGCATAGGACGCACACAAAGGCCGTGCGCGACATGATGCAGCCGCGCCTGCATACTATCTTTTATTTCCGCACCACCTTGCGCGTGGTCACGCCGCTGTCAGTACGGCGAACCTCCACATACACACCGCGCGAAGCACTTCCGGGCGAGCCGATGCGCACGCCGTCGAGCCCGTAGTAGGTCACTTCCGAAGTGCCTTCTGCCCCTACAGCCTCTATTCCGTCGGTGCCGCCGCTTACACTGAGGCGCACGGTGTCACACAGCTCTACGCCCGACACACCGCCCTCGGAACTGACAATGAACTCGTATTCGCCGGCAACAGCAGGCGTGCCGCCAAGCGTCCATGTGCCTGCCTTGGCGTCAACAGTGAACGAGAAGCCCTCCGGCAGCGACGGCGAAGCGGCTTGCGCGCCATCGATGACAACGCCGGCACACACCGCCCCGGCGCACCTCACCATGCGGCACACCACGGGCTGCATGGCCTGTCCTGCCGCAACGGCTTGCTCCATTGCCCCCGAACCGTCCACGGGAACAAAGCGCGTGGCCATGCTGTCAGCGAGGTTGTAGCCCAGGTGGGGCGGCTTGTTGTAGCCAACGTTCTGCCATGCTATGGCCATGCGGTATGTCTGGTCGTGCAGAAGCGTGGGCAGGCGGAAGTTGGCTGGCGTTGTCGTGGTGAAGATATTGAGCGAAGTGGAGTCCTCGCTGTTCCATAGTATGAACTCCTCGCGCCAGTCTCCGAACAGGTCGCAGCCCAGAACGGGGCGGTCACCATACGTATTCAAGCGTCCGTAGTCGGCAGGCGTGAATATATTTTGCCCGCTGCCGTCGTACATTACGGCGTTTTCGTCCATCAATTCATCGAAGGCATCGCCGTCCCAATACAGGCGGAACTCGTAGGCAGGACGTTCGTTGCCAAGAACATTGCCGCGCACATCGTACATTTGCCGTGGGTCGGATGCCCACAGTTCGTGGCCACGGCTGTCCTTATAAATATCGGCGGCCATGCACCGTTCGGTATCATCGCTGCCCTCAACGTGCAGCAACAGCTCGCCCGTGGCAGCGTCGCGATAAGAGAATCCGAAGGGTGCGCTCTCGTGAGACATTATGTACTCCAGCCCTGGGCGGTCTGGGTCGAAGTCGCCGAGGTGCTGCGCGTCGCCGTGGCCGAGGCCGGTTGAGTAGAGCAGCGAGCCGTCATTGTCTATGGCTGCGCCGCCATACATGATCTCGTCACTGCCGTCGCCATCGACATCGCCCACCGAAAGGCTGTGCGCGCCCTGCCCGTAGGCGGTGTAAACATTGCCGATGCCCGATGTGTTGGAGCTGTAGGTGCTCACCGTCTTGCGCCCTTCGGCATCGGTAACCTCCACCCGCGTGGGCGACATCGAGGCGTGAAGCCACTTCGTGGAGAGGCGACTGCCGTCGAAATCGACAGCCCACAGGAACGACTGGGTATAGTAACCGCGGCACATCACCGCGCTTGGGCGGCTGTCGGGGCCGTCGAGATAGGCCACGCAGGCCAGGAAGCGGTCGCCGCGGTTGCCGTAGTCGTCGCCCCAAGGGCCGTATCCGCTCACGCGCCCGGTGACGAACCCGCGGTTGGGGTTGTACCACACGGTGTGCAGGGCGCGGCCCGTAAGGCCGTCGAACACGGTCAGGAACTCGCCGCCGGCGAGCACGCGGCCCTCGCTGTTGCGGTGGTCGGCGGTGTTGTCGGTGGCACGGATAGCCTCGTCGTCGGCCGCCTCGGTGACATAGCGCCCCTCTCCGTCTACGCTGCCGGGAGCGGTCTTGCACACCAGCTCGGCGCGGCCGTCGCCGCTGAGGTCGTAGAAAAGGAACTGGGTGTAGTGGAATCCGGAGCGGATATTGATGCCGAGGTCGATGCGCCACAGCTTGGTGCCGTCAAGGCGGTAGCAGTCCAGGATGATATTTCCGGTTATCCCCTCCTGCGAGTTGTCCTTCTGGTTGGATGGAGTCCACTTGACCACTATCTCCAAAGTGCCGTCGCCGTCAACGTCGGCCACACTGCTCTCGCCGGGAATGTAGCCATAGTCCGCGCCGCCTTTGGGACGGTCGAGGCGCAATGTCTTGTAACTGCCGGCCCAAGGTGTGACCTCCGCCGACACCTCGCGCTCCTCGCCGCCCTGCAGGGTCACCACGCTGTAACGGCTGCTGCGCCGCCCTTCGCTGTCAACGTAGCACGTAGGGCCGGCCATGCTGTCGGCCACCACCTCGCCGTCGCGCAGCAGGCGGAACATGGTGTCGTCGGAATCGGTGCCGAGCAGCCTCCAACTTACGAACATACCGCCATCGGGCGAGGGCAGGGCCACGAGGCCCCGGTCGAGCTTCTCCATGCGGCTTGCGGGGGTATGGATGCCGCTTGCCGCCGCGCTGCCTGTTCCGGCTGCCACCAAGGCGGCCAGGAACAGAGGTCTGAGTAAAGGTTTATTCTTCATAACAGATATAGTTTTGGTTTTCGGCAGCAAATATAATGAAAGGTGGCGTGAGGCAGATTGCAATATTGTTCGGTTCGTTACAACTTTGTACGCGGAGATTCCGGGAAATCAAAAAAATGAAAATCCGCTAACGCCATGACCGGCAGGATGCCGACATTCGGCTAATCAGGCCGTTTGCGGATATCCAATAACAAAGAAAGCCGCTGCGGAACTTGCGCCCCGCAGCGGCTATGCTGTGTCTAAACATCAATCAGAAGGCTTGCCTGAGCAGCCCGAGCCTTATCCGACTTCTATCTTGCGGACTGGCTTCTCGGCCGGTTTCTCCACCTTTGGCAGGTCGATGGTCAGCACGCCGTTGTCCACCTTGGCAGCCACCTTGTCCTTGTCCACGTCGTCGGGCAGCAGGAGCGTCTGCTCGTAGCGGCTGTAGGCGAACTCGCGGCGCAGGTAGTGCTCCTTCTTGTCTTCCTCCTTCCGCTCGCCCTTGTTCTCCATCTTTATGTGCAGGTTGCCGTCGTTGTCGATGTTTATCTCGAAGTCCTCTTTCTTCAATCCCGGCGCGGCAAGCTCCACGGTGTAGGCTTTGTCTGTCTCCTTCACGTTGATGGCCGGCGCTGTGGCCTTCATGCGGGGCATGAAGTCGGTGTCAAAGAAATCGCTGAACACATCGGGAATCCAAGAGTTTCTGTTCAATACTGGTAACATAATCAATCCTCCTATTTTTTTGTTTTGTCCTTTGTTGTCGGCCTCGGGCTGCGTCCTTCGGGGCGCTGCCCGAGGCTCTGATTGCCTCTCGCTTTCGCTCGCGGCTTTCATCTACCCTATTCGCAACTTCCGTGCCAACTTACAAAAACAGCCAAAAGGGCGCAAACAGGTGACAAACAGTCAGCAAAGATTAAAATAATTAAGCATTGCTGCCAGCCTTGGATTACCATTTGGCAGGACGGCAACCAACGCCCCGCACTCCCGTTCGCGAAGGAAACCGATGCGCCAAAAGGCTCACTTGCCCCACCGGACTACTGACCTGCACACCTGGAAGGGCAAGAGGGTGACTTTCCATCTGTGCCGGGTGGAGTGGTTTTCACCCTGTCGACCTCCTGACGCCGCACGCAAACAAAGGTTAAAAGCCTTAAATGTCGGGATACAAAAGGCCCCCATAATTCGCGTCCTCGCGGAGAAACCGCCCCGAGGCCGCAAATATCGCGAAAACGGGCGTGCAATCTTAACTCGCTGGTAGACAGGGGAGTTATAAGGGATTGGGAAGAAATGTGCAACAAAAAACGACTGAATATCCGCTAAAAAACCGCCCGAAACTGGTCGTTTCGGACGAAAACGGGCTGCAAGGCCTGCCGTTTCGCGCCATGAAACGGCACTTATCACCATGCAATACGGGCCGTTTCGCAATCAGAAACGGCCCGTTTTGGAAAACAATGCGGCTCTTTCGCCAAGACATTTCATGCAACGGCACTTTTCGTTTCCTATTTCGTTGGAAAATGAAGTGTTAATTTTTTAGGAGCCAAATGGGGGTGCCGAAAGCCATTATATGCCTGCCGAAGTACGCGGCTCACTGCCGTTTGAACACCAGCCCGTCGCTGACGTAGCAGTCGCCCATGCCCTCGTCCTTAAGCACGCGGGTGCCGCTCACGGAGACCGTCCCCGCCTGCGGGTCGAGCGTGAGCACGGATGAGTATGTGTTGCCGTCGCGCCCGCCTATGTAGGTGACGGTGGCCGTGTTGCCGTTGGCCTCCCATGCGGTTATGGGGCAGTCGTCCACTTTCTGCCCGTAGGCCACGTAGATGGTGCCGTAGCACTTCATCTCGTTGCCCATGGCGTCCATGC
>CALUHC010000005.1 GCA_944320355.1 uncultured Prevotella sp. | reverse complement strand
CGGTCGCCAACATCGTGTGCAAGCACACAACTTGCTGCCCCGCGACTTGCATGTGTTAAGCCTGTAGCTAGCGTTCATCCTGAGCCAGGATCAAACTCTACATTGTAAAATCTGTCTCTTCCAGGCCCCACCATCTTGTGGCAAGGCCTGTATCCTGTCAACAGGACGCCTATCCGGTAGCACTGAGCCGCCCGGTAAACACCCGCCGCAGTGCGGCGGGGCATTGACGGTTCGCATCGGCGCCCTTGGAGGACGCCGCTTCTCGTACTACTTCCTGTCTCTTGTATGTCAACTTCCCAAAGAACTCTTTCTTGTGTCGCCCCCGGGCGTCGTTCCCGAAAGCGGATGCAAAGGTAAGAACTTTTCAAACACAAAACAAGAGATTAGCTAAAAAAGTTTATGGATTTAACAGTTTTTAAATGTTCAGGAGGGGATAACGGAGCGCGTGCGCGCACACACATTATTTTATATTAGGCGATGTCCGCAAACAGTTCATACGCCATGCGACAGCCGACTGACGCTGTTTTTCCATTAGCATTTATGATATCCGCATTTTGCCAAACTCGTTTGCAAGGTGTTCCATTTGTCCCCTCCGTTTTCAAAGGCAATGCCAGCGAGAAGCAATATGCGGACATTCATATAACATTTTTATGTTAACGGCATCAGCGACGCGCACTTCGGACAACTATCTGACAGTCAACAAGTTGCAAAACGCGCCGTTTTGGCATCCAAAACCGGTCGTTTCGCAGCGCGAAACAGGCCATTTCGCTGTACGAAACAGGCCTTATTGGGAAACAATGTGGCACATACGGAAAACCAAGCCGACAGAGGCCATCTTTAGTTGCATATTTGCAAGCCTGGGCAGAAAGCGGGTTTTCATGTCATTTCATATCCGACGGATACCAGCAAGGCTCATCCCCAAAGGGACTAACAAGGGGCTGCCACGAGCGCAGAGGAAAAAGTCAACGACACAGTGAACCCCATCTGCCCGTATGCGCATTGGAGCATTATTAACGATAGATGATGGAAAGAAAGCAGGAACGGCAGGAAGAATATGGGAAGCAGCCGACATACAGGGAAAGCAGGAAACGGTGATGGCACAGGTGGCTGACAAAATGCAACCGGCCAAGAAATTGGCACTTTGACGCAAAGCTGCCGAAGAAACAATGTTAACGACGAAAAAGCAAAAGGCATATACGAAACACACTTTTAACGCAGAGGAAACAACCATGCAACATAATGAGGGTAATTTTGCCGAGTATTTAACTAAACTCTATACGTTATGAGACAAAAATTATTACTATTAAGTTTAATGCTCCTCGCCGTAACCGCATGGGGAGGAGTAAGTTACGCGCAGACAGGCCCGTACAAGTCTTTAACATTCCCCGATGAAAACAGAGGAAACAACGGGAATGGTTCCTATACAGAGAGTTGGACAGCCCAAATTGGCGACGATTCTTGGACAATTGATTGTTTCAACAATAACAGATGGAATAATTGGACTTATATTAGATGCGGAAGAAAAAATGTGGCTTCAACAGCATCCATAACCACAAATTTTCCAATAGATCAGCCAATAGAAGATGTAGTAGTTACGATAGATAAGATTACAGCAAGCTCTGTAAACTCTATTACTCTGGAAGTTGCTAATGACAATGATTTCGCAAATATAGTAGAAACCGTTACACCTACTGAAATATCCACCGGAGACATGACATTTAAAATAAATGAACCTAAAGAGAATCTTTATTACAAACTTGTCTTCGATTGTAATGGCGGTAGCAGTAATGGATTTATCCAAATTTCAAAGGTTGAATATCGTACTTCTGAATATATCAGCAAAAAACAAACAGAACTATCTTTCGGCTCTGAAATCGACGGACAAACACTCACCGTAACCGAAGGCGAAGAGGCATCGTTTGTTTCTCCCACAGCCACGCTCACCCCTGCCGAAGCCGGTTCCGTGACATATTCAAGCGACAACGAGGCAGTTGCCAAGGTTGACGCAACAACTGGAGAAATCTCTTTTGGAAAATTGGGAACAGCAAAAATCACAGCCAGCTTTGCAGGCAATGACGCTTACGGAGCTTCTTCTGCATCTTATACAATAAATTATAAGAAAGACATGGGCAACGCCATTTTCTACGAGAGCTTCGACCAAATAACAAACACAGGCGGAAACGATGGACAATGGTCTGGAGGTATCGGTAACGGACAAATCAACGACGAAACTCCCTTCGACAACTCCGGCTGGACTTTTGAAGGCAACAAATATGGGGCAAGCCAATGTATAAGATTAGGTACAAGTTCTGCCAGCGGCAGCGCAACCACCCCTGCAATCACCGCTTTGAACGGCAACGCAACTCTGACATTCAAGGCCGGAGCCTGGAATGACGACAACACAACGCTCAACCTCAGCATCAACGGAGGAGGAACCCTTGACCAAACTTCTGTCACCATGCTCAATAACGCATGGACAGAATATACGGTAAACATCATAGACGGAACGCCCTCTACAACGATAACATTTGCCTCCAATGGCAATGGGCGTTTCTTCCTCGATGAAGTTGCCATATTCCCCGATGGCGAAGTAACGATAGTCGCACGCCCCACTTTCTCACTTGCCGCAGGCACATATACTAAGCCTCAAAGCATCACGCTGAGTGCCGCCGACGGTTGCACCATCTATTACACCACAGACGGCAGTACGCCCACTGTGAAGAGCATGAAGTATGAGAGCGCCATAACCGTTGACAAGACCACGACCATCAATGCCATAGCCGTGGATGCAGAGGGCAACCAAAGCGCCATGGCTTCTGCCACTTACACAATCACAGTCGATATCACAAACACACCCGAGACAGCATATACCGTGGCAGAAGCCCACGAACTCATCACAGCAGGAGAAGGCCTTGAAACTCCTGTTTACGTAAAGGGCATAATAACAAAAATAGATGAAGTTTCCACCCAATACGGAAACGCGACATATTATATCAACGACAACGATAGCGAAGAAGGCCAGCTCGAAGTGTTCCGCGGAAAATATCTCAATGACGAAGATTTCACCTCAGAAGACCAAATAAAAGTTGGCGATGAGGTCGTTATCTATGGAACGCTAACCCTGTATGGCGGACACACGCCGGAAATCACGGACGGCTACATCCACTCTTTCGCAACAAATGAGATAGTAATCGACGAAACCAAGCAGAACGTCATCACCGCAGCCGACAACGCCACCGTGCGGCTTGTGCGCACGCTGAGCAGCGAGTACTGGAACACGTTCTGCGTGCCGTTCGGCATCAGCGCGGAGCAGGTCAGCGAGGTGTTCGGCGAGGGAACGAAGATAACCGAGTTCAAAGGCGAGATGGATGGCACGACGATGAAGCTCGACGATGCCACAGAGATAGTGGCCGGAGTGCCCTACCTCATCAAACCTGCACAGACGGTGGAGAACCCGCAGTTTGAGGGCGTGACGATAGTAAGCGGCGAGCCGCTAAGCATAAGCTCCAACGATGGCGGCTACAAGTTCACAGGCGTTTACAGCCCGACGGAGTTGACCGTGGGCGGCACAGACCTCTTCATAGCCACCGACGGCAGCCTGAAGCAGCCCGCAGGCACTGAAGACAATGCCAACGTGATAAAGGGTATGCGCGCCTACATCACCATACCCGCAGGCGTTGACATGAAGGCCGTGAAACTGAGCATAGACGGAGAGCTGACCGGCATCAAGGACATTGACGCCGAGACAACTCCTGCCGACAGCAAGATATACGACCTGAACGGACGCTACATGGGCACTGACACCAACGGCCTGAGCAAGGGCGTTTACATAATGAACGGAAAGAAGATAACAATCAAATAAAAGAAAGAAAGGAACAACTGTTATGAAAAAGAAGGAATATGCAAAGCCGGCCATGACGATAATAGAGATGGAACCGGAAACAATGATGGCCGCAAGCGGAATAAGCGAAAGCGGCAACTCCTTAAACACAAGTGGCACAATCGAGTATGACAACGCCTTCGACATCGCCGCCTCGAAAGGCCCTCAGAGCATCTGGGACTTTGGCGAGGACGAATGACGCACACCACCAACAGGGACAAGCATGCCCCATTGGCCATAACGGCGACCGCAACAGTGCGGCCGCCGTTTTTCACAAAGACAATGCCGAAATGCGCTTGCAACCAACAAAGGAACTTGTGTCCTGATGCGCATTTTGGCGTTCCCCAAGCTTCTGTCAACTGCTTTCAACTCCATATTGGCCCAGACGCGACAGAAGTCCCACACAAACGAGTTTGACAGAATGCGAATATTCACAAAAAAGAAGTATATTTGCAAATGGCAACGGCATGATGCCGCAGGCAACAAAAAAACAAAACCAAATTGACCATGCAGAAAAACAAAGCCAAGAGGAACATAGCCGCCATGGCAGTGGCCATGATGGCCATCGAGGCTACGGCGCAGATACCCACAGGATATTACGACGCGCTGAAAGGCAAGAGCGGCCCTGAACTGAAAACCGCCGTACACGAAGTGATAAAGGATGCCGACGTGCCAGGCTACGGCAGCGGCAAGGGCAAGACGTGGGAGGCATTCTACTCTACCGACCGCACCGACGACAACCGTGTCATAGACCGATATAGCAACGACGTGAGACACTTCGGCCAGCCTGGCTCGTCGGTCAGCGGCATGAACATAGAGCACTCGTTCCCCAAGAGCTGGTGGGGAGGGTCGGAGAACCAGGCCTACAAGGACCTGTACAACCTCATGCCTTGCGAACAGAAGATAAACTCGTCGAAGTCCAACTACCCCATGGGCGAAGTGACCGACGCCACCACCGACAACGGATGCACCAAGGTTGGCGCGGGCAGCCGTGGCTACAAGCTGTGGGAGCCCGCCGACAGGTGGAAGGGCGACTTCGCCCGCAGCTATATGTACATGGCAACGGCCTACCAGGACTTCACGTGGAAAGGCACGCAGGCGCTCCAGATACTTGAGCAGGGCGACTACCCCACCCTGCAGCAGTGGGCCTACGAGCTTTACATAAGCTGGGCCAAGGCCGACAGCCCCGACCAGACGGAGACAAAGCGCAACGAGGCAGTGAGCCAGATACAGGGCAACAGGAATCCGTTCGTCGACTTCCCCAACCTGATGGATTACATCTGGGGCGACAGCACGTCCTTTGCCTTCGACCCGTCCACCACCCTGTGCACCTCTGCCTACACTCCGGGCAGCGGCGAGCCCGAGCCTCCCACGGAAGGCGAGACCATCTACCAAGCCCTGTTCACCTCGGGCGACGGCGGCTGCACGGCCACCAACGATGCCCTGCCCTACGAGGGATTCGAGGTGTGGACCTTGGACACCAAATACGGATGGAAAGGCACTGGCTTTGCAAACTATGAGAGCCACGCCGCCGACGCGACCCTGCTCACGCCGGAGATAGACCTAAGCGACTGCACGGAGGCCACGCTGACGTTCAGCCACGCGGCCAACTTCTTCGCTGACCCGGCCGATGTGCTGAGCGTGGAAGCTATTTGCGACGGCAATAGAGAAGCCCTCGAAGGCATAGAGTGGCCCAACGGCAACAACTGGACATTCGTGGAATCGGGCGAAGTGAGCCTAAGCCAATATGCAGGCAAGAAAATAAGGATAGCCTTCCACTATACCAGCACCGACACCGAGGCCGGCACATGGGAGATAAGGCGCATGACCGTGACAGGCAAAAAAGATGCCTCTGCCATTTACAACACCACAAACAGCCCCACAGGCTTCGACCCCTCGCAGCCCTACGACATCTACACCACCGACGGACGCAAGGCCGAAACCAAGCCCCGGCAGGGCATAGTGATAATAAGGCAGGGCGGAAAGACTTGGAAACGCGTTGCGGGCAGCGACAGGTAGTGGCGAAACGGAGTTAACGGAAGCTTGTAGCCTTGCCCAGAAGCCTGCGCAAAGGAGAAAGCAAGCAGGAGGCAGGAGTACAGGCAAATGTCTCCTACTTTCCGTCCGCCCACTTCCTTTCAGCTTCATGCTGTATTTTCACCGCGCTCTGGCGACACGTGCACTTCAACCAAAATCGCATTAGAGTCCAATCTGCACGCTGGCATGACGAAGGCACTTGGTAAGTCTGAAAATGGGGAAGAAACATTTCCCTGACGGCTTAATGCGAGTGGAGTTTAATCACATATTAACCATACAAGCGCAAGGGGGCTGTTTTGATGTTGTCAAAACAGCCCCCTTGCGCTTGCACCCTGTGACTACTCTGCCTCAGGAGCCTGACCGATGAGGTCCATGAACTGGTCGAGTTTCGGTGTGATGATGATCTGCGTGCGGCGGTTGCGCTGCTTGCCCACCTCGGTGTCGTTGGTGGTCACAGGATTATACTCGCCGCGTCCGCCGGCCGTGAGGCGCTTGGGATCTACGCCATACTGGTTCTGCAGGGCCTGCACCACGCTCGACGCGCGAAGGCAGGAGAGGTCCCAGTTGTTGCGTATGTTCTTCATCGATGCAGCCGACGCGTTGACAGGCACATCGTCCGTGTTGCCCTCTATGAGCACGTCGTAGTCCTTGTAGTCCTTTATTATCTTGGCAATCTTGCCCAGCGTCTCGGCAGCGCGCTCGTTGATCTCGTAGCTGCCGCTCTTGTAGAGCATATTGTCGGCCAGCGAGATGTAGACCACGCCCTTGAGCACCTGCACGTCGACCTCTTTCATCTCGTCTGTGCTGAGCGAGCGGGTGAGGTTGTTTGTGAGCACAAGGTTGAGCGAGTCGCTCTTGCTCTTCACCTCCACGAGGTGGCGTATGTACTGGTTGGCCTCGTTGATCTGGTCAACCAGTTTCTCAATGCTGACGTTGTTCTGGCCGGCGTTGGTGAGGCTCTTGTCGAGCGAGCTTTGCAACGCGGCGTAGTCCTTCTTCTGCTGCGCCAGCTGGTCTTCCAGGCTGGTGACGCGAGCCGTGCTTGCGGCAAGCTGCTCCTTGGCGTCCTGATAGTTCTTTGCCATACCCTTGAAGTTCTCTGTCAGCTCGCTGTTCTCGTTCTGACAGTTCTCCAAAGCCTTCTTGCTCACGCAGCTGCTCATGAGCACGCAGCCCGCAACCACTGAAAACATTACGATGTTCTTTCTCATATATCTATTTGTTTAATTTGTTGTTCGCTTCTGCAAAGTTACTTATATGACACATAAAAGGCGCGAATGTGACATTGCGTTAATGTATTTTAACCACACGGCAGCAATCTGACAGCTATTTTAACCCAAATCGGTCATTAGAGTCCAAAGTGATTTCGTCTTGCCGGCGTGCAGATTGGCAGTCGCCTTTGTCGAAGGCGTAGCGGGCTACGTCGAGACAAAGCGGCAGACAAGATGCCGCTGGC
>CALUHC010000004.1 GCA_944320355.1 uncultured Prevotella sp. | reverse complement strand
CTCTGGCCAACTGAGCTAAAGAGGCGGGTGGGCAAGCTACTTGCATCGCGCCGCTACAACCAACTACCTTTGCTACGTTCCCGTCCTGGAGGATTCGAAGGGAGCTGGCCGTGCAAGACTTGCCCGTCTTTAAGCGGTTGCAAAGGTAGTCATTTTTCGGCATACGCCAAACTTTTTATCACAAAAAAATCAAAAATACCTCGCCGGCACACCGCGTATATGTAATAAAATGAGTACTTTTGCAGAAGAAAAGCTGCACTCGGACAACTGAATGCGAGCATTCTTGCCGCTCGTTTGCATTTTCTTTGCAGAAGAAAAGCTGCACTCGGACAACTGAATGCGAGCATTCTTGCCGCTCGTTTGCATTTTCTTCGCACAAGAAAAGCTGCACTCGGGCAGCCGGATGCAGGCATCCGCAAGCCGCGCTTGCACTTACACACACAAAAAAAAAGACCAACAAAAGATGATGACACCGGCCGAATATACACAACTCAAGGCTTTCGCCCGCATAGACGGAGCCTACCTCGGCGTGGCGTGGATAGTCAGCTTCGCCTTCTACATCTACGGGCTGACCAACCCCACGCTCGGGCTTCTCGCCACGCTCATAGCCATAGGCTCGCCAGTGCTGGCCGCGCTGCGCCTGCGCAAGTTCCGCGACTACGCCCGCGAGGGCGTCATCTCGTTCCGCCGCGGCGTGGCCTACTACGTGCTTATGTTCCTCTACGCCTCGCTGCTCATGGCACTGGCGCAATACGTCTACTTCGCATTCATCGACAACGGGCACCTCGTGAGCGCATACACCGACATCATGGCCACGCCAGAGGCCGCCATGATGATGAAGGCCTACGGCATAGACGCAAAGCAAATGAGCGAGAGCATCAGCCTGCTGGCGCAGACAGACCCCATCTACATCGTGCTCAACATACTGAGCATGAACGTGACCATAGGCATCATACTGAGCATACCCGTGGCCGCCATACTGAAAAGGAACGCCCCGGCCGGGCGCCCCAGGCACCAACAACAATGACAACAACCCAACAGACATGGACATATCGGTAGTAATCCCACTGTACAACGAGGAGGAGTCGCTGCCCGAGCTCTACTCATGGATAGAGCGGGTGATGAACGAGAACGGCTTCACCTACGAGGTGATATTCGTAAACGACGGCTCGACAGACGGCTCATGGAGCGTCATCGAGCGGCTCAGCAAGCAGTCACCGTGCGTGCGCGGCATAAAGTTCCGCCGCAACTACGGCAAGAGCCCCGCCCTGCACTGCGGTTTCGCCCGCGCCGAGGGCGACGTGGTAATAACCATGGACGCCGACCTGCAGGACTCTCCCGACGAGATTCCTGAGCTTTACCGGATGATAAAGGACGAGGGCTACGACCTCGTGTCGGGCTACAAGAAGAAACGCTACGACCCGCTCTCCAAGACCATACCCACCAAGCTCTTCAACGCCACGGCGCGCAAGATAAGCGGAATAAAGAACCTGCACGACTTCAACTGCGGCCTGAAAGCCTACAACCGCGACGTGGTGAAGAACATAGAGGTGTACGGCGAGATGCACCGCTACATACCATACCTGGCCAAGAACGCCGGGTTCAACAAGATAGGCGAGAAGGTAGTGAGGCACAGGGCGCGCAAGTACGGCAAGACCAAGTTCGGCCTCAACCGCTTCTTCAACGGCTACCTCGACCTCATCACGCTGTGGTTCCTCAGCAGCTTCGGCCGCAAGCCCATGCACGTGTTCGGGTTCCTCGGCACGATAATGTTCCTCATAGGCTTCATCGCCGCCGCCATACTCGGCATAGACAAGCTCTGCGCGCTGGCGCAGGGCGTGCCGCAGCGGCTCGTCACCGACTCGCCCTACTTCTACATCGCGCTGACAATGATGATCATAGGCACGCAGCTGTTCCTGACGGGCTTCGTAGGCGACCTCATCAGCCGCACGTCGACCAACCGCAACGACTACCTCATAGCCGCCGAGATAAAGGGAGGGGGCAACGACAACAACGCCAAGGCACAATGACACACCGCAAGGCAAACCGCAACAACGCCGCGCCGCTGAGGCTGACGGCCATGGGCGTGCTCGCCGCCACCCTCACGCTGGGCGCGTGCTCGTCGACAGACTGCCCCGTGCAGAACACCGTCTACACGGCCTACGGCCTATACAAGCCCGGAGGAGAGCGCGACACGCTGCGCGACACGCTCACCATACTAACCACAAGGCGCGACGGAACGGACAGCGTCCTGCTCAACCGCAGCGTGAACACCACAGCCTTCGAGCTGCCCATGAGCTATACCGCACCGGCAGACACGCTGCTGTTCACCATCACGGACACACTGCAACGCACCCTGACCGACACGGTGTGGATAGCGAAAGACAACTACCCGCACTTCGAGTCGGTGGACTGCAACATATCGTTCTTCCACTTCATCACGTCAGTAAGATGGACAGGCAACGCCATCGACTCCATAGCGGTAAACAAACAGAACGTTGACTATGACGCATCGACAGAACACTTCCACCTTTATCTCAAGGCTCGCCGTTAGCGCGCTGCTGCTCGCGGCCGCCATGGCAGCCCATGCCCAGGGCAAGCTCTTTGCCATAAAGAAGGACTCTGTGCCGGTGCTCAACGGCTTCGCCGTGTCGGTCAACGTGGCCGGGCCTGTCATCCTCGCCCTCAGCGACTACGGCGAGTACGAGGCCGCCGTGCGCCTAAACCTCCACGACCAGTACTTCCCAACGGTGGAAGTGGGCTACGGCAAGGCCGAGCACGACGACGAAGTGACGGGACTTTACTACAAGACGCAGGCCCCTTTCTTCCGCATCGGCTGCGACCTCAACCTGCTCAAGAACAAGCACTCGGCCAACCGGCTCTACGCCGGCCTGCGCTACGCCTTCACATCTTATAAGGTAGACATGGCCCGCCCCACCTTCGAAGACCCTGTGTGGCAGTGGGACACGGGCTTCTCCATCAGCGGAATGGACTGCAACCAGCACTGGATGGAGGTGGTGTTCGGCCTCGACAGCAAGATATGGGGGCCGTTCCACCTTGGCTGGAGCGTGAGGTACAAGCTACGCCTGGCCCACAACGACGGCACGGCGGGCAACACATGGTACGTGCCGGGCTACGGCAAGTACGGCGACACACGCATAGGAGCTAACTTCAACGTCATAATAGACATATAACACTGCCCATGACCACCGACCAACACGAATACAAACCTAAGACAAGCCGCCGCAAGGCATGGATGGCCGCGGCGCTCGCCGTGCTCACAGTGGGCATAATGCTCGTGGTGAGAAACCAGCGGGAAGCGCCTTACCGGCACGACACCGGCACGATATTCGGCACGATATATCATGTGACATACCAGTGCGACTCCGACCTCAACGCACAGATACGCCGCGAGCTGATGCGCGTCGACGCATCGCTCTCGCCGTTCAACGAGCGTTCGGTCATATCGGCCATCAACCGCAACGAAGACATCCGCCCCGACGAAATGTTCGTCAGGGTGTTCAACAAGGCGCAGGAGGTGTCGCGCGAGACGGGCGGCGCGTTCGACATCACCGTGGCCCCGCTGGTCAACCTCTGGGGATTCGGCTTCAAGGGGGGCGCCTCGCCCACCCCGCAGGCCGTAGACAGCATACGCCGCATCATAGGCCACGGCAAGGTGAGCCTGCAAGACGGGCGCATAGTCAAGGCCGACCCGCGCATCATGCTCGACTGCAGCGCCATAGCCAAGGGCTACGGCAGCGACGTGGTGGCAGCGTTCTTGCGCAGCCGCGGCGTGGAGAACTTCATGGTGGAGATAGGCGGCGAGATTGTGACAAGCGGCATCAGCGAGAAGCGGCTGCCGTGGAAGATAGGCGTGACCAAGCCCACCGACGACCCGACGGGCGCCGGAGGCGAGATACAGACGGTGATCAACGTCACCGACAAGGCTATGGCCACCAGCGGCAACTACCGCAACTTCTACTACAAGGACGGGCGGAAATACGCCCACACAATAGACCCGCACACGGGTTATCCGGTGCAGCACAATATACTTTCGTCAACAGTGCTGGCCGACGACTGCGCCACGGCCGACGCATACGCCACGGCCTTCATGGTCATGGGGCTGGAACAGGCCCGCAAAGTGCTCGACCGGCACCCGGAACTCATGGCCTACTTCATCTGCGCCTCGGCCGGAGAACGCGACAGCGTGTGGTATTCGCCATCACTGAGAGACAAGATAAAATAGCACGCCTATGGCCACACTCCAACTGAACGAGAAGCTGATGCGCTTCGCCCTGTTCAAAGGCATGGGGCACGAAGAGCTGGCACGGCTCGTCACGGGCACCAAGCTCGACTTTGTGAAGCTGCCCGAGAGGAGCGAGGCGCTGCGCGCAGGCGACCGCACGGACAGCCTGCTGCTGCTGCTCGACGGCAGGCTGCAGGTCACGACGAGCTCCGCCGACACGCAGTATTCAATAACAGAATACGTGGAGCCGCCGTTCATCATCGAGCCAGAGCGGCTCTTCGGCCTGCACCAGGCTTCCAAACGCACATTCACCGCCTCGACCCCGGCCAGCCTCATAGCCATCAGCAAGGTAGAGGTGGCACGGCTCTGCACAGAGTTCATGGCCTTCAGGCTCAATATGCTCAACCTCATCGCCACCAAGGCGCAGCAGTTCTCAGATGCCATCTGGAGCACAACGCCGGCCAGCCTCAGCCAGTGCATAGCGCGGTTTGTAGCCTCGCGCTGCATAAGCCGGCACGGCACTAAGGTGGTGACCATACTCATGGAGCGGCTGGCGGCCGAGGTCAACGACAGCCGCCTTGACGTTTCGCGGGCATTGCGGGCCATGCAGGACGAAGGCATCGTGCAGCTCGCACGGGGAAAGATAACCATCCCCGACCTGGACCGGCTCATGCAATACGCCAAGTAGCCTGCCGCCAAGAGCGGAAGCCTGCCCCTGCCCATACTTGCAAATACGCAACTAAAAAACAGCCTCCGCCGCCTTGATTTTCCGTATGTGCCGTTTCGTATTGCGAAACGTGCCGTATTGCGTTCCGAAACGGGTCGTTTCACCGCCCAAAACGTGCCGTTTAGCAGGCCAAAACGGCACGCTTTGCAACCCGTTGACAGCCAAAGAGTTAGCCAATCCATACAACATCGCAGCCTTTAACATAAAAATGTTAACGCCAACTTGTGCCGTCCTACTGTCACCAAACGCACAGGAAACCCGCCGGTGGCCATCTCCGGTACAGCCTTATAGTGCCCGCCCTGCCGCCAACAAGGCCACAGCGCAATAGCAAAGGTACGGCGCACTGTAACAGAACGTTAAAGTTTGCTTTACAGGCACTTACATCTGATATTTTTATTAAATTTGCATCACAAATCCGGAAGGCAGGCCCCGCGCCACGCAACCGGCCTCGCGGAATGCAAAAACTACACATTATGCCAGAAAACAAGACAGACATAACAGAACACAAAAACCCCTTCCTTGAACCATACGGCACCCCGCACGACACCGTGCCGTTCGACCGCATAAGGCTGGAAGACTTCGAAGAGGCGTTCATGGAGGGGATAAGGCGAGACAACGAACTGATTGAGAAGACCATCAACAACCCCGACAAGCCTACATTCGACAACACGATAATCAACGCCGACGAGGACCGCGAGGGCTACTACGACCTGCTCTCGCGAGTGTCGACGGTGTTCTTCAACCTGCTCAGCGCCGAGACGAACGACGACATGGACGCCCTGGCGCAGAAGATACAGCCCATCCTCACGCAGCACGCCAACGACGTGAGGCTGAACCGCCGCCTCTTCGAGCGCATCAAGGCCGTGCACCGCCGCCACCGCAAGCTCACCGACGAGGAGAAAAGGCTGCTCGACGACACCTACGACGGCTTCACAAGGAGCGGCGCGCTGCTCGACGACGAGGGAAAGGAGCGCCTGCGCAAGCTCACCGAGGAGGCAAGCATGCTCTCGCTGCAGTTCTCGCAGAACCTGCTCAAAGAGAACAAGGCGTTCAAACTGCGCATAACAGACCGCGAACAGCTCGGCGGACTGCCCGACTCGGCCATAGAGGCAGCGGCGCTGGCCGCCAAGGAGGACGGAGAGGAGGGCTGGACGTTCACACTCGACTACCCGAGCTACAACCCCTTCATGACCTATTCCACCGAGAGGGAGCTGCGCCACCGGCTCTACATGGCCAAGAACACCGAGTGCACGCACGACAACGCGGAGAACAACATAGAGATATGCAAGCGCATTGTCAACCTGAGGCGCGAGATAGCCCAGCTGCTCGGCTTCCGCACATACGCCGACTACGTGCTGAAACACCGCATGGCAGGCAACAAGAGGAGCGTATACAAACTGCTGAACGACCTCATCGACGCCTACAAGCCCACCGCAGAGAGGGAAGTAAGAGACCTCACGATGTTCGCAAAAAAGACAGAAGGCATCCGCTTCAACCCCGAGCCGTGGGACTTCAGCTACTATTCGCACAAGCTGCAGCTGAGCAAATACAAGATAGACGCAGAGATGCTGCGCCCCTACTTCGAGCTTTCCAACGTGATAAAGGGCGTGTTCGGCCTGGCCACCCGCCTCTACGGCATCACCTTCAAGGAGAACAAGGACATACCGGTCTACCATCCCGACGTGAAAGCCTACGAGGTCTTTGACAACGACGGCTCCTACCTGGCAGTGCTCTACGCCGACTTCTTCCCCCGCAAAGGCAAGCAGGGAGGCGCGTGGATGACGCAATACCAGGGTCAGTGGATAGACCGCAAAGGCGTGAACGTGCGCCCCCACGTCAGCATAGTGATGAACCTGACCAAGCCGACGGAAGAGAAGCCCGCCCTGCTGACGCTCAGCGAGGTCGAGACTTTCCTCCATGAGTTCGGCCATGCGCTCCACGGTATGTTCGCCAACACTCGCTTTGAGAGCCTCAGCGGCACCAACGTGTGGTGGGACTTCGTGGAGCTGCCGTCGCAGTTCATGGAGAACTACTCCGTGCAGCAGGAGTTCCTCAACACCTTCGCCTTCCATTACAAGACGGGCGAGCCCATGCCAGAGAACCTCATCAAAGGCATTGTGAAGAGCCGCAACTTCATGGCCGCGTACTCGTGCCTGCGCCAAGTCAGCTTCGGGCTGCTCGACATGGCATACTATACGATGCGCACCCCATTCGAAGGCGACCTCGTCAACTTCGAGAAAGAGGCATGGAAGAAAGCCATGGTCACGCCCCAGCTGCCCGACACCTGCATGACAGTGCAGTTCAGCCACATCATGGCCGGAGGCTATGCCGCCGGATATTACAGCTACAAGTGGGCCGAGGTGCTTGAGGCCGACGCCTTCAGCGTGTTCAAGCGCGAGGGCATATTCAACACCGACACGGCACGGCGGTTCCGCGAGGAAATCCTCTCGAAGGGCGGAACCGAGCACCCCATGACACTCTACAAGCGCTTCCGCAACGGCGAGCCCACCATCGCCGCCCTGCTGAGGCGCAACGGCATAAGGCGCAACAAGGACGAAAAGCGATGACACAAGAGGAGAAACAGCGTAAGCTCGACATGAGATACCTGCGCATGGCGCGCATCTGGGCCGAGAACAGCTACTGCCGCCGCCGCAAGGTGGGCGCGCTCGTGGTGAAGGACAAGATGATAATCAGCGACGGATACAACGGCACCCCGAGCGGATTTGACAATGTGTGCGAGGACGAGAACAACCTGACCAAGCCCTACGTGCTGCACGCCGAAGCCAACGCCATAACCAAACTGGCGCGCAGCTCGAACAACAGCGACGGCTCAACCCTGTACGTCACGGCCTCGCCCTGCATCGAATGCTCCAAGCTGATAATACAAGCCGGCATCAAGCGCGTGGTCTACGCCGAGCACTACCGCCTCGAAGACGGCATCGAACTGCTGAAGAAAGCCAACATAGAAGTAATATACCTAAATCCGGACGACGATGAACCAGAAGAAGTCTAACCGTTTCATGCCGCTGATAATGGCCGTATGCGTGGTGGTGGGAATACTCATCGGCACGTTCTACGCCAACTTATTCTCCGGCAACAGGCTCAGCATCATCAACTCAAGCAGCAACAAGATCAACAACCTGCTGCACATAATAGACGACCAGTATGTTGACACCGTCAGCATAAACGGCCTCGTGGAGAAGGCCATGCCGCAGATACTGGCCGAGCTCGACCCCCATTCCGTTTACATAAGCGCCAAGGACGTGCAGGCCGCCAACGACGAGCTTAAAGGCTCGTTCTCTGGCGTTGGCATCGAGTTCACCATCCGCAAGGACACCATCCACGTGGAGAACGTCATCAAGAACGGCCCGGCCGAGCGTGCCGGAGTGGCCGCCGGCGACAAGATAGTGAGCGTGGACGGCAAGCCGTTCGTGGGCAAGGAGGTGACCCAGACCGAGGCCATGAGGAGGCTGAAAGGCCCGAAGGACACAAAGGTGAAGATAGGAGTGGTGCGCTACGGAGAGAAAGGCGTGCGATATTTCACCATCACCCGCGGCGACATACCGCAGCACAGCATCAGCGCAACCTATATGCTCGACGAGAGCACAGGCTACATCAAGGTGAAGAACTTCGGCGAGAACACCTATCCCGAGCTGCTCATCGCCCTGGCCAAGCTGTCGCAGGAGCGGTTCACAAACCTCGTCATAGACCTCCGCGGCAACACCGGCGGCTACCTGGCCTCGGCAGTCCAGATGGTCAACGAGTTCCTGCCCAAGGACCGCCTCATCGTCTACACCGAGGGGCGCAAGTCGAAACGGCAGGAATTCCGCAGCGACGGGCGCGGCAGCTACCAGTCCATACCCCTCGTGGTGCTCATCGACGAGGGCTCGGCATCGGCCTCCGAGATATTCGCCGGAGCCATACAGGACAACGACCGCGGCACCATCATAGGCCGCCGCTCGTTTGGCAAGGGTCTCGTACAGCAGCCCATAGCCTTCAACGACGGCTCGATGATACGCCTCACCGTGGCCCGCTACTACTCACCCTCGGGCCGTTGCATCCAGAAACCATACACGGCGGGCGACGGAACGAGCTATGAGGAAGACCTGCTCAACCGCTATCAGCACGGAGAGTTCTTCTACCAGGACAGCATCAAGCACACCGGCCCGGCCTACCACACCGTAATCGGACGCTCGGTTTACGGCGGTGGCGGCATCACACCCGACATATTCATACCCGAAGACACGGCCGATGTCACCTCTTACTATAAGGAAGCCAGCATGAGCGGGCTGATAATACAGTTCGCCTACAACTACACGGACAACAACCGCGGCAAACTCATGGAATACAAGACCGTTGACGAGCTGTCAGACTACCTCGTGAAGCAGAACACAGTGGAGCAGTTCGTTAAGTTTGCCGCCGCAAACGGACTGCGCAGGCGCAACCTGATGATACGCAAGTCGCACAAGCTGCTCGAACGGTTCATCAACAGCCGCATCATCTACAATATGCTCGACGAGCAGGATTGGGTGGAATACCTGAACCAAAGCGACCCGGCCATAGATGCCGCACTGAAGGTATTCAAGGACGGAACGGCCTTCCCAAAGAAGCCGGCCGAACCGGCCAAGGACGGCAAGCAGGCCATGGCCACGCGCAGTTTCGACGCGGCGTGGCACCGCGTCACCCCAACCACCTTTGCCAATGCTTAAGGGCGAGCTGCGCAAAGAGATAAGAGAGCGCAAGCGGCAGTTCGACAGCGCAACGCTGGCCGGGCTGTCGCTTGCCGCCGTCAAGGGCCTGTCGGGCCACCCCGCCATACTCCGCGCCAGCACGGTGGTGCTCTACCACCCGCTGGCCGACGAGGTTGACGTGCGCCCCCTGCTCGCCCTCGCCACCTCAAAGACGTTGCTACTGCCCCGCGTCACCGGCCCCACGGACATGGAGCTGCGCCTATACACCGGCCCCGACTGCCTCGCCGCCGGAGCGTTCGGCATCATGGAGCCATCCGGCCCGCTCTTCACCGACTACCACCGGATAGACCTTGCCATCATCCCCGGCATGGCTTTCGACCGCCATGGCCACCGACTCGGGCGTGGCCGCGGCTACTACGACCGCTTCCTGCCGCTCATCCCCCAAGCATACAAGATAGGCGTTTGCTTCCCGTTCCAGCTCGTTGACAGCGTGCCAACGGAACAAACCGACGTGCCTGTGGACGAAGTAATGTGTGGAGAGTTAAGAATTGAGAGGTAAGAGTTAAGAAAATATGACTTTGACAATGAAAAATTAAAAGGTAAAAGTAAAAAAAATATCTATCAGCCTGCGTGCGCCAGCCATATACAAAACTATCGTCTGCACTCCTGCCTCCCGTCTCCTGCCTCCTAAAAAACATTTGTCTGTACTCCTGCAACTACTGAACTCCTGTCTCCTGAAGTATTGTCTGTACTCCTGTCTCCCGTCTCCTGCCTCCTAAGATTTAACATTTCATTTTCCCATGAAATAGAAAACGAAAAGCTCCGTGGAGCAAAATATATTGACAAAAACGCCGCGGCGTTTTCTGATATGCACTGTTTCGGGTTGCGAAACGGGCCATATCGCATTGCGATATAGCCCGTTTTACCGTGCGGAACGGCAGGTTTTGCAAATCATTTTGGGGCGAAAAGTGCCGTTTTAGGCCGCTTTACGGACTGTTTTTCGGGGAAAATCATTGCACAGTTCTCCCAAATTTTCCACAACGAGCTTGACTCTCAGGCCTTTAGCCTTGCACACCCGATACTGCGATATTTGCCGCCAAGGGGACGGCCGGCTGCGGGAACGCGATTCTCGAAGGCCGTGTGTATGGCGATGTTTAAGGTTTTTAACACGGTTTAACATGCGGTGGGCGATGCCACCACATGACACTTTAGGGTCAATCCTCCCATATATTATCCCACCGATTCTCGCAAGACTTGCCTTCAAGAGGATTGGTGAAGGCTGCATGACGGGCGGTCTCAGGCTGGTCGAGGCCCAAAAGGTCTTTAACGGTGAGGCAGGCCGGGGCTTTCGTCTCCAACGGTTTTTGACGCTTCCAGCCGTTGACATACCAACAATGCTGCTTATAAAGCAGGTCTATAAACTCACGGCGCGAGATGATGAAGTAACGGAAATCCATCTCGCCGCCCTTGTCTTGCGCATAGACAAATACGTAAGGACCCTTAACATTCCGCTCAAGCAGTTCCCTGTCGAGAGCCTCGGCAATGGTAAAGCCCACCGGTATGTTGGCTTGATTGCACGTTTTAACCTGCACGAGAGCCACGCGCGGCTTCCACGGCAGGTCGTCACTCTCACACATATCGCTATTTATGCACACCACGTCTATCGACTTGTAATTCTTAATGGTGCAGTTTGCATTGAACGCATCCCACCCGTGCTGCATCAACTTAGCCACCACCAAGTTCTCGCCAATGGCACCTATGCGTGCCTTACTGCCCTGACTGTTCGTAATCATTGCAATAATCACATTATTATATTATAGGATATGCTCCCTACCCCGCCGCCAGCCGGCTCAGCAAAAGCGTATGTCAACGATGACCTGGCTGCCCACCGCGGCGTTGAGACGGGCGACGAAGACCTGCCGCCTCATGCTCAGGTCGGCACGCAGGGCGGGACTGGACAGGTGGACAAAGAGCGTCTGGTTGCGTATATAGGCGTTGAGTGTGTAGCGGGCTATGACATTCCCCGCCACTGCGGGCCACGCCTCCACGAGCCGCTTCTGCAGCAGCGGGGTCTCCAGCCCCTGCTGCCGCAGGTTGCGCATTATGAGGTCGCGTATCGATTGCACGTCGCGCTTAAACATGGGCTTCCTCCGTTATCTCCCCGCCGGCCACGCGGAATATCTTGTAATCGTCGGCACAGGCACGCAATATGCGGTCAAGGTGCTCGCGGTTGGTGTCGGTCATGAATATCTGGCCGAAGCCGTCGCCGGCCACCAGGCCCACTATGCGCTCCACGCGGGCAGCGTCGAGCTTGTCGAATATGTCGTCGAGCAGCAGCAGGGGCGTTGTCCGCGAGGCCGTGCGGCGCAGGAAGTCAAACTGCGCGAGCTTCAGCGCTACGACGAAAGTCTTGCTCTGACCCTGGCTCCCCTCGCGCTTCATGGGATGCCCGCCGAGGGTGAACACGAGGTCGTCGCGGTGAACGCCGTGCAGCGAGTAGCCCACTATGCGGTCCTTGGCTCGGTCGCGGCGTATCACTTCGAGCAGCGGGCCGCGGCGGCAGTGCGACTCGTACTCCACGCCTACGCTCTCGCGCCCGCCCGCAATCTCGTCATAATAGCGGTTGAACACCGGCACAAGCTCCCTGACGAAGGCCTCTCGGCGGGCAAATATAGCCTCGCCCTCGGCCGCCATCTGCTCTTCCCAGATGCCTATCAGCTCTGGGTCGGGCTCCGCCTCGGCCTTCAGCATGGCATTGCGCTGCTGCAGGGCCTTGGCATATCGCGACAGCGAGTCTATGTAAGAGCGGTCGTACTGCGATATGACCATGTCCATCAGCCTGCGGCGCTCCTCGCTCCCGCCGTCTATTAGCAGCGTGTCGCCCGGCGAGACCGACACGAGCGGCACCAGCCCTATGTGCTCCGACAGCCTCCGATACTCCTTCTTGTCGCGGCGGAAGTGCTTCTTCGTGCCGCGCTTCATGCCGCAGTACAGAGCCAGCGGCTCGCCGCCGTCGGTCAGGTAGCTGCCCTCTATGACGAAAAAATCCTGCCCGTGGGTTATCACCTGCGAGTCGACGGGGCACTGCGCGCTGCGGCAGAACGAGAGATAGTACACCGCGTCTATGGCGTTTGTCTTGCCCGCGCCGTTGCTTCCGATAAAGCAGTTGAGCCGGGGCGACAGCCCGAGGCTCGCCGCCTTGATGTTCCTGTAATTCAGTATGGAAAGTTTCTGAAGAATCATCGGCCGAGGATTTGCAAAAGTAGTGCAAAGTTAAGGGTTTTATCAGTGATAAACGAAAAAAGTGAACGATAAATTTCACCATCTGCAATAAATTCCGTAATTTTGCCGCGCAATATTAACGAGTATAAAAACAATAAAATAATGGCGAACAACAACAACCCAAATGAGGCTCACAACACTGAGAGCACATTCAAAGTGAATGAGACTTTCTTTGACAAATACAAGAAAGCCATCATCTACGGCGCGATTGCGGTGATAGTGATCGTGGCCGGAGCAATCATCTACCACAATTATGTGGCCCTGCCACGCCAAGAGAAAGCCAGCACGGCTCTGGCCAAAGGGCAGGAGTACTTCGGCATGGCGCAATATGACAAAGCCCTCAACGGCGACAGCATAGGCTACGCAGGCTTCATCAGCATAGCCTCCGACTACGGCAGCACCGACGCGGGCAACCTTGCCAGCCTCTACGCCGGACTGTGCTACGCGCAGCTGGGCAAGTGGACAGAGGCCGCAAACTACCTTGAGAAATTCAGCCCATCCGACGACCAGATGATAAGCCCGGCGGCAGAAGCCGCGCTCGGCAACGCCTACGCGCACCTCAACCAGCCAGACAAGGCGGTGGAATACCTGAAGAAAGCCGCGCAGCACGCTGACAACAACAGCCTCTCACCGACATTCCTCATACAGGCCGGCGAGATACTGGAGAACCAAGGCAAGAAGGCCGAAGCGCTCAAGCTCTACGAGGAAGTGAAGACGAAGTACTTCAACTCCATGCAGTACCAGACCATAGACAAGTACATAGAACGCGCCACAGCGGAGTAAACATGGCTACAGCACTGCACAACCTGTCTGACTACGACACCCGCAACGTTCCCGATGCAAGCAACATGTGCTTCGGCATAGTGGTGGCAGAGTGGAACGAGGAGATTACCGGAGCGCTGCTCAACGGCGCAGTCTCCACCCTCGAAAAGCACGGCGCGCTGCCCGAGAACATACACGTGAAGACCGTGCCGGGCAGCTTCGAGCTTGTCTACGGCGCACGGCAGATGAGCCTCAACGGCAACTACGACGCGGTGATAATACTCGGCTGCGTGATACGCGGCGAGACTCCCCACTTCGATTACATCTGCCAGGGCGTGACATACGGCATAGCCCGCCTGAACACCACGAGCGAGATACCCATCATCTTCGGCCTGCTCACCACCGAAAACCTGCAGCAGGCCAAGGACCGCAGCGGCGGGCGGCTGGGCAACAAGGGCGACGAGTGCGCCGTGGACGCCATAAAGATGGCCAAGTTCTGACTTTTCAACAATCACATAGTCACAGTGGCGACCTTGCCTCGGCAGGGCCGCCATTGTTCATAAACTTCCACCTTACACGATGACAAAATTCATTTCATGGAACGTAAACGGCCTGCGCGCCTGCGAGGGCAAGGGCTTCAGCGACGCTTTCCGCTCGCTCGACGCCGACTTCTTCTGCCTGCAGGAGACCAAGATGCAGCAAGGCCAGCTCGACCTTGCCTTCGACGGCTATGAGTCATACTGGAACTACGCCGACAAGAAGGGCTACTCCGGCACGGCAATCTTCGCCCGCCGCAAGCCCGAAGCCGTGACCTACGGCATCGGCATAGACGAGCACGACCACGAGGGCCGCGTGATAACGCTCGACATGGGCACGTTCTTCCTCGTCACCGTCTACACACCCAACTCACAGGACGGCCTGCGCCGCCTTGACTACCGCATGAAGTGGGAAGACGACTTCCGCGCATACCTCATGAGGCTCGACGCGGAGAAACCCGTGATAGTGTGCGGCGACATGAACGTGGCACACCAGGAGATAGACCTGAAGAACCCCAAGAGCAACCGCCGCAACGCCGGTTTCACCGACGAGGAGCGGCAGAAGTTCGGCCAGCTCCTCGCGAGCGGATTCACAGACACGTTCCGCCTGCTGCACCCCGAGCAGGTGACGTACTCGTGGTGGTCGTACCGATTCAAGGCGAGAGAGAAGAACGCGGGGTGGCGCATAGACTACTTTGTGACCTCCGAGCGCATCAACGAAAAGGTGATGGAGGCCAACATCCACACCGAGATAATGGGCAGCGACCACTGCCCCGTGGAGCTTGTGCTCGACATCTAACCCCCGTCACCCGACCGTAACACCCTGCCGCCACGCGAGCCACAACGCCGCAAGGCCGCACAACCACAAAAACCGAGCCGCCACGCAGCCCATGCCGACATACGGCAGGCCGCGTGGCGGCTTGTTTTATTTATGAATGCAATGAACAGAAACTGGCGCATCGGAACGTACACGGCACCCTACTACACCTACCGCCGCACATTCCGGCATATTGCCCGGCGCACATTTCCTTTAACATTCTTATGTTAAAGACAGAGGCATCGGCCTCCCCGCCCAATCATCTGGTTGTCAACGAGTTGCAAGACGTGCCGTTTTGGCCTCCAAAA
The DNA here is from genome assembly GCA_944320355.1 of uncultured Prevotella sp. GTDB lineage: Bacteria > Bacteroidota > Bacteroidia > Bacteroidales > Bacteroidaceae > Prevotella. The sequence continues at coordinate 60,201 of CALUHC010000004.1, read as the reverse complement.
CGGTACGTTTTGCACGATGAAACGTGCCGTTTCGCAGCGCAAAACGGCACATACGGGAAAGCAAGGCCGCAGGGGCTGTTTGTAGTTGCATATATGCAAGCACGGCCACGCCGTGCAAAGCAGACTGACGGACGGCCACTGCGGCTCAGAGCCTCACGGTCACCGCCCTGCCGTCATAGCGCACGGCGCGCCCCTTGGCGGGCGTGTCGCCGGCCGGGGTAGTCTCGTCCACCACCACGATGTTGAACCGCCTCGATTTCAGCATGCCCTTGAACTTGCCCTTGCGCTCGCCGATGGCCAGCGTGCGCGACGCGTCATCCCACCGGAAGTCGATGGTCGTGTAGGCCCCGTTCTCATAGTTGTAGTTGTCGTTCTCGTCCTCATAGAGCGTGAAACGGCCGTCGGCTCCTGGATACACTCGCACCTCAAGGTTGTCCCAACGCTCCTGCTCGGCCCACTGCACGCGCGGGCCATAAGGAACGATGGAGCCGGCACGCACGTAGACGGGCATGATGTCTATCGGCACCTCGCGCATTATTGTCTGCCCGCCCTTGTGCTTCTCGCCTGTCCAGAAGTCGAACCAGTCGGCGCCCTCGGGCAGGTATACATCCACGGAGGCCGCCTTGCCCATGTCCTTCATGTGGCCGTAGCGGCGGTTGTCCTGCCATGTGTAGAGCGAATCCATGACGGGCCTGACGAGGAAACTGCGGCCGAACATATACTCCGTGCCGAGGTTGAGCACGCGCTTGTCGGCGGCAAAGTCCATCACGAGCGGGCGCATGATGCTGCCGCTGCGGCTCGTCACCTCCCACGTGGTGCTGTACAGGTAGGGCAGCAGGCGGTAGCGCAGGTGCGTGTACTTCTCCAGCGCGTCGTAGGCCCAGTAGCCCTTCTCGCCAAACTGGTATATCTCAACGGCCACGGGGCTTGAGTTGTGGGAGCGCATGATGGGCTGGAAGGCTCCCCACTCGTACCAGCGCACGTGCAGTTCGTGGTATGCCACGTTCTTGATGGCGTCGCGGTAGCGGCTGGCGAAGAACCCGCCGAGATCCGTTCCCCAGTAGGGTATGCCGCAGAGGCTGTAGTTCAGCCCGGCGGCGAGCTGCCGGCGCATATTGTCCCAGGTGGAAGTGACGTCGCCGCTCCACGAGTGGGAGGCGTAATGCTGCTGCCCCAGGAACGACGAACGCGTGAGCAGGAACACCCGCTTGTCGCTCGTGGCCTGCCGCTGGTGCTCGTACACGCCGCGGTTAGTAACGAGCGGGAAGGCGTTGTGCACGCTGCGGAAGCTGCCCAGGTAGGTCTTGACGTCAAAGTCGCTGTCTTTTATGTCAAAGTGGTCGGGCTCCGTGGAGTCAAGCCACCACGCATCCATGCCCAGGTCGAAGATGTTGCGCTTCATTTCGGCCCAGTACAGGTCGCGGGCCGCGGGGTTGAACGGGTCGTAGGGCTTCACCCCGGCCTTGCGCGGCCACGTCTCGAAGTCATAGAGCGCGCCTATGCTGTCCATCTTGTGGTACATATCCGTCCATGGCCCGAACGAAGCCCACACCGAAATCATTATGTGGGCGTTGCGGCTGTGCACGTAGTCCACCATCTCCTTGGGGCTTTTAATGCGCGGTTCGGCCTGCAGGGCCTTCGGGTCCTCGCCCTTTGGCAGGAAGCGCATATACTCCGGGTCGCCCATTTTGTTGATATAGCGCGGGTTCTGGAACTTCATCGCGTTCCAGTTAGAGTCGCATCCCCAGTACTGCCAGTCCTGAATGATGCCGTCGAGCGGCACTTGCAGCTCGCGATAGCGGTCCACCACGCCGCACAGTTCGTCGGGACTCTTGTACCGCTCGCGGCTCTGCCAGAAGCCGAGCGTCCAGAGCGGGTACATGGGAGCCTGCCCGGTGAGCCGCCTCACGCCCGCTATCACGCCGTCGGCCGTGCCGCCATAGATGAAGTAATAGTCGGCGCAGTCGCCCACTTCCGACGTGAACGACATCTCCTGTGGGTTGTCCGTGAACACAGTCGGCGAGTAGTTGTCCCAGTAGAGGCCGTAGCCCTTGGCCGAATGCACAAAGGGAATGCAGATGCTCATGTTCTGGTTGCGCAGCAGCAGGCGCTGATTGCGCTGCGACACGAGACCCGTCTGCTGCTGTCCGAGGCCGTAAATGACCTCGGCAGTGTCGAGCAGGAATGCCTGGCGCACCTCGAACGACGGGCGGCCGGCGTCGTCGCGCGGCGTGAACTGCGTGCCGTAGTCCTTGTCGCGCAGCAGGATGTTGCCCCGAGAGTCGGCAAACGCCACACCACCTGTCTCGGTGTCCACGCTCACCGCCACCTTCTCGCTGGCCACGGTGGCCGTCGTGCCGCTGCCGCCGTAGCTCAGGCTCACCGCCTCGGACTCCATTATAACGGGTATGCTCACCTTATTATAAGGTTTGCTGACGGGTTCTTTGTAAACCCTCACGATGTTGTCGGAGTAGAACTCCACCTTTACTTTAAGCCCCTGCGCCTCAAACTCAAGCCCGCCCTCGGCGCGGCCAGCAGGCCCGGCGGCTGCCGTGGCGGCAAAGCAGGTGGCAAAGGCCACCGCAATGATGCTCCTGATGATTCTCATAATGATGTCTTTGTTTGTATGTGTAACACTGATTTTACGGATGCAAAGTTAAGCATTTGCGCCGCAAGCACAGGCGAACAAATGTTGATTGTATGTGCGCAAATGTTGAAAAGGCGGCTGAATGTCAGCCTTTCCGCCCGTTTTCGGCCTGCAGGTAGTCTGATGGGCGGCAACCGTATTCGGCCTGGAAGCATTTGCTGAAGTAGCCCGGCGAGCCGAATCCCGTGGCCTCGGCCACCTCGGCCACGCTCCGCCCTCCCCCGGCCAGCATCTCAGCGGCACGCTGAAGGCGTATGCTGCGCATGAAAGCCACGGGCGACTTGTCGAGCAGGGCGGTCAGCTTGCGGTACAGTCCTGTGCGCTCCATGCACAGGTCGCTGGCAAGCTGCTCCACGGTGTAGCCCTGGTTGGCCATGTTCTGCCTCACCAGCGCCGTGACACGGCTCACGAACTCGGCCTCGGCGGGCGACAGTTGCTGGCCTTGGCCGCCGTCGCCCGTGGTCTCGCCCAGCACCACGCGCCCGTCGCCCTCGTATGCGCTGAGCCGCTCGGTGAGCGTCTTCACGCGCTGCATCAGTTCCTCCTCGCGGGCCTTGCGGGCCGCCTTGCGCCTCACGTGGCGGCCATATAGCACAAAGGCCGCCGCCAACGAGGCCACGGCCACCACTATATATAAGGCGACGGCCAGCGGTGTCAGCCACCACGGCGGCAACACGCAGAACTCTATGCGGCGCACGTCGCACCCCTCCCACCGCCCGGGATTGGTCGAAGCCATGACCTCCAGGACATAGTCGCCGGGCATAAGAGCCACAAAGGGAAGGTAGAGCGCGCCGCGATCGTCGACGAGCCCGCCGGCCGAGTCGGCTGTCAGCGTGTGCCACCGGTAGCCGTCGGCAGAGCAGCGGTAGCGGTAGCACGTGCTGCGCGGGCGCACATAGTTCATGGTGGAAAAGCGGAAGGCTATGGAGTTCTGGTCGTGGGCAAGCGTGAGGCGGCGCAGATATGGCGGCGCAACGTCCATGAGCACCCGCCCGCCGTAGCTCTTGCCCACCTGCAAAGGCTCGCTGTGCAGATACACCGAGGCAAGGATGGGGCTCACCCTGATGTCGATGGGCGAGGTGTCGAACAGCCCGCTGAGCGGCGAGGTGTACAGCAGCCCGCGGTCGTAAGTGCCGAGCCACACACCACCCTCGCGGTCATGGCACACCGTGTTGATGCCCGTGGCAAGGCGGGTGCCGTCGGGCAGGCGCAGCGCGGCATAGTGGCTGCGGCGGCCTGTGGCCGGGTCTATGCTCATATAGCCCTCGGGCATGGTGACATAGAGTGTGCCAGCGGCGGTGACTATGAGCGTGTGCAGCGCGTGCGGGCACTCCATCAGCCGCCGCCAACGGGCAGACCTGACATTGTATGACAGCAAGACGGAACCTCCGCTGCCCATCCTCACCTGATAGAAAACCGAGTCGGCTCCACGCACAACGAGCGACGTGGACGAATAACTCCGCCACTCCTCACCGGCAAAAGGGCTGCCGCGGCTGAGCAACCGCCCCGAAGGGCCATATCCTGCCACCCCGCCCGTGTCGAAGAACACATAGACCACGCGGCCACAGACATCAATGTCCTGCACCCTGCCCGCACCGCGCGGCGACACCAGGCGCAGCCCACTGCCCAGGCAAGACAGTGTGTCGCCGGTCACAGTCCACAGCCCGCTGCGCGAATCGACATAGAAGTCATGGACCGCACGGCCGAAAGTGCCGGGCGAGAGCGTGTCCTGGCGCATCGTGCGCAGGCTCACCCGCGCCATGCGCCCGCGCTCCTTTATCCACAGGCGGTCAAGGCTGTCAATGTAAAGGTGGGTGTGCCCCCCGTAGGCAGGAAGCGGCATCCAGCCCGAACGGCCTATTGCCACCGTCTCGAAGCGCTGCCCGTCGTAAACATCCACGGCTCCGCCGGTGTAGGCCACCATGCGCCCGTCTGCCAACTGTGCCATCTGCAGCACCCTGTTTGAGCTCAGGCCATTGGCCGTGTTGAGCGTATAGTATGTGGCAGGACCGCCCGGTTGTGCCTCCAAGCGGAGCACACCCCAGGCCAACAAAAAAGCCGACAGCCACACACGGGCCGCGAATGATACCGGACTAACCATGATATATGTATGAAATATCCACCATATACGGACACGCAACAGGCCGGCACACGATGCCGAAAATACGCGCCGGAAAGGCCATCGGCAACACTCCACCGGCAGCCGTTGCCGTTACGCCTTCCAAAACGCGCCGTTTCGCCTCCTGAAACGGCACGTTCTGCATTGCGAAACGACCCATTTCACAACGCGAAACGGCACGTTTTGCAACACATTGGATATCAATGCGTTACGCAAGGCACAGCAAATCGCGTGCCAAATCAGCGCCGACCACAAGCCAGCCCCCCGCCGGAGAACAAGAGAAAGCCCCACCGCCCCCACGGCAAAAGCCGGAACACAGAACCGCAATGCGGCAACCTGCGGCTCTGGATGCCGGCCACGAGACCGGGCCCGAACCCATACAGGTATGCAAAAATATAATAAAAGGCGCATATATGAAAAAATTTGAAAGGTTTTTATTAATTTTGCAGCATCGAAATCAACCAATGTTACAAATGAAGAAAATCATATCGCTCATCACCATGCTGTGCCTGACCGTCGTGATGCAGGCCCAGATGGTGGACCCGGTACACTTCTCCTCCGAACTGAAGATGCTCAAAGGGGACGAGGCGGAAATCATTTTCACAGCAAAGATTGACAAGGGGTGGCACCTCTACTCCACCGAACTGGGCAGCGACGGCCCCATCTCGGCCACGTTCAACGTCAACAAGATGGACGGAGCCGAGACCGTTGGCAAGCTGCAACCGAGGGGAAAGGAAGTCAAGCAGTTTGACAATATGTTCGGCATGGAGCTGCGCTTCTTTGAAGGCAGCGCCACTTTCGCGCAGAAGATACGCTTCACCAAGCCCGAATACGACATAGACTGCTATCTGGAGTACGGCGCGTGCAACGACGAGATGTGCCTGCCGCCATCGCAGATAGCACTGGTGAAGAAGGGCAAGTCGCCCGCCGTGGCAGCAACCGCGGCCCCAAAGGCTGAGGAGAAAGCCGCCGAGAGCGCCGAGCCCGAAGCCGAGACGCCGGCGGCAACGGCAGACACCGCAAAGGCAGACACCGCCGTGGCCGCGCCCGCCACAGCGCAGGCCGGAGGCAACGACCTCTGGGCGCCGGTGACAGACGAGCTGAACGCCTTCGACGAGAGCACGCAAAACAGCTCGCTGCTCTACATTTTCCTGGCCGGGCTCGTGGGCGGTTTCCTCGCGTTGCTCACCCCGTGCGTGTGGCCCATCATACCGATGACGGTGAGCTTCTTCCTCAAACGCAACAAGGACCGCGCCAAGGCCATACGCGAAGCCGTCACCTACGGCATCTCGATAGTGGTCATCTACGTGCTGCTGGGACTCGTGGTCACGCTGCTCTTCGGCGCGAGCGCGCTCAACGCGCTGTCCACCAACGCCGTGTTCAACATCTTCTTCTGCCTGCTGTTGGTTGTGTTCGCAGCGTCGTTCTTCGGCGCGTTCGAGATAACACTGCCCTCATCGTGGAGCAACAAGATAGACCAGAAGTCAGAGAACACCAGCGGACTGCTCAGCATATTCCTCATGGCGTTCACGCTCACGCTCGTTTCGTTCTCCTGCACCGGCCCCATTATAGGCTTCCTGCTCGTGGCCGTGTCCACGCAAGGCAGCATCGTGGGCCCCACTCTGGGCATGCTCGGCTTCGCCATCGCGCTGGCCATACCGTTCACGCTGTTCGCAATGTTCCCCAGCCTCTTGAAGTCGGCGCCCAAGTCGGGCGGCTGGATGAACGTGGTGAAGGTGGTGCTGGGCTTCATAGAGCTGGCCTTCGCCTTGAAGTTCCTGTCGGTGGCCGACCTCGCCTACGGCTGGCACATACTCGACCGCGAGGTGTTCGTGGCCCTGTGGATAGTCATCTTCGGCCTGCTGGGCATCTACCTGCTGGGCTGGCTCAAGTTCCCGCACGACGATGACGACCGCCGCACCAACGTGCCGCAGTTCTTCCTGGCCATGATTTCGCTGGCCTTCGCCATATATATGGTGCCGGGCCTCTGGGGCGCACCGCTCAAGGCCATAAGCGCTTTCGCCCCGCCCATGAACACGCAAGACTTCAATATGCACGAGAAGTCGGTCGAGGCCAAGTACACCGACTACGATCTCGGCATGGCGGCAGCGCGCGCCGAGGGCAAGCCCGTGATGGTTGACTTCACCGGTTTTGGCTGCGTGAACTGCCGCAAGATGGAGGCCGCCGTGTGGACCGACCCGAAAGTGGCCGACATACTGAACAAAGACTACGTGCTTATATCGCTCTACGTTGACGACAAGACCCCGCTCCCCGAGCCTATGCAAGTGGAGGAGAACGGCCAGAAGCGCACTCTGCGCACCGTGGGCGACAAGTGGAGCTACCTGCAACGCACCAAGGTGGGAGCCAACACGCAGCCTTTCTACGTGCTGCTCGACAACGAGGGCAAGCCGCTGGCAGGCAGCCGCTCTTACGACGAGGACATACAGGAGTACCTGAACTTCCTCCAGAAGGGTCTGGACAACTACAGGAACAGGTAAGAAAGCAAAAGAGTAAAAAGGCAGAAAATACGGGATAGCACGTTGGCCGGCATGAGACGCATGACCGGCAACGTGCTTTCTTTCCGAATGCACGAACCCGGCAACTGCGCGAACAGAAACAAAACAAACATACAAACCATGCAGGACAAGGAGACAAGGAGCAGAATAATAAAGCTCATACATAAAGAAGTGGTGCCGGCCATAGGCTGCACCGAACCAATGGCCGTGGCCCTCTGCACGGCCAAGGCCGCCGAGACGCTCGGCCGCAGGCCGGAGACAATCAGCCTGTTGCTCAGCGCCAACATCCTGAAAAACGCCATGGGCGTGGGCATACCGGGCACGGGCATGATAGGACTGCCCATAGCCATAGCCCTCGGCGCGCTCATAGGCAAGTCGGACTACAAGCTCGAAGTGCTAAAGGACCTCACCCCCGAGGCTCTCGAAGAGGGCAAGCAGTACATCGCCGGAAAGCGCATTGACATAAAACTGAAGGAGGGCATCACCGAGAAACTGTACATAGAGGTGAGTTGCAAGGCCGGGGACAGCGAGGCGACCGCCGTCATAGCTGGCGGCCACACGTCGTTCGTCTACGTTGAGAAGGACGGCAACGCCCTGCTCGACAACCGCCGCGAAGCCGCCGCAGGCGAGGATGAGGAGGACATACGCCTCAATATGCGCCTTGTATATGACTTCGCCACCACCGCGCCCGTGGACGAAATCAGCTTCATCACCGAGACCAAGGACTACAATATGCGCGCCGCCGCCGAGGCCATAAAGGGCAACTACGGCCACAACCTCGGCAAGACCATAGACCGCCCGCTGAGCCAGGGCATCTTCGGAAGGAGCATATTCTCAAAGATAATAGCCCGCACGGCCTCGGCTTGCGACGCCCGCATGGGCGGCGCGATGATTCCCGTGATGAGCAACAGCGGCAGCGGCAACCAGGGAATCTGCGCGACCAACCCCGTGGCCGTTTACGCAACGGAGAACGAGAACACCGAGGAGGAACTGATACGAGCCCTCACCCTGAGCCACCTCACGGCCATATACATCAAGCAAAACCTCGGCAAGCTGTCGGCGCTCTGCGGCTGCGTGGTCGCCTCAATAGGCAGCAGCTGCGGCATCACCTACCTCATGGGCGGTGACTACGAGCACGTATGCCACTCGGTGAAGAACATGATAGCCAACATCACGGGCATGATATGCGACGGGGCGAAGCCGAGCTGCTCGCTGAAAATATCGTCGGGAGTATCCACAGCCATCCTTTCCGCCCTGCTTTCCATGGAGGGCAAATGCGTGAGCAGCGCCGAAGGCATCATAGACGACGACGTGGACCGCAGCATACGCAACCTCACTTCCATCGGCGCCGATGCCATGGCGACCACCGACAACATGGTGCTCGACATCATGACGCACAAGTGTTGACCCTCCTGGAGACGGGAGACAGAAAGGCAGACATTGCCTTAGTAGTCAGGAGATTTGTATTTAGGAGGCAGGAGTGCAGGAGTTGCAGGAGTGCAGACAAATGTTCTAGTCGGCTGTTTTTGCTATATCAGCAGTCAGAACAATCGTCCGCACTCCTGCAACTCCTGCACTCCTGCCTCCTAAATACAAATCTCCTGACTACTAAGACAATCTCTGCACTCCTGCCTCCTGTCTCCTGCCTCCTTATCGAAACATAGGTAAAATTATCATAAAAAGCAAGGATGACACTTTCATTCTCGCTTTTTATTAGTATTTTTGCTGTCGGAAACTTAGCAAAACTAAACACAAATCAAACCTAAAACGGATTAGTATGAAAGATTTGAAAATGTACATCAACGGCGAGTTCGTTGAGAGTAGCTCCGGCAAATGGATAGACGTGTTGAACCCCTCGACCGAGGAGGTGATAAGCCGACAGCCGGAAGGAACGATAGAAGACGTGAACCGCGCGCTCGACGCGGCACGCGCGGCCCTGAAGCCTTGGGCGGCCACGCCAGCGATAGAGCGCGCAGCCTACCTGCATAAGATGGCCGACGGCATACGCAAACGCAAGGACCAGTTCATCGACATCATCATGCGCGAGCAGGGAAAGACGCTCAGCTGGGCCACGACTGAAGTCAACGTCACGGCAGACTACTTTGACTACATGGCATCGTTCGCACGCCACATCGAGGGCGAAGTCATCCCGAGCGACCGCCGCGGCGAGACAATCATACTGACCAAGCGCCCCATCGGCGTTGTGGCAGGCATCCTGCCGTGGAACTTCCCGTTCTTCCTCATAGCCCGAAAGGCCGGCGCAGCCCTCATCGCCGGGTGCACGATAGTGGTCAAGCCGTCGCAGCTCACGCCAGAGAACTGCACCGAGTTTGCCCACGTGGTAGAGGAGTCGGGCCTGCCGGCAGGCGTCATCAACATAGTGACCGGCCGCGGCAGCGTCATCGGCAACGAGATGGCAGGCAGCCCCAAGGTCGACATCGTGAGCGTGACGGGCAGCGTGGGCGCAGGCGAGAGCATCATGAAAGCCGCCGCTACGAACATCACCAAGGTGTCGCTCGAACTGGGCGGCAAAGCCCCGGCCATAGTATTCCCCGACGCCGACCTCGAAGCCTCGGCACAGTGGGTGCTCGACAGCCGCATAGGCAACAACGGCCAGATATGCAACAACGCCGAGCGCCTGTATGTGCACAAGGCAGTGAAGAAAGAGTTCACCGAGATATTGCTCCGCAAGTTCGAGGCAGTGAAGGTGGGCGACCCCTGCAAGGACCACACCGTCGACATGGGTCCGCTCGTGGAGAAGCGCGCCCTGGAGAGCGTGGAGGCCAAGGTTGAGAACGCCGTGAAGCAAGGAGCGAAGGTGCTCTGCGGCGGCCACCGCGTGGGAGACAAGGGATACTTCTATGCAGCAACGCTGCTCGACAACTGCACGCAGGACATGGACATCATCCACGAGGAGACGTTCGGCCCGGTGCTGCCCATCGTAGAGTTCGAGGACACCGACCAGGTGATAGCCTGGGCCAACGACGTTGAGTACGGCCTGGCGTCGTCGGTGTTCACCAAGGACATAGACACGGCGGCCAAGGTGACGCGCGGACTTGAGTTCGGCGAGACCTACATCAACCGCGAGCACTTCGAGGCCATGCAGGGATTCCATGCCGGAGTGAAGAAGAGCGGCATCGGCGGAGCCGACGGCAAGCACGGCGTAGAGGAGTATCTCGTGACGCACGTCACCTACCTAGACACCCACTACGAGTAGGATTCACACCCAAAGGCAGAAGCAAAGGCCGCGACGCACGACACAATCAAGTGCGCCGCGGCCTTTCACTTTACGCCAACCGGCAAGCCACATCCCCCACCCCACACATCGGAAAAAGGACACCCGCACGCAGCCTCAATGCGCATCAAAAACCAAAGCCAGACGTCTTGTTTTGCAAAACGTGCCGTTTCGCGCCACGAAACGACCCGTTTCACACTACAAAACGTGCCGTTTTGCGTTGCAAAACGGCACGTTTCGCAACCCATTGATAATCAATCGCTTTCGCAGCCCGGCAAACATGATGCGCAATGCGCCGAAAAACACGGCCCAACACCTGGTCGCATAGGCCATGACACACAGCATACAGCCCCATGCCATGCGGCCTGCCACACTCACGCGGCAATGCCTCAAGCCCATATCCGAAAGCCACCCAGCCCCCGCAGAAGCTGCTTCCACCTTATGTCAATGGCCGCATATTGCCAACTCTACGCGCAAGTCTCCCGCCCATATTCACCGTTGCGGCCCACGCCACACAATCTTTTAACGCAAAGATTTGCCAGTGTTGCGCATTTGTTGTAATTTTGCGGCGTAGAATACGAACTAAAGTAACAAGAAACAATGACTCACAACTTATTGAAAGGAAAGCGCGGAATCATCTTCGGCGCCCTCAACGAGGACTCGATAGCATGGAAAGTGGCAGTGAAAGCCGTAGAGGAAGGTGCCTCCATCACGCTGAGCAACACGCCGATGGCACTGCGCATGGGCACGCTCGACGAGCTGAGCAAGCAGCTCAACGCCCCGATCGTGGCCGCCGACGCCACCAGCGTGGAGGATCTCGAAAAGGTGTTCAAGGACTCAGTGGAGCTGCTGGGCGGCAAGATAGACTTCGTCCTCCACTCCATCGGCATGAGCCCCAACGTGCGCAAGCACCGCACATACGACGACCTGGACTACAACTACCTGCAGAAGACGCTCGACATATCGGCCATATCGTTCCACAAAATGCTGCAAGTGGCCAAAAAGCAGGATGCGATAGCCGACTACGGCTCCATCGTGGCACTGACATACGTAGCCGCACAGCGCACTTTCTTCGGATATAACGACATGGCCGATGCCAAAGCCATGCTCGAAAGCATTGCCCGCAGCTTCGGATACATATACGGACGCGAGAAAAACGTGCGCATAAACACCATATCACAGTCGCCCACCCCGACAACGGCAGGCAAAGGCATAAAGGACATGGACAACCTGATGGACTTCGCCAACAAGATGTCTCCGCTGGGCAACGCCACTGCCGACGACTGCGCCAACTACTGCGTGATGATGTTCTCCGACTTCACACGCAAGGTGACGATGCAGAACCTCTACCACGACGGAGGCTTCTCGTCGATGGGCATGAGCCTCCGCGCCATGAACCAATACGCCAAGGACCTCGCCCCCTACGAGGACGAGAACGGCAAGATAATCTACGGATAAAGGCAACGGGCCTGCACGCAGAGAGGAGCCACAGTCCCGACAGGCCTTGGCAAGACTCCCGCAGGCACGGCAAGCAAAGAACGCCACAGCCCGAACAGGGCGTGACAAGACATGAACGGCAGGGGGTGCACCGGCAAAGGTAGCGCCCCCTTCACGTGTATGCGAACGCGCGGGAGAAGCTGTTGCAGGTTGCCCGGAACATCGCTCCGCGACAATTGGCAGCAGACCGCATCACGGCACGACACACCAAGACAACCGGAAACGCATGACAGCAAGAAAGCCAACAAAGATAGTATGCCTGAAAGGGGGGCTCGGCAACCAGATTTTTGAATACTGCCGCTACATGACATTAAGGGAGAGCGGGTACAAAACGCTGCTGTACTACGACCGCGCCAGACTGAAACAGCACGGCGGGGTGCAGATAGCGGAGTGCTTCGAGCTGCGCCTGCCCGGACAAAGCCCGTGGGTGGCGGCTGCCGTGTGCGCGCTGAAAGCGCTGCGCGCGGCTGGCGTGGCACCGTGGCTCTGCGACGACTGCGACGAGCGCGCGCTGCTGATAGACGACTACAGCCAAGACATACGCCACACAACGGGAGCCCGCAGATGGCTGAAATTCAGGACAGAAGCCAAGGAGTGCGTGGCCGGCATGGAGCGCGAGATAGCAGCCTGCCCTCACCCGGTGGCCGTACACTACCGCAGGGGCGACTACCTGCACCCGAAAAACATCGGCAACTTCGGCATCTGCCCGCCAGAATACTACGCCGCCGCACGCCGGACGGTGCTAAGCCGACACCCCGACGCCCGCTTCTTCATATTCTCCGACGACACGGAATGGGCCGAGACCGGCGCGCCAAATGAGGCCTCAACCGTGGTCAGGCTGCCGCAGGGCGCACCCGACCACGCTGCCATGTACCTCATGTCGCTATGCCACAGCCACATAATAGCCAACTCCACGTTCAGCTATTGGGGCGCGATGCTCGCCGACGGCAACGGCATGAAGATAAGACCGAGACAATGGTTTGCCGCCAAAGACTGGACAACACCCAACATCTTCGACAGCAGTTGGATAGAGATGTGAAAGGAGTTGGCCTTCAGGGGCCAACTCCCAAAGAGACTCTTGAACCAATCTACCGCGCGAACCCTCCGCTGCGCACAGGCCCAGACTTGGCACGGCGAAGCTCGCTGAGGCGCGTCTTGGCTGCCGCCACACCGCTGCCCGTGATGTAGGGCGACCAGTCGAAGCCCGAGGTTGCCGTATAGGCGAAGCCAAACAACTGCTTGTCGTAGAGCACCGAGCCGGAGAAGCGGGTCGAGCTGAGGGCGTAGTCGGTGAAGACGGCACGCGGCAGGGCGTTGTCAACGTATGTGACCACAATCACGCCGTCGGCCTGCGTCCACGTAAAGGGGCTGTAGGCATAGTCCGTCTTGGGCTTGTATGTGTTGTAGTCGAGCTGCGTGCCCTCGCCGTTGGCGGCAAACTCGCACACGGTGGCGCAGCTGTCTTCCGCCAGCCCGTACATGGCCGCATAGAATCCGTTTATCTTTCCCTCCCACTGGCCTACGAGCGGGTTGTCGCTGTCGCCGGGAACCTGCCCCGTGTTCACCACGAGCGGTATGCCGTCAACGTAGAGATGGCCGTCGGCATAGTAGTATCCCATTTCGTCGCGATAGCCGTCAGACTTGTAGACCACGGTGAGCGTGTTAGACGTTGCGCCCCAGGTGAAGTCTTCGCCCTTGGTCGTGCCGTCGGACACAGAGCTATAACTGCCAGAGCGGTCGCTGTTGAGCACGAGGTAGAACGGGTTGGAGGGGTCGTCGTCGGACACATAGCTGCCCACGAGGTCGCGCTCATATTGGTTCAGCTCGCCCGACGGAGCGCCGCCGCCCTGCCAGCCATGACCATAATAATAATCGTCATCGTCGTCGCAAGCACTGAAGCACAACGGCGCCAGCGCCAGCATTATCATTGCCAGAATCTTTCTCATATTTCATTCCTTTACCTTATCTTATATATTGTCCGGCCGCGAAGGGGAGCACAGGCGTGGGGTTCTCCCGCCGCGCCCAGCGGCACGTAGCCGGCCGGCCCCTTGGCCAAAGCCGCATCCGCCACGCCATCTCACCCGATTCTCAGCCGTTGCCTCTCAACAACTGCCGGCTCAATCCCTGAGCGAATAGGTGACAGTGGCCACCCCGCGCACCTTCTTTATGTATGGCGTGTTGGCGTCGCGGTCGTCGATGGAGAACTGTCCCTGCGAGGCGGTCATTATCTTGCCCAGCTCGCTGTTGCTGTTCTCGGCAAACTGGCGGGCGGTCTGCTCGGCGTTCTTTATGGCCTCCTCCATCATGGCGGGCTTCATTTTCTGGAACGAGACATACTCGTATGTGACCCCGCTGCCATAGCCGCCGTCCACCACGGCCACGCCCTGCTTGAGCAGCTCGCCCTGCCGGGCTATGATGCCGCGCACGAGCTTCACGTTGCCCGACGTCACAGTTATCGTCGACGTTATGTTGTAGCGGTAGCGGTGGTTGTCAGCGCCATAGCGCTCCGCCCGCAAGTCCACCACCACGGGCGCGTTGACGCTTATCTCCGCGTCCTTGACGCCATTCTGGCGAAGGAAGTTCTTCACCTTCTCCGTCGTCACGTTTATCTTCGTGTAGAGCGATGGCAGGTCGTCGCCAATCTCTTTTGTCAGTATGGGCCACGTCACCTTGTCAGCCTCCACCTCCTTCTCGGCCAGCCCCTTCACGGTCACCGTGCGGTCCTTGTTGGCAAAGTCATCAATGCCCCACTTGATGCACAACCCCAAGACAATCACTCCCACGGCCAGTATGGCCGCCTCTTTGATCCTGTTCATAAGCCTGATGATTAAAGGATTAAACAATATGTCAATGTTGCACAAGCCCAGGCTGCCGGTCGGGTCGCCTGCCTGCCTTTTACAAAGATACGAAATGTATCAATAAGTTGCCCACTCTCCACGCTTATTTACGGATAATTAACCAAACGCGCAGCAGCTCGCCGGCCTCAAAGAATCAGCCTGCCGATGTATGGCACACGGCGTGCCAAAGACTGTTAATTATGTTAATCCAGGACAGTCTGAAGCCTCTGAGAATCGCGTATTTGCGAGAAGAAGGCCCCTGGCGGCAAATAACGCGAAAACAGGCGTGCAATCGCAAGTGGCTGGGGAACAGCTTTTTAGGTGTAGCACTTGGAAAAGTGTGCAACAACATACCTCCAAATATCTGCCGGAAACCGGCCCGAAACTGCGTTTTTTGTCCAAAATCAGCCTGCGATACGTGCCGTCTCGCCTTGCAAAACAGGCCATATCGCATTACAATATGTGCCGTTTCGGAATGCGAAACGGCACATATTGGGAAATATAGTGGCACTTCTGCCGAAACATCCCGCCTCGAAAATGTTTCACGTTTCTGTTTCGACGTTCCACGAAGTGTTAAATCCAGGGAGACAAGAGGCGGGAGGCAGGAGTGCGGATGATGGCTCTTGCGCATGACAGCCACGCCTATTCCGCACGTTTTTTTGACTTTCCCACCTTCTTACTTTTTTACCTTTAAAAGTCTGCCGCCGACTCACTCACCCGAGCGACACCTCACTTCACGTTGCCCACCTTGATGAGGTATTCGGCTATCTGCACGGCGTTGAGGGCCGCGCCCTTGCGTATCTGGTCGCCGGAGAGCCAGAAAGTGAGGCCGTTGTCGTCGGCAAGGTCCTTGCGTATGCGGCCCACGTAGATGTCGTCCTTGCCGGCCGTGTCGAGCGGCATGGGGTAAACGAGGTTCGCGGGGTCGTCCTCAACCGTCACGCCGGGGGCGGCGGCCAGGGCCGCGCGGGCCTCATCGACGCTGATGGGGCGCTCGGTCTCTATCCACACCGACTCGGAGTGGGCGCGCAGCGACGACACGCGGACGCACATGGCGGAGCACTTCACGTCGCTGTGCATTATCTTGCGCGTCTCGTTGAACATCTTCATCTCCTCCTTGGTATAGCCGTTTGGCTGGAATACGTCTATCTGCGGAATCACGTTGTAGGCCAGCTGGTGGGGGAACTTGCTCACCGTGACAGGCTCGCCGGCCATGATTTCCCTGTACTGCTGCTGCAGCTCGGCCATGGCGGCGGCACCAGCCCCGCTGGCGCTCTGGTAGCTGGCTATGTGTATGCGGCGTATGTGGCTGAGCCGTTCGAGCGGCTGCAGCACGACAACCATCATTATCGTAGTGCAGTTGGGGTTGGCAATGATGCCGCGCGGACGGTTGAGCGCATCCTCGGCGTTGCACTCCGGCACCACGAGAGGCACGTCGTCGTCCATGCGGAAGGCGCTTGAGTTGTCTATCATCACCGCGCCGTACCTGGTGATGTCGGCGGCAAACTCTTTCGACGTGCCGGCTCCGGCCGATGCGAACACGATGTCCACGCCGCGGAAGTCGTCGTTGTGCTGCAACAACCTCACCTCATACTCCTTGCCGCGAAACTCATACTTGCTGCCGGCGCTGCGCTGAGAGCCGAACAGCAGCAGGTCGTCGACGGGGAAATTCCTCTCTGCAAGAACGCGCAGGAACTCCTGCCCCACGGCTCCGCTTGCTCCAACAATTGCTACTTTCATTCTGCTTTTACCTTATTTAAATACGATTTTCGGCTGCAAAATTACAACTTTTAGGCCAAACGCCACGTATTTGTAATTTTTTTTTTGCACCTTTGCAGAAGATTAGCTGCGCTCGGCAATCAGTGAACAAGTTCACATTGCGCTCGCTGGCAATATCTTTGCAGAAGATTAGCTGCGCTCGGCAATCAGCGGACAAGAATATAAGTGAACCTATGCCCAACCTGACCCAATACCTGCCCATAACATCGCCAACGATGACTTTCTTCGTCATGCTGTGCATCATCCTATTCGCGCCAATCGTGATGGGCAAGCTGCGCATACCGCACATCGTCGGGATGGTGCTGGCGGGGGTGGCCGTTGGCCCCCACGGGTTCAACATCCTTGCCAACGACAGGTCGATGGTGATATTCGGACACGTGGGACTGTTCTACATCATGCTGCTCGCCGGCCTGGAGATGAACATGGGCAACTTCCGCAAGAACCGCGTCAGGACGTTCACCCACGGCATAATGGCCTTCATAGTGCCCATGGCCATGGGCTTCGCCATCAACAAGTCGGTGCTCAACTACGGTTTCATCACCTCGGTGCTGCTGGCCAGCATGTACGCCTCGCACACGCTGATAGCCTACCCCACGGTGCTGCGCTACGGCCTGTCGGGCCAGCGCAGCGTGACAATAGCCGTGGGGGCGACGGCCATCACGGACACGCTGACGCTGCTCGTGCTGGCCATCGTGGGCGGGATATTCAAGGGGGAGATAACCGGTGGCTACTGGCTGCTGCTCTTCCTGAAGATTGCCGCGGTCTTCGCCGTCATCATATACCTGTTTCCTCCGGTGGCCCGCTACTTCTTCCGCCGCTATGACGACAACGTGGCCCAGTTCATCTTCGTGCTCGCCATGACATTCCTCGGGGCGGCGCTGATGGAGCTTATCGGCATGGAGGGCCTGCTCGGGGCGTTCCTTGTGGGCCTGGTGCTCAACCGCTACGTGCCCAGCGTGTCGCCGCTGATGAACAACCTGGAGTTCGTGGGCAACGCCCTGTTCATACCGTACTTCCTTGTCAGCGTGGGCATGATGGTCAACGTGAACCTGCTCTTCAGCGGCCTCGGCACGCTGCAGGTAGCCGCCGTGATGATAGCCGTGGCCCTGGTGAGCAAGTGGGTGGCCTCGCTGGCCACGCAAAAGATATTCGGCATGAAGGCCGTGGAGCGCGAGATGATATACGGACTGAGCAACGCGCAGGCCGGAGCCACGCTGGCCGCCGTGCTCGTGGGCTACAACCTGCTGCTGCCCAACGGCGACCGGGTGCTCAACGACGACGTGCTCAACGGCACGATAATACTCATCCTCGTGACGTGCGTGTTCAGCTCGTTCACCACCGAGCGCGCTGCCAAGAGCATTGTGCTCAGAAACCGCACCGCGCCGACTACGACCGAGGAAGGCGACGACGAGAAGATAATGGTGCCCATGCGCGACCCCGCGACCGCCGAGACGCTCATATCGATGGCCGTGATGATGCGCAACAAGAAGCTGAACCGAGGGCTCGTGGCCCTGAACGTGGTCTACGACGACAACAACAGGCTGGGCAACCAGGAGCGGGGGAGGCGGCTCATGGAGCGCATAACCAAGGTGGCGTCATACTCGGACGTGAGGGTGCAGACGCAGGTGCGCATCGCCACAAACATCACCAACGGCATAAAGCACGCCTTCAAGGAGTTCAACGCATCGGAAATAATACTCGGCATGTACAGCTCGCTGAACGGAACGCCAAAGTACTTGGGCGAACTGGCGCAGAGCCTATACAACGGACTGAGCCGGCAGATAATGCTCCTGAAGTGCATACAGCCGCTCAACACGCTGCGGCGCATAGAGGTGGCCGTGCCGTCGAAAGCCGAGTTCGAGCCAGGGTTCTACCGCTGGCTGGAAAGGCTGGCGCGGCTGGCCTCCAACCTGGAGTGCAGGATGCAGTTCCACGGGCGCAACGAGACCATGTCGCTCATAGCAGAGTACATGCAGAACAGGCACCCGGGAGTGCGCACGCAATACACACCGATGGCCCACTGGAACGAGCTGCCGCAGCTGTCGGCAGGCATAGCCGACGACCACCTCTTCGTGGTCGTGACCGCGCGCAAGGGCACCGTGTCATACAAAGCGGCACTCGAACACCTGCCCGAAGAGCTGGCGCAGCACTTCAGCGGCAAGAACCTCATGATAATATATCCCGACCAGCACGGCGTGGCAGGCAACATGATGACATACGCCGCGCCACAGACGCACGACGAGCGCAGCGCATACGACGTGCTGAAAGAGTGGCTGGAAAGGACTCTGCGCAAGTACAAGAAACAATTCTCATAAACACCGCAACGCGACAATGATTGACATAAGAGGCATCAAGAAGAGCTTCGGCTCGCTGCAGGTGCTCAAGGGCATCGACCTGCACATTGACAAAGGCGAGATAGTGAGCATAGTGGGTCCCAGCGGGGCGGGCAAGACCACGCTGCTGCAGATAATAGGCACGCTCGACAAGCCCGACAGCGGCACCGTGAGCATAGACGGCACCGACACTGGCGCGCTCAGCGGCCGCCGCCTGTCAGACTTCCGCAACCGCCACATAGGCTTCGTGTTCCAGTTCCACCAGCTGCTGCCCGAGTTCACCGCCGCCGAGAACATAATGATTCCGGCCTTCATAGCCGGCACACCGCGCAAGGAGGCCGAGCGCAGGGCCGCCGAGCTGCTCGACTTCATGGGCCTGGCCGGACGCAGCAGCCACAAGCCAGCCGAACTGTCGGGAGGCGAGAAGCAGCGCGTGGCCGTGGCCCGCGCGCTGATGAACAACCCGGCGGTGATACTGGCCGACGAGCCGTCGGGCAGCCTCGACAGCAAGAACAAGGAGGAACTGCACCGCCTCTTCTTCGAGCTGCGCGACAAGTTCGGGCAGACTTTCGTCATCGTGACCCACGACGAGCACCTGGCCTCAATAACCGACCGGACGATACAGATGAACGACGGCCTGCTGGCCGCCGACAACACGAACACCGCCAACGGACCCACACCCTCCGACGGCAATAACGACACAACGACATGAAAGGGATAAAACTTGGAGACTACAACCACCTGACGGTGGTCAAGGAGGTCGATTTCGGCCTATACCTCGACGGAGGCGACGAGGGCGAGATTCTGCTGCCGGCGCGATACGTGCCGAAGGGATGCCGCCCGGGCGACGAGCTCGACGTGTTCATATACCTCGACCAAGACGAACGCCCCGTGGCCACCACCGAACGGCCGCTCGCCAAGGTGGGCGACTTCGCCTGCCTGCAGGTGGCCTGGGTCAACGAATACGGCGCATTTCTCGACTGGGGGCTGATGAAAGACCTCTTCTGCCCTTTCCGCGAGCAGAAAAGACGCATGACGAAAGGCTCACGATATGTCGTTTACGTGACCATCGACGAGGAGAGCTACCGCATGATGGCCACAGCAAAGGTGGAGCGCTACTTCTCCACCGAGCCGCCGCAATACCAGCACGGCGACGAGGTTGACCTGCTCGTGTGGCAGAAAACGGAACTGGGCTTCAAGGTGATAATAGACAACAGCTATCCCGGGCTGGTGTATGAGAACCAGGTGTTCCGCCACATCACCACGGGCGACAGGCTGAAAGGCTATATCGACATAGTGAGGCCCGACGGCAAGATAGACGTCACGCTGCAGCCAACAGGCCGCCGCATGACCGAGGAATTCTCCGAAACGCTGCTCAACTACCTGCACGAGAACAACGGCCGGTGCCCGCTCGGCGACAAGAGCCCGGCGGAACTGATTGCCGACACGTTCAAGGTGAGCAAGAAAACGTTCAAGAAAGCCATCGGCGACCTGTACAAACGCCGCCTCATCACCATCTCCGACGACGGCATAAGGCTCGTCTGACAGCTGGCAAGGGGAGTATTGTCCGGAGTTAAAGGAGTTATAAGAAGTTATCGCTCCATTTCACTTCGCTGAGAAGTTAGAGGACAAGTGTTGTTGAGCGCAGCGAAAAATAGCTCTGCTTACAATATCGCCCAAGCCTCTACTTTGAGAGGTTGCCGAGGCTTACTCTCCATACCACAACACAAAACGTGCCGTTTTGCAGTGCAAAACGGCACGTTTCGTAACCTATCTGATTATCAATCATTTACAAAGATCATACGGACGGTATGCAGGCAGGACAAAAATCAAAGTTCAGCCAGCGGTTGCCGCCACACAAAGGCAGCCAGGACGCCGATCCGGCGGACACCCATCCATGCCTCCCAACCGTGCGCCCGCGCCTCAGCCATCAGAACTCGGCGCTCTTCGGCGTGCGCGGGAACGGTATCACGTCGCGTATGTTCTGCATTCCGGTGACGAAGAGTATCAGCCGCTCGAAGCCCAGGCCGAAACCTCCGTGGGGGCAGGTGCCATACTTGCGCGTGTCGAGATACCACCACATATCCTTCATCGGGATGCCGCGACGCTCTATCTCGCCCATCAGCTTGTCGTAGTTCTCCTCGCGAACGCTGCCTCCTATTATCTCGCCTATCTGCGGGAAGAGCACGTCGGTGCCCTGAACGGTCTTGCCGTCCTCGTTTATCTTCATGTAGAAGGCCTTGATGTCCTTCGGGTATCCGTGCATGATGACCGGCTTGCGGAAGTGGTGCTCCACGAGATAACGCTCGTGTTCGCTGGCCAGGTCCATGCCCCAGCTCACGGGGAACTCGAACTTGTGTCCTGCGGCAACGGCCTCTTCGAGAATCTTTATGCCCTCGGTGTATGACAGACGGACAAACGAATCGGTGAGCACCGACTGCAGACGCTCTATCAACGTCTTGTCTATCATCTTGTTGAGGAAGGCGAGGTCGTCCTCACAGTTGTCCAACGCCCATCTCACGCAGTACTTGATGAAGTCCTCTTCGAGGTCCATCAGGTCGTCCTGGTCTATGAAAGCTACCTCTGGCTCTATCATCCAGAACTCGGCAAGATGGCGCGGCGTGTTGGAGTTCTCGGCGCGGAACGTCGGGCCGAAAGTGTATATTGCGCCCAATGCCGTGGCTCCCAGCTCGCCTTCGAGCTGTCCGCTCACGGTGAGCGAGGTCTGCTTGCCGAAGAAGTCGTCGTCGTATGTTATCTTTCCGTCCTCGTCCTTCTTCAGGTCATAAAGGTTCTTGGTGGTCACCTGGAACATCTGGCCGGCTCCCTCGCAGTCGCTCGCGGTTATGAACGGCGTGTGGAAGTAGAAGAAACCGTGGTCGTGGAAGTACTTGTGGATGGCAATGGCCATGTTGTGGCGTATGCGCATCACGGCGCCGAAGGTGTTGGTGCGCAGCCTCAGGTGCGCATACTGGCGCATATACTCGAAGCTCTGGCCCTTCTTCTGCATCGGATAGTCGTTGCCGCAGAGGCCGTAGACCTCCAGCTCGCGGCACTGCAACTCCACAGCCTGCCCCGCGCCCTGGCTCTCCACCAGCTCGCCGTTCACGGTTATGCAGGCTCCGGTGGTGACCTGCTTGAGCAGTTCGGCGTCAAACCGCGCCGGATCGACTACTATCTGTATGTTCTTTATCGTGGAGCCATCGTTGAGCGCGATGAAGTCAACAGCCTTGCTGCTGCGGTGGGTGCGCACCCATCCGCGCACATTGACCACCGACCCGAAGTCGGTGCGCTTCAGCGCGTCGATGACCTTAGTCCTTTTTATGCTTTGCATTGCTTTGACATTTTAAATAAACGAAGTCCTAATAAGCACGAGACCCGACGAACCGGCCGAGCCGGGAAAACCCGTATGCAGAGGCGGACAATGCGGAGAAGCCCGGAGAAAACACAAGAAACAGGATGAAGCCGGAGGCCGACGACCGCCTTTTCGCGACGCAGCCCGAGCTTCATTCCCTATTTTACAGTCTCTGTTTGCGGCTTCCCTACGGCGCAGCCTGTGGCGGCGCAGCCCGTTCTCAGCGGCCGGCTCTCAGGCCGTTTCTCACTCGTATGCGCCCATGCGCAGGCGTATCACCTCCTCCTCGGTGAGGTAGCGCCAGTCGCCGCGGCGCACACCCTTCTTGGTGAGGCCTGCAAACTGCACGCGGTCGAGCTTGGTCACGCGATAGCCGAGCTTCTCGAAGATGCGGCGCACGATGCGGTTCTTGCCGCTGTGTATCTCTATCCCCACCTGCTTCTTGTCCACGGGGTCGGCATACTGCACGTCGTCGGCCTTTATCTCTCCGTCTTCGAGCATAATGCCATCGCGTATCTGCTGCAGATCGTGAGCAGTGACATTCTTGTCAAGATATACGTGATATATCTTCTTCTTGAGGAACTTGGGGTGCGTCAGCTTGCTGGCCAGGTCGCCATCGTTGGTGAGCAGCAACACACCGGTGGTGTTGCGGTCAAGCCTTCCCACAGGATATATGCGCTCCGGGCAGGCATTCTTGACAAGCTCCATGACGGTCTTGCGCTGCTGCGGGTCATCGCTGGTGGTAACATAGTCCTTTGGCTTGTTGAGAAGCACATAGACTTTCTTTTCGAGCGACACCGGCTGGTCATGGAATTTCACCTCGTCAGAACGCATCACCTTGGTGCCAAGCTCGGTCACAACATTGCCGTTCACGGTCACGACCCCTGCCTGTATGAACTCGTCGGCCTCGCGACGGCTGCACACTCCGGCGTTGGCCAGATATTTGTTGAGGCGTATCGGCTCGTTCGGGTCTATGTTCTCCTCCTTATATTCTATGCGTTTCTTCAGGTTGTACTTCGCGCTTTGGGCATAATCAGCCTGATGCTGGCGATAGCCACCCTGGCGGTTTGCATTGTATCCGCCACGCTGCTGGAAGCCGCCCTGGCGGTTGTTGTAGCCCTGGCGGTTGCCGCTGCCATAGCCTCCGCGCTGCTGGTAGCCACCCTGGCGATAGTTGCCATAGCCCTCGCCCTCGTTGCCGTGCGAGCTCTGGTAGCCGCCCTGGCGGCCGGCATTGTATCCGCCGCGCTGCTGGTAGCCACCCTGGCGGCCGGCATTATAGTTGCCGCGCTGCTGGTAACCGCCCTGGCGGTTGCCGTATCCCGGCTGGCGATAGCCGCCCTGGCGGCTGTTGTAGCCACCCTGCTGGTAGCCGCCCTCCTCGCCGGAGCCTGCGGCACTGTAGCGCGGGCGATAGCCCTTGTTCTCTCCATTGCCGCTGAAACGGGGCCTGTACTGCCGCGGCTGCGACGCGGACTGCAGCCCGGCGCCAAAGCCCTCCGGACGGAATCCACCCTCGTCACTGCCACTCTTGCCATAATTCATACGTTCCTGAGAGTACGGGCGCTGCACATGGATACGCGGGCGGGGCGAGCGCCCCGGGGCGCGATAGCCCTGACTGCCACCTTGCTGCCCGGCTGGTTGATAGCCCTCACGGGTGCCAGCACCCTGCTCAAAAGTCTTCTCATCCTGTTTTTTCTCGTTTTCTTCCATAATCTTGATGCTTTTTAACCGGCCTCACGGCCTTGCTTTGTTCATGATTCGCGATGTACTGAGACACGCTTTTGTCAAATCTCGTTAATCTGTTATGTTATGCTTAGTTGAATAAAGAATATCAGTGTGATGGTCCAGCCCACTCTGCACCTTCCACACAGCGCAGGCCTTTGCTCAGATACCGGTATAGTTGTGTGGAGTTATGGCCATAAGCTCAGCTTTCACGCTGTCGCTCACGTCAAGTTTGGCCACGAAGTCATGTATGGACTGCTCTGTAATGGCGGCGTTGGTGCGCGTCAGAGCTTTCAGCGCCTCGTATGGATGCGGGTAAGCCTCGCGGCGGAGTATGGTCTGTATGGCCTCTGCCACCACGGCCCAAGTGCCGTCCAGGTCTGCATTCACCTTGGCCTCGTTGAGTATCAGCTTGCGAAGTCCCTTCAAGGTGCTCTCGAAGGCAATCACGCTGTGCCCCATAGGCACACCCACGTTGCGCAGCACAGTGGAGTCGGTGAGGTCGCGCTGCAAGCGGCTCACCGGCAGCTTCTGCGCGAGGAACTGCAGTATGGCGTTGGCAATGCCGAGGTTGCCCTCGCTGTTCTCGTAGTCGATGGGGTTCACCTTATGTGGCATTGCGCTCGAACCCACCTCGCCTGCCTTTATCTTCTGCTTGAAGTAGTCCATCGAGATGTACATCCAGAAGTCGCGGTCAAGGTCTATCACTATGGTATTGATGCGGCGCATGGCATCGAACACTGCCCCGAGCCAGTCGTAGTTGCTTATCTGCGTGGTGTACTGCTCGCGCTCCAGCCCCAGTTTCTCGCTGACAAAGCGGTCGCCGAAGCTGCGCCAGTCATACTGCGGATAAGCCACGTGGTGTGCGTTGTAGTTGCCCGTGGCCCCTCCGAACTTGGCCGTGATGGGCACGGCCTTCAGCGAAGCCAACTGCTGCTCAAGGCGATAGACAAACACCATCACCTCCTTGCCAAGGCGCGTGGGCGACGCGGGCTGGCCGTGGGTCTTGGCCAGCATCGGCACGTCCTTCCACTCGTCGGCGTAGGCGCGCAACTGCCCTATCAGCTCCTCAACGAGCGGATAGTACACACCCTCCAGTGCCTCCTTCAAAGAAAGGGGCACACTCGTGTTGTTGATATCCTGAGAAGTAAGCCCGAAGTGGATGAACTCCTTGTAAGCCTCCAATCCGCCTATCTTGTCAAACTCTTCCTTTATGAAATATTCCACGGCCTTCACGTCGTGGTTGGTCACCTTCTCTATGTCCTTGACACGACGCGCCTCGGCCTCGCCAAGGTTGCGGTAAATGTCGCGCAAGCGGCCGAACAGCGCGTGGTCGAAACCAGCCAGCTGCGGCAGGGGCAGCTCGCACAGCGTTATGAAATACTCAATCTCCACGCGCACCCTGTAGCGGATGAGCGCATATTCTGAGAAATAAGCCGCCAACGGCTCCGTCTTTCCCCTGTAGCGGCCATCTATCGGTGATATGGCCGTCAGTGTGTCCAATTTCATGTCTGTGTTTGTTGAATTATAATTCCGGCCACAAAGATAAGCATTTAATTCGACTTTACCGAAAAACGCACATTAATTTTTTACGAATATGAAGCTGACCCATCGTCTTGCCCCCGCCAGCCCAACGGCATACGACAAGGCTTCCGCTATCTCTCAATTCCGCTTATCACAGCAAGGAGGCCATTGCGGGCCGACAAAAAAAAGAGACAAGCCTCTGACAGACTCATCTCTCACTCTTGTGGGCGCTGAGGGATTCGAACCCCCGACCCTCTGCTTGTAAGGCAGATGCTCTAAACCAGCTGAGCTAAGCGCCCTTACTTGTCGTAAGCGAGTGCAAAGGTAATGACTTTTTTCGAAACTCCCAAATATTTTACGAACTTTTTTTACAAGAAGGTTTCGCTCACAAGGTCGCTCACAAGGAGTTTGCAAGAAACGCAGAGCCATTCAGCCAGCAGTGCCATAATGCCGCAAAAAAAAAAACGAAAGAGAGACAAGTCCTTTGACTTGTCCCTCTTAATGTTTGTGGGCGCTGAGGGATTCGAACCCCCGACCCTCTGCTTGTAAGGCAGATGCTCTAAACCAGCTGAGCTAAGCGCCCTTACTTGTCGTAAGCGGGTGCAAAGGTAGGCATTTTTTCTGAAACGACAAAACATTTTGCCGACTTTTTATTTTGGAAAAGCGAAATTCCATGCAAATCCTACACAAACTCCCCACATTGTGGAAACGCCCCAACCATCCTGCATGGACAACCTGTGCAGAAGCGAGATAAAGAAACGCACCACACGCCGACCTTGCACCGCATAAAAACACGTAGAGGCCGACGGGGAAATCCACGCCGGCCTCTATTTAAATTATGATTCGTACTTACTTGATGGCAACAGTTGCGCGACGGTTGTAAGAAACCGGCGACAGCGTGTCAACGCCACCGGCAGCAACCACCTCAATGTTGTCGCGGCTTACGCCCATGTTGACAAGTTCGTCAGCAACGGTCTCAGCACGCTTCTGGCTCAGCTTCTGGTTCCAGCTTGCGCTGCCAGTCTTGCTGTCTGCATAGCCGGTAACAACAATCTTGGAGTTGTTGGCCTTGGCAACCTCCACGAGATCCTTCACGTTCTGCAGATCCTTCTTGGAAGCAATCTTAGACTTGCCGATGTTGAAGAACACCGAAACAGGAGCAGCGACAACCTCCTTGACAACCTTTGTCTCTGCGGACTTCTGGTTGGCCAGCATATTCTTCAGCTTAGCGTTCTCAGACTGAGCGTCAGCCAGCTGTGCGTTGAGAGCGTCGATCTGTCCCTGCGACAAAGCCTTGAGAGCCTCCACGTCGGGAGTCTTCTCCCATGTAGACTTGCCGAGGTTGTAGGTAACACCAATCTCGACGTTGATGATGTTGTCCTTAGACTTAGGCCAGCCCTTTGCGGTGGGGCCGTTCTCTGCGAAGCCGTCGAAGTCGGACTCGTTGCACCAATACGCAATGTCAAGGTTGAGCGCAACCTTGTCACTCAGGCGGAATGTGTTCAGCAAACCGGCGTTGAGGTTCATCGCATAGCGGTCATAGCTCATGTTGCGGCCAATGCCGGCACCAATGTAAGGAATGAAGTTCCACACGCGGTTGGGGTTGTAACCACACAGCATATTGCTGAGGTTGAAGAGCACCTGCTCGTTCAACGTCCAGTACTTGCTCGCATTGTCATCCTTGTTGTCGCTGATGACGCTGCGGCCCCAAATGCCGTTGAACTTGGTACGGAGACCGATGCCCGGGGTGAACCATTTACCAATGGCTACAGAGAAGCCAAGGTTGTTACGGAAGCCCTTGAACGGACTCTTTGACAGGCCATATCCCATCTCCTCGTTGCTATAGAAAGCCGATCCGGCCAAGTTGGCCTGAACGAACCAATTGCTCCAGAAGGAGTTGGTGGCCACGCTGTACTTCATTGTCGGTGCAGCGGATTCGTTGTCCTGTGCCATTCCGGCGACAGAGACGCCAGCAAAAGCCAGCATGATTAATAACTTTTTCATACCTATATACTTAATTATACTTTAAACAATATACTTGTTCACAAGCTATTTCGTTGCAAAGATATATAATTGTTTTGATTCAACCAAATAAATTGTCATGTAAAATGACATTCTACAACAATTTAATAATAAACATCAAGTCCACCGTGCAATAAAAACATAATCCGCAACGTTTATACATAATTCTATATTATTCTATCATTGCATTGAGCCGACACAGGGGGAAACGACCAAGCACACCAAACGCCGTTTCCCGAAAAACAGCATTGCCGCATTCCCTAAAGGAGCACCCTCACCTTTGTTCTATAGCTCAGCCGGACTTATACAAATTTAGAGGATGAGACACAATGAGAAAAGACTTGGCTAAAACTGTTTTCCCGAGGGCAAAATGCCAAACAACAGATTAACCCAAAATCGCATCAGACCGCCGTGAATGTGTTTTTGTTTCCAGTCTCTCCAAGGGCCTTCGTCCTCTTGTCGGCATCTTGCCAGCCGCCTTACCTCAACGTGGTCCGCTACGCCTTCGACAAAGGTGACTACCAATCTGCGCGGCAACTGAACGAAATCACCCTTGTCCCCGATGACCAATTTGGGTTAACCAACCTGACAAAACATACCATGAAGGATGCTTGCTGGACACAGGAATTAGACCGAAAATTTCACAGAAAAGGATAACTTTTCAAGACTTTCTCATACCGAACCCACATTAAAACAATGCAGCTTTTTACCATAAAGTTCCCATAGCTTGCAGAAGTTAGCAAAATGTGCCTCGTACTATTTTGAGGGCTGCTTCCTTGATTTCATCATTATCGTCATCTTCTATAGTATTCAATACTTTATCTGCAAGCCAAACAGCAAGCATCTCGTTCTCGTCCACGTGAAAGTAATTGGCCAATAGCACTATGTGTTTACGTTTGGCTCTCCGCTCGACACGTTCTATTTTACACATCATAGGCATATCTATTTCCAATAGTGCAGCAAGTTCCCGTTGCAGCACTCCATGTTCGCTTCTTAACTGTTTTATCTTGCTTCCAAACAACATAGCTAATCTAAGTTTGACTAAAGCCTATCGAAAGTTCGAATAAACAATATTTTGCGTCTATTATATAAGCATCTGATATTGTGCAACTTATCAACTTCCTTAGTCGAAGTTCAGCTAAAACTTCGACCGGACTTCGACTAAAACCCATTTTCCTTTTCGCTAAGCTGGATTATCCCGTCCTTCTTCAATGCCGAAAGCAGGTTTCCGACTTTCCTTATCTTCTGTTCATCTGTCAAGACATCTGAAAGGGCATCGGTCCTGCGTATGCCCCGTTCCGACTTCCAATACGGCACGTCTTGCGTTGCGAAACAGCCCGTTTCATGCGATGAAACGGGCTGTTTCGGAAGTCCAAACGGCACATTCCGCAACGCACTGACAACCAGGCGATTAGTCAAGGTGGAAAAATCCATTGCCGTTAACTCATTTATGTTAACGCAACCGGCGGCATCCCACTGCCGTATGGCGCACGGGCCGGCTTTCCGGATTTCTTTTCGCACTCTCGCATCTAATCAACGCCGACGGCCTTTCCATGCCTCAAACCGATGTTTCAACTCGTCCAAAAGGTCCAGGTGCGAAGATTTCACGCAGGCCGCCACATTAAGACCGGCACGATGGGCATCGGTATTTATCAATCCCGTCAACGCATCCAGCTCACTCTCCGATATGTTTTTCACAAAGCTGTTCAGCATCAGCGTCTTTGTTGCCTTGGGGATTAGCGGCCCGACTTTATTCATGGTTTCATTCTCTGCGGCATTGTCCGTCTGCCCCGTTGTGTCGTTCAGAGCCTCTCCAGCCTGCCCCATTCCGGAATAAGCGTTCCAATAATCCTCAAACTTCTGCCTGTACTCATCGGAGCACTCAGCCTCGGCAGGCAGCTTGGGCCCCTTGCCATCCTTATATGCCTTTATCCACGACACCGCCATAAGCGCAACATCCGTCGTTACTTGCTGTGTCATCGACGCAACATGATTGGCGGCAGCTTTCACCTCCGGGCGGCTGTTATATTCTATAAGCTCACGAAGCTGCCCTTCGGTCATGTTGTCACGATAGCACGGCAGGTAGAGATCGGTCATGTCGTCGGCATATTGCGAGTCGAGATAACGTTCAAAGTCGCTGTCCAACAACCACGTAGTCTCTCCTTTTCCTTTCACCTGCTCATCGGCCTGCATAGTCTTCAATTGCGTTATCACCGTACCAAATCCACCCGAAGAAGTCGCGATAAGCTGTTTCACCATGTCGCGATAGCCATCGGCTGCGGCCGGAGTGGTGGCCATAAAGGCAAGTGCCGCCAATGTAAACAAGATTTTTCTGTGCATAATTATCTTAATTATAAAAGAACAATCATAATAAAAACGACATCATTCACTGTTTCAACAAACAATCAGTTCCTGCAAAAAACGACCAAAGAAAAAGAATTGCCATGGAACTTTCGCCGTTTTCCCATCCGTACGGATGGTTCAATCGCCCAGGAGGTGTTCTATTTCTTTTTGCGGCAGTATGCAGATTATCGACTTGCCGTCGGGCGTGTAGTTGACGTTGGAGCAAGCGAACAGCTCGTTGACGAGGTTGTCCATCTCGCGGTTGTCGAGCACCTGCCCTTGCGGTATGGCCGCGCTGCGGGCCATGCTCAAGGCGAGCGACTTGTTGATTTCGTCGAGCGAGCCTGTGCCTTTGTCTATTGCATCGGCCACCATGGTGTGGAGCAAGTCCACGCAGTCCACCCCGTCGAGCCCCGCCGGCACGCCGTTCACGGCATAGCTGCCGCCCCCGAGGTCGGCAAGGTCGAAGCCCATGGCCTCCAGTTCAGGAAAGAGCTTGGCGAGCATGACCGTCTCTGAGGGCGCGAACTGGGCCACCTCGGGAAAGAGCACGCGCTGCGAGCCAGACGCGCGGCGGCTGATGCGGTCGAGATAGCGCTCATAGCGGATGCGCACGTCGGCACGATGCTGGTCTATGATCATCAGCCCCGACTTCACGGCAGTCATAATATAGCAACCTTTGTACTGGTAGTGGGCCGGCGACTTACCTTCGGCAGGAACCGGAGCGGGAGCCGGCGAGAGTTGCACGGGGGCAGGCTTCTCCGGGTCGTCGGCATCGGGCGCCACACTCTCAAACAGGTCTTCGCCACCGCCGCCGGTCTCGGCCGGCTGCCCGTCATAGAGTTGCTGCCAACCGGCTGGGGCTGAGCCGCTGCGGTGCGACGCGGAAGCCTTGAACGGGTTGTACTGCGGATTGAAATCAGGCACTGGCGGAGCGGCATCCACTGCGGGGTCGAACAGGGGTATGTCCGGACGCCCCTCGGTGTCGAAGTCTATGGAAGGTACCTCGCAGAAGCGCCCTATCGAATCCTTGACGGCGGCGGTGAGTATCTGCCATACGGCCTGCTCGTTCTCAAACTTTATCTCGGTCTTGGTGGGATGGATGTTCACGTCAATGTTGGCCGGGTCCACTTCGAGGTAGATGAAATACGGCACCTGCATACCAATCGGCACGAGGCGGTCGAAGGCATTCATCACAGCCTTGTGGAAGTAAGGGTGCTTCATGTAGCGGCCGTTGACGAAGAAATACTCGTGCGCCCCTTTCTTGCGGGCCGACTCCGGCTTGCCCACAAAGCCGTGGACGCGGCATAGGGCGGTGTCCACGCCTACCGGCAGCATATCGTTGTTCAGTCGGCGGCCGAACACGTCGACGATGCGCTGGCGCAACGACCCGGCGCGGAGGTTCATCACCTCTGTGCCGTTGCTGTGGAAGGTGAAGTTGATGTCTGGATAGACGAGCACTATGCGCTCGTAGGCGGCCACAATGTTGTTAAGCTCTGTGGCATTCGACTTCAGGAACTTGCGGCGCGCCGGCACGTTGAAGAAGAGGTTCTCCACCATGAAGTTGCTGCCCACGGGGCACGACACAGGCTCTTGCGACAAGACCTTGGAGCCGGAGATGGTTATGTGGGTGCCTATGTCGCTGCCTTCCATGCGCGTCTTCAGCCCCACCTGAGCCACTGCGGCTATCGACGCGAGAGCCTCGCCACGGAATCCCATGGTGTGGAGGGCGAAAAGGTCGTCGGCCTTGCGTATCTTCGACGTGGCGTGACGTTCGAAAGCCAGGCGTGCATCGGTTTCCGACATACCCGCGCCATTGTCGATCACCTGTATCGACGTGCGCCCGGCATCGACCACAAGCACATTGATGGTGGTGGCGCCCGCATCGACGGCGTTCTCCACGAGTTCCTTTATCACTGAGGCCGGCCGCTGAATCACCTCGCCAGCCGCTATCTGGTTTGCCACAGAGTCGGGCAACAGTTGTATGACATCACTCATTGACGCTTGTTCTTTTCACTATATACACAATGCACATAAACTCACATTAGCCACCGCGCGACCGCCACAAGCGCGGCGACGAGCAAGAGCAATGCCCAGGCAGGCATACGCCGCAAAGCAGAACGCCGGCCGGTGGAGGCACGGTTTAGATGGGAGACGCTGCGCGAGAATAACCCGCGAAGGTGTTCCGGACGGAACTCCTCTGGCGCCATAAGCCCAAGTTCGCGGGCAGCTCGCTCCTCTATTGTGCGCAACCGCTCCCGCCGCTCGTCATAATAAAGGTATGTGTGGCGGAATCCGCGAGGCCTGCGCACCCCGAACAGTCTCATGGCTCTCCCTCCATTGTCTCTGGCCGCAAGGCCGGTTGCTGCCCTCCGGCAGGCTGCCCAGCGCCTCCGGCAGGCTTCGGAGCGGGCGTTCCGCCTGCCTGTGGCTCAGCGACAGGAGCCCCCGCAGCCACAGACCTCGACCCTGCAGCCTCAACCGAGACTGTGTCGGCCGCTGTCCGCACTGTATCTGCGGGCAGGGGACCGGCCACGGCCGGCGCGGGAACAGAGTCGGCCGACGCTGCCGACGGGACAGGCGACGCCGACGCAGAACCAGCTGTGGTTGTTCCAACGGGAACGGTGTCGAGCGGAACCGAACCGGACGACACGCCCCCGAGACGCTGCAAGGGAGCTTCCTTGCGCTTTATCACCTTCAGCTCGGTGCCGGCCTTCTTGCCCCGCCAGTTGAATATGTCTTCCTTGTTGAGCGGCCGCACATAGTCAAACCACGCGTAATTGGGCAGGAAGCGCTTCTGAGGCGGTATCTGCGTCATGGGATAGAGAGTTCCCTCGGCCTTTGGCATCCACACCTTCTGCATCTTACGTTTCTCGAAGAACACCTTCAGCTGGGTGGTCTCCGTGTAGTTAAGGCCTATCAGGGAGCTGTCGCTGTCATCAACGGGAAAATAGACAACAAGCACGTTGTCGTTGGCATCGGCCTCGTATATCTCGCCATTGTTGAAGAAAGCGAACATCTCGTCGGACGACACTTGGTTGTAGTTGACAGAGTCTGGCATCTGCTCAACAGAGAGAGCCTGGCCTATGACGTGGACGCGGTTGATTGTGGAGTCCTTCATGTAGACCTTTATCACCTCGCCAAGCAGCTGCTGGTTTTGGTTCCACGTGATTGGGTCGCGGTACATGGTCATGCAAGAATCGGCAGTATTGTAGACCAGCGAGTCGCACACGGCCTGCACATCCACGCGGTATGCCCTCACCTTGTTGTAAGCGTGCACCACGCGATACACGGAATCAGTGTTGATATTGTACGTGAAAATCTTGAACGTATCGGCGTGCATATAGAGCGAGTCGCGCTGCGAGAAGTCTATGGCCACCGCCCGGCGCGTAGCCATGCCGTATCCGGTGTTCTCATTGTACTGATAGTAGTCGCAGGTCATCATGTTCTTGTTCACCGTGTCGGTATAGACAACGTTGCCGAAAGCCTCGCTCGTGCCGGCATTGCTGTCGTAATAAACGCTGTCGCCGACGAGCCGCCGCCCCTTGTCGGTCATCACGGAGCGTGAGAAGAGGCGCGAGCGGTCATTCTTGGTGTCATAATATCCGTCTTCGGTGTAGACATGACTCGTGCCCGACGTGACGTTCGACGGGCCTGTGGCGTGAGCCACCGAGGTGTTGGTGTCATAATATAGCGTGTCGCCGGTGAGGAAGAACTTGTCGCTGCGCAGCCTCACATCGTAATTGAACACGGCCTGCTTGGTGTCGGTGTAGTATTCGCCCCAGTCGGAGGTAAGCTCGCTGCCGTTGTCAACAAGCTTTCCGCCCTCGAAGAAGTATCCCACGTTGTAAAGGCGGTCGTAGTTCAGGCTGTCTGTATAGAGCGTGGACTTGCGGTGCTTGAGCACCACGTTGTAGCGCGCCTCGGCCATCATCTCGTTGCCGTCATAGAAAGCGTAGTCGCTGAAGAGCGAGAGCGTGTCGCCCTGATACATCTTCACGTTGCCGAAAGCCTCAAACGAATTGGAAGCCTCATAGAAATGTGCGCTGTCACAATATAGCGTGGCCCCTTTGTGGCGGAAAGCCACGTCGCCGTTGAGTATCTGCGCATCGGGATTCTTGAAGCGGTCATAGCTCAGCACATCGGCATGGAGCAGATATACGCGGTCGGCATCGCCCTGCGAGGCCTGCTGCCTGTGCTCTTTCTGCCGCTTCTGCAGACCTGGCGTAGAGACAGAGCGTGCCACACATAGCCCAAACAGGCATAGAACCAAGGCTATGGTGGTTCTATGCCCGCTGAGCATCCGCGCTGCAAGTGATTTCACTTTCATTTGATCCAACCTTGATAAACGAACTTGCAGTCCTTGTATCTGTCGTTCACTCTTACGTATGTTGTCTTGATTTTGTCCACCACCCAGTCATGCAGGGCCTCCTCCTTGCGCTTGTTGAGCACCAGTTCCTGCATCACCTGAAAGTCCTCAGTGATGGTCGCCTTGTGGCCCTCCACCCTGTTCTTCAGCTTGACGATGGCGCAAACTGTCTTGCCACGGGAGTTGATCATCTGGAACGGAGCGGAAATCTCGCCCACCTTCATGGTGTCCACGACCTTGGCCACCTCCGGCGGCAGGTCCTGCATCTGGAATTTCGAGGTGCGTGTGTTCTGCGTCACGTTTGCCATCAGTCCATGGTTGTTGCGCGTGTCCTTGTCGTCTGATATCACCGTAGCGCCAGCCTCGAACGTGAACACCCCGTTGACAATGTCCGTCCGGATGGAGTCGAGCCGCGCCAACGAGTTGTCAATAGAGGTCTGCGATATGCGCGGCTTGAGCAATATGTGGCGCACCTTTATCTTGTCACCGCGCTTGTCGATAAGCTGGATGATATGGAAGCCGAACTCAGACTCCACTATCTTCGACACCTTCTTGGGGTCGGTGAGGCCGAAAGCCACGCTCGCGAAAGCGGGGTCGAGCATTCCGCGCCCTGTATAGTCTATCTCGCCGCCTGCACGCGCCGACCCGGTGTCCTCAGAATAGAGCCGTGCCAAGGTGGCAAAAGAAGTCTCGCCGGAGTTCACCCTGTCGGTAAACGAGCGCAGCTCGTCCTTCACCCTGTTTATCTCTTCCTGCTCCACCTTAGGTGTCTGCGTGATTATCTGCACCTCTACCTCGGTAGGAACGAAGGGGATGCTGTCCTGTGGCAGCTTGCCGAAATAGCGGCGCACCTCGGCCGGAGTAACCTTGATGTTCTCCACCAGCTTCTTGCGCATCTCCTGAGTGGTAAGCTGGTCATGCACAACGTCGTGCAGCTCGTTGCGTATCTGGCTTATGCTCTGCTTCTTATACTCCTCCAGTTTCTCGCGCGAGCCGGCCATCTGCACCCAGTAGTCCACGTAGTTGTCCACCTGCGACTGCACGTCGGCCTCCGTCACCTCGACACTGTCTATGGCCGCCTGGTGCAGGAACAGCTTCTGCACGGCGAGCTGCTCGGGTATGACACAGTCCGGGTCGCCTTCCCACTTGGTGCCTTCCTGCGCGGCCTGCATACGCATTGCCTCGACATCCGACATGAGTATCGGCTCATCGCCGACCACCCATATCACCTCGTCGACCACGTTGCGGGCCACACTGTCAGCGGGAGCAGGAGCCGCTGCGGCCACTGAGGGCACAGACAACAGCGCGCCGGCTGCCGCCATTAATGCACAGAGTTTACCTTTTCGTTCCATCGATATTGGTCGCTTAATGATTGTTCACTGTCTTCAACACTTTCTCGTCCACCACCACCGGATATTTCTTGCGGAGCTCGGCCACCCACTCCTTTTCGAGCAAGTCCTGGTAGTCGGCGGTGACAAGGCCGCGCACGTCAGTATATTCCTCGGGACCCTTCTTCAGCATCTTGCCGTAAACGGCGTCGATGGGATAGCCATCGACTGGCTTTACAGGTATATCCACGCCAAAGACAAGACTGTCTATGAATCCGTTGTCGCCCTTCTTGAAAATGCCTTTCTCCACCCTGATGCGCAACACAGAGTCGCTATTGAAGGTGGAGCGCAGGGCTTCGTTCCATTCGGTGAACTTCAGCTTCTTCACGCAGTCCTTGACGGCCTTCACGTCGGCTTCGTCCTTCACGTGATAAGCCATGCCCTTGAAGCGTGGCTCGCTCCATGCGTACTTCTTCTTGTTCTTCTTGAA
Organism: uncultured Prevotella sp.; assembly: GCA_944320355.1. Classification (GTDB taxonomy): domain Bacteria; phylum Bacteroidota; class Bacteroidia; order Bacteroidales; family Bacteroidaceae; genus Prevotella. The sequence goes on along the minus strand of CALUHC010000004.1, from coordinate 24,082 downwards.
GAAAGCCTCAAGCCCTTCTTCGTCCTTTGCGGCCTTCTCCCACACCGCGCGGTTGCTTATCTCGTAGAGCAGCAGCCCGTCGTGATATTCGCGTATAAGGTTCTTCAAGTCAGGGTTGACGGCCATGAGCGAGTCGGCACGGCGCTCCATTGCCTCCTCGCGCGTCAGCTTTCCGCCCGACTGCTCCACGATGGTGTCGAGCTTCATGCTGGCTATGCGGTCGCGCACGTTGCGCTTCTCTATGAAACTGAGTATGTTGGAGCGCAGCGAGTCGTAAGGCTCCAGCTGCTTGTGCCCTTTCATCAATATGATGTGATAGCCTGCAGGCGAGAGAAACGGCTCGCTCATCTCGCCGTCCTTCAAGGCGTAGGCCTTGTCCTCAAACTCCTTGAGCGTCTGCCCCGGCCCTATCCACGGCAACAGCCCGCCGTTGGCCGCCGTGCCCTGGTCCTGCGAGAGCCGCCTGGCCATGTCGGCAAAGTCGGCACCGCCCTTCAGCGCGGCATAGATGGAGTCTATGCGCTGCTTCACTCGCTCCTGCTCCTCGGCTGTGGCCCTCTGCCCCAACATGAGGAATATATGGGCCGGTCGCACCAGCCCCCTCGGGCCTATGGCGCGCTTCGTGTCGTCGTAAACCTTGCGGGCCTCGGCCTCTACGTCGGCATCGGTGACCATCGTCGGGCGTATCTGCTGGTCGCGGTATTGCGCGAACTCCTTCTTGAAAGAGGTCAGCGTGTCGAGCTTGGCATCGAGGGCGGCGGCCACCTTCAGCTTGTAGTTGACAAAGAGGTCCACATACTCCTCCACCGTCTTCTTGTCAATCACGCCTGCGGCGTTGTTCTTGTTGTAAGAATATTCAAACTCAGAGCGCGCCACAGGCACCCCGTTGACGGTCATCACCGTAGGGTCGTCCTGGGCAGATGCCGCGCCGCCCACAAGGAGCAGCGCGGCAATGAGTGTTCCTTTCTTCATTATCGTCAGTGCGATTGTTTAGTCGTTTGGTCTCGAATAGTTGGGCGCCTCGCTCGTGATGGCGATGTCGTGCGGGTGGCTTTCGAGCACGCCGGCGTTGGTGATGCGGGTGAACCGCGCGTCATGCAGGCGCTCTATGTTTGCCGCGCCACAATAGCCCATGCCCGAGCGAAGTCCGCCAACGAGCTGGTAAATCACCTCCTGCACCGTTCCCTTGTAGGGCACGCGGCCGGCTATGCCCTCCGGCACGAGCTTCTTCACGTCCTTGGTGTCGCTCTGGAAGTAGCGGTCCTTCGAGCCGTTCTTCTGCTCCATGGCCTCAAGCGAGCCCATGCCGCGGTAGCTCTTGAACTTGCGCCCGTTGAAGATGATGGTCTCGCCGGGGCTCTCTTCCGTTCCGGCAACGAGCGAGCCTATCATGACCGAGCTGCCGCCTGCGGCCAGTGCCTTGACGATATCACCCGAGTAGCGCAGTCCGCCGTCGGCGATGAGAGGCACGCCTGTGCCCTGCAGAGCGCAATAAACGTCGTAAACGGCCGACAGCTGCGGAACGCCCACGCCGGCCACCACGCGCGTGGTGCAGATGGAGCCCGGGCCGATGCCCACCTTCACGGCGTCGGCGCCATTCTCAACAAGCAGCTTCGCGGCTTCGCCCGTGGCCACGTTGCCCACCACGATGTCCACCTGCGGGAACGACTTCTTGGCCTCCAACAGCTTCTCTATCACGTACTTGGAGTGGCCGTGGGCAGTGTCTATCACGATAGCGTCGGCCCCGGCATCCACGAGAGCCTGCATACGGTCGAGCGTATCGACGGTGACACCCACGCCGGCGGCCACGCGCAGGCGGCCCTTGTCGTCCTTGCAGGCCATGGGCTTGTCCTTGGCCTTGGTTATGTCCTTGTATGTGATCAGGCCCACAAGGTGGTTGTCCTTGTCCACCACGGGCAGCTTCTCTATCTTGTTCTCCTGCAATATCTGGGCGGCGGCGGCCAGGTCGGTCTGCATGTGGGTGGTCACCAGGTTGTCCTTGGACATCACGTCGTCCACCTTGCGGTCCAAGTGGCGCTCAAAGCGCAGGTCGCGGTTGGTGACTATGCCCACGAGGTGGTTCTCCTCGTCCACCACGGGGATGCCGCCAATGTGGTATTCTGCCATCATGTCGAGAGCGTCCTTCACTGTCGAGCCACGGCGGATGGTCACGGGGTCATAGATCATGCCGTTCTCGGCGCGCTTCACTATGGCCACCTGGCGTGCCTGCTCCTCTATGGTCATGTTCTTGTGGATGACGCCAATGCCGCCTTCGCGGGCAATGGCAATGGCCATCTGCGACTCGGTGACGGTGTCCATGGCCGCGGTCACAAAGGGCACATTTAGCTCAATGTTGCGCGAAAACCTTGTTTTCAACTCTACCGTCTTGGGCAGCACTTCTGAATAAGCCGGGATTAACAGGACGTCGTCGAAAGTCAAACCGTCCATCACGATTTTATCTGCAATAAATGATGACATATTTGATAGTGTATAAAATTATTGCGTGCAAATTTAGTAATTTTTTCCCACATAGTCGGCATCGTCATTCCAAATTCTTCGGCCGTTAACACGATTTAGTGTGGTTTAAGGGGCTGACGGGCAACGGCCGCCCGACCGAAGTTTGCCATCGGGCGAAATGAACCCAAATCGGTCATTAGACCGCCGGGGATATGTTTCGCTTCTTTTCCCGGCTTTCCATGTGCTTTCGCCCTGTCGGCGGCATCTTGCCTGCCGCCTTTGTCTCGACGTAGCCCGCTACGCCTTCGACAAAGGCGACTGCCAATCTGCACACCGACAGGACAAAATCACATCGGCCTCTAATGACTGATTTGGGATGAAAGAAAGAATGCCACAAACAGGTATCTGAAAAAAAGGAAAAGCCGCGCGGCAAACCATACGGAAAGGTTGCCGCGCGGTCTTTCTGTCCATGCTCTGTCCGCGAAAGCAAGCGGACATAAATCGCTTAACAACAAACTTTCGGGCCACGGTATCGCCTGCAACAGCCACCTTGACCACGTAAACTCCCGGGGCAAAGCCTTCTGTGCCGCAAGCAAACCTTGCCGAGCCGGCAGCACGGCTTAGTGGCATAGAGCCAGAAAACGAATATACCGTCACGTTTTCTATAGACTCTGAGGCCGATGTCACCACAAACTTTCCAACCGAGACCTCTACAGCCATGCTATCATCGGAAGCCTCGACAGAGCCAATGCCCATTGAGTTGTCAAAAAATGGCGCGGATGGCCGGAGTGCCATAGCCCCAGCCGGAAATGTCCTTCAAGGTGTACCGGAGGTACGAGGCAGCCAATATCGAGCCGTATAAACAGAAAATGAATGTCCGCATATACCCAAACTCGTCTGAAAGGCGTTTCCTTTGTCCCCTCCTTTTGCAAAGGAGGGGCGGGGGTGGTTTGTCAAGATAGGCTGATACACAATGTGTTCTATCATAGATTATGGCTTTATTCCACAAACCACCCCTACCCCTCCTTTGCAAAAGGAGGGGACAATGCGTTTCGAGTTGGCAATATGCGGACATTCATAAATAGAAAATTAAAACGGAGCAAGAACTCCTTATAAACCCATTTAGACCCTAAATTTTAACATTTCCGAAATCGATGAAACAAGAAACGAAAAGCACCGTCAAGTAAAATATCTTGACAAAAGTCATGTGTCGCGTACCCAAATGTGCCGTTTCTGAATGCGAAACGGCGCATATCGCAAGGCGGAACTGGCCATATCGCGAGGCCAAACGGCACGTTTCGCAGCCAGTTTCCGGTCAAAAATCGCAGTTTTCGGCAAGTTTCAGGCAAATTTTAGGGTGCGGATTATTGCACAGTTATCGCCTATCTACCACAACCCTCATGTCTGTCAGCGAATTACGATTGCACATCCGTTTTCGCGTTATTTGCCGCCAAAGGACTTGCGGCCGCGAAAACGCGAATTATGGAGGGCTTTTCACGTATGATAATTAACGAACGCTACTGTTTGTTAACGGATTTTTCCCGCGACAAACTGCGACGGTCAACGAAAATAATCGTATCTTTGCATAAGTCAAGCTGCGCTCGGGCAAATGAGAGCAAACTCTCTTGCCGCTCGCTGGCATTGCCTTTGCACAAGGCTGGGAGACGCAAGCTTTGAGCCGGCAGCTTGCGGACATCCATTAAAAGAGAAAGGGTATGAAAAGCGAAAAGGAAAAAGCACGCGAGGGGCTGCTGTATGACGCCAACTACGACGAGGAGCTGTTGCGCGAGCGCGAGGCGTGCGCCGACATGACCTACGAGCTGAACCTGCTGCGCCCGTCGCAGACGGCGGAACGCGAGGCACTGCTGCGCAGGCTGCTGGGCAAGACGGGCAAGGCCTTCACCATCATCTCGCCGTTCTTCTGCGACTACGGATACAACATCCGCATAGGTGAGAACTTCTTTATGAACATGAACTGCGTGATACTCGACGGGGCTATGGTGACATTCGGCGACAACGTGTTCATAGCCCCCGGATGCGGCTTCTACACCGCCGGCCACCCGCTCGACAGCGAGCGGCGCAACCGCGGCCTGGAGTACGCCCGCCCGATAACCGTGGGCAACAACGTGTGGATAGGGGCGCAGGTGTGCGTGCTGCCGGGCGTGACCATAGGCGACAACACCGTGATTGGCGCGGGAAGCGTGGTCACAAAGAGCATACCGACCAATGTGCTGGCTGCCGGCAACCCGTGCAGGGTGATACGCAAGATAGAGGAAGGCGACGCCCCACATGAACCGGAATGAGCGGAAGCAAAGCGGAAGAGCCACCACCGGGCGGCAACCAAGCGCGCCCGCACCTGACGAGACGAACCGCGCCGGCATGGCCACTCGCATATAGCCATGCCGGCGCGGAATTGCATATCACGCCCTCTCCATGCCCCCTGCCCCACAATGCCGGGCCGCATCAGGGCACAAGGTCAGTTGGCCATGTCGGAGATGAACTTGATGCGCACCAGCCGTATCTCGTCTTCTGTATAGTCGGGGCCAAGCTCGCGCATGGCCGTCTCAAGGTCGTCGGTCTCCGATTCCTTGAAGTATTCGTAGATGTCGTCCACGTGGTCCTCGTCCATCACCTCCTCCAGGAAATAGTCTATGTTTATCTTCGTGCCGGAATAGACTATGGCCTCCACCTCGTCGAGCATCTCGCTGAAGTCGATTCCCTTGGCAAGGGCGATGTCGTCGAGGTCTATCTGGCGGTCAATGCTCTGTATGATGCTCACCTTCAGCATTGACTTCTTGGCCACGGTGCGCACGCGCATATCCACCTGCCGCTCTATTTCGTTCTCCTTGCAATAACGCTTTATGAGGTTGACGAACTCCTTTGCGTATGGCTGCTTTATCTTGCCCTCGCCCACTCCCTGTATGTTCTTCAGCTCTTCGAGCGTGACGGGGAAGTCGGTGGCCATCTGTTCGAGCGACACATCCTGGAATATCACGTATGGCGGGCGTTCCATTTTCTTGGCCACCTTCTTGCGCAGGTCGTGCAGCATGGCGTTGAGCGTCGGGTCGAGCGCGCTCGTCACGGCTCCCGAGCCGTCGCCGGGCAGGTCGTCATCGTCATTGAACTCGTTGTCCTCCACTATCATGAACGACGTGGGATTCTTCATGAACCGCTTTCCCTCGGCGGTTATCTTCAGCAGGCCGTAGTTCTCCACGTCCTTCTTCAGGTAGCCGGCTATGAGCGCCTGGCGTATGAGCGGGCTCCATATCTTCTCGTTGTCGTCCTCGCCCGAGCCGAACTCCTCCAGCTCGTGGTGCTTGTGCGCGACAATCTCGTCGGTCTCGCGCCCCATGATGAAGTCCGTCACATAGTCCGAACGGAAGTTCTCCTTGATAGCCGCAATGGCCTGCAACGCCGTGAGGAGCTGCCGCCCGGCCTCTATCTTCTTCTTCGGATGCAGGCAGTTGTCGCAATTGCCGCAGTTGTCCTTGGGATAATTCTCGCCGAAATAGTGGAGCAACATCTTGCGCCGGCACACGGACGTCTCGGCGTATGCCGCCGTCTCCTGCAACAGCTGGCGGCCTATGTCCTGCTCGGCCACGGGCTTGCCCTCCATGAACTTGTCGAGCTTCTGCAGGTCCTTGTGCGAGTAGAAGGCGATGCAGATGCCCTCTCCGCCATCGCGCCCGGCGCGCCCGGTCTCCTGATAATAGCCTTCGAGGCTCTTGGGTATGTCGTAGTGGATGACAAAGCGCACGTCGGGCTTGTCTATTCCCATGCCGAAGGCAATGGTGGCCACAATGACATCAATCTGCTCCATGAGGAAAGCGTCCTGCGTCTTGGAGCGCGTGGCGGAGTCGAGCCCGGCATGATATGGCGCGGCCTTTATCTCGTTGGCCTGCAGAATGGCGGCCAGCTCCTCCACCTTCTTGCGCGACAGGCAGTATATGATGCCGCTCTTGCCCGTGTGCTGCTTTATGAACTTGATGATATCCTTGTCCACGTCCTTTGTCTTCGGGCGCACCTCGTAGTAGAGGTTGGGGCGGTTGAACGAGCTCTTGAACTCCTTGGCGTCGACGATGCCGAGGCTTTTCTTTATGTCCGTGCGCACCTTGTCGGTGGCGGTGGCCGTGAGCGCTATCACAGGAGCCTGCCCAATCTCGCTGACAATGGGGCGTATGCGCCTGTACTCCGGGCGGAAGTCGTGCCCCCACTCCGATATGCAGTGAGCCTCGTCGATGGCATAGAACGAAATCTTGACGGTCTTGAGGAAGTCGACATTGTCCTCCTTGGTGAGCGACTCGGGAGCGACGTAAAGCAGCTTGGTGCGCCCGGAACGGATGTCCTCCTTCACCTGGTCCACGGCTGCCTTGTTCTGCGACGAGTTGAGATAGTGGGCCAGGCCCGGCTCTGCGCTCAGGCTGTTCACCACGTCGACCTGATTCTTCATCAGGGCGATGAGCGGCGAGATGACTATCGCCGTGCCGTCCATGAGCAGCGAGGGCAGCTGGTAGCACAGCGACTTGCCGCCGCCCGTCGGCATGAGCACGAATGTGTCGTTGCCGGCAAGCACGTTGCGGATGATTGCCTCCTGATCGCCCTTGAACTTGTCAAAACCGAAATATTTCTTCAGCGCTCTTGTAAGGTTCACCTTGTCTGTCATATCGTGAATTGGATTATAATCGTGTCAAGAAGCTAACTTCTGCAAATGCGACTTGTCGAGCTGCTTGGTGGCGTAATCGAGCGTAACCTCGAACGACTTGGCGTCGGTTGACGGCACCTCGAACATGGCATCCATCATTATGCTCTCCACTATCGAGCGGAGCCCGCGCGCGCCGAGCTTGTACTCCACGGCCTTGTCCACTATCAGCTTCAACGCCTCGTCAGTGAAAGTCAGCTTGATTCCGTCCATGTCGAACAGCTTCACGTATTGCTTTACGATAGAGTTTTTAGGCTCAGTGAGTATTCGGGCAAGAGCCTCGCGGTCAAGCGGAGTGAGGTAAGTGAGCACCGGCAGGCGGCCGATGATCTCTGGTATCAGGCCGAACGACTTCAGGTCTTGCGGCAGGATGTACTTCATGAGGTCTTCCTTGTCAATGTTGCGCACGTTCTGCACGGAGTTGTAGCCCACCACATGAGTGTTGAGCCGCTGGGCTATCTTGCGCTCTATGCCGTCGAAAGCACCTCCGCAGATGAACAGAATGTTGCGCGTGTCCACATGGATATAGTCCTGGTCGGGGTGCTTGCGCCCGCCCTTGGGCGGAACGTTGACCACCGTGCCTTCGAGAAGCTTGAGCAATCCCTGCTGAACGCCCTCGCCGCTGACGTCGCGGGTGATGGATGGGTTGTCGCTCTTGCGGGCTATCTTGTCTATCTCGTCTATGAAGACGATGCCCCGCTCGGCCGCCGGGACGTCGAAGTCGGCCACCTGGAGCAGCCTGGAGAGTATGCTCTCCACGTCTTCGCCAACATAACCGGCCTCGGTGAACACCGTGGCATCCACGATGGTGAACGGCACATCGAGCAACCGCGCGATGGTCCGGGCCAGCAGAGTCTTGCCCGTGCCGGTGCTGCCCACCATTATAATATTGCTCTTCTCTATCTCCACGCCGCCCGGGTCGTCGGGCTGCTGCAGACGCTTGTAGTGGTTATAGACAGCCACGGCGAGGTTGCGCTTGGCCTCGTCCTGCCCTATCACATACTCATCCAGGTATGCCTTTATCTCTGTGGGCTTCGGTATCTGCTTCAGCTCGGTCTTGGCGGGTTTCTTTTCCTTGTCAAGCACGCCGGCCGACTTCACTATCTCGTATGCCTGCGCGGCGCACTCCTCGCAGATGTAGCCGCTAAGCCCGGTTATGAGCAGTTTCACATCTCTGTCGCTTCTTCCGCAGAAGCTGCACACTTTCTTCATCGCCTGTGTCCCCCGCTACTATTTTTTCTTGGTCAGCACGTTGTCTATCATGCCATACTCCTTGGCCTCCTCGGCCGTCATCCAGTAGTTGCGGTCAGAGTCGTTCCACACTTTCTCGTAAGGAGTGTGCGAGTGCTCGGAGATGATGGTGTAGAGTTCTTTCTTGAACTTCATTATCTCCTTGGCCTCTATCTCTATGTCTGAGGCCTGGCCCTGCACTCCTCCGAGCGGCTGGTGTATCATCACGCGGCTGTGGGTGAGCGCGGAGCGCTTGCCCTCTGTGCCGGCCACGAGGAGCACGGCGGCCATGGATGCGGCCATGCCGGTGCAGATGGTGGCCACGTCGCTCGATATGAACTGCATGGTGTCATAGATGCCGAGGCCGGCGGTGACGCTTCCGCCCGGCGAGTTGATGTATATGGAGATGTCCTTGCCCGAGTCTACTGAGTCGAGGTATAGCAGCTGAGCCTGCAGGGTGTTGGCGGTGTAGTCGTCAATCTGCGTGCCGAGGAAGATGATGCGGTCCATCATCAGGCGCGAGAACACGTCCATCTGCGTCACGTTGAGCTGCCGCTCTTCGAGTATGTAGGGATTGAGATATTGGTTCTGGGCGCTGACAATATCGTCAAGCACCTGTCCGTTTATCCCCAAATGCCTCGTGGCATATTTCCTGAAGTCATTCATGTCTGTGTCGTTGATGTTGTTTGTTGTTTTCGGAATAAAGAAACAAAAAAGAAGGCTATCGACCTTTTATTTGTTTGTTCGTGGAACAAAGTTAATAAAAAAAGTCGACAACCTCCTTATCAAGGGAAGTTTTTTTATCAAACACCCTTATTTTTCTTGCATCATTTTGTTGAAGTCGTCAAGAGATATGGCTTTCTTGTTCAGTTTCACCACGCCCTTCAGCGCGTTGATGAGCTTGATATCGACGGCACGGTCTACAAAGTTGTCGATGTTCTTGCGCTCCTTGAGCATTTCGTTGGCGTACTTCTCGATGTACTCGTCCTCCACGTTTGTCATTCCGTACTGGGCGAACTGCATACGTACAGCCTCGCGCGCGGCGGCCTTCACGTCGTTGTCATCGACCTTTATCTCGTTGGCGGCCACGAGTTGCTCCTTTATCAAGTGCCACTTCAGTTCCTTGATGCTGGCCTCATAGTTGTCGTCAACGAACTTCTGGCCCTTGTCCTTGTTGTTGCTGAGCATGATGCGCTTCAGCAGCTCGTCGGGGAACTGCAGCTCGCCAACCTTGTTTTCGAGGTAAGCGCGAACGTCCATGAGGAACTTGTAGCCCTCGTCGGCAGCCAGCTGGGCCTTGATGCCCTCGGCAATCTTGCCGCGGAACTCCTCCTCGCTCTTCACTTCGTCCTTGCCGAACACCGCGTCAAACAGTGCCTGGTCCACCGGAGCCTTGACAAAGCGCGATATCTCCGTGACGAGGTAAGTGAAGTCTGAGTCGATGGCGGCGGCCTTCTCCTTGTCCACCTTCAGCAGCGAGGCCAGTTCGGCGTCGTTGTCCGGGTAGGCCTTCCTCGGGTTGAATGTGATCACGCTGCCGGGCTTAGCGCCGTCGAAGAGAGCCTTCTGCTCGTCCACCTTTATATATTCGGGCATGAGCACAGCGGCCTCAACCACCACACCGTCCTCTTTTGCGTTGCCGTCGGGGCCGAGTTCGCGCAGGTCGCCCTTCAGCATATCGTGCTGCTCCGGGTCGTAAACGTCGGCCTTGTCATAGTGGCCGGTGCGCGATGCGAACATATCCACCTGGCGGCCAACAAGCTCGTCGTCTACCGTTATGTCATAATAGTCGACTGTGTCGTCGGATGTCAGCTCGGCCTTGAACTCAGGAGCCACGGCAATGTCGAACACAAACGTGAACGGTCCGTCGGTCTTCAGATCGTTCTCCTGCTGCTGCTCCACGTCGGGCATGGGCTCGCCGAGCATCTGTATCTTGTTCTCACGAATGTAGGCATAGAGCTTTTCGCCTATCAACTTGTTGATGGTGTCAGCTTTCACAGCCTCACCATACTGGCGCTTTATCAGTCCCATCGGCACCATTCCCGGGCGGAAGCCGGGCATATTGGCTTTTTTCCGATAGTCCTTCAGCGTTTTCTCCATGTCTTTTTCATAATCCTCCTTCTCAATGGTCAGCGTCAGCCGCCCATTGATTTTGTCGGGACTCTCGAACGAAATATTCATCTCTCTTCTGTATTTATATATAATTTAATGTCCAAAATGCAGCGTGCAAAATTACAGATAAAAGGTGTAACAGCCTAACAATTACAGAATTTTAACAAACAAGAGGCTGTGTCAAAATGTAGTTGAAATGAGATTACCGAAGCTTGAAGCCCCATCGGCCGTCGGAAGTTATACTTTGCGCGGTATGAAATTGTGCATTTTGTATGCTGACCTTTTTCCCTTTACAAGGAAGTCAGCATATCGCCACCCCACAAAGCGCACTTGTGAGGGTATAGCAAAATGTGTGTTTAGGCCTGCAAGCCCTATCCCCGGCCCTCTCCCAAAGGGCGAGGGAGCTGTTTGCAGACCTAAACACACATTTTGATACACCTCCACAATGCGCTTCGAGTTTTGCAACACAGCGGACATTCATTATAAAAAAGCCATGCGGAACAACCAGAATGCTCCTCCAAAGCTACCCAAGGGACAACTTGGGCTGCGACGGGCACAAAGCCAATGCCCTCTAACTCCTCGGCGGAGTGAAACGTAGCGACAGCTCCCCATGACTCCTTTAACTCCTTAAAAGCCATTGTCCGCGCTCCTGCTTCCCCTCTCCGGCCTCCCTGAATTTAACACTTCGGGAAACGACGAAACAGACAACGGGAAGCGCAGTCGAGCGAAATGTTTGGCAAAAAACGGCAGGCCATTTTGCGATATGGCCCGTTTCGGATTGCCAAACGGCACGCATCGCAACGCGATATGGCCTGCTTTGCAATGCGAAACGAGAGATTTTGCAGGTTGTTTTCGGCCAAAAAGCGCCGTTTTCGGCGGCTTCCCGGCGGATATTCGGGTGCCGATTGCTGCACACTTTGTCCATCCCTCCAATAACCTCCATGACTCTCAGCAAGTTAAGGTTGCACACTCGTTTTCGCGATATTTGCGTCCTTGCGGCTTTCTTTTTGCGAAAACGTGATTCTCGGAGGCTCTTGCCATGCCGAAATTAACACAATTAACAGTCGTTTGCACGCCGGCGCGGAAACGCGCCTTCAGGCGATTTGCGGGCCAAATGATGAAAATGGCAATGGAATATTTGGCGGATTGAATCTTTCTAACTAATTTTGGCAGCCGTTAACTGCGCTTCGCGCTTTGTGGCAGGCTGCGCGATGCCCTGGCAGGCCGAGGCAGCACTCTATATGCTTAACCGTAAAAACGAATGATAGGTATGAAGAAAACAATGTTCAAGTATGGCCGACTTGTGCTTTCGCTCATGGCGGCCGCGCTGGTCATGACGGCCTGTGTGGAAGACGAGCAGGCACCGTTCTCTGACGGCGACGAGGGGCTCGGCGGCTACATCGACGTGAAGCTGCCGTATTATGGCTACTTTTACCCAGGCTCGGTGGTGATGCTGCGCGGTTCGGGATTCTCGGGCAGCGACCGCGTGCTCGTGCAGAACGACGACGGGATTGACGGAGACGCAAGCACCGGCAGCGGGCAAGACAACAACGGCGACGGCCAGCCCGACGTGATGACCGAGGTGGAGGCCACCGTGCAAAGCTACAGCGACGACTTCCTCTGCTTCATCATCCCGGGAGAAATCACATACAGCGACGCCATCGTCTACATAGTGCGCGACGGTGTGAAATACGAGATAGGGCTGATAAGGGTAACCATGCCTTACCTCAACAATTGCTATCAGAACGACGACATGACCCTGATCGAGCTTGGCGGATATGACTTCGACGAGAGCGACCACGTCTACCTGCGCTCCATAGGGTATGACGACGATGGCAACATGGTGGTGTCGAGCGTATTGCAGGAGGCCGACGTGACCGGCACCGACTACAGCCAGCTGACCGCCGTGGCCTGCCTGATAGGCGACGCACAGGTGTGGTGGGAGCACAACGGCGAGATGTCGTATGCCGGCATGGCCACTGCCAACACCGGGCACGTGGTGCAGCTGCCCTCGGGCTATGAGTTCACGCCCGGCGAGACACTCACCATGTCGGGCCAATGTTTCCTCGACGGCGACCGCATAGAGCTCTACAGCATCGACCGCGGCGAGTATTTCTATGCCGAGACCACAGTGACCGACAGCGGCATATCGTTCACCGTGCCTGCTCCGGCCGACGGATACTCAGAGTCATTCTTCGTGTTCATTGAGCGCGGCGGGGTGAGAATAAGCCTCGGTTGGAACTTCATGACAAGCATAAACGCAAACTAACCAACAGTAAACAACAAGAAACAACAGCACCATGACATTCAAGAAGATATTCACGCTCGCGGCAGCCGCAATGGCGTTCGGCACAGCCGGGGCGCAACAGATACCGGAAGTGGCACCCGGAGTGCACACGGGCGACTCGCTCACCATGCTCGTAGACTCGCTGCAGCGCGAGCTGAAGGCGCTGAAGTCGAGCAACGAGGAACTGGAGGAAGACGTGCGCAACCGCGAGATATGGAACGACCGCGCCAAGTACTTCAACATATCCTACGTGAACCAGAGCCTCACGCAGAAGGACGTCAACGGCACTTGGCGCTCCGACTTCGGCGTGGCCCTGACCAACGGCCGCACATACTACCTGCACAAGAAGCCGCTGCTGGGCATGATAAAGTTCGGCATCGACTGGAGCTACTTCGACATCAACTTCGCCAAATATGAGGACAAGTGGGGCTTCTTCGGCGGCGACTATTCCGACGACGGCAGCTACGACGGCGGCAACTATTACGACCCGGACTATCCCAACGGCGGCGAGGGCGACTACTATGAGGACGAAACCGAGGATATGTACCAGGCCGAGATAGGTATGTCGGTAGGCCCGTCGGTGACCATCAACCCCATCGACCACCTCAAGGCCAACCTCTACTTCCGCGTCACCCCGTCGTTCTCCATGCTCTACGCGGCCGAGGAGTTCAGCACGAGCTACGGAACGTTCTTCTCCTTCGGCGGAGCCATCTCCTACCGGGTCATCTCGCTCGGCATCGAGGGACGCTGGGGCAACGTGAAGTACGACAGCATGTTCGACCTTGGAGCCCTTGAGGACATCGAGGACACCGGCGACATCGACCTGTCGGGCGACAAACCTTCCACCAAGTGGAAAGTAGGCTCAATGCGCTTCTACGTCAGCCTGAGGTTCTGACGGGAAAAGTAAAAAGGTAAAAAAGTACAAAGGTAAAAAGGGCCGCGCACGATTGCCACATGACAACTGATATGTGCGCGGCCCTTTTTACCTTTGTACTTTTTTACCTTTTTACCTTTCTCAGATTCTTATCCCTAATCCCAGAGCCACGGGATAGCACTCCGGAGCGTGGCTTTTCTTGAACAGCGGGGTCAGCGAGGCGCGCCCGTAAAGCATGAGGAAGCCGTAGCCGGCGAGGAATTCGAGGTTAAAGCCCAGCGGGTTCATGTTGGTGCTGTTTGTCTCGGTGCGCGTATTGCCGTCAATTTTATAGCGCGAGCGGTCCTTGAGGCGCAGTTCCACAGAGGCACCGGCGGCGGCGAAGAGGTCATTGCCGCCCGCACGGCGTTGCCATTCGAGCATCACGGGCAAGCGCAACACCGTGTAGCTGAGATAGCTCTTCTGCAATTCGACATTTTCTTCGGCACGCATGGAGGTGATACCATCGGCAGTGGTGAAATAGCCGCCTGCCTCTCGGCCTCACCGCCATGCCCCACCCCGACTGCTTGCAAAAAAGGAACAGCACCATTGTTTTTTGCCACTCGGCACGCCGCCCACGCCGCGCCTGCAAGTGGCTGATAATCAATGGCGTTACAGGACGTGCCGTTTTGGCCTGCGAAACGGCGCGTTTCAGACGGCGAAACGGGTCGTTTTGGAACGCGAAACGGCGCGTTTTGCAACGCCAAACGGCAGGCTTTGATTTTTGACCAGATTCCGGCTGGTCGGCGGGACGCGCGCCTGTGTGTGGCCGCAAGGCCGCTGCCGCAGGCTGTTTATCCATTTATCCGCCCCAAAAGTTTGGAATTCTGCGGCAAAAATGCTATATTTGCAAACTGATTCAACAGGTCGGGGAGCCGCGCGGCGGCCACGGCCGCAAACCAAAAGCAACCGTAATGACTATGCACAAGGCAGGATTCGTAAACATAGTGGGCAACCCCAACGTGGGCAAGTCGACGCTGATGAACCAGCTCGTGGGCGAGCGCATATCCATAGCCACGTTCAAGGCACAGACCACGCGCCACCGTATAATGGGCATCGTGAACACCCCCGAGATGCAGATAGTGTTCTCCGACACGCCGGGCGTGCTCAAGCCCAACTACAAGCTGCAGGAGTCGATGCTCGCCTTCTCGGAGTCGGCCCTGCAGGATGCCGACGTGCTGCTCTACGTCACCGACGTGATAGAGGACCCGACGAAGAACAAGGACTTCCTGGACAAGGTGGCCAAGATGAAGGTGCCTGTGCTGCTGCTCATCAACAAGATAGACCTCACGGACCAGCAGAAGCTCGGCGAGACGGTGGAGCGGTGGCACTCGCTGCTGCCAAACGCCGAGATACTGCCCATATCGGCGCAGAACAAGTTTGGCACCGACCTGCTGCTCAAGCGCATAGGCGAGCTGCTGCCCGACAGTCCGCCCTACTTTGACAAGGACCAGCTCACGGACAAACCCGCAAGGTTCTTCGTCAGCGAGATAGTCCGCGAGAAGATACTGCTCTACTACGCCAAGGAGATACCCTACTCTGTGGAGGTAAGGGTGGAGAGCTTCAAGGAAGACGACAAGCACATCCACATAAACGCCGTGATATACGTGGAGCGCGACTCGCAGAAGGGCATCATCATAGGCCACCGGGGCGTGGCCCTTAAGCGCGTGGGCACGGAGAGCCGCAAGGCGCTCGAACGCTTCTTCGGCAAGAGTGTCTATCTGGAGCTGTTCGTGAAGGTGGACAAAGACTGGCGCAACTCCGACAAGGAGCTTGACAGCTTCGGCTACAACCCCGACTGACGCAGGCGGCCGCGGCCGCCGACACATTATTATAAACGCTGCGGACGGAGGACAACGGCCCCGCCGCACCAAACAAAAGAAGAAAGACAATGGCAAACTTAGTAGCAATAGTGGGTAGGCCCAACGTGGGCAAGTCGACCCTATTCAACCGCCTCACGCAGTCGCGACAGGCCATAGTGAGCGCCGAAGCCGGCACCACGCGCGACCGCCAGTACGGCAAGTGCGACTGGAACGGGCGCGAGTTTTCGGTGGTTGACACCGGCGGATGGGTGGTGAACTCCGACGACATATTCGAGGAGGAGATACGCAAGCAGGTGCTCATAGCCACCGAGGAGGCCGACCTGGTGCTCTTCCTCGTTGACATCACCAACGGAGTGACCGACCTCGACATGGACGTGGCCAAGATATTGCGCCGCTCAAAGCTGCCCGTCATCCTCGTGGCCAACAAGACCGACGACAACGCGCAGCGCTATTACGCCGCCGATTTCTACTCGCTCGGCCTGGGCGACCCTTACTGCATCAGCGCAATATCGGGCGGAGGCACGGGCGACCTGCTCGACGTCGTGGTGGAGAAGCTGCCGCAGAAGAGCGGTGAGATGCTCGAAGAGGGCATTCCTCGCTTTGCCGTGGTGGGGCGACCCAACGTGGGCAAGAGCAGCATAATCAACGCCTTCATAGGCGAAGACCGCAACATAGTGACCGAGATAGCCGGCACCACGCGCGACAGCATATACACGCGCTATGACAAGTTCGGCTTCGACTTCTACCTGGTCGACACCGCCGGCATCCGCCGCAAGAACAAAGTGACCGAAGACCTGGAGTTCTATTCTGTGATGCGCTCCATCCGCGCCATAGAGAACAGCGACGTCTGCATCCTCATGCTCGACGCAACGCGCGGCATAGAGGCGCAAGACATGAACATATTCCAGATAATACAGAACAACAACAAGAGCCTGGTGGTGGTGGTCAACAAGTGGGACCTGGTGGAGGAAAAGAGCCAGAAGGTCATCGACACGTTCACCGATGCCATACGCAGGCGCATGGCTCCGTTCACCGACTTCCCCATAATATTCGCCTCCGCGCTCACCAAGCAGCGCATATTCAAGGTGCTCGAAACGGCCAAGGAGGTATATCTGAACCGCAAGCTGCGCATAGGCACCACCAAGCTGAACGAAATCATGCTGCCGCTCATAGAGGCTTATCCGCCACCATCTATCAAGGGCAAGTACATCAAGATAAAATACTGCTCGCAGTTGCCCAACACGCAGATACCGTCGTTCGTGTTCTACGCCAACCTGCCGCAGTATATCAAGGAGCCCTACAAGCGATTCCTTGAGAACAAGATACGCGAGAACTGGACCCTGACGGGCTCGCCCATCAACATATTCATACGCCAGAAGTAATCCGATGAAGCGGTTTTGCGCGTTGGTATGCCTTGCGGCGGCCCTGTTTGCCGCCTGCAAGGATGAGCAGAAAGGCCCGGACCCGGCCGCCGTGGCGGCCAAGGCCTATTACGACAGTCTGGCGGCAGGCCGCTATGGCGGCTATCTGTCGGGTGTTGCCGGCGCCGACAGCCTGCCAGCCTCTTATCGCGAGCAGTTGCTGGCCAACGCCAAGCAGTTCATGGCAGCGGTCAAAGAGGAGCACGGCGGCATACAATCGGTAAGCATAGTGCGCACCGACACCGGTGTCGTGAGCCACCGCCGCGATGTCTTTCTGCTGGTCAGCTTCGGCGACAGTGTGAAGGAAGAGGTTGTCGTTCCGATGGTTGAAAGCCCCGCCGGGTGGCGGATGAAGTGATACTTTTTGCTGGAATAGGACGGAGTTAGCGGAAGCTATCGCTCCGTTTCACTCCGCTCGGGGAGTCAACGAAGTCTCTGGGTGTCATCGCCCATTAACGAACAAGTGCTGTCAAGCGGCTTTTCGCCACGCTTGATAGCACTTGTCTGTTTGCTTCCGGTGCAGGTTTAGTGCATGACTTTTGTTAACTTCGGCGGCCGCGGGCAGCCAACTCCGGTTGACTCCGGCTGTCAAAGAGAGTCAACTCCCGTTAACTCCCGCAATCACTTCACCTCAATCATCTCGAAAGGCTGCTCCTCCACGTTGTCGAGGGGAGTCACTTGATATTTCACTTTGCCGAAGTCTATGGCTCTGAGGTCGATGCAGCGGATTGCGCTGTTGCGCATCGTGCGGTAATAAATGCGGCCGCTCTTCATGTCGGTGGCCGACGTCCACTGCGTGGCGCTGGGCAGGTCGGCGTGCCGCTCGCCCCGTGCCGTCTCTATGCCTACGGGTATGTCGAAGTTGTTCAGTATCTGGAAGCACTGGCGCACGGCCTCCGTGGCCGTGGCGGCTCGTGGCGTTGAGGCTTGGTAGAAAGCCGCGCGGACAAAGCGCGAAGGCGGTGTTACGTCGCCTGGCAGGCCGAGGAAGCCGCTGCCCGCGCCAAACGAGGTCAGCGTGAGGCTGTCGAGCTGGTTCTGCGAAGCCGTGCCTGGCAGCAGGTTCACGTAGTTGTTGAGGTTGGTGAGCTGCCACTCGTAGCCCGGCGAATTGGTGAGCACGCCGAGTTTCGACTCGAAGAAGTGAGCCTTGCCGTCCGTAATTTCCAATACGACCTGCCGTCCGGAGGCATCGGTAAACCGCCAGTGGGCTGTCGAAGCGCGCGGATCTACCGCGATGACGTGCGCACCGGCCACGGCGGCCTTCACGTCGTCCACCGTGCGGCAGCTGCCCAGAATCCACGGCACGAGCTGCAGGTCGGCTATCGAGGTGCTTCTGTCGGCCTCGTTGTACGCCTCGTACCCGCCATAGCGCGGGAAATAGAACAGGCCGGCTGACAGTCCGGCCTCGTTGAGGCCCTCTGCAATGAATTCATCCTGCTCCACGGCCAGGCCCACATAGCCGTATTTGGCCGAGAACTCCATGCCTTGCTTCACACCGCCCGGCACGTATGACGACTGCCTGTGGCCTCGCGGCACAATCACATAGCGGCTGTTGAGGTCGCTTCCGCCCCATTCGATGGTGCGCGCCGGCACGCACGCACCGTCGGCGGCGCGCAGGGTGATGCCCGTGCAGGCCGTTGCCTGCGCGGCATACGCCGCCACCATTATGGCGGCGCACATTCTGAGAGTCCTTGCTATCATGTCTTTTCTGTTTTAGAGTTATGCCGACTCGCGGTTTGCGGGAGCGGCTTTATGCAAGGGCAAAGATAATATAAAAAAACGAGATGCGTGCAGGATAGCGGCGATATGACGGCAAAAGGCGGCGGCGCGGGCCGCGCCGCCTGCCTGTCGCGGCCTCTTCTGTGCTGTCGGTGGGGCTGCGTGCCGCCGCTCACCTGCCCTGCGCGTGGCGTTTCCTGCCCTGCTTGGCCAGGCGGTCCATCATCTGCCGCTCTATGTCATATACGCGCCGGATTTGTTTCTGCGTGAGAAACTCGCTGTATATGCCATAGTATTTCTGCCTTATGTCCAATATCTTGCGGCTGTGGCTGAAGCGTCCTTTCAGCTCCTGCTCCGTCTCCCTGTCGGTTGTATGGCGGCGTTGCAGCCTTGGGCGCGGCCCGAGAGCCCATATCTCCCGCTGGAACTGGCAGTAGGTTTCTATGAAGCGTTTGCTCGTGGCGTCGTCCATGGCCGTCTCTTGAGCTATGTGCCTGGCCTGCACTTCGGCCAGCTGTTCGCGGCTCAGGCGTTGTTTGCTTTGCTGCGCGTGGGCTGCGCCGCCGATGGTTGCCATCATCACAACCACCAGCAATGTCTTGATAAGTCTTCTCATCGTTGCTTTTGCCTTTATTCGTTCATAAATATGTCTTCGCTGTAAACATCGAGCAGATATGCCCTGTCGTCGTCGCTGAGGTTGGCAAAGGCCTGTTCCACGTCACGGAACGCGACTGTCCGCTCCTCCCCGGTCGGCAGGTTCAGCACGAACAGCAACGTCAGCGTGGCGGCCACGGCGGCAATCCAGATGGCAGCACGCCTGCCGACGACTCGCTGGCGGGCTGGCCTTGCGGGGCGTTGCAGGACCTCGCGCCGTATGTTGGCCTCCATCTCGTCGAAAAATCCGTCGGGAACCCTGTACGGCATGCGCTTTCCCACCCGGCCGAAATCAAAGTCTTTCTCCATGATGCCTAATCTATTGAGTTCATGTATTTTATTATTTTCTCTTTGGCTATGTGGTAGTTGGCCTTCGCGGCGGCTGCCGTTGAGCCGGTGACGGCGGCAATGTCGGCATACTCCATGCCGTCGTAATAGCGCAGGTTGAAGGCCAGCTGCTGCTTCTGCGGCAGCGAGAGTATGGCTTTCTGCAGCTTCACGGCCTCTATGTCGCTGTAGTCCACATAGCCGTCGGCCTCTATGCGGTCCGTTCCGGCTGCCCTGCTGTCCAATGGCAGCTGCCCGCCTCGCCTGCGCTCCAGCAGGCGCAGTGCCTCGTTTGTTGCTATGCGGTAAATCCAGGCCGCAAGCGAGCACCCGCCTTTGAACTGCCTGAAGGAGCGGAATATCCGCACGAAGGTCTCTTGCGAGGCATCTTGCGCGTCGTCGTGGCGCACCACGAGCCGCCTGATGTGCCAATATACGGCCTCTCCGTATCCGTCCATCAGCAGCCGGAAGCCGCTTTCGGCATCCTCGTTCAGTGCCTCCACTATGTCCGTGTCATTGCGCGTTGCCATGCCCATAGTGTGCGGTCATTGCCCAGAGTGTCTCCTGCTGCGGGCTGTCGCCGGCCCGCTGCGTGGTGTCTGCCTGCTGCGCCACAACCACAACCCTGTGGTGGCGCGGGTGCGGTCGGTGCGGACGGTGGTGCCTGTGCACGGTGGCGCAGCTGCCGAGCAGTGCCACCGTGGCGGCGGCAAGGGCCGCCGTTTTCCATTTCCAGAGTCTTTCCATTGCCTTGGCTTTTTACTTTTTGTTCATAACGTACACTTTTTTCTTGCCTTTTGTCACGCCGGTTATGGGGTTGTGCCTGCCCCGGGCGAATGCCTCCAGCTCCGCCTCGGCGGTTGCCTTGGGCAGCTTGGTCAACCTGGCGTATTGCTTTGCGGTGATGTGCCCGTGGCTCTTTATGTAGGCCACGGCCATGGCGAGCCGCTCTTTCGGGCCTATGCTGTTGCATACGTGCGTGATTACGGTCGGCCGTACCACCACCGCGGCCACCCTGTGCGGGCGGGGAGGCCGGTGCGGAGCGGCCATGGCGCAGCCTGTCAGGGCCATGGCCGCGGCCACTGCCGCCACTCTCAGTTTTCTTCTTTTGTCCATAGTCTCAATGTCTTTGTTCGTGAAACGTCGGTTCTTTGGTGGGCTTTAGACACCCCTCTACATAGAATACCCGGCAAACAGGCGGAAGTAAAACTGCGGCGGGATTTTTTTGATTATCCGCAAAGCTCCTAATCAAAGGAGTTAAGGAGTTAGAGGAGTTATCGCTCCACTGCGTTCCGCTAAGGAGTCAAGACAAATGCTTTATCTGAAACAACGCTCCTTTTTGATACATCCCCATAAAATAGGAACGGGAAAGCGAACGGGCGGAAACGCATTGCACACCCATCGTGGCTGCCGATCACGGCATATCGCCGTTAACATAAATATGTTAACGGCAGCGGCAATGGTCGCGTGGTGCAACAGTTTGATATTCAATGAGTTGCAAAACGTGCCGTTTCGCAATGCAAAACGGCACGTTTTAGAAAGCGAAACGGCACATACGGAAAATCAAGGCGGCAGAGCCCGTTTTTAGTTGCATATATGCAAGTATGGGCGGGAGGCCGATTTTGCCTTCTGCCGTTTGCGGGGGTGGAACCTCACGCGTTGATGGCCTTGGGGGCGTTGTGACCTTTCTCCAGCACGGCGCGGCGCATATTCTTCAGCAGGTCGCTGGCGAAGATGAAGTCGGTGAGCCGCTTGTTGTCAGACTCCATGATGTCGCCGCTCACTCCCTGCCACTCCTTGTGGCCCTCGTAGATGAAGATGATGTTCTCGCCGATGCCCATCACGGAGTTCATGTCGTGGGTGTTGATGATGGTTGTGATGTTGTACTCTTGCGTGATGCTGTGCAGCAGGTCGTCTATTACGAGCGACGTCTTGGGGTCGAGGCCCGAGTTTGGCTCGTCGCAGAACAGGTACTTGGGGTTCAGGGCTATGGCGCGGGCAATGGCTACGCGCTTCTGCATTCCTCCCGAAATCTCTCCGGGGAACTTGTTTTCGGCGTCGGTGATGTTCACGCGGTCGAGGCACGTGCGGGCGCGGCGCATCCTGTCGCGCAGCGTCATGCCCGAGAACATATCGAGGGGGAACATGACGTTCTGCATCACGGTCATGGAGTCGAACAGCGCCGAGCTTTGGAAGAGCATTCCTATCTCGCGGCGCAGCATCACTTTCTCCTTCTTTGTCATGGCCGAGAAGTCGCGCCCGTCGTAGAGTATCTCGCCGCTCGTGGGGCTGAGCAGTCCCACGAGGTTCTTTATCAAGACGGTCTTTCCGGAGCCGCTCTGGCCTATTATGAGGTTCGTCTTGCCGTTCTCAAATTCGGCGCTGATGTCTTTCAGCACTTCCTTGTCGCCGAACGACTTGCAGAGGTGGTTTATTGTGATCATATTTTTTTATTTAGGAGTCAGGAGTTCAGGAGTTGCAGGAGTTCAGACAATGGCTCTTGCGCATGACTACCAGGCCTCTTCCGCATCGTTTTTCACCTTTTAATCTTTAACTTTTAACTTTCCGCAATTAGGAGTCCAGACGAATGCTTTGCCTCTGTTGAGATAGAGGGTTGCATTGTTTTGCTCCTGCTGTTGTTGCTTTCCTGTCTGTTCTTACTCCCTTATTCCGCAGTTGTTTATTATTCCGTTGCAATATCCGAGGAGCAGTTTGCTGGCCTCTTCTATGCTTTCATATAAGGTTTTGAATTGTGCGCCGTCGATATACCAGAGGTCTCTCGACAGGATTATATAGTCGCGGCACTCCTCAAGGCTGCCCTGGGCGATGTTCATGAAGCGCAGCTTGCCGGCCTTGCTCAGCTTCTTGTAGCCTTCGGCAATGTTCGCCTCGATGGAGATGGCTGCCCGGCGGAATTGTGACGTGAGGCCGAAACGCTCCTCGTCGGGAAACAGTTTGGTGGCCTCATATACATTCAGCACAAACTTATGGGCTTTCTGCCATGCCACGATGTTCTCAAAGATGAATGTTCCCATTCTTGTGTTACGTTTGTTTTGTTTGATAACCGGATTGCTTTGCTGTGCGGACTGTGCCGATGCCGGTTTCTTTTACCGCATTCCTGTGCAAGCCGATTTTGCCGTAGTGCGCAGTAGCATTTGTCTGAACTACTGCAACTCCTGAACTCCTGCAACTCCTAAATACGCCCCTCAGCTTAGCAGCTGCGTGAGGAACACGTCGGAGCAGAGTATGAGCACGCTGCTGCTGACAACGGCGTCGGTGCTGGCCTTGCCCACATTGACCGAGCCGCCCTCGACCGTGTAGCCGAAGTATGACGGCACACTGGAGATGATGAAGGCGAAGAAGAGGCTCTTGATGATGCTCATCCACACAAACCACGGGTTGAAGGCGTGCTGCAGGCCCGCCGTCAGGTCCTCGGGCGAGAGCACGTGGCCGATGTAGGCAGTGCCGTAGGCGCCGAGTATGCCCGTGGCCGACGAGAATATGACGAGGAAGGGCATGATGGTTATCAGGCCGAGTATCTTGGGCAGTATGAGGTAGCAGGCCGAGTTCACGCCCATTATGTCGAGCGCGTCTATCTGCTGCGTCACGCGCATGGTGCCTATCTCCGACGCAATGTTCGAGCCAACCTTGCCCGCCAGGATGAGGCACATGATTGACGATGAGAACTCAAGCAGCATTATCTCGCGCGTCACGTAGCCCGTGGTCCAGCGCGGCATCCACGGGCTCTGTATGTTGAGCTTCATCTGGATGCATATCACCGCGCCTATAAAAAACGATATGAGCAGCACTATGCCGATGGAGTTGACACCGAGCTGCGCCATCTCCTTCACGTATTCCTTGAAGAACATCCTCATCCGCTCGGGCCTCTGGAAGGTGCGCCCCATCAGCATCAGGTAGCGCCCAAGGCTTGTCAGCCATTTCATTATAATCATTGTTCACAGTGTTTACTTCTGTCATGCAAGCGCAAACGGGCGGAAAGACAACCTGTCCGCAGTTTCCCGCGTGCAGCTTTGCTCCTGCAAAAGTAGCTAAAATCCCAAAGAAACCGAAATGTTGGCGCGAGTTTTTTGCCCTCGCCCGCCATTAAGAAGGTGTTTCGGTTTTATCAACTATCGGCTTGAGCCGTCTCTTCGAGACATCTTTGGCCGTTTGCAGAATAGCATTTCCGCTTCGTTCCGGCATCCCGTGCTGGCTATGTGACAAAGCAAACGGGCGGACATAACCCCAAAAGGTGACAGGGCGGCAAGGATAAACCCCAATCGGTCATTAGACCGCCAAATACTTGTTATTGTAGCTGTGCTCGGCTTTCCAAACGCTTTCGTTCTCTTGTCGGCATCTTGCCTGCCGCTTCGTCTCGACGTAGCCCGCTACGCCTTCGACAAAGACGACAGCCAATCTGCGCGACAATAGAATGAA
>CALUHC010000003.1 GCA_944320355.1 uncultured Prevotella sp. | reverse complement strand
GAATATATTTTTGTTCCTTTTCAGGCTTTCCAAGTGCTTTCGCCCTGCCAGCGGCATCTTGTCTGCCGCTTTGTCTCGACGTAGCCCGCTACGCCTTCGACAAAGGCGACTGCCAATCTGCACGCCGGCAATACGAAATCACTTTGGACTCTAATGACCGATTTGGGTTAAAGGCGCATTCCATTGGTGTGGCGCCGCGCCCGGCCACAGGGCGTTCGCGGGCATCCACAAAAAAAGAAACCCGTGCGTTTGCCTTGCCAAGTTTAATTTATAATTTGCAAACACACGGATTTCATCATCAAAAAATTAGATTATAAAGAAAAGAGTAAATACTTATCCCAAGCACAAACATCTCACATGCTCGTAATAAGGATGCTCACTATAAGAGTGATTTTAATATGAACCTGGCAACCGTCACACACTCGCGTGCCCGGCGATCACTTCTTTTTAAACACTCATGCCGGGCGTCCCGCTTTGTTGTATGCTGTCGGCCCGATTTGTGCTTAACCTCCACAAAGATACGAAAAAATATTTTACACAAAAACAAAACGGTGAAAATTTTTCACAAAAGGCATCATTTTTACCACAAAATGGTTATTTATAGTGTAATAATGTATAAAACTATAATACACAAGGGGCCATAACCTGTGTTTCGGCCCGCCGTGCCTCGGAGCCTCTGCCTGCCTGCTTTTGAGGTATCTGGGGCTAGCTTCCGTGCGTGGCCGTGGCGTCTGGCTGCCCAAAAAGCGTGCTGCGCATGGCGGGTTTGGGAAAATATTAGTATCTTTGCAGGCAGACAAGCGGCTCCCGGGCAGATGGAGGCGGCTCGCCCGCCACAGGCTCGCGCAGTCCGCTCAACGCTAAAATGACAAACTACAGCCAAAATGAGAAAGAACAAAAACCTGAAAGGCCTGCTGCTCGCAGCGGCGGCCGTGCTGACGCTCAGCAGCTTCACCGTGCCTGAGTATGACTCAGTGAAGGTGGCCGCGCCGTTCCCCATGCCGGCCATCGCCATCTACAACTTCCCCCACAGAGACTTCTCCATTGCCGACTACGGCGCGAAGAAGCGTGGCACCGACACCGACGCCAACTGCACGGCGGCCAACACGACCGCGTTCCGCAAGGCCATGCAGGCCTGCAGCGAGGCCGGGGGAGGGCGCGTTGTGGTGCCGGCGGGCGAGTGGCCCTGCGGCCCCATACACTTCAGGAGCAACTGCAACCTCTACCTCAGCGACAGCGCCACGGTGCGCTTCTCGTCCAACCCCGCCGACTTCCTGCCCGCCGTGGAGGTGAGCTGGGAGGGAATGGAGTGCATGAACTACTCGCCAATGGTCTATGCCTACCGCTGTGAGAACATAGCCATAACCGGCGGGGGCAAGCTGACGCCCGACATGACCACGTGGAAGACGTGGTTCAGCCGCCCTAAGCCACATCTTGAGGCACTGAAACAGCTCTACGACTGGGGCTACAAGGGCACGCCGGTGGCCGAAAGGCAGATGGCCGTGGGGCAAAACCACCTGCGCCCGCACATGATTCACTTCAACCAGTGCCGCAACGTGCTGCTCGACGGATTCAAGATACGCAACTCGCCCTTCTGGACCATACACCTCTACCGCTGCGAGGGCGGCGTGGTGCGCCGCCTCGACGTTTACGCCCACGGACACAACAACGACGGCATTGACATAGAGATGACGCGCAACTTCCTCATAGAGGACTGCCTCTTCGACCAGGGCGACGACGGAGTGGTCATCAAGTCGGGCCGCAACCACGACGCGTGGCGCATAGGCCGGCCCACGGAGAACATCGTGGTGCGCAACTGCCGCGTGCGCAATGCCCACGGACTGCTCGTGGTGGGCAGCGAGATTTCGGGCGGCATACGCAACGTCTATATGCACGACTGCGCCATGGACGACAAGGTGATGAACCTCTTCTACATCAAGACAAACCATCGCCGCGGCGCTTTCATCGAGAACATCTACATGGAACGGGTCAGCGCGCGCAAGATGGACCGCGCCTTCGCCATAGACACCGACGTGCTCTATCAGTGGAAAGACCTCGTGCCAACGTACAAAGACACCATCACCGCCATACGCGACATCTATATGCGCGACGTGAAGTGCCACGAGGCCGACGGCATCTACCAGATAAACGGCGACAAGCGGCTGCCCGTAAAGAACGTGAACATCAGCAACCTGCACGTGGACAGCGTGATGAAATACACCACCGAGGCCGTCAACGTGGAGGGACTGCACACAGAGAACATAACGTGGGACGCCTTCACGGGCAAAGAGAAGTGAGGCGCAAAGCCTGCACCGGCCCTCACTTCACTCCCAAAACTCCCAGGTATCACATAAAAAGGCCAATTATGACCAGACTGCTTTCGCTGACAATCGCCGTCCTTGCGGCATCACTGACGGCCCAGGCCAAGCTGACAACGCCGCCCGTGATATCCTCGAACATGGTCCTGCAGCAAGGACGCACGGTGCCCATCTGGGGCAAGGCCGCCCCTGGCGAGCGCATCACCGTGACGTTTGGCAGGCAGAAACAAAAGGCCAAGGCCGCCGCCGACAGCACATGGCGGGTGGAGTTGCAGCCTATGCTGGCCGACGCAACGCCTCGCACGCTGACCATCAAGGGCCGTAGCGAGGTGATAGAGTGCGAGAACGTGGTGGTGGGCGAGGTGTGGATTGCCGCCGGACAGTCCAACATGGAGTACTCCATGCGCCGCCACAAGGCGTTCGTGCCGCCCGCCAAGGGGGTCGATTCGGCCGAAATAGAGATGCGGAAGCCTGCCAACCCGATGCTGCGCGTCTATGTCTCGGCGCGCAAGGGGCAGAAACCTTGGGCCGAGGCGAGCGGCGAGAGCCTGCCCAGCGTGTCGGCTGTGGGCTACTACTTCGCCCGTTCGCTGCAGCAGAGCCTCGGTGTGCCGGTGGGCATCGTCACTGCCGCGCTTGGCGGAACGCTCATAGAGACGTGGACTCCGCGTGAGGCTTACGCGGCGTCACCGCTCTTTGCCGGCGAGTTGAGCCGCACGGGGCGCATCGGCGGGGTGGGCTCCGGGCAGTGGTATGCCACATACATTGAGCCGCTTGCGCCTCTGGCTGTGCGCGGCTTCATTTGGTATCAGGGTGAAAACAACTGCGGCGCGGGCGACAACCGCTACGCAGAGAAGTTCAAAGTGATGACCGACTGGTGGCGCAACGCCTTCGCCGCGCCCGCCGCTCCGTTCTATTACGTGCTCCTTGCGCCTCATGTATATTCCGACAGGATGCACCGCCACAACAACGGACCGCAGACGGCAGAGACCCTTCCGCTGTTCCGCGAGCAGCAGAAGGAGGCGGGAAGGCTTGTGGCGGGCAGCGAGTACGTTTGCATAACCGACCTCGTGGACGACATAAACGACATACATCCGTCATACAAATGGACGGTCGGAGCGCGCCTTGCCCGCGTTGCCCTTGCCAAGACATACGGCCGCAAGGGCACAGAGTGGTCGGGACCGCGCTTTGAGAGCGTCCGGGCCGACGGTGGCAAGCTCGTTGTCACCTTCTCGCACGCGGCCGACAGTCTGCGCACACGCGACGGCA
Source organism: uncultured Prevotella sp. (assembly GCA_944320355.1). Lineage (GTDB taxonomy): Bacteria > Bacteroidota > Bacteroidia > Bacteroidales > Bacteroidaceae > Prevotella. Next base: position 30,832 of record CALUHC010000003.1, on the reverse strand, counting down.
AGCGCGTTGGGTGGTTCGAGGTGGCGGGAAGCGACGGTGTGTTCCATCCCGCTGTGGCCGACATAAGCTCCGACAGTACCGTTGTCACATACAGCCCATACGTGCCGTCTCCGTGCTTTGTGCGTTACGGATGGCACGAGATGGCCGAGCCAAACCTTGAGAATTCAGAGGGTCTTCCTGCCGTTCCTTTTGCGGCTGTGAAGGCCGGTCAGGCGCGGTAGGGCGGCTTGTGGCGGTTGGAAAGTGGCAGTGGCGGCATTGAAGCGCCTATACATATCTATATTATATGACAGCAGAAGAACAGCAGGCGGCGGACGAGCGCTATATGCGCCTTGCGCTGGCCGAGGCCGGCGAGGCCCGCAAGGCGGGCGAAGTGCCGGTAGGTGCGGTGGTGGTGTGCCGCGGCAGAGTGGTGTCTCGCGCCCACAACCTTACGGAGACGCTTTGCGATGTCACGGCCCACGCGGAGATGCAGGCCCTTACCGCCGCCGCGAACACCATTGGAGGGAAGTATCTCTCCGACTGTACGCTATATGTGACCGTGGAGCCTTGTGTCATGTGCGCAGGGGCGATAGGTTGGGCTCAGGTGGCCCGCGTGGTCTATGGCGCGCCCGATGAGAAGCGTGGCTATACTGTCTTTGCCCCCCGGGCCTTGCATCCAAAGTGCAAGGTTGTTTCCGGAGTGCTTTCCACGGAGTGCGCCCGCCTTATGAAAGACTTCTTCGCCTCGCGCCGTTGAGACGCGTGTGGCGGCTTGCTTTGGCGTATGCCTGCCCGTCATTTGGGCTGTGTGCCCGTTCCTTGTTGTAGGGTTTGCGCCAACAAACAATGGCGGCCTCCTTTTGTCGGGGAGGCCGCCATTGTTTGTTTATGGTTGTATTGCGTGTGGTTTGGGTTTATTTGTTGTCCGAAATCAGGTTCTCGCCCGTCATGTCGGCAGGCTGCTCCAGGCCCATGATGTGGAGTATGGACGGGGCCACGTCGGCCAGTCGGCCGTCTTTCACCGTCGCGCTGTTGTTGTCGGTGACGTAGATGAACGGCACGGGGTTGAGCGAGTGGGCCGTGTTGGGCGTTCCGTCGGCGTTGATGGCGTTGTCGGCGTTTCCGTGGTCGGCTATAATGATGGCCTCGTAGCCGTTGGCCTTGGCTGCCTCGATGACCTCGCGGACGCAGTTGTCCACTGCCCACACGGCCTTGGCTATGGCGTTGTATACGCCGGTGTGGCCCACCATGTCGCCGTTGGCGAAGTTGACCACGATGAAGTCGTACTCCTGTGTGTTGATGGCTCCCACGAGCTTGTCCTTCACCTCGTATGCGCTCATCTCGGGCTTGAGGTCATACGTGGCCACCTTGGGCGACGGCACGAGTATTCGGTCCTCGCCTTCGAAAGGCTTCTCGCGGCCTCCGTTGAAGAAGAACGTCACGTGGGCGTACTTCTCTGTCTCGGCCGTGTGGAGCTGCTTCTTGCCCTGCTTGCTCAGGTATTCGCCCAGAGTGTCCTCCACGTTCTCCTTGGGGAAGAGGATGTGCACGCCGGTGAACGACGCGTCGTAGGGCGTCATGCAGTAGTATTGCAGCCCCTTGATGGTGTGCATTCCCTCCTCGGGCATATCCTGCTGTGTCAACACCTGCGTGAGCTCCTTTGCGCGGTCGTTGCGGAAGTTGAAGAATATCACCACGTCGCCCTCCTGTATTGTCCCGTCGACGGTGGAGTTGCATATCGGCTTGATGAACTCGTCGGTCACGCCCTCGGCATAGCTCTCCTCCATGGCCTTCACCATGTCGGCCGACTGCTTGCCCTTGCCGCTTACGAGCAGGTCGTATGCCTCCTTGACGCGCGCCCAGCGCTTGTCGCGGTCCATGGCGTAGAAGCGGCCCACTATGCCTGCAATGTGCGCGCCGTTGGCCTCGCAGTGCTGCTGCAGGTCGCGTATGAAGCCCACGCCGCTCTTCGGGTCGGTGTCGCGGCCGTCCATGAAGCAGTGCACGTAGGTCTCCTTGAGGCCGTACTCCTTGGCTATCTCAATGAGCTTGTAGAGGTGGTCGAGCGACGAGTGCACGCCTCCGTTTGAGGTGAGGCCCATCAGGTGGAGCTTCTTGCCGTTCTCCTTGGCGTATGTGTATGCGCTCACTATCTCTGGGTTCTGCATGATGGAGCCGTCCTTGCAGGCGCGGTTAATCTTCACGAGGTCCTGATATACGATGCGTCCGGCGCCGATGTTGAGGTGCCCCACTTCCGAGTTGCCCATCTGTCCGTCGGGCAGGCCGACGTCTTCGCCCGAGGCCTGCAGCTGCGAGTGCGCGCTCACGGCCGTGAGATAGTCGAGATAAGGGGTCGGGGTGTTATAGATCACGTCACCCTTGCCGTGTTTGCCGATGCCCCATCCGTCGAGGATCATCAGCAGTGCTTTCTTTGCCATAGTCTTAATCCTTATTTATTAATGTCAATCTTTTGGCCGCAAAGTTACAACTTTCGCGCCAAGTAGGCAAAAATTAATGAAGAATTAAGAGTTAAGAAGCTGTTTTGGTTTTGTCAAAGCTGCGTTCATCCCTGTTTATTTGAATGTATTTTCGGTCATGTCCGCCCGTCTTGCTTCGTCGCATAGCCTGCAATGCTCCTCACCAGGCGGGCAGGGCGGCCTCGAAAATCCAAGTCGAACCGACAGTTGGCAAGATCAAGACAGCTCCTGAGGATGAGGAAACGGCTGCGCCCGGGCCGGCTGTTTGCCCAATAGCTCTGGGCGTAGCGCGGCTAAGGCCGTGTCGCTGCGGGCGGCGGTCATGGCGGTTTTGCAGCATGGAATGGCAAGAGTCTCAATATGTCTGCCGCTGGTTGTGCAACGTCTTGATACTCAACGTGTTGCGAAACGGGTCGTTTTGGCCTCCAAAACGGCACGTTTCGGGCGGCGAAACGAGCCGTTTCGCAAGGCAAAACGGCGCGTTTTGCAAACCTGCTTGATGCAGCCTGCCAACCGGAAGCGAGAGTGTCCGGAAAATATATGGCATATTGAGGCATCCGTCCGCCACTGAGAGCGCTTTCGTGAAAAGCCGTGCGAGGATATTTTTGCGGCCTCGCGGAATTTCGTTACCTTTGCATGGGGCAAGCTGTGTCCGGGAAATCGCAAACCGGTTGCATTCCCGTCCGACAGCGTTGCCATGACAGCAAGGATATGAAACACGACAAATATGCCGCCGAGGCGGTGGAGCTGCTGAGGCGGCTCATCGCCACCCCGTCGGTGAGCCGCGACGAGAAGGCGGCCGCCGACGTGATGGAAGACTACATGAAAGGGTGCGGACTGCAGCCGCGCCGCGAGGCAAACAACGTGTGGGCGGTGGCTCCAGGCCACGACGACAGCCGGCCCACGCTGCTGCTCAACGCCCACATAGACACGGTGAAGCCCGTGCCGTCGTGGACGCGGCCGCCCTTCTGCCCCTGCACGGAGGGCGGCAGGCTCTACGGCCTGGGCAGCAACGACTGCGGCGGCGGCCTCGTCGGCCTGCTCCAGGCCTTCCGCATCATGGCCGGCATGGAGCGCGCCTACAACCTCGTTTACCTCGCCTCGGCCGAGGAAGAGGTGTCGGGAGCCGACGGCATCAGCCGCGCCCTGCCCCTGCTGCCGCGCATCGACGTGGCCATAGTGGGCGAACCTACGGGTATGCAGCCCGCCATCGCCGAGAAGGGGCTGATGGTCATCGACGCCGTGGCGCGCGGACGCTCGGGCCACGCCGCCCGAGGCGAGGGGCTCAACGCCATCTACGAGGCCATGGACGACATCGAGTGGCTGCGCTCATACCGCTTCGAGAGGGTGAGCCGGCTGCTCGGCCCCACCATGGCCACCGTCACAATAATCAACGCCGGCACGCAGCACAACGTCATACCCGACGAGTGCCGCTTCACCATCGACGTGCGCACCAACGAGCTTTACACCAACCCCGAGGCGCTGGCCCTGCTGCAGGCCGGCATGAAGAGCGAGCTGCGCGCCCGCTCCACGCGCCTCGGCTCGTCGCGCCTCGACCCCGCCCATCCGCTCGCCGCCCGCTGCCGCGCCATGGGCATGGTGCCTTTCGGCTCGCCCACGCTGTCGGACCAGGCCCTGATGCCCTTCCCCTCTATGAAGCTCGGGCCGGGCGACTCCGCCCGCTCGCACTCCGCCGACGAGTACATCGGCCTCGACGAGGTGGCCTCGGCCATCGAGACATACGTCAGCCTGCTCTCCGGACTGAGGCTGTAGGCCGCCCGCCGCCCGAACGCAAAAACCGCCTCCCCGCGCATTTTTATGCCGCAGGGAGGCGGTTTCTCGATATTTTGCATTACCTTTGCACTCGCAATGGTTCACTCTAACAGGTGATTAAAAGGGAACGGGGTGCGAATCCCCGACAGTCCCGCTGCTGTGAGCCGCCCTTATCAGGAACGAACAACAAAGCCACTGGGCATTGCCGGGAAGGCGTTCGTTATCCGGGCGGCAAGTCAGAAGACCTGCCTTGCGACACCGTCTGCCACCCCTCGAGGACAGGGGCGACGGACAGCCACCGACAACAAAGCGCAAAACGCTGCCCGGGAGCAGTGCTCCATGGGGTGCATTGTGCCTGTTCGTTAGCATCAACCGTAACATTTTATAAACCAACAGCAATGATTATGAAGAAGAGAGTTTACTTTCTTGCAGGGCCGCTTGCAGTGGCCCTGACCGCCATGCCTGCCATGGCGGCAGTACGGCCTGCAGGCAATGACCCGCAGGTGGAAGCATTGGCCGTGGTGGCCGAGGGCGACACGGTGGCCGCAGGCGCCGAGGCCGTGCTCACGGCCCGCGTCAGCGGGGGCACGGCTCCGTTCACACTGGCCTGGACCAACGGCCTGCGCGAGGAGATAGGCACGGCTACTCTTGGTGAGGCTGGCACGGCAACGACGGGCTATGCGCCGGCGGAGTGCGACCTGTACTACGTCACAGTGACCGACGCCAACGGCAAGCAGGCCGCCGACACATGCCGCGTCATTGTCACGGGCGAGGCTGTGGCCGCAACGATGGAGAACCTATGGCTGGACGAGGAGAGCGCGTGGGCAGGCCCCGACACCAAGGGCGAGGCCGTGACGGGCACATACGGCGACACGCAGATGGCCGGGTCGTTCGTCAGCGGGTCGTACAGTTTCAGCAACAACTACAGCCTCGACTGGGGCTCGTGGTCGGGCTTTGCCTACTCCAACAGTACGTCTGCCGGGTTCGAGTCGCTCAGCGACCAGTACAACTCGGCCACGGGCGGCGGCCATGACGGCTCGGCCAACTTTGCCGTGGCCTTCGACAGCGGCACCATCACGGTGCTCAACGCCGCCGGGGGCGACACCATCAGCGGCCTGTACATTACCAACAATGCCTACGCGCTGAACTCTATCAAGAACGGCGACGGCTACTCGCAGCCCTTCACCGACGGCTCGTTCCTCAAGGTGACGTTCACCGGCACGCGCGCCGACGGCACCACCGCCACCGTGGAACACTACCTGGCGGACTACCGTCAGGCCTCTGCCGCCGACCACTACTACCTCGACACGTGGCAGTGGGTCGACCTGCGCAGCCTCGGACGGGTGCTGACGGTCAGCTTCGCCATGGACGGCAGCGACAAGAGCTACGGCTACCTGAACACGCCGGCCTACTTCTGCCTCGACGACCTGAACGGCAACCGCACCACGGCCGAGGCCGCCGTGCAGACCGGGCGCAGCGTGGAGCTGGCCTCACTCTTCTCTTTTGCCACCAACGAGGGCACAGTCAGCTACGCGCTGCCCGACTCGGCCTACGACGGCACGGCGGGCATGGCCTCGCTGACCGCCGACGGCCGCCTTGTGCTGGCCGACGGAGTGACGGGCCGGCTGAGCGTGGTGGTGAGCGCCACGCAGCGCGGCAAGACCGAGTTTGTGAGCGTGCCGTTCGACATAACATCGGGCATCGGCGCGCCCGAGGCGGCCGCCGGCGCGCCCGAGAGCCGCTACAGCCTCGGCGGGCAACGCCTCGGCGCAGCCCGCAAGGGCGTGAACATAGTCCGCATGAAGGACGGAACGGTGCGCAAGGTCGTAGTGAAGTGAAGAAACAAAGTGTCTTTCTCATGTACCCGAGCGGGGGCGGAGCCTGTGGGCTTCGTCCCCGCTTTTGCGCTCTGCCGGAGAGTTTGGCCGTGGCTTCTTCAACGCCTTGTGCAACGCGCTGATACTCAATGGATTGCAAAACGTGCCGTTTTGGCTTCCAAAACGGCACGTTTCAGGCCGCGATATGGCCTGTTTTGCGACGTGAAACAGGCCGTTTCGGAAAACGGAGCGGTGGGGGCTGCTGTGCGGTGGCTGTGGCGCCGCTATCCTGGCCCATCCGCCGGCCTTGCCATTTTGTTGCCCGGCGATGCACGATAATCGAAAAAATAGCGTAACTTTGCATCCGATGCCGTGTGGCATCGACTAACAACACCAACATTATGAGACACGTTATACTTGCCGCCGCCGTGGCGGTTGCCTTCGGCCTTGCATCGTGCAGCGAAGACAAGTTTCGCGTAGAGGGCAGCATATCCTCGGCCGAGGACTCGTTGCTGTACTTCGAGCAGATGGGCCTTCAGGGCCCGGTGACCATTGATTCCGTCCGTCTTGGCCCCGACGGTGAGTTCAGCTTCAGCGACACCAGGCCCGAGGCGCCCGAGTTCTATCGCCTGCGCATAGCCGGGCAGATGATAAACCTCGCGGTGGACTCCACCGAGACAATCAGCGTGAAGGCCGACTATGGCACCATGGCCACGGCATACAGCGTGGAGGGGTCGGCAGAGTGCGCCAAGATAAAAGAGCTGGCGCTGATGCAGATAGGGCTGCAGCGGCGTGTCGAGGCGTTGGGGCGCAACGGCCATATCGGCGCGGCGGCGGCCGGCGACAGCCTGCGCGCCATGGTGCAGGCGTACAAGGACAGGGTGACACAGGACTACATATACAAGAATCCCAGGGCCGCCTCGTCGTACTTCGCGCTGTTCCAGGCCTTGGGCAACTACCTCATATTCAACCCGGACGGCGATGACGGCGACATAAAGGTGTTTGCCGCCGTGGCCACGGCGTGGGACACGTTCTATCCCGGCACGCTGCGCGGCGAGAACTTGCACAACATCGCCATCAAGGGAATGAGGAACGAGCGCATCATAAGTGCCGCGGCCAGCGACACCATCGACCCGTCGAAGGTGACGACGGCGGGCCTCATAGACATCACTCTCGGCGACAACCAAGGGCGCCAGCGCTCGCTCTCTGCACTGAAGGGCAGCGTGGTGCTGCTCGACTTCCACCTGTTTGGGATGAAGGACTCGCCGCAGCGCATCCTCTCGCTGCGCGAGCTGTATGCCAAGTACCACGCCAAGGGCTTCGAGATATACCAGATTTCCATAGACCCCGACGAGCATTTCTGGAAGCAGCAGACGGCCGCGCTGCCGTGGATTTGCGTGCGCGACCCGGAGGGAGCCGGCTCGCAGCGCCTCGCGATATACAATGTGACCAGCGTGCCGGAGTTCTTTCTCATAGACCGCGGCAACAACATAGTGAGCCGCTCAACCCAGATAGACGACCTCGACAAGGCTATCAGCGAACTGCTGTGACAGAATTCAGAGCCCAGAGCAGCCTTGGCTCAGAGTTCAGAGTGCTGAGTGCAGAGGTATGATTACCCTTAGTGCAGAACGCAGAGTGCTGAGTGAAGAGGTATGAATAGCTTTGTGTAGAATCCAATTACCTTTAAGACATAATGAAAAGCGGCAAGAATGCAAGTGGCGTTTGCCATTAACATTCTTGCCGCCTTTGTCTTTTTAGTGGAGGATGGCAAGGCATAGGCTTGTCATCCTGATGCACTTAGTAGGCCAATTCGTTGGCCAAAGGTAATCATACCTCTTCACTCAGCACTCTGCGTTCTGCACTAAGGGTAATCATACCTCTTCACTCAGCACTCTGCATTCTGCACTAAGGGTAATCATACCTCTTCACTCAGCACTCTGCATTCTGCACTAAGGGTAATCATACCTCTTCACTCAGCACTCTGCGTTCTGCACTAAGGGTAATCATACCTCTGCATTCAGCACTCTGCGTTCTGCACAGAGACCTCACTCTACGGTGAAAGTATAGATGTCATCGAACTCCTTGTTGACAGAGATTTCGCCCGTTACAGACTTCACCAGCACGCCGTCCATGATGACGCGGCAGTTGTATCGCTTGCCGAGCACGCCGCTGTAGTGGTGCACCTTCACCTGATACTCGCCCGGGGTGATGTCGTCGCTCACGGTGTAGATGTTCTCCACAGCGTTGCCGAGGTCGGAAATCCAGTCGCGGTCAAGCTCGTATGCACCCTCGTTCTTGTGCGAGAAGAACACGTGGAGGTCGTTGGGGCCATAGAGGTGGAGGTCGTAGTCAGTGACGTTCGACGACGTGTTGACCCATGTCAGCGTGGCCTGGAACGTGCCGGTGCCGTATGTCGCCGTCGGCTCGCCCCACGCGTTGTCTGGCCTTCCCTGCGTCCATGAGTGGCTGTCGAGCTGAAGCTCCACCCAGCCGGTGTAGGTGCTGAAGCCTCCGCGGCCTGCAACCAGTGCCCTCACCACGTCGATGTACATCGTCTCGGTGTAGGTCTCGGTGGCGTTCACCGCGCTGCCCAGGCCGTCACGCCGCTCGCGCGACACAGTGACATAGTAAGACCCGAACGGTATGTTGGCCATATACAGGTCGCTGCCGTTGGCGGAGAACGATATCCTCTTCACGTCGCCCGTGGCCGTTCCGTTGCCCGATGTCAGCGTGAGATAATAGTAATAGCCTGCCTCAAGGTACTCGCTGTCTATGTGTATGCCACCGAACGGCATCTCCTCGCCCACGTACCTTACCAGCACAAAGTAGCCGAGCTCAATGACAGAGACCGTGGCCGTGCCGTCGTCGTTTATCGAGGAGAACGGTATTACCTCCCACAGTCCGGTGGATTCGTTGTAATAGAGCAGGGCCACTTCGTCCGGGTCGTAGCCGTGGAGCGGCACATTGATTGTGATAGGTGAGTTGAACGTGAAGTTCATGGGCTCCACCTTTATGCTCGCGCCGTCCACGGTCTCGGCGCCGTCGGGCAGGTCGGCCGGCAGGTCGCCGCCCTCCGTGACGGTGAATGCCACGCGTCCGTCACTTCCGCTGTCATTGTAAGGCACCGCGCCGCGCGGCACAGTGATCTCGAAGCCGAGGCGGTCGAAGGTGGCGCTCTCGCCCGACGACACCACCTGCGTCTGGTCTTCGCCCGTTGGCGGAGGTGTGACTCCAGGCGTGTTCTCGCCGTCCTCAAGCACTATGGTGTCGTCGCCGTCGCTGAGGCACGACGTAAGCGACAGGGCCAATGCCATGAGCAGCAAGCCCATTGATGAAAAATAGCGTCTCATATCCAGTTGTTTTAAAGGTTGTTTTTAGAAATCGTTGAGTATCGTGAATTCCACGCGGCGGTTCATGGCGCGGCCCTCTTCGGTGTCGTTGGTGGAGAGCGGGCGCGTCATGCCGTAGAAGCTGTAGGTCAGCTTGTTGCGGTTGACACCTTTCTTGACGAGGTATTCCACCACGGCCTCTGCCCTTTGGCGCGACAGGTCCATGTTGAAGTCGGCCGAGCCGACGTTGTCCGTATGGCCTTTCACCTCGATTCGCCTGTTGGAACGTATGAGCGTGGTGGCCAGCTTGTCTAGATAGTCGTATGACTCTGGCTTGATGGTGCTCTTGGCGAAGTCGAACGTTATGGCATCCACGGCGCAGATGGTTTTTCCCTCTATGCTTTGGTTCTTTGCCATGAGGTCGTTTATCTCGTCGAGGGTGTAGCAGGGCTTCTCTGCCGGTTGCGGTTCCGGCTCTGGAACGGGCGCGGCCACCGGCTCCGGTTCCGGCTCTGGAGCGGGCTGTTCCTTCTTCGAGAAGATGCTGAACGGCACAGTCAGCACTGCCTGCACCTCAAATCCGCTCAACTTTCTCGTGCCGTCTATCTTGTAGTTCTGGTTGAACAGCTGCGCTATGTCGTTGGCCTCGCTGTCCTTCTCCTTGCTTCCGTATGTGTCGGTGAAGCCGAACTCATAGCTGGCCTCTATGCCGAGCCAGCAGCGGTCGCCGGCCACGGGCACGGCAAACTTCACTCCCGCTCCCACTTGTCCGGCGAAGTAGGTCGACGCCATGTTGGCATCTGAGAGGTCGGTCTTGTAGCCTGCCACACTGCCTTCGCCGTCCTCGGCCAGCAACTGGATGTCGCCCGCCGTGGCGAAGCCCAGCACAGGGGCCACGAAGAGGTAGGGGCGCACCTTCGATGAGGTCTTGCCGAACTGGTAGATGAGCGGCACGCGGATGTCCACATAGCGTGAACGGAGCGTGTAGTAGATGTCATCGATGCCGTTCTGCTCGTAGAAATCGCCCACGTTGCCTATCTCCGTGAGCTTGCCGCCACGCGTGAGGAACGACAGTTGCGGGCGCAGTGCGAAGTTGCCGTTGCGCCCGAACTCGCCTTGCACGAACACAGAGAACACGCCACTGCCGCGGTTCTTGCTCTCGGGGAAGATGTCTTCGTTGATGTCCGAGAAGCTCATGTGGGTGGAGTGGTAGCCTCCGCCCAGTCCGAAATACCACTTGCTGCCGCCTGTGTCCTGCGCGGAGGCGCCCGCGGCGGGCAGTGCCGCGAGGGCCAGGGTGGCCATGATAGTCTTCATTCTTCTTGTTTTCATAAACTCACTTGTATTTGATTGATGTGATACAACTATTTTCCTACGAGTTTGTGCCTGCTGCCGTGCAGGCCGTCAGGGGGCGGCTTGCACGCCGTTACGCGCGGCGTGGTTTCTTTTTACAAAGTTAGTGAAAATCTTAAATGCCATGAAATGCTTTTTCTGATGTATGTGCGCAAACTGTAATGTACCGTTGACAAGCGGTTAAAAATCGTGGTTATCCTGCCTTAAATTTGTCGTGCCGGTTTCATAAAAACCACCTCCTGGCCCATATATGGGCCTCCGGCAGGCTTCTGTCAAGGGCTTTTCCGTGCCGTGCCGATGGCTTTTTGGCCGGTTCCACGCATAAAAAAGCCCTGTCATGCTTTGCCCGTCCGGAGGTTTTGCGTATATTTGCAAGCGGAAGTCTCCGCCCTGGCGGGCACGGCTTCTGTATATGTTACCCTAACAAAAACCAAACTGTTATGAAGAAAATCACATTGAAGACTGCGGCGTGCCTGCTGGCCGCCACGCTCACCCTTGGCTCTTGCATAGGCTCGTTTGGCCTGTTCAACAAGGTGCTCGACTGGAACAAGGGGCTGAGCAACAAGTTCGTGAACGAGATTGTGTTCATACTCATCTCTCCGGCATACGCCGTTTGCGGCGTCGTAGACCTGTTGGTGCTCAACACTGTGGAGTTCTGGAGCGGCTCGAACCCCATCGCCAAGGTGGGCCACGTGGAGAATGTGTGGGGCAAGGACGGCCGCCAGTATGCGGTGAAGACGCTCAAGGACGGTTACGAGGTGACCAAGCCGACGGGCGAGAAGGTGCTCTTCACTTACGACAAGAAGCTGAAGAGCTGGTCGATGGAGGCCGAGGGCCAGGAGCGCGAGCTGTTCCGCTTCAACGATGACGGCACCATCCAGGCTGCGTTGCCCAACGGGGAGAAGCGCGACTTCTCGCTCAACGAGGAGGGAGTGTTCCAGCTCCGCATGGCTGTGAACGACGGTGTCTACTTTGCTTCGGCCCAATAAAGTGAGCAGGGCGAGGCAGTGCAGAGCTTAGAGTGCTGAGTGCAGAGGTATGATTACTTTCAGTGCAGAGCTTAGAGTGCTGAGTGCAGAGGTGTGATTACCTTTAGTGCAGAACGCAGAGTGACGAGTGCAGAGGTATGATTACCATGCAAGCCTTATAAAAGGCGGCAAGGATGCGAGTGGCTTTTGCCATCATTATCCTTGCCGCCTTCTCCATTTTTATGAATAAAGAGCCGCAGAACTAAAGCTAATCACACCTCTGCACTCGTCACTCTTCGTTCTGCACTGAAGGTAATCATACCTCTGCACTCATCACTCTGAACTCTGCCTTTTGCGCAGCAGCAGGTATCCTGCCGCCCCGCCGGCTATAGACGCGGCGAAGATGCCCACCTTGGCTTGCAGCAGCATGGTTGGGTCGGCGAAGGCGAGCGTGGCTATGAACATGGACATGGTGAAGCCGATGGAGGCGAGGAAGCCGAGCCCTATGATGCGGCGCACGGTGAGTTGGCGCGGCATGGGGGCCACGCCGAGGCGCACCAGCAGCAGTGTGGCCAGCGCAATGCCCGCTGGCTTGCCCAAGAGCAGGCCCAGGGCCACGCCCGGCGCCACCGCCGTGGAGAAGAGGGTCTGCGCGTCCATGCCTGCGAATGACACCCCGGCGTTGGCCAGGGCGAACACGGGCATGATGACAAACGACACCAATGGGTGCATGGCGTGCTCCAGGCGCTGCGACGGCGGCATGGCTCTGCGCGTGTCGTCCATCATCTCTGCCATGACCTCCACCTGCTCTTCGTCGAGCGTGGACACGCCGTTGGGCTTCATCGCGGCAAAGCGGCTGAGGTGGCGCGAGGCGCGCCTCAGGTAGTCGGCCTCCGGCAGTCGCGCGTCGGCGGGTATCACGAAGGCGGCCAGCACTGCGGCTATGGTGGCGTGGATGCCCGACATGAGGAAGGCCGTCCACACGCCTCCGATGCCCAGTATCCCGTAGAACACCACGTTCTTCACCCCAGCCTTGTTGGCGGCCAGCATCACGCCGAGCAGCGCCACGCCCACGGCGATGTTGGCGAGCGATATTTCCGATGTGTAGAACAGGGCTATCACCACCACCGCCCCGAGGTCGTCCACTATGGCAAGCGTGGTGAGAAACACCTTGGCGGCCAGCGGCACGCGGTCGCCGAGGGCGTATATCACGGCCAGCGAGAAGGCTATGTCGGTGGCCATGGGTATGCCCCAGCCGCCGGCCGAGGCCGTGCCGGCGTTGAGCAGGCTGTATATCAGCGCGGGCACGAGCATCCCTGCCACGGCCGCCCCTATGGGCAGCACCGTGTTGCGCGGGTCTGACAGCTCTCCGCCTATGAACTCGCGCTTCAGCTCCAGGCCCACGACGAAGAAGAACATCGACATCAGTCCGTCGTTGATCCAGTGGTGGAGGGAGTAGTACAGGTATGGCTCGCCGTTGAAGACGAAGCCCGCCTTGTGCTCGAACAGGTGGAAGTACTCCTCGCTCCAGGGCGAGTTGGCCGCAGCCATGGCCACCACTATGCTAACCGCCAGCACAATGCCGGCCGACCGCTCGCGTCCCATGAACTGTTGCAGCGGGGCCACGAGGGCTGCCGCCAGGCCGTTTATGTTTCTTTTTGCCATGCCTTCTGTCTTTTCTTGTGTGTCTGAACGCAATGCAAGCGAGAGGAATGAAAGCACGCTTTCTCATTCCCGAGCGCAGCTTGCATTATGCAAAGATACACCTTTTGTCCCATCCGGCAAAGCGTTCAGCGTAAAAAAGCCATGCGGAAGCAGTGTCGCAACTATAATCAAAATGAATATCCGCATTCTGCCAAACCGGTTTGAAAGAGCTTCCACTTGTCCCCTCCTTTGCATAAGCCAAGCTGCGCTCGGGCAAATGAGAGCAAGCTCTCTTGCCTCTCGCTTGCATTGTCTTTGGAAAAGGAGGGGACAATGCACTTTGAGGTTGGCAAAATGCGGACAATCATAATGCCAGTGTCCGCACTCCCGCCCTCGGTCTCCTGACCCATGAAAATTAACACTTCGCGAAGCGATGAAATAGGGAACGGAAAGCGCAGTTGCACGAAATGTCTTGACAAAAACGGCGTCCGATTTTGCGATATGTGCCGTTTGGGAACACGAAACGGCGCGTTCCACATTGCGATATGTGCCGTTTCGGAAAGTGAAACGGCACATATCGCAAGTTCAAACGGTGGGGTTCGCAGCCCGTTTCCGGCCAGAACGGCCCGTTTCGGGCGGCTTATGGCCGTATGCTTTGGCGCAAAAGATTGCACAGTTTTCCCCGAATCGCTCATAACTCCCTTGACTCCCAGCGGGTTAAGATTGCACGCCCATTTTGGCGACATTTGCGCCCCGATGGCGGTTTCTCCGCGAATACGCGATTCTCAGAGGCACTGTGTATGCCGATATTTAAGGGTTGAAAGGTTTGTTAACGTGTGATTTCCGCAATTATATTTCTGCATTTTATATTGTTTTTTTATCGTTTTTGCATTACCTTTGCATAGGGTAAGCTGCACTAGGGAAATTGAAAGCAAGCTTTCTTTCTGCTCGTTGGCGTGGCCTTGTGTATGGTAACGTTGCACTCGGGTGGTGCAGTCTGTCTGAGAATCATATTGAAATTAATAGTTGTTAAGACAATAAGATATGAACAGAAAAGTTGTCATTATAGCCACGGCAGCCATGACGCTGCTTACGGCTGCACCTGCATTTGGGCAGGATGCCAAAGCCTTGGAAAAGGAAAACAAGGCGATTATGAAAGGGTTGAAGAAGAACCTTGACTTGAAAAGCGTAGAGGTGGTGGTGCCGGGCGACGGCTCGTGGCACTTCAGGCTGGCGCGCCGGGCTCCCTTCGGCAAGAGCAATGATTTGCTGTATGGCGTGGCCGACAAGGCCGGCAAGGTGATTATTTCGCCCGACTATGCGTCGGTGACCTATTTCCCCGCGTCCGACGAGGGTGAGGGTCGGGTGCCTTGCAACGACCTTCAGACCAAACAGTACTCGTGCGACTTCACGCTATACAGGCCAAAGACGGCGGCCTCGTTTCTCGCTGTGGGCAGTGAGACGGTGATTTATTCACCGTCCGGCGACAAGATATGCACCTTTGAGTCGTCCTCGGTAACGCTGTTGCCGGGCTATGTTGTGGTGGGTTCGAGCGAGGCTCTTAATGCGTTCTCGGGCAATGTGGAGCTTGACGGCTTCCCGACACGGTTCGTCAAGATAGTAAAATTGCGCGGCTACGGCCTCACCTTGCTCACTACCGATGGCAAGAAGATAGTCGAAGACTTCAAGGAAATGGATTTCTCTGAAAGTTCGCCCGATGCAGTCTATGTGCGCAACGTGGATGGTGTCGATAAGAAAGGCGGCGTGATGCTCGACGGCAGCGGCGTGGACGTGCCGTGCCTGTTCTATAATGTGATGTACATAAACGGTCGTTGGGTGGTGCGCAACACGTCGAATGCTCCCCAAGAGGATTACAACCCCGAGCGGACATATACCACAGGCTATCGCGACAAGGGCGAGGAGTATTTCGAGAAGCGGATGTATGATGCCGTGATCAGCTATTACGCCAACGAGGGGATAGCTGCCCCGTGGGCCAAGTTCTTCACGGGCACGGCTCTATATCACAAGGGATACGATCACTTGTGGAGGTCTAAGTTTGTGTCAGAGATGATAGAGAACAACGGAAATATGCGTGAGTTACCCGATGACAGTGGCTTCGACTTCGACGCGGCGGCGCAACTATATACAACGAGCGTGGCTGTGCTTGAGGCATATCTGGTCGAAGACTCTGTTTATAAGGAGCAGGCAGAGATATTCTTGAAGTTGGCAAAGAATGGTCCTGAAGACATAGCGAAGGCCAAGACGCGCTATGCCAATGCCTTGCAGCTGCTCGAACAGCGGCGGCAGCAGGCCGCACTGGCCGAGTTGAGGCACAAGCAAGAGCAGGAACAGCGGCGCACCGAGCTGCTCAGCGGCATTCTCTCGGGTTTCATCAAAGCCTTGGCGGGTGGCGGAGGCTCCACCTCCGGCTCACGTCCGGCTGCGGTCGTGCCGTCGGCAGGCACAACCTCTGTCGGCGTTGCCCCGTCGTCATCGGGTAGAGGCATAGACAAGGCGGCTCTGGCCGACTGGCAGGTGCGCAAGAAGAACGCCGAGGAGCAGGTGGCCAAGTACCGCGGCATGTTGCTCAAAGAGCCCAACAACGCTAATCTTAAGCACATTTTGGAGAGTGCGCAGGAAACACTCAACACGTGCAATCAGCGCATTGCCGAGATACAGAGCGGGCAGTGACGCAGAGCGGGCAGGCATGGCGTTATTATAAAAAAAGTGAATAATAATGCCATATATGCCTGTGTTACACATATTTTACTTAACTTTGTGGCGATTTAGATGTTAAAAGAAACAATAAAGCAAGTTTTTTAGATGAACGTTATTACGAAGACCGTATCGCTGCCTGATGGCCGCACCATCAGCATCGAGACCGGGAAAGTGGCAAAACAGTGCGACGGCTCCTGTATGCTCCGTATGGGCAACACCGTGCTCCTGGCCACTGTTTGTGCCGCAAAAGATGCAGTTCCCGGAACAGATTTCATGCCTTTGCAGGTAGATTACAGAGAACAGTACGCCGCCGCAGGCCGTTTCCCCGGCGGGTTTACCAAGCGCGAAGGCAAGCCGGGCGACAACGAGATCCTCACTTCGAGGCTCGTGGACCGTGTGCTCCGCCCGCTCTTCCCCTCAAACTATCACGCAGAAGTTTTTGTGAACATAATCCTCTTCTCGGCAGACGGAGTGGACCAGCCCGACGCGCTCGCCGGATTCGCTGCCTCCACAGCTCTTGCCTGCTCAGATATACCCTTCGAGTGCCCCATCAGTGAGGTGCGCGTGGCCCGCATAGGCGGCGAGTACGTCATCAACCCCACGTTCCAGCAGATGGCAGAGGCCGACATGGACATCATGGTAGGCGCCTCGGCAGAGAACATAATGATGGTGGAGGGCGAGATGAAAGAGGTGTCCGAGCAGGACATGATAGGCGCCCTGAAGGCCGCCATGGCCGCCATCAAGCCCATGTGCGAGCTGCAGGCCGAGCTGTCCAAGGAGCTGGGCAAGGACGTAAAGCGCGAGTACGACCACGAGGTGAACGACGAGGACCTGCGCAAGCAGATGAGTGACGAGCTTTACCAGAAGGCTTACGACGTGACCAAGCAGGCTCTCGACAAGCACGCCCGCGAGGAAGCGTTCGACAAGATACTGGCCGACTTCAAGGAGGCTTACGCCGCCGCCCACACAGACCTCACCGAGGACGAGATGGAAGAGAAGCAGGCCATGATGGACCGTTACTATCACGACGTGATGCGCGACGCCATGCGCCGCTGCATACTCGACGAGGGCATACGCCTCGACGGCCGCAAGTGTGACGAGATACGCCCCATCTGGTGCGAGGTCGGGCCGCTGCCCATGCCTCACGGAAGCTCCATCTTCACCCGCGGCGAGACGCAGAGCCTCACCACCTGCACGCTCGGCACCAAGCTCGACGAGAAGCTCGTGGACGACGTTCTGGACAAGAGCTATATGCGCTTCCTGCTCCACTACAACTTCCCGCCGTTCTGCACGGGCGAGGCCAAGGCGCAGCGCGGCGTGGGCCGGCGCGAGATTGGCCACGGACACCTGGCATGGCGCGCGCTGAAAGGCCAGATACCCGAGGACTTCCCCTACACGGTGCGCCTCGTGAGCCAGATATTGGAGAGCAACGGCTCGTCGTCGATGGCCACCGTATGCGCCGGTACGCTCGCGCTGATGGACGCAGGCGTGCCCATGAAGAAGCCCGTGAGCGGCATAGCCATGGGCCTGATCAAGAACCCGGGCGAGGACAAGTACGCCGTGCTTAGCGACATCCTCGGCGACGAGGACCACCTGGGCGATATGGACTTCAAGACAACGGGAACCAAAGACGGCCTCACCGCCACGCAGATGGACATCAAGTGCGACGGCCTGAGCTTCGAGATACTCGAGAAAGCCCTCATGCAGGCCAAGGCCGGGCGCGAGTACATACTCGGCAAGCTGACCGACACCATAGCTGAGCCGCGCCCGGAGCTGAAGCCGCAAGTGCCGCGCATCGTGCAGATAGAGATTCCGAAGGAGTTCATCGGAGCCGTAATCGGCCCGGGCGGAAAGATTATCCAGCAGATGCAGGACGAGACCGGCACCACCATTGCCATCGACGAGACCGACGGAGTGGGCAAGGTGCAGATAAGCGGACCCAACAAGGAGAGCATAGACGGCGCCTTGGCCAAGATCCGCGCCATAGTGGCCATACCCGAGGTTGGCGAGATCTACGACGGAACGGTGCGCTCGGTGATGCCCTACGGCTGCTTCGTGGAGATACTGCCCGGCAAGGACGGCCTGCTGCACATCAGCGAGATAGACTGGAAGCGGCTTGAGACCGTAGAGGAGGCCGGCATACACGAGGGCGACAAGATAAAGGTGAAGCTAATGGAGATAGACCCCAAGACGGGCAAGTACAAGCTGTCTCACCGTGTGCTCATACCCAAGCCCGACGACTATGTGGAGCGTCCCGCCAGGCGTGAGCGCGGCGAGCGCCGCCCGAGGGGCGAGCGCCGTCAGCACGGCGGAGGCCACGACAGCCACGAGCCGCGCGACTTCAACGACTCGCTCGACAAGATGGGCTATTGATATTGGGATAAAATTTTTGCCGATAAAAACTTAATCATAATTTTGCGGGGTGCCGCGCTGTGAAGCGCGGCATCTTTTTTTGTGCTTTCGCGAGCTTCCTGGCCGCGGCTGCTGCGTGGCTTCCGGGGTGCGCTTGCAGGCCTCTGAATGGTCGTTGAGGGTGGGGCGGCTGTCGTGCCGGCACGCAAAAAAGCCCGCCTGTGCGGCCTTGCGGGCGCATTGGCGGGCTTGCCTGACGGCAGGGTAGGTCAGTAAGTGAACTTGAACACCGGCGACGGCTGGCGGCGGTTGGTGGTCTTATATATCGGGTCGGAGGTGTATTGATAGGACGTCACGTTGCCCTCCGAGTCGCGCTCGTAGCTGAACTGCATCGTGCCATACGACGAGTCTACGGGCTTGAAGTCTATCTTGTCCACGAGCTTGCGGCTGGGCAGGCCCAAGAACCCGAGGTAGTGCAGGTACTCCAGGCCGGTGTCTATGATGCTTGCCTCGGGATACAGGCCGTTCTTGTTGTCTGTGCTGGTGTAAGAGAAGTTGTATGTGCAGTACAGATCCTGGTCGTGGTACTCCTCGATTGAGCTTACATTGCCGCCGCTGTAGGTTATGGTGTAATAGCGGCGTCCGTTGATGTTGTCTATCTCGAAGTAGCGTATGTAGCCGTCGTTGTCGCCCGAGACGCGGCAACTCCACACATAGCCGTCCTTGTCGCGGAAGTAGTTGGCGTAGCCTGGGGCGCCCAGCCCGAAGGTATATGACGCGGTCTGCGAAGCCGCGGTGACCTCGCTGTCGGTGTAGGTGACGGCAAACGACCCGGAGTTTGTCCCCGAGCGGCGCATCCGCACCACCTTGTTGCCCGCATAGTCGTATTCCACCTTGAAGTCGCGCGAGCCTTGGCTGAACTCCATGGCGAACGACCTCACGGGCGCGCTCACGAAGTCGGCGATGCCCGTCTGCGGGTTTCCGCCCACCGACACGTTGCCTCCCTCGTCATCGTCGCCGCTGCCCGAGCCTGCCTTGACGAGGGTATAGACATCGCCAGTGCCCTCTGTCAGCGTTGTGTTGTCAAGCAGTGTGAGGGTCTTTGAGTAGCCATTGTCGCTGTTCACGAGGGTAACCGAGTTGCCGCTCACGGTATAGGTGTAGAAGTTGTCGTTGGTGCCGCTGTACCTTACGTAGTCATCGTCGATGTTCCACTCCATTCCGCTGTATGTGACGTGCTCCTCGGCGCGGTCTGAGCTGACAAACATCAGCTGTATGGTTCCCTCCTCGTACTCGCCGTTGTCGCCCACGTTGTAGTACTCGCAGCTCCACTCGCTGCCCACAAGGTTGTCGAGCGGGTTGCCGTTCGCGCCGCCGCCGTCACCGTCGTCGTCGCTGCTGCAGGCCGTGAAGGCCAAGCACGCAAATGCCACCAGCATCTGCGATGCAAACATAAATAGCTGTTTCATGCTCTTTCTTGATTTGTTGATATAGTTTTGTAATCCATATTTATCAGTTGCAAGCCCCCGCACGGCCGCCTGCCGCGTTGTCGCCGACGCCCGCAGCGCGGCGGACCGGAACATGGGGAGACGATGCAAAATTACCAAAAGCGCGCTTTATACAGACAGAAGCAGCGTTAATTTAGATTAAGTAGCTGTTGAAAATTAAACGATACCGAATTGTTTTTATATGTACATCTTATCTTAATTTTCAACCACTACTTAATGCCCGCGCAGGCGAACGGCACGGACGGTGCGGCGCGCGGGCAGGCGCTCACCGCGCGCCGCCGCCATCCACATCGCCGTCGAAGCTGATTGCCTCGCGGCGCGTCGGTCGCACGTATATAGTGGTGCGGCCGTTATCATAAACCTCCACCCGAAAACGGAACGTATCTTCTATCGTGCGCACGCGGAACTCCATGCGCGTGGCTCCATCTTTGTTGCGCGTGGAGGTGAAGTCGCTCATCGTGGCGTCGAAGCGGAGCACGCTCTCCGTGCCTATCGGCGCGGAGTATGCGCGGCCGAAGTAAGGCAGGTTGGAGCTTACGCTGTCGCCCAGCAACCGCAGGTAGAAGCTGTTGTCCACGGGAACAACGTTGCCCCGCTTAGTGGTGGCCATGCTGACGCGTATCAGCAGACTGTCGGGCGGGGTGCTTGCGGCTGCCGACGGCGACGCGCCTGTGCTGCCGTCGGTGGCCGTCGTGCTTCCCGCCGAGGCGCAAGCCACAGCCAATACTGCCGCCGCGAGCAGCGACAGCACGAGCGGCCGCAGAGCCATACGGCCCCGCGGCAGGCCGTTGCGGCCCGTGTTGCGTGATGATAAGATGCCCATAGTCATGTTCTCCTCTCTCTGTCAGCCGGCCGTTTGTCACTCATCTCCCACGAGAGCGTTCACTATCTCAAGCACATACACGTCGTGCCAGCCGCCCTTCTTGTCGCCGTACCACTGCGTCAGCCCCGGGTCTATGACGCACTCCGGGCGCAGCGCGTCTTTGTAGAGCTTGCGGCATTCGAGCGTAAGCCGTGCCTGGCCAAAGGTCACGTTGCCCGCCTCGGTCACCACCGGGCGCAGTCCGCTGGCGGTTGCCTTGTCGCAGTCGCGTCCCGAGCGGCTGCCGCACAGGTTGTATGCCTCGCGCGCCTCCTTGCCGTGGCCGAGGAATGACAGCGTGAGCGTGTCGCCGCGCTCTATGAACTCGTGGGTGAACCGCTCCGGCCGCACGAAGATCACGGCTACCGGCTTGTTCCACAGCCACCCGATGCAGCCCCACGAGGCCGTCATCATGTTGAAATCGTCTTTTGTTCCGGCCGTCACGAGCATCCACTCCCGGCCTATCGTCTCGAAGAAATTGTCGGTCAGCGACCTTACATCAATCTTTTTCATATTCTTGTCTTTTGTCTTTCGTTGTCTGCCTGTTGTAAATTCCGTTTGGGCTTTGGGCATAATGGAAATGAATGTCCGCAAGTTGCCAAACGTGTTTGAAAGAGTTTCACTGGGGCTGTGCCAAAATGTAGTTAACTGGAGTTTGGGGCTTCGCCCGAAGTTATCTGGAGTTGACAGACGTATGTTTTGTTGCTGATTTCCAAGCCATTTTTCGCTGCTCTCTGGCAACACGGTCCGCTAACATCAGACGACCGGCAGGCCGTCTGACTTCGGTTAACTCCTTTCAACTACATTTTGATACACCCTCAATGCGTTTCTATTTGGCAATATGCGGACATTCATATAATGGAATGCAAGCGATTTGCCTCAAAACACGGGTATTGCCGATAGTTGTCGCTCCAGTACTTTCGCCATGCGCTCGTGGCCGGCGTCGTTGGGGTGCAGCCGGTCTGTGTCCTTGTTGTTGAAGAACCGGGCGTATTCGTCATCCAGCGGGTAGAGGCCGCAGAGGGCGTTCATGTCTATCACCGTGACAGCCCAGATGTTTGCGGCCTCCTTCACCGCTTCCACGTATGCGTCCAGGTATTCGCCGCAGCGGTTGGTGTAGTCTTCCGAGGGCTGCCAGTTGCTGTCGCCGGCGTAGAATCCTGCGCGATGTATCGGGGTGAGCAGCACTATCTGCTTGGTCGGGTACATCCTTTTCACCGTGCTCAGCGCGATGTTTATCCGTCCCCGGTAGGTGTCCTTGTCCATGCAGGGCCGGCGGTGCAACCTGTCCACAGGGTGCTTCTGCTCGTGTATTCCGGCCACCACCTTCTCGGGCTTCTCCGTGTACCACTCGCCTATTGGCACGCCCATGTTATAGTCGTTGGTGCCCATCATTATGATGATTGCGTCCACGCTGTCGCCGTGCTCGGCCTTCAGCCGTTCCGCCTGCCTCGGTATGTCGTTCCACTGCCTTCCGCTCACCGCGTAGACGTATGGCGTTATGCCGAGCCAGTCGTCCAGCAGGTTCCAGTACTTTTTCTTTGCGGCTTTGTTGTTCGGGTCGGTGATGGAGTCGCCGAAGTAGGCCACGCGCTTGCCCTTCCACGGGTGTGTCGCTTGGGCCGTCCCTGCCATGACCATCAGCAGGCACAGCATGATTGATGCCATTCTCTTTTCCATTGTCATTGTTAGTTTTCAGTTACGGTGGCAAAGTTACAAAATTTCTTCCTCATTTCATTGATTCTGCTGACTGTTGGACTGTTAAACCCAAATCGGTTCATTATATATCAACTTATTAGACGGATCTGCTCTGAAGTGTGTCTCAAACCGTGTTTCCTGTCTGAAGGGCCGTCTCCAAACTATTAAGAGTAAAAGGTTGAAAAGATAAAAAAGTGAAATGAATGTCCGCAAGTTTGGTAGCTTGTGGACATTCCTTGACATAAAAAAGAATCCGTCTCTATGCAAGAGACGGATTTCTCATGCCCAAAGGGCATTTACACATACTGAAAAATCAGTTTTAGCTATTTGTAAATACTTAATTCTGAGGGCAAAGATACTTATAAATTTCATACTAGCAAAACAAAATAACACAAAATTTTTCAACAAATAGAATTATTAATTACTAAGTATTTGTTGTAAAAAGTACGCTTTTTGCGCATTCTGAATAGCAAGATTATATGCCACATCTTTATATGTTATACAACATTTGAATATAAAAGGCATACTATCTGCAATTTGTAACGCATTAATTCTCTGTCGGTTTTCGACCGTATTACAGCTGATTTGCAAGGACGTGTGCCGTAGCAAAGGCTTGGTTTTCGGCGGGGCAATCCGTCTCTTGCATAGAGATGTACCGTTTTTAAGTGTGTTTGGGCCTCGCGAGATAGGCTTCAAAACTCTTCATTGAGAAATCGATAAAATAGAATTTAAAGATATCTTATGATGAAAAAACGGGTTAAAAAAGCCCCGGCAGCCTCACCTGTGGTGGGATGCTGCCGGGGGGGGTATGCGTTACGGTTTCCTCCCCGCTGGGGAGGGTCTGTGGGGCTTTACATCTGCAAGTGCTTCATGGCGTGTCCGCCCCATTGGTTTGTGCCAACGTTTTTGAAGCCAATCGACAGGTAGAGCTTCTCTGCCTTTGGGTTGTTCTCGTCCACGAGCAGTCCGGCAGGGCCGATGCCCGAGCGGCGCGCCCTCTCCACGGCCGATTGCAGCAGCCTGGTGGCTATGCCGCGCCCGCGGTAGGCCGGGTCCACGGCCAGCGAGTCAAGATATAGTTCGCCTGCCGCCGTCTCGTCGGCCATGTCTGAGAAGTCGCGGCCGAACACCCGCTTCAACGCGTCTATGAACGGCCGGCGCAGGCGGTGCAGGTCGGCGCCGTCGTAGCAGACTATCGCGCCAATGGTGTTGTCGTTCTCGTCGGTGGCGCAGATGGTGTTCTGGTAACTGTACTGTGTGTCGCGCCGCTCCACGAGGGCTGTCATCAGCCGGTGGAAGTCTTCGGAGGTGTTCTCTTCGCCGTAGAAGTAGCGGCAGCATTCGTCAGACATGGCCTGCATGATCAGTGAGGCTATCTGCGGGGCGTCAGATGGTTGCCCTTCCCTTATAGTTATGTTTTCTTGCATCGTCCTGCTGGGGCCGGCTTTAATGCTCTGCCCCATTACTTGCAAAATTAACCTTTTTTGCGCGCATCGCCAAACGGTTTATCCTTTTTTATGAAAACAAATGCCCTCCGCAGCCTTTTTATGCTTAACTTTGCGGCGGAAATTGCTTTTGGCTTCAGGGTTTGGGGCTCAGAGTGCAGAGGTATGATTACTTTTCAGTTCAGAGTCCGGGGTTATGAGGCATGATTGCTTTCTGGTTCAGGCTTTCGGCAGAAGGTCTGATGCTTTTGCCTTGACTCCATGGTTCCATGACGCTTTGGCAGCTTCTAAAATAAATAAAATAATAAGGAAATTATGAACTACAACAACGATTTTGAAATCACCGGTATGTCGCGTGAGCGAGAGCTTGCCTTGTCGAAAGCCTTCCCTGCGCTGATTCGCAAGGTATATGTGTGGATGGCTCTTGCCCTTGTGATAACCGGCATCACGGCCTTCGGGGTGGCTTCCACGCCGGCCTTGCTCACGGCCATAATGGCCAATCAGGTGCTCCTCTTCGGGCTTGTCATAGCAGAGTTCGCGCTTGTGATAGGGGTGTCGGCGGCCATCAACCGCCTTTCGCTCTCCATGGCCACGCTCATGTTCGTGCTCTATTCGGTCATCAACGGTGCCACGCTCTCCGTGATATTCCTTGTTTACACCATGGACTCCATCACGAGCGTGTTCTTCATCACCGCAGGCACATTCGCCGCGATGGCCTTTGTGGGCTATGTCACCAAGAAAGACCTCACGTCGATGGGGCGCATCCTGTTCATGGCGCTCATCGGACTTGTCATAGCCACGGTGGTCAACATCTTCATGCGGAGTTCCGGGTTGCAGCTCATCCTCAACTATGTGGGAGTGCTTGTGTTCGTCGGCCTGACGGCATACGACTCGCAGAAAATCAAGCAGATGCTCCTCATGGCCCCGGATACAGGCGAGACGGCGCAGAAGCTGGCCCTGTTGGGGTCGCTCACGCTCTATCTTGACTTCATCAACCTGTTCCTGTACCTGCTGCGCATATTCGGCGCAAAGCGCGAGTAGGCAGGCTGATTGCCGGGCGGGAGCCCCGGATTGTGGATATGTGGCATCGGCCCTTGTGCTTTGCCAAACGCCTTGTCGGGAGTTGACGGACGCTTTCTCCGTTGGCTCCCGGCAGTTTTTCATGTGTGGTCGGTGAGGGGTGGGCTCTCGCTCCGGCCGTTTTGCAACAAAAAAGCCCGAAGATTTCTCTTCGGGCTTCTGCGCTTCAAGATGGGCTTGAACCAACGACCCCCTGATTAACAGTCAGGTGCTCTAACCAACTGAGCTATTGAAGCAGTGTGTGCGCCTCATTTCTGATTTGCGATGCAAAGGTAGTGCCTTTTTGCGAACTGTGCAAATATTTCGGCAAAAAAATCGCTCGAAACATAAAATTTTCGCAAAAAATCGGCTGTGGAGGCCGTTTTTAGAGTATAATCATTTAATTTTGCAGGTAGAATAAACAACAAAAGGAGCATCTTTCCGGCGCTGTCCGCGGCCGTAATATTGGCTGGACGGGGTGCGTCGGGTCAAAAACAGTGAAATGAAGACAACAGAAATGGGAAAACGTATAATCGTTTTTTTGCTTGCCGTAGTGCCTGCCATGGCCATGCAGGCGCAGAAATCAAAGAACCATAACTTCGACGTGGCCAAGAATCTCGACATATTCAACAACATATACCGCAACCTTGACCTCATGTATGTCGACACGCTCAACCCCTCGGAGGTGATAGGCAACGGCATCAACGCCATGCTGCGCAGCCTCGACCCCTACACGGAGTACTATCCGGAGGACAAGAACAAGGAGCTGAGCATGATGCTCACGGGCAAGTATGCGGGCATAGGCGCGGTGGTGAGGTACCACCAGAAGCTCAAGAGGGTCATCATCGACGAGCCTTACGAGGGTATGCCATCGGCCGAGGTAGGGCTGAAGAAGGGCGACATAATATTGAGCATAGACGACTCTTCGATGGTGGACAAGACCGTAAGCTATGTCAGCGACCGCCTGCGCGGCGAGCCGGGGACGAGCTTTGTGCTGAGGGTGGAGCGCCCGTCCACGGGCAAGGAGATGACCTTCAAGGTGACCCGCCGCAACATCAAGCTGCCTGAGATTCCTTATTACGGAATGCGCGAGGGCGGCATCGGCTACATCAACCTCAACAGCTTCACCGAGGGCTGCGCCAAGGATATGCGCCGCGCCTTTGTGGACCTGAAGGAGCGCGGTGCCACCAAGCTCGTGCTCGACCTGCGCAACAACGGAGGCGGCTCGCTGTCGGAGGCCGTAGACATTATTAATATGTGGGTGCCCAAGGGCCTGACACTCGTGGAGACGAAGGGCAAGTTGCGCCAGGCCAACCGCGAGTACAAGACGCGCCTTGAGCCGGTGGACACGGTGATGCCCATCGTGGTGCTTGTGAACGGCGAGACGGCCAGCGCCAGCGAGATAACGGCAGGGTCGCTGCAGGACCTTGACCGCGGCGTGGTTCTCGGCACGCGGACATACGGCAAGGGCCTCGTGCAGGTGCCGCTGGACCTGCCTTACAACACCACGATGAAGCTGACCACGAGCAAGTACTACATACCGAGCGGCAGGTGCATACAGGCAGTGAACTATAAGCACAGCGGAGGGGGCTACACCGAGCACATCGCCGACAGCCTCACTCATGTGTTCCGCACGCGCGCCGGGCGTGAAGTGCGCGACGGCGGCGGCATAAAGCCCGACGTGGAGGTTAAGCCCGACACCCTGCCAAACATCGTGTTCTACCTTGACCGCATCGACTCCGCCGAGGTGATGCTCGACTATGTGGTTGGCTACATCGCCAGCCACCCTACGATAGCCCCGGCAAAGGACTTCCGCCTGTCAGACGCCGAGTTTGAGGACTTCAAGCAGAAGGTGATAAAGAGCGGCTTCACTTACGACCCGATGAGCGGCAAGAAGTTCGACGAACTGGTGAAACTGGCCAAGATCGAGGGCTATTACGACGGCGCGAAGGTTGAGTTTGACAGCCTGAAGGCCAAGCTGAACCACGACGTTGCCCTCGACCTGGAGCGCAGCAAGGAAGACATCAAGCGCATAATAGAGCAGGACATCGTGGCGGCTTACTACTTTCAGGCCGGGGCGGTGGAGGCCGCTCTCGACCACGACAAGCAGCTGGCCGAGGCCGAGCGCCTGCTGCGCGACGAGGCGTCGTACCGCGCCCTGCTCGCTCCGAAGACGGAGTAGGGCGGTTGCCGCCGTGCCGGAGTCCCGGCCCGGGGCGCGGTGGCAGCATCAGGGGGTCATACAGTTAAACTAAAAGTATATGTGCTATGGAAGAAATCAAAGTCGTTTACAATGGCAATTTGCAGACGGAGGCCACTTGCGGAGCGTCTCCGATAGTGCTGCGGACAGACAACTCGGCAGATAGCCGCGCCGCCGGAGCCACCTATACTCCGGTGGATATGTTCGTGACCTCGCTCGGCGCCTGTATGCTTTCCATCATGGGCATGACGGCGCAGCGCCGCGGCGTGAGCATCGACGGGGCCACGGTGGCCATGACCTACGCCTCTGACGAGGCCACCCACCGCGTCACCTCCATAACGGCCACATTCCGTTTCCCCGGTGTGGAGCTGTCTGAGGCCGACCGCAAGGTGCTCCGCGCGGCGGCAAAGGCATGCCCGGTGGGAGCGAGCCTCAGTGCGGACATTGAGAAGAACCTCGTCTTCGAGTTCTGACCTGCGCCCCCGGCGGCTGCGCGAGAGCCGGCGGCGGGGGTGCGCGCAAGCCAACAAAAACGGCCTGCCTGTGCGGCAAGTCGTTTTTTTTGTGTATCTTTGCACCATCAACCAATCATAGAAACGCAATGGGAAAAGTGATACTTACGGGCGACCGCCCCACCGGAAAACTTCATCTGGGCCACTATGTCGGCTCACTGCGCCGCCGTGTGCAACTGCAGAATGAGGGCGACTTCGACCGTATGTTTGTCTTCATGGCCGATGTGCAGGCCCTTACCGACAACGCAGACAACCCTGAGAAGATACGCCAGAACATCATTGAGGTGGCTCTCGACTGGCTGTCAGCCGGGCTAGACCCCGACAAGTGCACGCTCTTCGTGCAGAGCCAGATACCGGAGCTGGCCGAACTCACCACGTATCTGATGAACCTCATCACCGTGTCGCGCGTGCAGCGCAACCCCACGGTGAAGACGGAGATAAAGATGCGCAACTTCGAGGCCAACATACCGCTCGGCTTCTTTTGCTATCCCGTCAGCCAGGCTGCCGACATCACGCTCTTCAAGGCCACCACGGTGCCTGCCGGCGAAGACCAGGAGCCCATGCTCGAAGTGGCACGCGAGTTGGTGCGCCGCTTCAACCAGACCTACGGCGAGGTGCTCGTGGAGCCAAGCATCATGCTCCCCGAGAACGCCACGGCGCGCCGCCTGCCAGGCACCGACGGCAAGGAGAAGATGAGCAAGAGCCTTGGCAACTGCATCTACCTGAGCGACTCGGCCGACGAGGTGTGGCAGAAGGTGCGCTCTATGTTCACCGACCCTGACCACCTGCGCGTCGACGACCCGGGCAAGGTGGAGGGAAACGCCGTGTTCACCTACCTCGACGCTTTCTGCACCGACGCCGACTTCGCCCAGTTCTGGCCCGACTACGCCAACCTCGACGAGCTGAAGGACCACTACCGCCGAGGCGGGCTGGGCGACATGAAGTGCAAGAAGTTCCTCTGCTCCATACTTGAGCAGATGCTGGAGCCGATGCGCCGCCGCCGCCGCGAGTACGAGAAGGACATCCCCGCCATCTATGATATGTTGCGCCGGGGCACGGAGCGAGCCCGCGAGGTGGCTGCTGTGACCATGGACGAGGTGCGCCGCGCCATGCGCATCAACTATTTTGACGATGAGGAGCTTATACGCTCGCAGGCCGAGGCGTTCCGCGCAAGGCAGCAGTGAGATTGCGCGCGCGAAATCATATACCTCATGTAATGCATGATATATGGTGGAGCTGCAAAAGATAATGGCATCCCGATTATAGAGGCAGCGGCTTGAAAGGGTCGCTGCCTTTCTTGTTTTTGTGTCCCTGCGTGTTGTCTCTTGCGTGCTGTTTTGGCCTCGTTTCCTTATAGGATGTTAATTTTCCGGCAGCTTGCTTGGGTTTTGTTGTTTTCTTGTTAAATAGTATGAAAAGTGAGGTTTGCCGTGCAATGTTTTCCGCTTTCTCCGTTATAAGTGTAAATGCAACCCCATTGCACATAACTTCAACATCATAATTTTAATTTGAACTTGGCCGATAGAGTCCGCTCCTCAACAGTTGGGGCGGGCTTTGTCTTTTTCGGGTTTGGCAACTTGCGGGCATTCAATAAAAGTAATCAGGGAATGAGCAGTTGGAAAGTCAGAGGCATTCGTCCGTTAACTCCAGATAATTCCGGGGCGAAGCCCAAACTCCCGTTAACTTCATTTTGATGCAGTCTCACCTGTAGCGTCTGTCCTTTCAGCAGCCTCCACCGCGGGTGAGGTCGGAGGGGAGTGTATGGCGGGCTGTGTCATAGGGCATGATATGGCGCAACGTGGAGGATGCGAAAGTGTAAAACAATGTTAAAAACAGTGCTGTCCGTGCAAGCATTTCTTCCTTTTCGGTTATAATGATTGAGTACTCACAAACAGAATTAACAAACAAACAGTTTAAAAAGAAGTATGAAAATGTGCGAAAAGAAAGTTTCTGGTGCGTTCATCGCGATAGCATGCTGCTTGTTCAGCTCAGCGTTTGTTGCCTGTGACGACGATGATAATAACGGATACAATGGCAATCCGCTCTCTGTGACCGCCGTAAGGGGTGAGTATGCCGACGCCGCCATCAAGGCCGGCGATGCCGACACGACGGTGACGGTGAGTGTCAATGCCGACTCTGTCAAGATAGCCGACTTCCCCGTTGACGGCATAGTGGCTGCGGTGGTGCCTTCCGCCGACCTTTCGGAGGCGTTGTCTTCCGTTGGCAGCGTTCCGTTCGCTGCCGGTTATGAGGGCAGTGTCATAGGCAGCAACATCGTTATGCCCATGGTTGCCGACTCGTTGCAGTTCACTGTCACTGCCGCCGGGCAGGAGCACAGTGTCAAGGTGGGCTTCGCTGCCGACGCTTCCGGCTTGTATTCAGGTTCTGACAGCACTTTCACTTTCAAGGCAAGTGCCGAGACCGTAATCTTTGACGGCGATACAGTCAAGACATTCTCGCCCATAGAGTACGTCTTGTCGCCCGCGAAGAAGCGCGTGGCCGGTGGTGGCGACGATGCCGACGTGCCGTCAGAAGGCGAGGGCGAAGCAGCCGGCGAGTGATGTTCGGGCCGTGCGTCGGCCCATACTCTGGTGATTCTAACTGGCGTGACTTTATTATACACTTCATTTTTTTCAATTTAAACAAGGGTGCGGAGACTTCCTGCGTGAGCAGGTGCGGGTCTCCGCTTTTTTTGTTGGATGGATGTCCGCAAGCAGTCCGTGCGTTTCTGTGGCTGGATGCTGCCGCCTGCTGCGGGTCAAGACGCTGTTTTTGTTTAATGTATGTCCGCACGTTGCCAACTTCGACGCGCATTGTCCCCTCCTTTGGAAAAGGAGGGGACAAGTGGAAACCATTCCAAACCAATTTGGCAACGTGCGGACATTCTTTTAACTTTTTTATGTTAAAGGCCGCGGAAAGGCGCGCTCCGTGTATGCGCTTGATATTCAATGCGTTGCGAGGCGTGCCGTTTGGGCTTCCGAAACAGGTCGTTTCGGCGGCTGAAACAGGGGTCAGTCCGAAAAGCCGGTTGCAATCCTTGCTCCCGTTTTCAGTACTATGCACACAATTTGGATAGTCTAAACAAGAAGAATGGAATGTCAGCTACTCCCCTGAACTGGCTTCTGAAAGCCTTTA
>CALUHC010000002.1 GCA_944320355.1 uncultured Prevotella sp. | reverse complement strand
GGGTTTATCATCCATGCAAGTGCAGAAAGAGGACATACGGGGCCGGGTATTGACAGTCGCCAAACGGCAATTTGAGCGGAAGGGGTATTCCAAAACCTCGATGCGCGAAATAGCCGAATTGGCGGGTGTGGGTGTCGGAAATATCTATAATTACTTCACGAACAAAGATGAATTGTTTCATGAGGTGGTTCGTCCGGTTTTGCATGCTTTGGAGGCCATGCTGCAAGCACATCACGGAATAAAGGGTGAGGATATTATGACGATGCGTTCGGAAAAATATCTGAAGGCTTGCATTGACGAATATGTTTCGCTTATCAATACCCACCACGAGTTGATGGAGATTTTGTTGTTTCGCGCGCAAGGTTCTTCACTGGAACATTTTCGCGAAAACTATACCGATCGTTCCACGGAATTGGTCAAGGCATGGTTCGTATCTATGCAGAAAAAGCATCCGCACATAAACACGTCGGTATCCGATTTCATTATCCACCTGCATACCGTGTGGATGTTCACGATGTTCGAGGAGTTGTTGATGCATTCGGTTCCCCGACAGGAGATGGAAGCTATTTTGCACGATTATATTCTATTCGAAATTCAAGGTTGGAGGGCTATCATTCAAATATGAAAGACAGGCACGGGCATATAAAACAGACAGTCACATGGACTGATAAGGAGGGAATCTTCAGGAGGTTCTCTCCTTTTTTTATGAACAAATCTGAATATCGTTCATTATTAAACAAGAAAAGATATGAAACAGAAACATGAGTTTAAGAACATCGTAGCGGAAACCCTGCTTATTCCGCTTTACATGCGGGCCAAAGAGAGCCGCAGGAAACATCCTATTCTGAATGACAAGGCAGCGGAGCGTTTGGCGGATAGTCTTGAATACGATTATTCCCGTTTTGACAGGGCGAAACTGAGTGAGGTAGGCTGTGTGGTGCGCGGGTGGTATTTCGATCGGGCCGTGCAGCGGTTTGTGGAGGCACATCCTCGTCCGGTAGTCGTGAATGTAGGCTGCGGGCTGGACACCCGTTTCCAACGTATTGGAAGCGAGAAAGCTGTTTTTTATGACATGGATTTGCCGGAAGTCATTGCTTTGCGGCGAGAACTGATTCCCGAGCAACCGGGTAATCCTTATATCGCGGCTTCGCTGCTGGAGTCGGATTGGTTGGACGAGTTGCACCGGAAACATCCTGAGGATACATTTATTTTCATTGTGGAGGGGGTATTGATGTATTTTTACGAGGAACAGGTAAAAGCCTTCTTGCACAATGTGGCGAGCCGTTTCGGTGGAGGCGAACTATGGTTTGACGTCTGTGGCACGATGATGAGCCGCCACGGTGTGAAGCCTGATTCGCTCCGTAACCACGAAGCACAAATTCGTTCCGGACTGAGTGACGGACATCTGGTGGAGCGATGGGAACCGGCTTTGCAGCTCATCGAACAGGCCAATTACATGAAGTTTTTCCGTCCGCGTTGGGGCTTTTTCTTCGGACAGTTGTTGGGGCGTATGACCCGGTTGTGCTATAAGTTCAGTTCGTTACTCGGATATAAAATCCTTTCAAAATGAGATAGAATGATGAATGAGGCAAAAAGGAAAGAAGGGTTGTCCCGACTGTTTGAAATAGCGGGGCAGAAAAAAGGGTTGCTTGTCTTGGCGGGTACATTGTCGGCAGGTAGTGCGGTTTGTATGCTTGTGCCCTATTGGGCAGTTTATGAAGTGCTGAAAGAATTGTTGACACATGGAGGTAATTCGGTTTCAGTGGATGGGGTGGATATGGTTCGTTGGGGATGGATAGCATTTGGAGGGCTTATCGGTGGCTTGGTGCTGCTGTATGCAGCCCTGATGTCTTCGCATGTGGCAGCTTTCCGCATTCTCTACGGATTGCGTATCCGCCTGTCCGAACACATTGGCAGGCTTCCGTTGGGGTATCTGAACAATACGTCCACCGGAGCCATCAAGAAAACGATGGATCAGAACATCGAAAAGATAGAGGGGTTCATCGCCCATACCATCCCGGACATGGTGAATGTGGTGGCCACGGTGGCGGTGATGCTTGCCATATTTTTCTCTTTGGATGCGTGGCTGACGGCAGTGTGCCTGGCCGTTGTGGCAGCCAGCCTGTTCCTTCAGTTCTCCAACTTCATGGGGAAAAGGGCAAGGGAGTTCATGTCCATCTACTATGATGAGCAGGAAAAGATGAGCGCATCCGCCGTACAGTATGTGCGTGGAATGCCCGTTGTGAAGGTTTTCGGGCAGAGTGTCCGCTCGTTCCGCCAGTTCAACGCCGAGATTCAGGCATACAAGACCTTTGCGCTGAAGTGCTGCGACACTTACCAGAACGGCATGATAGCATTTACCGTCTTGCTCAATTCGATGGTGACGTTCATTCTTCCGATGGGCATATTGCTGATGCAAGCCAGTCCGCAGTCGCTATCACTGGCGGTGGTATGGCTGTTCTTCATCATCATGGGGCCGGGCATGGCCTCGCCTGTCTACAAGCTGACCTTCTTGGGAGGCAACACGCGCGACATCAACGAAGGGGTAAGCCGCATCGACCGCATTCTGGAAAAGGAGCCAGTGCCGGAGCCGGAGCACCCGCAAGAGCCTGTCAGCTACGACGTGGAGTTCCGTCATGTGTCATTCGCTTACGAGAACACGGAGCAGGGAACACGGACTGAAGCCCTGCGTGATGTCTGTTTCATGGCCCCGCAGGGGGAAATAACCGCCCTTGCAGGCCCGTCGGGAAGCGGCAAATCAACGGTGGCCAACCTGATTCCACGCTTCTGGGATGTGCAACAAGGAGAAATACTCATAGGCGGTGTGGACATACGCCAGATAGCTACGGAGAAACTGATGGACATGGTTTCATTCGTATTTCAAGACACTTTCCTGTTTTACGATACGCTATATGAGAACATCGCCGTCGGCTCTCCTGACGCAACAAAAGAAAAAGTGGCAGACGCCGCCAAGGCAGCCCAATGCCACGACTTCATAGAGCGCCTGCCGCAAGGCTACGAAACGCGGATAGGCGACAAGGGCGTATTCCTGTCCGGAGGCGAAGCCCAGCGTATATGCGTGGCACGTGCCATACTGAAGAACGCACCGATATTGGTGCTGGACGAAGCCACGGCCTTTGCCGACCCGGAAAACGAGCACAAAATGCAGATGGCCCTGCAGTCGCTGATAAAAGGGAAGACGGTCATCGTGATAGCCCACCGCCTCTCTTCCATCATCTCGGCACAGCAGATTGTCGTCATGAAAGAAGGACGGATTGTGCAGTGCGGAAAGCATGAACAATTGTCCATGACAGAAGGTGTATATAAAAATATGTGGGATGCCTATACGAGCGCATACCATTGGACGCTAAATAAAAATTAAACAAAAGGAGAACCGTATATGAACGCAATCAGAAACATTACAATCGGTAACACGAAACGGCTTTACAAGCCTGTGGGCTATACCATGCTTGCCAACTTGGTGAATATCGTTCCGTTTTGTCTTTCCATAGAAGCGATACGCATCATATTCAATGCTTTTGACGGAAGCGGGCAACAGCTTGACACGACCCGCCTGTGGCTTATATCCGGCATCATGGCCGTATATATGCTGGTCATGGCTTTGGCGGAACGGGCATCGTACCGGGCCAATTTCAGGGGAGCTTACGAAATGAGCGCGTCGGGACGCTTGTCGCTGGCGGAACACCTGCGGAAACTATCGCTGGGCTTTCTGTCGAGGCGCGACCCCGGCGACTTGTCTTCCATGCTGATTACGGATTTCATGATGGCGGAGACGGGAATCTCGCACCATCTGCCCCAACTGATGGGCGCGGTTGTCATGCCCGTGCTGGCCTTTGCGTCGCTGATATGGATCGACTGGAGGATGGCTGTCAGTATGTTCGCAGCCTTGCCGCTTGCCATGCTTGTCCTGTGGGCAAGCACAAAGGCACAACGCAGTCTGAGCGGCAGGCAAATCCAAGCGAAGATAAACGCTGGCAACCGCCTGGAAGAATACCTGCAGGGCATCCGCGTAATGAAAGCCTACAACCTGCTGGGCGACCGTTTCATCCGGCTGCGCGATGCCTTTGCCGAGCTTCGCCGTGCCTGCATCCGTCAGGAAGCCCTGCTGGGGCCGTTTGTGCTGTTGAGCATCACTTTGGCACGTGCCGGACTGACAATGATGGTATTATGTGGAACTTATCTGCTGCTGGGAGGAGAGCTTTCCGTCCTTGTGTTCGTGTTGTTCCTTGTGGTCGGCTCGCGCGTGTTCGACCCGCTGACTTCCGCGCTGACCAATTTCGCCGAGTTCCGGTACTTTTCCATTGCCGGAGGGCGTATCCTCACCCTGATGAACGAGCCGGAGATGAAGGGTGAGCGGCAATCACCCACGGCTGGCGACATCCGGCTTGAACACATATCGTTTGCCTATCAGGACAAGGAGGTGCTTCACGATATAAGCGCCACGCTTCCCAAGAACTCGCTGACGGCCCTCGTCGGCCCGTCGGGAAGCGGCAAAAGCACGGTGATGAAACTCTGCGCCCGCTTCTACGACCCGCAGGAAGGACGCATATACTTCAACGGTGTCCCGATGGACGAAATAGCGCCCGAAAGCCTGATGAGACACATCTCCATGGTGTTCCAGGATGTATATCTGTTTCAGGACACTATACGCAACAACATCCGTTTCGGCAAGACAAACGCTACCGACGATGAAATCATTGCCGCTGCCAAGAAAGCCTGCTGCCATGACTTCATCATGCGGTTGCCGCAAGGGTACGACACGATGGTGGGCGAAGGGGGCTGCACCTTGTCGGGTGGGGAAAAACAGCGCATATCCATAGCCCGCGCCATACTGAAAGACGCACAAATCATACTGCTGGACGAGGCTACAGCCTCGCTTGACCCCGAGAATGAGGTGGAAGTACAGAAGGCCATCGACACTCTCATCAAAGGGCGCACCGTCATAGCCATCGCCCACAGGCTCAAGACCATCAAGGACGCAGACCAAATAATCGTCCTTGATAACGGAATGATAAAGGAAAAAGGCACACACGATGAACTCGTCAGAAAGAAAGGTCTTTATTCTCACCTATGGGAAATACAGGAAAGCATTTCGGGGTGGAAGCTGTGATGGCACATGGACCTGGCATGAGGAAGCCGCTGCCCAAGATAGGCCATTTGGCCGCCGGGCGCTTGTTTTCCACCCCAATGTCCCCGTGGTCATGGCACACGGCAGGCCGCCTGTGGCGGAGCCTGTAAGCAACTGATAATCAGTGGGGTTACAAAACGGGCCGTTTTGCAGTGCAAAACGGCCCGTTTTAGGCTGTGAAACGCGCCGTTTCGCGATGCCAAACGGCGCATATCGCAATGCGGAACGGCTGGCGCACGTTTCTGGCCGGCGCCGGCGGGGTCACCAGGTGACGCTCATTCCGATGTTCAGGCTTGCGTTAGAGCTGAGGGGTATTCCCTCCTTGCTCTGGCGGCCGAGTATGTGGTCCATGCCGATGAAGAAGTTGTAGCCCTTGGGATGGATGTTGACCACCCAGCCGAAGCTCGTGGTGAAGCTGTTGACGGAGAGGTTGACGCCGCCGTTGAGCCAGCCCAGAGGCTCGTAGTTGGCGCTGAGGCGGCCTTCGCTCCATGTGTAGGGGCCGTTGATGCGCGTGCTGTTGAGGTAGCCGAAGGTTATCTGGCGATATACCGGCAGGTTGTACTCCACTGCGAGGTTGAGCGTTGCGCCGAGGCCGGTGGTGCGCCCGCCCTCGTCGCCTTGGTCCTCAAGGTGGGCGAAGTTGGTGAACTGGTCGCCGTAGCTGTCAGATATGTCGTCAAGCTCGGTGCCTCCGCGGTCATCGTTCACGGCCACGTCGTGGAATCCGTCGAACTCGAACGGCTGGCCGCTGCTGGCCGCCCGGGCGTTGGTGTTCCAGTGGATGAAGCCGAGGTCGAGCAGGGCTGCGCTCACCTTCCAGTCCTCATTGATCTTGTACTCCGCGCCAAGGTCGAACGATATGCCGAAGCCGCCGAGGCCGAATCCGTCGATGTCAATGTCGTTCACCTGCTCGTACGAGCCGAGCTGCTCCTGGTTGTACTCCTTGGTCTCGGTCTGGTACTCGAAGCCCTTCAGCGAGACGTCGGCCGTGGCCTTGCCCGAGAGCACCCACTTGTTGGAAGCGGCGAGGTCGGCCTTCATGTCCTCGAACTTGATGTCGGCGCGCCCGAGTCCGAAGAGCAGCTTGAACTTGGCTCCCACGCGCAGCTTCTCGTCTATCTGGCGCGAGTGGCCGAAGCCCAGCTCTACGTAAGACATGGCCCCGGCGTTGATGTCGCCGATGTCGTAGGTGCGGTTGCCGGTGTTCTTGGCAAACTCAAACAGCTCGTAGGGCAGCGACACGCCGAACTGCGTGCGCGATGTTATCTCCACTGTGTTGTATCCGCCGAAAGCCTTGAATCCGGCCGAGAGCAGCGTGACGCCCACGTCGCCGATGATGCGGTTGCGGCCCGAGCTGAACCCGTCGAGCGCGTCGCCGGCCGATATGTACGGGTTCATGAAGGTGGTCATGCGCTTGTCGCTTGTGGCGGGATACATCGGGTTGTCCATCACTATGTCCTGGTAGCCGAAGTTTCCGCGCGTGTTTATGTTGATGTTGCCGAGAGCCGGTATGGCGACATAGTTCTGCTCGTTGGCAAAGGCTGGGTTCATGGTGTGGCGGAACTTGTATTCGTCGGTGAAATAGGCCGAGTGCAAGCCCTGCGCCATTGCGCCGGAGCAAGCCAGGGACATGGCCGCCGCCAATATATATATATGTCTACGTGTCATGGCTATATGCTATGTTTTTGTCTGTTTTACGTTTAGTTAAAGTCTCCAATCAGTTTTCCAACGAGCTTTATCTTTATGTCCTTGGCAATGAGGAAGTGGCGCTCGGAGTTGAGGGTCTCGCCCACCACGGCGCTCGCGCCGTCAGATGCCGCAGCCTCAATGGAGAGCACAAGGCCGTCAAGGCGCTTCATGGCGCCCTCGGCGTTCTGCGACAGGCGGATGCTGATGGGCGTGTCCACAGATGTCTGCCCCTCGGGCGAGGCTATCACGGTGTTGCTCACCTCGACGGCTATCTGGTCTTCGCCCATCTCGTTGCCGTCAACGTCGATAGCGTGGGCAGAGAGCGTAAGGTAAGCCGGCACACGGTTCTCTATGTTGGCCGTCACGTCGATGTGGGAGTTCTCCGAAAGCTCGAAGTCGCTGATGTCCCCGTTCCAGTCGTCGAGCGTGTCCTTGTAGACAATCCGCGCATTCTCGGCAAAGGCAATAGGGGCCTCTATGTTATAGTCGGGCTCCACTTTGTACTCGTGGTCAAGCTCGAATGTGCAGACACTGTTCACGTCAGCGCGCGCGTCGGCAGCGAAAGTGATTAGGTCGGGGATTTCCTCTATCAGCGCGGAGAGGTTTGGCACCACCTCCACGTGGTCGTAGGCCGAGCGGTCTATGCCCTCGTCGGTGCGGCAGATGCACACACGGGTCGTGTCGCCGGCCCTGATGGGCATCTCAGGCACGACCACGCTGGCAGTCTCCGCGCCGTCCTTTATAGAGGTAAGCGTGCCGCTTACGAATCCGTCGAGGCTCATGTCGCTGGTGATGGTGAGGAATATCCGCGGGTTGTAGAGGTCCACACGCACGTTTTCTTCGGTAAGGAAGTCGGGCACGCCGGTTATCTCCACGTTGCCGAGGTCGTCCATGTCAATCGCCGGGTCGAATCGTCCTGTGACGCTCTTTATCTCGAAATCATCAATGTTGAAGGTGCTGCTGAGCATGATGTAGCTTGTCGACGGGTCTTCGATCGTGGCTGTCGTGGACAGAGTCACGTGCACACGGCCATCGAGGTTTATCTTGTCTCCGTTGACAGTCAGCGAACCGAGGTCATCGCTCACGCCGAACTCCATGTTGGCTATGGTGGCCGTGAGGGTTAGGTTGCGTGATGTCGGCACGTCGGTGAAAGTGAGCGCAGAGCCGCTGATGGTGTAAGTTCCGTTGGTCACGATGTCGCCAAGCGTCATGTAGGACGGCATTCTGATCTCTATGCGGTCTATCGTTGGCGTGGCCGAGCGCAGCGCCTCGGGGAAGTTGAGGCTGAAGCTGAGCCCGGCATCGGTCATGGCCGAAATCAGTTCCACCACCTCTTCGGGCTTGTCGCCGTCATACTCGAACGCCTGCATATCGCCGTCGGCCGACAGCTCCACGGCCACCGCCCTCGCGCCGGCCACCGCTTGCGATGACGTCACGGTGACGGGGATTTCGTTAGAGTACGCAGTGCGCTGCGCCACCCTTATCGGGTCAATCCTCGGGCGCGACGGGTCAACAGTGTCACCAGTCTGCTCGAAGACGTAATCTCCGTTGGGCCTCACTTTCACGCAGTCATCTTCGTTGAGGTCGAGCACGTCGACCAACTTGATGGTGTCCGTAGAGCTTGACGGCAGTTCGAGCCCGTCGCCACCGAAGCCCATGGTGGAGTCAATCTCATTGAAGTCATAATCGCTGTTGACGCAACCCGCCAGCAGCAGCCCTCCCAGCAGCAACGCCGCCGGGAACAGCCTGAGTTTGTGTAAGCAATTTTCCATGCAAATAAAATAATATAGTACGTTTTTAATATTTATCAATGCGCAAGCCCCTTAATATTTATCATTCACCGCCACTGCGCACCGGCAATGTAGGAGAGACATCCGCCCGCCACAACGGCATTGCCGCCACGCCTAAGCAAGTGCAAAAATACGCAAAAAGTTCTGATTTCACAAGTTTTAATGCAAGAAACATTAATATTTGAAGATTTTTATACATACCCGATGCAATGTGGGCAAGTGCACAACAAGCCACAGGCACCTGCCGGACACAGCGGCACGGTGTCTCCAAAACATGACATTATGAATACAAAAATCATAAAATGAAATGTATTTCACGCCTTTACAGCTATTTTTCAGGAAAAATGTATCCGTTTTAAAAGATTTCTGTTACTTTTGCAACACCGTTAGTATATACGTTAGAGAGAAGATGTTAGGAATCACAGAGAAAACCATAGACATCGAAGACATTCTGCGAAGCAAGATGGGAGCCAAAAGCAAATACGTCCCGCGCCCCCTCGTTTCGTGGCTGAAACACATCGTGCACCAGGACGAAGTGAACAAGTTCCTGTGGGAAAGCCGCGGCAAGACGGGGGTGGAATGGCTTGAGGAATGCGTGACATACCTCGACATGACGCTCAACGTGGAGGGCATGGAGAACCTGCCCCAGAAGGACGACGGCCGGCTCTACACCTTCGTGAGCAACCACCCGCTCGGCGGGCAGGACGGAGTGGCCCTCGGGGCAATCATAGGGAGGCACTACGACGGGCGGTTCCGCTACCTCGTCAACGACCTGCTGATGAACCTGCCCGGCCTGGCTCCGCTGTGCATACCCATAAACAAGACAGGCAGCCAGAGCCGCAGCTTCCCCGCAATGGTGGAAAGCGGGTTCCAGAGCGACAACCACATGCTGATGTTCCCCGCCGGGCTGTGCTCGCGCCGCAAGGACGGAGTGATACGCGACCTGCCATGGAAAAAGACATTCGTGGCCAAGAGCGTGCAGTACCGGCGCGACGTGGTGCCGATTCACTTCGGCGGGCGCAACTCGGACTTCTTCTACCGGCTCGCCGCTTTCTCCGACAAATACGTGAAAAAGGTCAACATTGCCATGCTGTTCCTCGCCGACGAGATGTACAAGAACGTACACAAGACATTCCGGGTGGCCATAGGCAAGCCTATACCATGGCAGACTTTCGACAGCAGCCGCACCCCGACCCAGTGGGCACAGTACGTCAAAGAGAGGGTCTACGAACTTTAGAAACAAATCAAGACAATGGAACAAGACATAATTGAAGCAGTGGACAAGTCGCTGCTGAAAAGCGAACTGACACCCGAGCGCCAGCTCCGCATGACCAACAAGAGCCACAACGAGATATACATCGTGGACATACACAACGCCCCGAACGTGGTCAGGGAGATCGGACGGCTGCGCGAAATGGTGTTC
The DNA here is from genome assembly GCA_944320355.1 of uncultured Prevotella sp. Taxonomy (GTDB): domain Bacteria; phylum Bacteroidota; class Bacteroidia; order Bacteroidales; family Bacteroidaceae; genus Prevotella. The sequence goes on along the minus strand of CALUHC010000002.1, from coordinate 16,168 downwards.
CGCGAGGCCGGTGGCGGCACTGGCAAGGAACTCGACCTCGACGAGTTTGACACCATGGAGAACTGCTACAAACAGCTCATAGTATGGGATCCGGAAGAGGAAGAGATCATCGGGGGCTACCGCTACATACGCGGCGCAGACGCCGACTTTGACGAGAAAGGCCAGCCCATACTCGCCACGAGCCACATGTTTCACTTCTCAGACAAGTTCATCAAAGAATACCTGCCGCGAACAATCGAGCTGGGACGCAGCTTCGTGTCGCTCGGCTACCAGAACACCGGCAAGCGGCCGTCGAAGAGCCTCTTCGCCCTCGACAACCTCTGGGACGGCCTCGGCGCGCTCACCGTCATACAGCCCGACGTGAAATACCTGTTCGGCAAGATGACAATGTACCCCTCATACATACGCAAGGGACGCGACATGATACTATACTTCCTGAAGAAGCACTTCGAGGACAAGGACAACCTCGTCATACCAATGCAGCCGCTCACCATCGAGAACGACCCGAAGGAGTTCGAGGCACTGTTCTGCAAAGAGGAGTTCAAGGAAGACTACAAGATACTGAACCGCGAGATACGCAAGCTCGGATACAACATCCCGCCGCTGGTCAACGCATATATGTGCCTCAGCCCAACGATGAGATTTTTCGGCACGGCCATCAACGACGGCTTCGGCGACGTGGAAGAGACGGGCATACTCATTGCCGTTGACGAGATACTGGAGGAGAAACGGATGCGGCATATCGACTCATACATAAAAGAGCATCCAGAGGCTCTGCAAATAACGAGCGGAGCCAACAGCGTGATTTACAAGGAGAAGGCATGACGGGCTTCGGCCCGCGGCTTTCTTTTTTTTATGTGCCCGACGGGCAGCAGGGCACCCGTCGGCGTCCTTGACAGGCCCAAGAAGTTGTTTTTGTATGTGGGCATCCGCATTCTGCCCATACTTGCAAATACGCAACTAAAAGACAGCCTCTGCCGCCTTCACTTTCCGTATGTGCCGTTTCGCATTCCGAAACGACCTGTTCCGCACTGCGATATGGCCTGTTTTGGCCTGCAAAACGGCACATTTCGCAAGGCAGAACGCCCCGTTTTGCAACCCATTGGATATCAGGCGCTTGGCCAATGCAACCCTTGTCGCCGTCTTTAACATAAATATGTTAATGGCGACGCGCACCTGTTGGCAGGCGCAAAGCGGTTGGACTGTTTGCGGATATTCATACTTGATTTTACCAACTGTCGGTTTGATTAAGATTTTCGAGGCAGACTTGCCAGTCTGGCAAGGAACATAGCGGGCCATGTGACGAAGCAAACGGGCGGACAAGACAGAAAAGACTATCAAAAAGACAGAAAAAAATCAACTCCGACAAAGCCCCAAACAGCCTCCAATTGCAGGCTGCCGCCCTGCCGCAGCGCCCGCAAACCACATTTTCACGCATACCCTTTGGCATACGGAAGAAAATGTTTACCTTTGTAGAACACAAGCAGACGGACGGGAGTCGGCGGCAAGCGCACCGGCCTCACGGCCGCGTTCTGCCACGACCGCAGACAGAAACGCCACGGGACTTGTCCCCGACAAGCTCCGCACACATTATATATTACATACACAGATGAAGAAGATATTGCTTTTAGGCTCGGGCGAACTGGGCCGTGAGTTTGTCATTGCGGCCAAGCGCGCCGGGCAGTACGTCATAGCCTGCGACCGCTATGCCGGCGCGCCGGCCATGCAGGTGGCCGACGAGAGCGAGGTGTTCAGTATGTTGGACGGCGACGCGCTCGACGCAGTGGTGCGCAAGCACCGCCCCGACATCATTGTACCGGAGATTGAGGCCATACGCACCGAACGGCTGTTCGACTACGAGAGGCAAGGCATACAGGTGGTGCCGAGCGCACGCGCGGTCAACTACACGATGAACCGCCGCGCCATACGCGACCTCGCGGCCAAGGAACTGGGCCTGCGCACGGCCCGCTACCACTACGCCAAGACCTTCGGCGAGCTGAAGGCCGGAGCCGAAGACGTGGGCTACCCCTGCGTGGTGAAGCCGCTCATGTCGTCGTCGGGCCACGGGCAGAGCTACGTACACAACGACGGCGAGCTTGAGCAGGCCTTCCGAGAGGCCATGGAGGGCAGCCGGGGCGACGTGAAAGAGGTGATAATAGAGGAGTTCATAGACTTTGACAGCGAGTTCACGCTGCTCACGGTGACGCAGAAAGACGGCCCCACGCTGTTCTGCCCGCCCATAGGCCACGTGCAGAAAGGCGGCGACTACCGAGAGAGCTGGCAGCCGTACAGGATTTCAGACGAGGCGCTGGCAGCCGCGCAGCACATCGCCGCCAAGGTGACGGCGGCGCTGACGGGCGCTGGCATCTGGGGCGTGGAGTTCTTCCTGACCAAGCAGGGCGAGGTCATCTTCTCCGAACTGTCGCCCCGCCCGCACGACACGGGCATGGTGACACTCGGCCACACCACCAACCTCAGCGAGTTCGAGCTGCACTTCCGCGCCGTGATGGGGCTGCCCATAGCCGGCATACACCTTGAGCACGCTGGCGCAAGCGCCGTGGTGCTGGCCAAGGAAGAAGGCGGAGTGCCCGACTACAACCTTGTGGACGCGCTCCGCGAGGACTACACCCGAGTGCGCATATTCGGCAAGCCGGAGCAGCACCCGGGCCGGCGCATGGGCGTGGTGCTGTGCTATGGCGACGCCGACGCCGACACAACAGCCCTGCGCGACAAGGCCAAACGGCTGGCGGCAACGGTGATCAGATAGACAGGAAGCGGGGAAGTCAGGAATGAAGTCAACGGGAGCCAGGATTCTTCGCCCCGGAGTTGGCGGGTGATAGCGGGCAAGAGCCTTGTAAAAGGAGACAGGAGGCGGGAGGAAGGAGTGCAGACAAATGCCTCTGACGTCCTGACTAATCTCTCATTCTGACCGTCACCACTCAATCAGTAATCCCCAAAGGCCGGATGGCAACCTGACTTCAGCCCATTCATCAGTTCCTTTCATTAAAATATGATGGTACGTATTTTACCAATTCCAAGCTCTCTTGTCCCCTCCTTTTCTAAAGGAGGGGCGGGGGTGGCTTGTGGAATAATGCTATAATCCATGGCTAAACGTATTCTATATCAGACTATTTTGGCAAACCACCCCTGCCCCTCCTTTGGAAAAGGAGGGGACAAGCTGAATGTCTTCAATACGAGTTTGCTGCTTACGGACATCCATTTATCAATAAGCCTATGGACAAATCAGAAGGAAGAATAATCGACCTGCCCAAGATAACCGACCCGAGGGGCAACCTCACCGTGGCCGAAGGCATGAAGGAAGTGCCGTTCAGCGTGGCGCGGGTGTATTGGGTCTACGACGTTCCGGGCGGCGAATGCCGCGGAGGGCACGCCCACAAGCACTGCCGCGAGTTCATAGTCGCAGTGAGCGGCAGCTTCACCGTGACGCTCGATGACGGCCGCGAGAAGAGCACCGTGCTGCTGAACCACCCCTACCAGGGGCTGTTGGTGGAGACGGGAGTGTGGCGCACGCTCGACGACTACTCCTCGGGCGCGGTGTGCCTCGTGCTCGCCTCCGACCCGTTCAGCGAGGAAGACTACATACGCGACTACGCCGACTTCACCGAATACGCACGCAAACGATGGTCGAAGTAAGACGATACACAGAAGCAGACAAGGCCGAGTGGAACCGCTTCGTGGCCGAATCGAAGAATGGCACGTTCCTCTTCGACCGCGGCTACATGGACTACCACAGCGACCGATTTGCCGACGCGTCGCTCATGATATACCGCGACGGCAAGCTGGAGGGGCTGCTCCCGGCCAACCGCGAGGGCGAAACGCTGTGCTCGCACCGCGGGCTGACCTACGGCGGGCTCATCACCGGCACGGCGGCCACGGCAGCCGGAGTGGTAGAGGCGTTCGAGGCCATGAACGCCTTCCTGCGCTCCGAGGGCATCAGGCGCGTGGTCTACAAGGCCGTGCCGTGGATATACCACCGCGTTCCGGCCGAAGAAGACCTATACGCGCTGTTCCGCGTGTGCGGGGCAAGGCTCGTGGCGCGCGACATCTCATCGGCAATCCTGCAGCCACACAGGCTGAAGTGGCACCGCGACCGGCGCTACGGCATCAACCGCTGCCGCAACCACGGGGTGACCATAGAGCAGAGTGACGACTACGCCGCCTTCTGGCCGGTGCTCGCGGACAACCTGATGCGCTCGCACGGGGCGCGGCCCGTGCACTCGCTCGACGAGATACGGCTGCTCAGCTCGCGCTTCCCGCACAACATAAGCCTGTACGTGGCGCGACTCGACGGCCGCGTGCTGGGCGGAACGGTGCTGTACCTCACGCCGCAGGTAGTACACGCGCAATACATATCGGCATCGCCCGAGGGCAAGGCCTTGCGCGTCATAGACGCCATATACGACCGAATACTGAACTACGACTACGCCGACTGCCTATACTTCGACTTCGGCAAGTCTACCGAAGACTGCGGCCGCGTGCTCAACGAGTCGCTCATCTACCAGAAAGAGGGATTCGGCGGCCGCGGCTTGTGCTACGACTGGTATGAGTGGGAACTGTGACCGGGCCGCCCGGCGGCCCGAACCACCAGCGCAGCCTCCCCCATACCTACCGGCACTACCTGCCCTCTCACTCCTCCCTACCCTACCGCAACTCCCATAAACCCAACCTCCCCAATGATAAAATACCTCGACTTAAAGAAGATAACCGCCGCCCGGGCCGACGAGATAAAGGCCGCCGTGGCGGGCGTGATAGACAGCGGATGGTACCTGCAAGGCGAGGCCACGAAGGCATTCGAGCGCGACTACGCCGCATATATAGGCACAAGCCACTGCATAGGCTGCGGCAACGGGCTCGACGCTCTCACGCTGATACTGCGCGCCTACATGGAGATGGGCGTGATGAAGCCCGGCGACGAGGTAATAGTGCCCGCCAACACCTACATCGCCTCCATACTCGCCATAACCGAAAACGGACTCCGCCCCGTGCTCGTGGAACCGCGCCTCGACACTCTGCAGATAGACGACAGCCTGATAGAGCAGGCCATAACGCCACGGACAAGGGCCGTGATGATAGTACACCTCTACGGCCGCTGCGCCTACACCGCGCGCATCGGCGACATCTGCCGCGCCCGGGGGCTGCGCCTCATAGAGGACAACGCGCAGGCACACGGACTGCGATGGAACGGACGGCGCACAGGCTCGCTCGGCCACGCCGCCGGCCACAGCTTCTATCCGGGCAAGAACCTCGGCGCGCTGGGCGACGCCGGAGCCGTGACAACAGACGACGACGAACTGGCCGACACGGTGAGAGCCATAGCCAACTACGGCTCAACCCGCAAATATGTGTTCCGGTACAAGGGGCGCAACAGCCGCATAGACGAGCTGCAGGCCGCCGTGCTCAGCGCAAGGCTGCGCCACCTCGACGAAGACAACGGACGACGCCGCCAAGTGGCACGCGCATACATTGACCGCACGCACAACCCGCTCATAACCATGCCCACGCCCGACTACTGGCAGCAGAGCGTGTTCCACATCTTCCCCGTGCTCTGCCCGAAGCGCGGCGAGCTGCAACAATATCTCGCCGACAACGGCGTGCAGACCGTCATCCACTACCCCATACCGCCCCACCGCCAGCAGTGCTACGCCGAATGGGGCTCACCCAGCCTGCCCGCCACGGAGCTAATTCACGACCGCGAGCTGAGCATCCCATGCAACCAGGCGCTCGAAGAGAGCGAGGTGAGCGCCATCATCGGCCTGCTCAACGCCTTCAAGGCATAGCCAGGGGCAACCGCCCAACCACCATAGCCGCCGCGCCTGCCGACCATGGCGCAACATCCCGCCCCGACACACAGAGCGCAACAGGACTTTGTTTTTTGCCACACGCACATCCATCAGCACCGCCACCATAACCCATTGACAGTCAGTGGGGTTACAAAACGCGCCATTTCGCCTTGCAAAACGGCACGTTTCATAAGGCCAAACGTGCCGTTTCGCGACGCGAAACGGCACATATCGCAACGCCAAACGACACCCCCTGGTTTTTGATAAAAATCTGGTCGCATGACAACATCCGGCAAGATACAGTCTCCCTTCCATTGAAAACACAAAGGCGGCAGCCGTTTCCGACTGCCGCCTTGCGCTTATATGCCGTCCATCTGGCCGGGACTCAATTCTGCCACGCCTGTTTTCATTGAAATACCGAAAAGAAAATCGGCAACGATATAGATAAAACAGACATTGGCCTAATTCCAAAACCGCATATCATTCCTCACCGACCCAAACATCAAATGAAGGGCGATTGGAAGTGATGTTGGATGTACCAATCTCTGTCCTTCCGATATCAACACTACTGGGGGCAGATTCGCCGCTAGCCGCCATGAGGCTTCCCTCAAAATTCACGTCAATCTCCTCAACTCTCGGAGCCACATATACTTTCTTCATTGTCATGTCATTACGCTTTTATTGGTTTGTTATTTTTATTTGATAATCACTTTCTTTCCGTTATGAATGTAGAGTCCCTTGCCTGGTTTCTCCACCTTTATGCCTTGCAGGGTGTAATAAGCACCGTCGCCCTCGGTCTCGGTGGCACTGACCTCAGTGATGCCGGTCAGCTCATCGAACACCACGCGGAGGGCCTTGGCCTCGCCCGTCGTGGCATCTACAGGGGCGGCGAGGTAAGCCAGGTGACCGCCAAGGGTGATGCCGTTCTGCAGCTTGCCAAACTCAAGCACAGCGTTGTTGAGGGCGTAGAACACGCCGCTGGCAGGAACAGTTGCGTGGGCATCTACGGATGTCGGGATAAGATCATTCTCAGTGAAGAGCGATTCATTGGCAGAAGTTTCCGTTGCGCTGAATGTAAAGTCACCTCCGTCCTTGTGCCATATCAGCACGCCGGTGTTGGCGGGAATCACGTCGGCCTCTACTGTGTTGAGCAGAACCTCGGTCTCGTCGTCGTTTATCTTGGCCGTGCAGACGGTAACGCCTTCGGGCACAGTCACGTTGGTCTTTGCGCTGAACGAGGCAAGACCCGTGGCGGGAATGGTCTTGGCGATAGGGGCGTGGATAGTGTAGGTGGTGCTGTTGAGCAGGTCGTTGGCCACCACGGTTACGGTGAACTCCGTGCCGTCGCCGTAAACGTCGGTGACAAACACCGATGCACCCTTGCCGTTGGCAACGGCCTCAATGTCGCCGGCTGTTATCACTTGATCCACGGTATATTCCAGCACATCCTCATCGAAGCCGCTTATCTCGCTGCCCTTCACGCTGAGCGAAGCCAGCTTGGAGTTGTAAACCAAGGCGATGTCGTCAACATAAAGCACATCGGGGTTGTTTGCATCACGACTGCCAACACCGGGCTGGGCATTGGTGGATATAGTGACAAGCAGAGCCTTGCCTTCCGCATTGTTGGATGCGTAAGTAGCGTAATCGAACGGAATAGAAACACGCTGCCATGTGAAGTCTTTGCTCTCAATCTCTTTATCCTGAGCTTTAGCAACCACATTGTTATATGTCACATCCGGATCTTCGGGGTCTTGATAATATGTGCCGTCCGTTATAACCGCGCTTACCGTGGCATAAGGATAATCCGCATTCTCCTGCCCCTGCTTATATTTCACCCATACGGTCAATGAATCGGGCATTCCGTTAAGCACAGTATAGAACGGATCTCCGTTGCCGTCAACATCGGTCAAAGACATATCCATGAAAGCACAGTTCGCAGGATTTGTTGGGGTTGCATCTCCAGCCTGCATACGGCCTGTGGTCATAGTTCCATTCGCACTGACAGGTATTATTCCCAATGCCTTGTAACGTGCCGATTCAATCTTCACGCTTTTACTTCCTGTCGAGCCCGGACGAGTTTCTGATGACTCTGAAGTACTGCCATGCTCCAATGCCACAGCGAACCACGAATTGGTTGCTTTACCACTATTAAATGAATGCCAAGCATTAGGCTCATCACTTGAATATGATTTATCTCCATCAACATAGGTCGCCGTATGGAACTCCTCGAAGCCAGAATTGGGAATTTGATAGCCTGTGCTCTCACCAAATTGCACATTAATGAACATATTTAACGGAGACGGCATATTGATATCTATGAGTGAGAACAATTTGTCATCACGGATTTCGGCCTTCACATTTACAGGAACAATACCTAAGCCAGGCCCTATCGCATCACTTCCAAAGCTTCCTTCCTCTATATTTATTGACTGTGACGAAGCAAGCACAGTTGCACCGTTTTTCTCAACTGCCGCAACATTATCCACGACAATTGTTCCAACCTTCAACACACCAAACATCAGAGAGAAGTCCTCCAAACTCAACTGATAGGTGCCATCGTCATTTCTATTAACCTTAATAGTAGATTCTTCCGGTTGGCCCAAAGGAGAACCATCGACCGTAACACTCAACTGATCAGTATAATCCTTTGCCGTGGCGGTGAGTGCGGCCATGGCAAGGGCTGCCAAAGTAAAGAGTTTCTTCATACGCTTTTATTTTTTCAAATTAAACTTGTTTATGATTTTAATGAGTGGAGGGCGGCTTGTTTTGAGAGTCGCCCTCCACGCCTGTTTCCGCAAGGGAATTACTTCATGATGGTCTTAACGGTCTTGCCGTCGGTATATTTGGTTATGTAAACCTGACCCTTAACGGGGTTCTCCACGCGCTGTCCGCTGAGGTTATAGATGGCCTCTACCTCGCTGCTGTCGGCGGCCACATTCTCTATTCCGTCAAGGAAGCCCTTGCTGCGGGTCTTGACCACGTAAGTGGAGCTTGTCTTGAGGTCGGCCGACATCACGGTGATGGTGACATCGTTTCCGCTCTCAGCCTCGGCAGCGTCGGCAAAGTCCATGAACACCTTTGCGCCCTGCGCGTTGGTGGCCACGGCGATGTCGTCTGCCGTAACGTCGGCATCATCGCCGTCTATGGCCACAGTATATTCAGCCGTTGCCGGGTCGAACTCCTCGATGGCCTGCCCCTTGACGCTGATTCCCGTTACCTCGCCGTTGTAAATCAGCTCGAAGTCATCGACATAAAGCGAATCCGTACTTCCTGCGCCCGGGTCTGCGTTGGTTGAAATAGTAACAAGTATAACCTTGCCCTCGGCGTTGTTTTCCTCGTAAGTGGCATAATCGAACGGAGCGACTATCCTCTGCCACTGTCCGCCATTGGTCTCAATAGTCGGATTTGCGGCCTTGGCCACAACGTTAGTGTACTCCTTGTCCTCGGGATCTTGATAGTACGTGCCATCGTTAATGATAGCGCTCACAGTGGCGTATGGATGCTCAGCGTTTGGTGTTCCCTGTATGAACTTCACCCATACAGCGAGGCTGTCGGGGCGACCGTTAAGCGTTGCGTAGAAAGGATCGCCGTTGTCATCAACGCCGACGGAATCGATGGCGTTCCACGAGTGGTTAAGCAAGTCTGCGGCTGTTGTAGAACCGGCATTGAGCCTTCCCGTTGTTATTGTGCCATTGGCTATGGCAATCCATAAATCAACGGAAGTCAACAACACGCTCTGAGTACCGGTTGAACCCGGGCGGATGCTGTCACTGATGAACGTATGAGGTGAGTATCCTGCCAAATATGCGATAACAGGATTCTGTGTCCCGTCGGCCTGATAGCTTGATGCGCTCATGAAAGAATGCCAGTGATCCGGCTCATCGCTCGTGGCAGGAGCAGTCGGGTCTGTCGGATTGGCGAGAGTCGCAGTGTGGAACTCCTCGAATCCAGAGTTGCCTATCTGATAACCACCATCGCCAAACTGCACGTTGATGGTCTGCCCCAAGGTGGCCATCATGTCAATGTCAATAATAGCGAACAGCTTGCCTTCCCTGATTTCTCCTCTGATATCTACAGGAACGGAAGAAAGCATATTGTCCATTGCACCACCCGTAATAGCTATTACCTGCGAAGTGGTAAGCACAGTGGAGCCGTCAGAACTTTCGAAGCCCTGCACATTGTCAACAATAATGTTACCTATCGGTAATGTTGACCCTCCTGCAGAGAGAATGAAATTCCTCAACTGCAAAAGATAAGTGCCATTGTCATTTTGGTCAACAGAGATTGTTGACTCTGAAGTGGAAATCGGCTTTCCGTTGAGTGTCACGGTCAATTCGTCCGTATAGTCCGTGGCATTGGCGGTGAACGCGGCCATGGCGATAGCCGCCATAGTAAAAAACTTTTTCATTCTTGCTTTTTCTTTTTTGTTATACCTGTCTTATTATTTTAGTTTATATGTTATCCCAACAGTGCCATAGATAGGATAGAGAGTCTGCTCTATGGTGTCAAAATCCTTCTTGAATATTCCGGTTAAACCCCACGAGAGGTCGGCATATATGCCCCAACGGCTGAAGATGTTCCAGTCTATGCCGGCGTCAATACCGAACTGGAAGCGCCTCATATCGTCCGAGAAGTCGAACGTTGCGCCGCTCTCCTCGTCGTCACCCATCTCTATTTTTGTGCCGGTAGGGTCGCCCTCGCGCAGATATCCGTTGTAAACGTAGCCGTCGAAGCTGTGCGTGAGCACATACGAGACATACGGGCCAAGGCGCACCAGCAGGTTTTTGTTGATGGCGTATGTGGCGCGGACGGGCAGCGTGACGAGCCAGCCCTCGGTGCGTATGACGTTGTTGCCGGTGTAATAGCCGCTCAGACGGCTGCCACCCTGCACTATCGCGGTCTTGTAATTCTTCACGGTGGCATCTGCCTCCATGCCTTTGTTCTCCAGTTTCAGGCCGACCATTATGCCCCAACGCCCCCACATATCCTTCTGCCCGTCGATGGCCAACATGAGGTTTGACTGCGGTTTGTAAGAGTTCATGCCTCGGATGGTGGCCGGCATACCTATCGGCATAGTGCCGCCGATGCTATAGCCCAGCCTTATGGTATAGTTAACGCTGTCGGGCATACTGAAGTTGAAGCCCATTGCCGGCACTGCCGCCGCCACGAAGGCGAGCGCGGCCAATATCGTTTTCTTCATTGTCATTCCTGAATGTCTGTGCTTATGAATTCCACTTCGTCTATCATCAGAGTGCTGCCGATGGCACCACGGAAGTAAGCGCCCTCCACACTCGAAGAGAAAACTATGGCGAGGCTGTAGCCGCGGTTGGAGAGCAGAGTCCGGTCTATGGCGCTGCTGAAGTCAAACTCGGCCTCAAACTGCGTCCACTCGTCGGTGGGCACTATGTCAGTCACCTGCGCCATGCCAACTATATACTGGCTCGTCTTCACATCGTCGCCATCGAGCGTGACCACGTTTCCAGCCTCGTCGTGGTTGCGGTAGAACACCGCGTAGATGTCGGCCTCGTCTTGCTTGCTGTCATCTATATTGCCGTTCTCGTCCTGATAGCTGGCTCCGCGCTCAAACTTATAGTAACCACGGATCTTATAAGGCTGCTTGGTGCCGGTGTATGGCTGGCCAAAGAGTGTGGCAGAGCGCGCGTCTCTCATGGCCACCGAGGCGTCGAACGAGCCTATGAAGAGATTTCCGGCAGCAATTCTCATGCCTTTGGTTAAACCGAAAAAGCCTGTGTCCATAGTGGTAAGCTTAACACCACGCCCGCTGTAACCATCCGCAGGAATTGAGGGGAATTTATCAGGAATAGTATATAAATTGCCATTCTCATCCAATTCGTTCGCCATGCCTGTCAGGTTATATCCTGCATTGCCAGTGTCCCAACGATAGCGACTGTCGTTCCATATATAATAAGGATTTATGTAATAATCCTCAAAAGAGAAACGAATAGTGTCAGTCGGAGGCGTCGCGATATTAAAAAACACATAGTAATCCCGCGACCACTCGCCGTCCTCTGACGTGACTTTATAGTGCACCGCGCCATTGCTGAAGTCCTGCACGGAGCCACTTGCAGGAACGATTGTCGCCCCGGGCGTTATCTTGAACATCGGCGCGAGAGACGTGATGTCCACTCCCGGCTTCACGTCGAAGGTTATCAGGTTGTCCGTGTACAGCACTCTCTGCAGTGTGTCCGTGACGTTGTAGAACATATCCAACGGATTATCCGTGTGAATCCATGCAGCCTCGATGTCGCACTCCGCGTTGGCTGGCTCTTCCTTAAAGCAGGAAGAAAGCGAACATCCAAGCGCTGCCACCATCACGATATGGTGAAACTTCATCATCCTTACTATTATATATATAAATGTATTGGCTTGCAAAGTTACGCCAAAAATATTTCAAAACTAAAAGTTTTCGACCAAAGTTAAAAGCATAATTATATTTTTAACAGTTGAAGCCGCGCCGTTGGTCTAAATTAACAAATGCCGGCAAGGAGACAGAAGGCGGGAAACAGGAGTGCAGACAGATGCTTTTCAGAAGTTAAAGGGAGTCAGAAGAAGTTATCGCTCCACTTCGTTCCGCTAAGAAGTTAAAGGACAATAGAAGCCCCAACCATCCCTCCCCTGTGGAGAGGAGGTTGCTGTGCCTGGCCGTCCAGTAGCTTCCCCACAGAGGGGGAAGCGGGAGACAGGAGGGCATACAGATGCCCGGCAGTCTGGAGTTCATGAGTTGCAGGAGTTCAGACGATAGCTTTTGCATCGTGCCGCCGTGCTCCTTACGCACGTCTTTTACCTTTTTTACCCCTTAACATTTTTACTTTCAACCCAAATCGGGCATTATAGGCCAAAGTGATTTCGCTCTGCCTGCGTGCAGATTGGCTGTCGCCTTTGTCTAATGCGTAGCGGACTACGTCAAGACAAAGCGGCAGACAAGATGCCGCTGGCAGAACGGAATCACTTGGAAAGCCTGAAAAGGAACAAAAGCACATCCTTGGCGGCCTGATGGCCGATTGGGGTTTAAGGATGCTTTTTTCACCTTTTGGATTGCCGGGCTGACCCGGCCTGGCCGTCAGACCAGCACCACGGTGACACCGCGGGCGGCCTGCGCCCCCATGACGAGGGCCTGGGCAATGTCAGCAGTCTTTGAAGGGCCGCTGATGAAGCAGCCATAACCGTAGTCGTTGGTGCCTATACGGGCGTATGCCTCGTGCATATTGCTGACAATGTTGCGGCGGTCGAGCACAATGACGAGATACTCGGAGATGAAGCATACGGCGCGTTCCTTCATCTGCTGCGGCACCCACACGCAGGCGTTCTCTGCCACGCCTATCTCGCCGCGCACCACTCCTACGTCTGTCCCGTTGAGTTCCTGCGCCCCGGCCACGGTGTCCGGGTTCTTCGAGGCTATGGTCAGCCCCTCCATGTTCGACGCTATCACCTTGGCATCGGGGTATGCGCGGCTAACAATGTCGTCGAGGCTCTCGCCCGGGGCGGCATCCACGACGGCGGCTCCGGCCACCTTGCACTCCTCGCGGAACCGCTCCAGCGGGTCGGCGTATGTCGTCCCGGTGAGCGCACTGAGGTCGGGCATATCGTAAGCGTCGCGCACCGAGGCCCCTATCTTGGCCAAAAAGTCTTCTTTCCTGCTCATTTCACCTTTCCTTTCTTCCACATTTCATGAAACGATTCCTTTGCGAACACGGGCAGCTCGCGCCCCTTGCCCCAGGCGTTGAGGCCGTTGTAGACGGCGAAGCGAGGCGCGTGGTTCACCAGCGGGGCGAACTTTAGCGCGGTGTCGTAGAGCGCCTTGTGGTCGAACACCACCTTCATGCCGCGGCTCATCCACTTCTTTTCCTGGTTGGCGCGGCCTATGCTGTCGAGCTTCTGCCGCCATAGGTATATCTGTTCCGACAGGTTCACCTTGGCCGGGCACACGTTGTCGCACGAGCAGCAGAGCGAGCAGGCGCTCACGTTGTCGCTGTAGCGTGCCGCGTCGTGGGCCATGCCGAGGTTGATGCCGATGGGTCCTGGAATGAAATACGTGTACGAATAGCCTCCGCTGCGGCGATATACCGGGCAGGTGTTCATGCACGCCCCGCAGCGCAGACACTTCAGAGTCTCCCAGTGTTCGGGGTTGGCCAGTATGTCGCTCCGGCCGTTGTCCACGAGTATGACGTGCATCTCGCCGCCCGGCCTCGCCTTGGCAAAGTGCGAGGTGAAGGTGGTTGTGGGCTGGCCCGTGGCGCTGCGGCAGAGCAACCGCTGGAACACGGCCAGCGAACGGCGGTCGGGTATCATCTTCTCTATGCCCATGGCGGCTATGTGGAGCTTGGGAACGGAGGTTGACATATCGGCGTTTCCCTCGTTGGTGCACACCACTATCTCGCCCGTCTCGGCCACTCCGAAGTTGCCGCCCGTCATGCCCGCGCCCGCAGTGAGGAACTCGTTGCGCAGGCTGAGGCGCGCCTGGTAGGTGAGATATGTGGGGTCACAGTTGCCCTTCTCGCTGCCCAGCTCGCGCTCAAAGAGGCGGCCCACGTCCTCCTTTGGTATGTGCGTGGCCGGCACAACGATGTGGCTGGGCTTGAGGTGCATCAGTTGCAGTATGCGCTCGCCGAGGTCTGTCTCCACCACCTCTATGCCGTTGCGCTCCAGGTAGGGGTTCATCTCGCACTCCTCGGTGAGCATCGACTTGCTCTTCACCATCTTCTTCACCCCGTGGTCGCGGAGTATGGAGAGCACTATCGAGTTGAACTCCGCCGCGTCCTTGGCCCAGTGCACGGTCACGCCGTTCTTCGCGGCATTGTCGGCGAAGCGTTCCAGATAGTCGGCCAGGTGGGTCAGCGTGTGCCGCTTTATGTCGCTGGCGGCATCGCGCAGCCGCTCCCACTCATCGAGGCCGCGCGCCATGGAGTCACGCTTCTGGCGCAGCGCGTAGAAAGTGTCGTCGTGCCATGTCACCTTGTCGGCATCGGCGAGGAACCGCCCGGCGGCTTTTGAATGTAATGTGCTCATAGACCTGCTGATAATATTTCGACTACGTGAACGAACTTGATGGGCAATCCCTGCCTGCGGGCTATGCCCTGCATGTGCATCAGGCACGAGCTGTCGGGGCCGGTCACGTATTCCGCCCCCGTGGCTATATGCCTCTTTATCTTGTCTGTGCCCATGCGCACCGACACGTCCGGCTCTTCCACCGAGAACATTCCGCCGAAGCCGCAGCACTCATCGACGCGCTCCGGCTCGCGTATGGTTATGCCCTCCACGAGCGAGAGCAGGTCTTTCACCTTAGAGTAGGGCGGGATGTTGCGCTCGCTCGGCGACGACAGGCCCAGCTCGCGCACGCCGTGGCACGAGTTGTGCACGCTGACCACGTGGGGAAAGCGCGCCGGCAGCTCCTTGACCTGCACCACGTCGTGCAGGAACTCCACCACGTCCATTATCTTCTTCGACGTGAGGCACTCGTGCCTGCCCTTCAGTATGTGTGGATAGTTGAGCTTCACGTAAGCGGCACAACTGGCCGACGGAGCCACCACATAGTCGAAACCGTCGAACAGCTCGTCCATCTTCGTGGCCAGGCCCTCGGCCATCCGCTCAAAGCCGGCGTTGCCCATGGGCTGGCCGCAGCACGTCTGGCCCTCGGGATAGCTCACGTCGAGGCCCAGGCTTGCCAGCAACTTATATGTCGCCACGCCCACATGAGGGAACAGCGCGTCGACATAGCATGGAATAAAAAGTCCAATCTTCATCGGCTACAAAAGTATTTGTTAAGTCCGCATTGTATTTACTGTATGCAACGACAACACCCCCGGGATTACGGAAGCCCCGCCTCCATCCTCCCGAGCGCTGTCTAATTATCTGCAAAACTAACCAATTTCCTTCAAAAAGCAACCCGCTGCGGAGTTAAAGAATATAAAACGCAAGGAACAAGGCCCTGCGGACAGCAAGACCGCCTGCGCCGGAGCACGGCATGGCTGGAGCACACCCGCGCAACAACGGGAGGCCAGCCGAAACTTAGAATCCGTTTTGATTTTATCAAAATGAATGTCCGCAAGTTGCCAAATTGTTTTTGAAAGCGCTTCACTTGCCACCTCCTTTTCCAAAGGAGGGGCGGGGGTGGTTTGTGGAATAATGCCATAATCTATGATTAAATGTATTGTGTGTCAGACTATTTTGACAAACCACCCCCTGCCCCTCCTTTGGAAAAGGAGGGGACAAGTGGAACGCCTTCAACCCAAATCGGTCATTAGAGTCCAAAGTGATTTCGTCTTGCCGGCGTGCAGATTGGCAGTCGCCTTTGTCGAAGGCGTAGCGGGCTACGTCGAGACAAAGCGGCAGACAAGATGCCGCTGGCA
>CALUHC010000001.1 GCA_944320355.1 uncultured Prevotella sp. | reverse complement strand
TTTCCAACTGTTCACCTCCTTTTAACTTTTAATTTTTAACTTTTAACTTCCAATGGCTATCGTCCGCTAACTCCGGGCGACCGTTATGGAGCCTAACTCCCGTTAACTCCATGTAACTACTTGGCAACTTGCGGATATTCATATAATTTATATCTGCCCCGTCATCGGGCATCGCTGAACACCCGCCGATACAGGGCGACATACTGTGCCGCTATAGTCTCCGCGCTGAAACGTTCCACGTTGGCTCGCCCAATGGCTATCAGCCTGCGGCGAAGCTCCGCATCACGCATGGCAGCAAGGAAGCCATGCCTTATCGATTCCACCGAGAGCGGATCAACAAGCACCGCCCCGCCGCCGGCCACCTCATTCATAGGGGGAAGTGCCGAGGTGACCACCACGCGCCCCGTGGCCTGCCCCTCTATGATGGGCATTCCGAAACCTTCGGCCAGCGAGGCGAAGCTCACCATGTCGGCTCGGCGATACTCGTCGGCCATCTGCTCGTCGGTGAGGTCGCAGGCCACGGAGTAGTCTGTGCCACAATTGCCGAGCAGTCTCAGCGTTTCGTCGTCCGGGCGGCCTATTATCCTGAGATGGCAGGACAGGCCGCACAGCGCGAGTATGATGCGGCGCAGGTTCTTGCGCTCCATGGTGCCTATATGCAATATTTGCGGACGCTCCGCGTTGAACTCCTTTGGTTCGAAGCGATAGCGCGGACTGACGGGGTTTGGTATCACCACCACCCTATCGGCAGGCAGCGGCATCACCTCCTCCACCTGACGGCGGGCAAAGTCGGATATGAAGGTCACGCAGGCGGCACGCCTCAGCGGACGTATGTAGAGCCACTTCCACAGCCGCTTCTTAACGCCGCGCAGACAGTGGTAGTACATTATGTCGTGTACGGTCACCACGGTGCGGCTGCCCCGCAGGGCAGAGAGCAAGTAATATACATCTCCGGTGACGTGGTTCACCCATCCTTTGCGTTGGTGACGGAAAGCGTAGATGCTGTTGCGCACTATCGACGGCAGCCCGGCGCGCGGCGACGGCATACACGTTGTGCAGACATCCGCACACTGCGCCACGCCACCTATGACAGTGTTGAACACGGCATGGATGGAATATCCAACACGCGGATTCCTGAAATAGTAGTTGACTTTCACTTTCTCCTCTTGCTCATTTATGCAGTTTGTTGGCGAGAAGCTGTTGACGTTACCTCGCCTGCGCCCGTGGTCCTTATGGCGGCGAGCGTCATGCCGCCCAGCAGCACGCAGAAGCCGAGGTTGGTGGGTATGCCCCACTGCCCTTGCGGCACGCACAATATCATGCCCGCCGCAAGCATCCACGGCAGCAGGTCAGCATCATCGCGCAGGCGCAGCCACGCCTTTTGCAGCATCTTCAGGCCGAAGAGCAGGCGCATGAGGATGATGGTCACACCGAGCACAAAGCCACACTCGCCCACTATGCGTTGCCATTCCACCTCGCCGTTGAATCCGAACGAATACATATTGCCGCCCATCAGCCTTGCGCCAACGTTGGTGCCGATGCCCAGCCCGTAGCCGAGCAGCGGTATGTCTGCAGCGACAAGAGCCCCGATAAGCCCGCCAAGATAGCGGTCGAGCAGCACTCCCTCAACGCCGCCTTCGGCCTCGTTGGCTCCCTCAAAGCGTGCGGCAAACACCTCTACGTTGGTTTCCAGCAACCCGGAAGCCGCCAATAAAGCCACAGCCACCACCCCGACAACGACAAAACGCACCGCCTGCGCACGATAATGGCTGCTGAACACTGCCGCCGAGAGCAGGAACGCAAGGAACACTGCGGTCTGAAAGAAGTTTGTTCGCGATATGGATGTGGGGATGGCCACCACGTAGCACACCAACGCCACGGCCAAAAGCCAGCGAGGCAAGCGACTGCCCGCAGCCAGACTGCCATTGGCCACAAGATAATAGAGCAGCACACAGCCCACGACAGACTGGAAAGCAACGTAGCCGGAAGTGAAGGAGAACGTGCCGGGGGGGCGCATGAAACCGGCCGCCCCGGCAAATCCCGCCGTGCCTTCACCGCCCACGCCGATGTTGACCCACGCATCTTGCGGCGAATAGAACTGCACAACGATGAGCATGGTCATGGGAACGGACAGCCAGACGAAGAAGCGGCACACGCGCAACAGCTCGCGCCGAGAGAGCAAACGACCCATGACGAACATCATGGGGAAGTGGAAGAAATAGATGCGCCAGCCGTACAGAGCCACGAGCACGTTGTGGTGGCCGAACAGCAGCGACAACACGAGCGACAGCGTGGCCACGAACATCATCGCCTTTACCCACCCGTAGCCTATCCACCCCCTGGCCAATGCCACGCAAACGAGCCACACCACGATAGGCTCACGCACAAGAAGCAGCGGCGTGGCGAGCGAAGGCAGCAGCCACTTGCGCAGCGCCCCCTCAAAGACGAGCAGCACAACGTAGAGCCACACCGCCCCGAGGCAATACGGATAGAGAGGGTCAAGGGAAAGAGAAGAAGCCTCTCCCCCCGCCATCCCCCGTGGGGAAGGAGCCGCTGCGCCTGGTATATTGCTACAATGGGAAGCCTCGCGGCCCACCTTCCACGGCTTGATGGTTTGTAAACTCATATTCTTTCTATATCAATGCAGGTCGTATGCCCTTACTTGCAAATATGCAACTAAAAAGCAACCGCTATTTCCTTGATTTCTCGTATGTGCCATATCGCGCTCTGAAACAGCACGCTTTGCAGCGCGATATGGGTCGTTTCAGCCTCTAAAATGCGCCGTTCCGCAAGGCAAAACGACACGTTTTGCAACACACTGAATATCAGATTGTTAGCCGAGATGGCATTTACCGTCATCTTTAACATAAAAATGTTAACGCCGCTTGCCTGCCGCCGGAGATGGGAAAGAGCGGCGAAATACGCGTCTAATGAGCTCTTTAGACCGCCCGCAGGCACTTTTTTAACTTTTAATTTTTAATCTTTAACTTTTAACTTCTCCCTCAGTTCCTCCTCATACCGCGCCCACGGGCGGCGCGATGCCGTGGCCATGGCCTCGCGCCCAGCCTTCTGAAGCATATCTGGTGAGGCAGCAAAGCGGGCAAAAAGTTCCTTGAGCGGCTCCGACTGCCCCGCAGGCACAATCCAACCGTCGCGCCCGTGGGTGATGATGTCGGGACCGCAGGTGCGCTCGGTGGTGACCACGGGCGTGCCTTGCGACATGGCCTCCGTGACCACGAGGCCGAAGCCCTCGAACAGCGAGGGGAACACAAGCACATCGCTCGCGGCCATGAGCCTCAGCACCTCGGCATGGGGCAGCGAAGGTATGTATCTGACGGCACCCAGCGCACGGGCCAACGCCGGACAACGGACAGCGTCGCCACGCCCCACCACGGTGAGTTCTATCTCACGGCGGAACTCACCGGCGGCATCGAACAGGTATGAAAGCCCCTTGCGCTGCGACAGTCCGCCCACGAAGAGAGCCTTTATCCGCCGCCCACTGAATGGGCGGTAGAGCCTGCCGACATTCACCACTGGAAATCCGTATGGTATCACCTCCACGTCGGCCAACCCTCCCGGATATTCTTCCAGTGTACTCTTGGTGAATGTGCTGGCCACGAATATCCTGTCGGCCATGGCCAGTTCGGTGTCCTTCCGGCGCAACTTTTCCTCCGAGTCGCCAAATCCTCCGAGCGTCACAGCCCACTCCGGGTTGCGCCCGCGCTCCGCGTCGAGCATCCGGTGCATGGCCCGCCAGTAGCCGATGGGCAGGTCATAGAGGCAGGCCGCGCCCCGGCTCTTGGCCGCACGGAACGTCTCGGCGGCACAGTCCTCGTATGCATAGACGGCTGCGGCCTGTCCGCCGTGCCTCCTAACATACCGCGCCACGTGCCTGTCCACGCTCTCGTAAACGCGATCTATGCAGAATGTGCCTGCCTCGTGGCGCGTCAGCCACGCCAACCCCAACTTCATCGCCGCCTGCCGCCCCATCTCCCGCAACGGATATGTGTGCGTATATGGACGCAACTCCGCGTCGAACCTGCGCCTGCGCAGCTCGCCCAAGCCGGGCAACGCCGCCATGCTATCGACCACACCGCCCTCGAAGCACGCCACGCACGTATGGAAACTGTCGAGCATACCCGCCCCATACAGGGCGCGCACTGCCGCCCTCACGTTCATGTTGCCCGTGGGATGGGATATGATTACCTTATCTTTCATCGGTAAGTATATGACAACAGGCGTGCCACAATATTCTTGCAATGCCTCAGAACCACAATCACCACGCTGCGGAAAGCATTGCCTTCAAGCTGCCGCTGCGGCACATTGCGCCACGGGGTCATTCGCTTGTATTTTAGATAAACCCTCTTGTAAGGGTTTACGCACTCCCTGTACCACGGCTTTGCCGGACCGGTGAAATGGGCAATCCTCGCCCCGCGCCACATTTCTTTTATATATTTGCGCTGCTCCCCCACCACCAGCGGAGGCAGAGAGAAGAACCCTGTGTGGCAGTTCCAGCGCGGATGGACAAACTTGACCGTGCCGTGCAGCACGGCGTTGAGCGCATCCTGATCGTTCAAACGCACGTCATGGGCTTTCAGATAATCAATCAACTGTTCCTGAACGCCGTGTTTACGCCAATAATCAAGGTTTATCAGCAATACGCCGGCATTGAAATAGCCCTCCCGACGGAAGTCATACCCGATGTAACTCTCTATTATCTGATATGACAAAGTTGTGTCGTGGACAGCCGCCAACGAGAATCCACTCACGTCAACAGCCCACAAACGGTCAACATTACCGGCAACAACCAAGTCTGAATCTAAGTAAAGCACCTTGGATATCCGTTCGTCAAGCACTGACGCAACCAGCAACCGCAGGTATGTTGCCCACGAGTAATGCCCGGGATCAGACAGCCCTCTTAAACAGTCTTCGCCCAAACGATACACCTTTACCTCGCCACCATGAGCCTTTGACAAGGAACACAGCTTTTCAATATCGCCTTCTGACACTCCCATACACAAGATATGAATTGTCACTTCGGCCGTTGTGCTCTTTAGCAACGAGACAATGGCCACCGCCGCATAGCGGGCGAAATCGCCATTTATGGCAAACACCACATCCATATACTTTACCCTCGGAACAAACGGCAATGCCGCGTTATGAACACACCCCAATAATATGAGACTGCCGTCACAAGCAAAGCCGACCCTAACGCCAATGCCTGATTTCCAAACACGGCCTCACCCGAAACGCCACTATCAAGCAAACCTGCCATCGGTATAAAGGCATACGAATAGAGCGGAGAAATCAACAGCTTGTGCAAACCCATTATATGTAACGAATATTTGCCCACAGAGGCCAACCAACCCACTTTCTTTCTCATAACGTTACAGAACATCAAGACAAGCAAAGTACCGGCAAAGCCCGATACCACCAAGTCCAACGGATTGCCGAACCGCAGGAGAAAGACATCCACATCAGAGCGAAACACAACCAACGACAAAAGGAACAAGAACATTGCCACTGCCGCATACGGCTCTTTCAAATTAGATATTATATGGTATATTCCCCCCCCCCGGAATGTTTTATTATACATAAAATACCCACAAACGTAAAAGAACTGCATGGCCATTGCCTGAAAGAAGAACAAAGGATTGAACGACACGGAAGCCCCTAAGCGGCAAACCACAGCAAAAATCACGACAGACATTAATAGACGTAAGGCATCATTCCTGACCAACCAAAACAGAACCTTAACGAACAGGCACACCTCCGCCAAGGCCAGCAGAAACCAAATAGGACCGTCCGCAAGCTCACCCGAAAGACAAACACGGACAGCCCCGACAACATCGTCCTGCAAAACTCCCACTACAAGTGCTTTCAACGCTGACAACACGTAATAAAACAAGAACGCCACCAAAAGCGGTTTGACACGCCCCACTAAACTCTTCTCCTCGCGAAAGAAGAATCCACTAATCACAAAGAACAACGGAATGTGGAACGAATAAAAGCAATCGCGGAAAGCGAATGGATGATGCCCCAGCACAACAAGGAATATACCAATACCCTTAGCCGCGTCAATCGCTACATCACGAGCCATAATCAAAAAAGCAACATAAACAGAATACTGTGGACAATGTCCATGAACTACGCGAGAAATTCAGCTGACCACATATTCCTTAAAAGGCTTGCCATGCACCAAAGAGGCACATTCCGCGAACCCACTGCGGTACATTTCTTTGGTACGTACCATATAAACCTCATCCGCATTGGCTATAACATAAAAATCAAGGAATGTCTTTAAATGCGTCGCAATGTCATTTTGATAATCTACATGCCCTAACTTGCCTGGTATGACATAAACATTAGAAAGATGCTTAACTCTTTCTAAAAACGTAATGCTATCAGAAGTTACAACAACTCGCTCATGCTTTACGCTCAACTTCTCTACATCCTTTATAGCGCACAAGCATTTCTCGATCAATAACTTCTTGTGGACATCATCGAGAGTTTTATGCAAACTATCCTTGAAATCACCTAATAATTCAACAAACCTGAATGACATTGAAATGTAATTGCCGCCTATATCCGCCATTACGTCCTTAATCTTCTCAGCCAACATCGGCGATGGGCAGAACAACTCTGAATATAATTCCGTGAACTCTGACTTTGCCAATTTTATCGAAGGGTAAACATGATATTGCCTAAAGCCATGGAAAACCCTACTCATATACCTTTCAAGAAAACGATTTTCCAGAAAGTTATCACTCGAAGCAAGAAAAACCGGACGGCTCATCTTATTATTATAATTTATATCACCTGCCATAATCTCCCAATCAAAAGTTGCCGGCTGCAAAAATTGCGATAGATTAAAAGGGCAGACATGAAAGATTTTGAATCGGAATCCATTGCTCTTCGCATACTGGTAAAGTGAAACCATACCATGCAACCTATCCGCCAGTCCACCGTGAGCTATCTTTCCGTCAAACATACAGATTATTGTCTTATCCAGACATTCCACATTTGGCAAATTTGTTTCGTCCGTATAATAGGGCAACAAAGACCGACTCACAGAATCAAGATATTTCGTTCCCGTATAAAAGAAATGCAAAGGAAACTTCAACAACTTCAATATAAATGCCGTAAACTCCATTTTCAATTCTGCTGCATTATCTTGATATACCTATTATATGTCTGTCCCCAATTTACGTTCTCAACCAAACGACGGGCATTTTGACCTATACGCACCCTCAAATCCTCATCAGAAGCCAACAAATCCAAACACTTCTTATAACCCTCACTGAACCAGCCGTCCACAAAACAAATATTCTCCTTGTCAACCAAGCGCCCATCGGTCATAAAGCCTTTGCATGTAACAACAGCCTTGCCAGCACGCAAAGCCGCCATCAACGAGCCACTTTTGAAAGAACATCCAGAACCATATGGTTCTGGAATAACCACGCAATCCGCCACATTCAAGTAAACCCACAATTCTTCCAAAGGCAGGATTCCTGTTCGAAACACACGGTCTCCCAGTCCATTATCATCTGATAACCGATTCTTTCCAACCAAAAGTACCTTAATATCCCTACCCGCATCAAGCAGTTCTCTTATAGCTTGCAAACAAGAGCCCAAATCTCGCTGTCCTACAAACGCAACAACAAACTCACCCGGCTGGGCTACCTGCGACCTGACTTCAGCTAACTTTTCCATTCCTATTCTGCATTCCGGGATATTGCTTGGTATAGATATCAAAGGTACACAACCATTCTCCCAACCGGCTAATCGGCACATCACCATTGCATAATGGCCTATACTCGTTGCCACCCAAGTACTGTTTCGCATTATCAGAGAAGCAATAAAACCCATGCAAACAGAAACGACATTCCGTATAATATTCACCCCACAATAACCAATATAAACCTCATGAAAGAATGTGAACAGACCCACACCACGCCTATTCAACATCCGCGTAAGATGTATCAAAGGAAAAGGAAGCCCTTTGGACTGGTAACCTTGTGGCACATACTGCAACAATACGACATCAACATCCAATTTATCCAACAGTTTTTTCACTACATTCACCCCATAAAAATTCCACCGCCGCACCACGGGGAACACCTTTATATCATCATAGTCGGCCTTGATGCGGCTGTCCTCGCGGCACACCACGGCCACATCGTGCCCGTGGCGAGCGAACTCCCGCGCAAGGTTGAAGGTGTAATCCCCCACCCCATCCACAAGCGGAGGCATATTGTTGGTGATGAAAAGCAAGCGCATAAAGTTATTGTCTCAATAAAAAGCCCAAGTAAAAATTCTGATAAACGGACTGCGCTTGACCACCAATAGAAATGCCGTGGAGGCATATTCCAATCGCATGACGCAGTAGAAGGAACTTAGATTTTTGATAAATGGAGAGTCGCTCGCACCGTCTCTGTAACTCATTGATAATCAGTGGAGTTACAAAACGGGCCGTTTTGGCCTCTGAAACGGCCCGTTTTAGCGTGCGAAACAGGCCGTTTTGGAACGCGAAACGGCGCGTTTTGCAATGCAAAACGACCGCCTTGATTTTTGATACAGTCGGAGGCTAATCGACACGGTGTGCAGGCTGTGACGAGACACAGCTGGAAACGCCGTGAACACAGACACGAAACTATAAGCTGACGCACGCCGCAAAGGCTACAAGTTTACTTTGAAAACATAGCTAAACGACGCTTGACACCGAGCAAGAGCATCCACACCCTAATCATAAAAACCGGATGCACTGCCACAAGGAGACCCTGCACACGATGGAGTGGCCTGTGACTGTGGAGATAACAATACCTTATCTTTGATCCCATTTCACGAAACCGAAGCTCAAACTCGCGCTTGTCACCTGCGCTGAGCAACGGATAATCGCAAGCCAGAATGACATTCATAACAAACGCCCGTGGTAGGCAATGATGCCACTGACCGTGGCCTGCTCCATGGAACGACACGAATCTATAAGAGGAAACACGCTGCAAGTATCTCTCAACGACTTGACCTTAGACAGCGAAACACGCGCATTGTCTTTATGGTATTTGTAAGCCACAACGCCCTGATAGATTATCCGCCGCACTGTTCCAAATACCCGTATGTCAAATTCATTGTCTTCATGCACCAGACCTTCCTTGAAGAGGAGGCCGTTTTCGAGCAGAAACCGCCTGCAATATATGTGCTCCCACACAGCGCCAGTCCACAAAACAGACAAATAGTCAATCCCCGTTACAGGCCTTTCGGCAGGCAGTTTGCCTCCCTTCCGGCAAACAATCTCCTCTCCGTCCTCGGATATCACGAAATCGCAAGTGACCATCTGCGCATCGATATCGCCCAAACAAGGCAGCAACTTACCGATGACTCCGCCCGCCAACTCATCGTCGCCATCCACAAACCAAACGAACCTGCCCGCCGCACGGTGCAATCCGAAATTGCGGACAGTGCTCACCCCGCCGTTCTCCTTGCGCATATAGGCCATGAAAGCATGACGGGCGGCATACCCCCGAGCCACATCGGCCGTGCCGTCTGTTGACCCGTCGTCAACCAACAGCACATCTACCGATGCCCACTCCGGCATCACCCACCTCCCTGACTATTGAATCAAGACAACGCCCTATTTCCTCCCTTATGTTGTATATGGAAACCACTATTGAGAGTAACAAGGGAGAAGCAGCTCCCTGATGGTAGCCCACCACATCTGTTTTCACCTGCACCATAATGCAAAATCAATCAATAAGCAATAGAATTACAAACCTTACAACTCGCAGATAAATGGCTTTGCACGTTTCTTCTGTCTTATCTGCGATATAAAAAGCATCAGCAAAAAACCACAAACATCAGGTAAAAGAAAATGCAAGTTGTTTATATAGTCCTTAAACGACACGCAAGCAAACATACGTTCTTTTACTGAACGAGATGGCCAATGACGGAAGTTTTTGTATCTTTCATACTTTTCTTTTATATTAAACTGACGCGATGACAAGCAGAACTTTATCAGAAACGTTGTCAACAGCTGCAAATCAATGTGTATTTCCTTTTGTTCCAACAAACCTTTGACACATAAGAAATCATACAGATGGCGAAAATTCACAATACGTTGCTCCAACATATATCTGTCTTCATTGCATTTGTGTGTCAAAGAACCATCGGCAACCCTATAAAAATAACAGTATTCATCAAGAAAGTACAGTCGTTTTAGTAAACAACCACATTCCGACCACCAGCAGAAATCCTCCTCACGATACGCCGGACTAAATAAAATTCCATTGTCAACCATAAAAGACCTGAGTAAAAGTTTACACCAAGGTACGCCAAAAACAAACTTTGCCACTGTCAACAAACCCGATTCTGAATGATAGAATTTCGCTGTCAACTGCTCATTTGACCAGGACTTTGATTCTCCTATGGCATTTCCACAGCCATCCACACAACGATAACCACAGCACACCACTTCCGCCCCATGCTCTTCTGCAACGCAAAACATACGCTCCACCGCCGTTGGATGCAGGATATCATCGGCATCAACAAACATCAGATACTTGCCCGAGGCACAATCAACACCCCTGTTGCGAGTCACACCGGGCCCAACGTTGCCGTCATTTTTCAGCAGGCGGAACCTTATGTTCCCTCCATAACGCCTTATATATTGACTCACAATACTGTATGATCTGTCCGTGCTCCCATCATCTATCAATATCACTTCCACGCCATCTGACTTCGTCTGACAGCATATAGAGTCGAGAGTCAGAGCCACATAACGCTCTGCATTATATAGCGGAATGATTATGGAAACATCAGTTACGGCCATCCCTGTTTCTCACTAAAGACTTTATCCTACAAACAAAATCCACAAAACCGGGGAACACGGCGTAGGCCGCGGCGGACATGACGACCGAGAGCAGGCCAACGATAACGGCAGACTTGAACCATGAGCCGAGCGTGGTGACGCTGCCCAACGATAGGAACGAAAAGACAAACGACGACAACACGAACAGCAGGGCGGAGACGGCGTAGCGCAAAGCCGAGCGGAAGAAGAAACCGGAGGGCGGCAGGCCGAAGCCGGAGCGGAAGAGGAAGAATGGCTTCCACAGCCCTATGATGCACACCTGGCTTATGATTATGCCGATGATGATGCCGTTGAGCCCCCACAGGAAGCCCAGCGCCACAGAGCAACCCACGTTGAGCACCGACTCGGCGAGCGGCGCCCAGACATCGCGGAACAGTCCGTATGCACTGAGGTATGAATCTACCGTGGAGCGCGTCATGCTGATGCTTGTCAGGATGATGTACAGAAGCAGGAAGGGATTGGCGAGGCAATAGCCCGCGCCGAGCCAAACGTTGATGAACGGATTGGTGAGGTGGAAAAGGCAGAGCAGCGCGGCCGTGGCCATGCAGAGGCGCGAGTCGTACAACTCCCAGAACACCCTGACTATGCGGTCGCGGTCACCACCCGCCACGAGATTGCCTATGGCAGCCCCCGTGCTGGTGAACACAGTGCCTATCAACGCCGCCACCTTTGACACTATCACGATGTAGTTGCCATAGAGGGCGACCGTAGTGAGACTCGTAAAGCCATATATCACGAGCGGACTCGACTGTCCGAGCACCACTGTTCCTATCTTGTGGAAGAACACCTGCCCCGTCTTCTTCAGCACCTCGGGATATTCTTTTAGATAGGCGCGACCGCTGCCTACGCGTGTCTTGAGCCATGGGTACTCGCGCCGCAGCACCCATGATATGGTGGCGGCCACGGCAACAGCCCCCAATGCCTCGGCCACGAGCCAAAAGGTGAACGGCCACGGGGTGTAGGTTATGCCCAGTATCTGGATTATGGTCTTCAGTATGGTCAGGCCCTGGGTATATTCCTGCACCTTGTATCCCTTCTGGTCGGCAAAGAGGATTATCTGCTTGTAGTTGACGAAATAGCCGAGCAACGCGCCGAACAGCAGTACACCATACGTTGCGTAGGCGTACACCAGCGGCAACGGCGACTTGCCAAAGATGCGTGGGAAGAAAAACAGCAGGACAACGGAGCACCCGATGATGGCCCAAGCCACGCGCCTGTAGATCCATCCCTGCAGCGACACGAGCTTGATGAGCTTCTGCCGGTCACCGTCGTAGAGCGGACGGTAGAGGAAATAGGACACTGACGTTGACACGCCCAGCTCTGCCAGCGAGAGGAAACCGAGCAGATTGGAGGCCGTGGTGTTGAGTCCGAGTATCTCGCTGCCAAGGTGATCGAAGAACGCCTTGCGCGAAAAGAGCCCCAACACCAGCTGCGCGAAATAATAGAAAAGGGCAACGCGAGCGTTCTTTATGCTCTTCGATGTGCGTGACTCAGCTCCCATCAGCCCCTGCCTTTACTGCTTTTCTTTGCCATAAACGTGTGGAGTCTGCCGGAGTTAGCGGGAGTTATCACTCGCTTCTCCCTTTATTGGAGTTAACGGGCAATGGCTTTTGCCGTGAATATCCGCAGCCCACGATGCCCTCAATGAAGCCGGGCTCCAACCGACTCCCCGCGGCTGATTGCACTCTATGCGGGCATTCACTTGCCATAATGCCCTGCGCCGTAGCCGTATTTGTGGCCGTAGCCATACTTGCCGTACTTGGCGTAGCGGCCATAACCGTAGTAATAGCCGTTCTTGCGCTTGTCCATGTCGATGCCGTTTATGAGCACACAGAGCGGCGGCACCTTGTCGCTGGCGGCCAGGTCGTTCACCTGCTCGAAGTCGTTCTTGCGCGTATAGTCAGCACGACAGACGTAAACGCAGAGGTCGGCCACGCGCATGATGAGCCGGGTGTCGGTGACCATGCCCACGGGAGCGGTGTCAATGATGATGTAGTCGAAGTGTTGGCGCAGCTGCTCCACGGCCTTGTCGAGTGTCTTGCGTGCCACAAGCTCGGTGGGATTTGGCGGAATGGTGCCGCAGGGCAGCACGCTGAGGAATGGCGACAGAGCCACGGGGCGGCACAGCGACAGCAGGTCGGTGGAGGCGGGCGAGGCGAGATAGCGCGTGATGCCGTCTGCCTTGCTGTCTATGCCGAATATCCTGTTGAGGCTGGGGTTGCGTATGTCGAGGCCCACGATGACCGTGCGCTTCTCCATGAACGCAAGGCTGAGGGCGAGGTTGGCGGCGTTGAAGCTCTTGCCCTCACCCGATGTGGACGATGTGAAGAGCACCACCTTGCCGTCTTCCTCCATCATGTACTGTACGTTTGTGCGCAAGTTGCGGAACACTTCCTCCATAACCTCGTTGCTGTTCTCCTTGATCACTATCGAGCCTTGGGCCGTGTCGGCACGCGGGATGTCGCCCACCACGGGCACATTGGTCATACGCTCAACGTCCTTTCTGCCCTCTATCTTGAACTTGAGCGAGCGCGACAGCCAGATGCCGCCCACGGGAAAGAGCAACCCGAGGATAAAAGCCATCATGTAGATGTTGCGCGAATTGGGCGCGACGAGTCCCGCCACGCGCGGCTCTTCGACCACCCTGCCGTTGTTGGCCTTGGCCGCCAGCGTTATGGCGTTCTCCTCGCGCTTCTGCAACAGCATAAGGTAGAGGTTGGCCTTTATCTCCTGCTGCCGGCTTATGTCGCGCAGCTCGCGTTCCTGGCGGGGCGCGTTGCTGATGCGTGTGCGATACTTTCCGGCCTCGATGTCGAGATTGTTGCGCGTGATGAGCAGAGCCTTCTCAGCGCTCTCCACGGTGGTGAGCACTGTGGAGCGCGTGGCCGCAATGGCCACGTCGAGGTTGATGACGGCGGGGCTGGTCTCCTTTGATGTGCGCAGCAGCCGCTTGCGCTCCACCATCAGCTCGTTGTATTGCGTTATGACGTTGGTCAGCGCGGCGTCGGTCAGGCCAACGTTGACCGGTATCACCTCGTTCTTGTTGGCCGGGTTGTCTATATAGTCGGAGAGATAGCGCACGAGGCGCAGCTGGTTGGTGTTGTCGGCGCGCTTCTGGTCGTATTCCGAGTTGCCTTGCAGGGCCAGTTGCGCGTCGGCATCAAGGTCGGTAAGACCGGCCCGTTGCTTGTATTCGGCCAGCTCGCTCTCGGTTGTTCCCAGTTCCTCGTTTATCACCCTGATGCGCTCATCGATGAATTCGGCGGTGCGTATGGCCACCTGGTTCTTGTCCTCGTTGGCCTCGTTGTTATATAGTTCCACGAGTGCCGTGAGGAAATCCTCGCCCCGGCTGATGTCGGTGTCGTTGAACCCGAGGCACACTATCGACGTATAGTCGCTCGTGGGGGCAGCGCTGAGGCGCGCCTTGTAGCTCGCGGCCATGGCCGACGGACTTGTCACCGTGGCCACCACCGTGCGCCCCGGCTGCCACTTGGGCGCGATGCTGTCGGGCGGAGCCGACAGGCTGAGCGTGCCGACAGGCGTGACGAACACGGCGGGCAAACGCCCGAAAGCCTTGGAGAGTGTATGCTTCTCGCTGCGTATTGCATAGCTCACCGTAGCCGTCACTGCCCCGCTCTGCCCGCAAGCCAGCGTGACGGCGAGCGGCGACGGCAGGCGCTCGGCCTCGTCGGGGGTCATCCATACCCTCACAGGCGTATTGTTGTAAACCGGAATGGCATAGCCGAAAGGCCGTTCCTCGGTGTAATCGATGTATAGGCTGAGCCGGCTCACCACCTTCTTTATCAGCGAGAACGACTGCAGCACCTCTATCTCATTGTCGAAGTTGCTGGCCATGGAGAAGGTGCCGAGGTCTTGCATTCCGCCAATCTGCGACGCAGAGACCGACCGCATCTTCTCTCCCTGCTTGATGAGCACGGTGGAGCTGACGCTGTAAACAGGCGGCTGGTAGCGCAGATAGACGTAGGCCGCCGCCATGGCGGCCACGAGACAGGCCACGATGACCGGCCAGTGTAGCAGGTACTCGAAGGCCACGGCCTTGTAGTCGGTTGGCTTCCGTCCCGCCGTGCGCGTATCGTTGAACAGATTTTCGCTCATGATTATTCTTTATAGAGTGTTGTTTTGAAGTTAAAGGAAGTCAGAAGAAGTTATCGCTCCGTTGCACTCCGCTGGGAAGTTAGAGGACAATAGCCTTGCATTCAGGCTTCTTTTAGGAGTTAAAGGGAGTTTTTTAGGAGTTAAAGGGAGTTAGAAGAAGTTATCGCTCCGTTGCACTCCGCTAAGGAGTGAGAGGACAAATGTCTCATGAATCGCACAGCCTAAGCCTCCCATTGGGGAGGTTTGGTAGGGCTCCCTGTTTCACTCCGCTAAGGGGTTAGAGGCCAATAGCCGTTGCGGAAGGCGCAGCCATTCTCAATTATCAATTATCCATTCTCAATTAATTCGTTGCCACTATGACCAGAGACGCTATGGTTGACGCCAGGCTCATGAGGCTTATCCACATCGAGGCGTTGCTGCTGAAGGTGCTGGACGACACGCGCGACTTCTTGGGCTTCACGTAAACAATGTCGTTCTGGTGCATATAGTAATATGGCGAGAGGGCTATGTCGGCCTCTGTCAGGTCAAGATGTACCACGTGCCGCTTGCCGTCGGTTCCCTCGCGCAGCAGCTGCACGTCGTCGCGGTCGGCAAAGAGGGTCATGTCGCCGGCCTCGGCCAGAGCCTGGAATATGGTCATACGCTCGTCGGCCACGGTATATGTGCCAGGCCTTCCCACCTCGCCGAGCACACTCACCTTGAAGTTGGCGGTGCGCACGGTCACGTTAGGCACCTCGCTGAGATAGCCCTGAAGCTTTGAGCGGAGCAGAGACTCGCACTCACGGTTGGTTAGTCCGGCCACATACAGCCGCCCCAGCACGGGATAGTCGATATATCCCTCACTGTCAACGAGATAGTTGAGCAGCTTCGCTCCGTCGAGACCTTGGGTCGAAGCGGCATCCTTGCCCTGCCCTATCTTGCGGTGGAAGGGCACTGACGAGGCCGGATCGGTGGTGCTCACCACGATGGTAAGCTCGTCTTTGGGCAGGATGCGGTACTCGTATGCTTCCACTTGGCGGAGCGCAGTGTCGAGCACGGCATCGTTACGCAGGTAAACCGATGTGCTGTACGACGAGCAACCGGCGAGTGCCATGAGGCACAATAGTGGTAAAAACAGTCTTACTAATTTCATATATCTTTTCGTTTTGTTCTTCTGTATATTATCATTGAATATCCGCAATTTGCCAAGTAGTTACATGGAGTTAACGGGAGTTAGGCTCCATAACGGTCGCCCGGAGTTAGCGGACGATAGCCATTGGAAGTTAAAAGTTAAAAATTAAAAGTTAAAAGGAGGTGAACAGTTGGAAA